>NZ_JAQZAD010000006.1:0-680288 GCF_028640935.1 Pseudomonas sp. SHLD1
TACAGCATCCCAAGATGCTGTCAACCCCCTCCGCTTCATTTCGTCATCACCCTGAGGTGAAAACCGAATGGCGAAGAATCCGTGGACCCCCCGCCCGGCCCAGACCTAAGTGCTTGATTTTCAAGCCCCTTCAGCATCTGCGCCGGAAGTGGGGCGCATTATAGGGGAGTTTCGAGGCAGGTCAACAGGTTATTTTCAAAAAGCCAAAAAAGAAGGGGCTGCTCGCGCAGCCCCTTCTCTCATAGACCTTTAGGCCCGACCAATACGGCGGTTGCGCCAGAGGGTGGTGAAGGGTCCGGAGACGGCATAGGCCAGGAAGCCCAGCAACAGGACGCGCGGCGGGTCGGTGAAGACCACGGCGAAGACCAGCACGGCGATCAGGATGACCACAAAGGGCACCCGCCCTTTCAGGCCCAGGGTCTTGAAGCTCCAGTACTTGAAGTTGCTGACCATGAGCATGCCGGCAGCGGCCACCATCAGGGCTACCAAGAAGGAAAGCTTGGAACCCAGAATGCCGAAGTCGCTGAAGCACCAGACGGTACCGGCCACCAGGGCCGCCGCGGAAGGACTGGCCAGGCCAATGAAGTAGCGCTTGTCCACCGAACCGATCTGGGTGTTGAAACGGGCCAGACGCAGGGCGGCGCCTGCTACATAGATGAAGGCCACGGCCCAGCCGACATTGCCCAGGCCGCTCAGGGCCCACTGGAAGGCCAGGATCGCCGGCGCGACGCCGAAGGCGACCATGTCGGAGAGCGAATCGTACTGTTCGCCGAAGGCGCTCTGGGTGTTGGTCATGCGGGCGACGCGGCCATCCAGGCCATCGAGGACCATGGCGATGAAGATGGCGGCGGCGGCGGCCGAGAAACCCGCGGAGGCGATTTCGTATTGACCCTGGATGAAGGCGGTCTGGGCCGCGACACCCTTGATGATCGAATAGAGGCCGGCAAAGAGTGCCGCGGTAGTGAAGAGGTTGGGCAGCAGGTACACGCCACGGCGTCTGATCTTACGCCCCTGGGCGTCCTGCGTTTCCTCGATGTGTTCATCCACGGGGATGAGGCCGTCGGTGTTGGTGTTGGACGGGGTTTCTTCGGGACGCTCGCTCATGGACTTTCCTTGGGCATTACCTGACGGATTGGACTGACCTCTCGAGGATAGGGTTCAGCCTAACCTCTCATGCTAAGGCATTGCCGGGGTCGTGGGCAGTGCAATAAAAAACGCGGCCGAGGCCGCGTCTTTACCGTTCGTTACAGGGCTGACGCCCTGCCCGATCAGTTCTTGGTCTTGTCGACGATCTTGTTCGACGCGATCCAGGGCATCATGGCCCGCAGCTTCTCGCCGACCTGCTCGATCGGGTGAGCCGCGTTGTTGCGACGGTAGGCGGTCATGGAGGCGTAGTTGGACGCGCCCTCGGCCACGAACATCTTGGCGTATTCGCCGTTCTGGATGCGCTTGAGCGCATTCTTCATGGCGGCGCGCGATTCGGCGTTGATCACCTCGGGGCCGGTCACGTACTCGCCGTACTCGGCGTTGTTGGAGATCGAGTAGTTCATGTTGGCGATGCCGCCTTCGTACATGAGGTCGACGATCAGCTTCAGCTCGTGCAGGCACTCGAAATAGGCCATTTCCGGCGCATAGCCGGCTTCGACCAGGGTTTCGAAACCGGCCTTGACCAGCTCGACCGCACCACCGCACAGCACGGCCTGCTCGCCGAACAGGTCGGTTTCGGTCTCGTCCTTGAAGGTGGTCTCGATGATGCCGGTACGGCCACCGCCGACGCCGCAGGCGTAGGACAGGGCGACGTTCTTGGCATTGCCGGAAGCGTCCTGGTGGACGGCGACCAGGTCAGGGATGCCGCCGCCCTTGACGAACTCGGAACGCACGGTGTGACCCGGGGCCTTGGGGGCGATCATGATGACGTCCAGATCAGCACGGGGCACGACCTGGTTGTAGTGGATGGCGAAACCGTGGGCGAAGGCCAGGGTGGCGCCCTGCTTCAGGTTCGGCTCGATCTCGTCCTTGTACAGCTTGGACTGGAATTCGTCGGGGGTCAGGATCATGACCACGTCGGCGGAGGCGACCGCGTCCTTGACCGGCTTGACGGTCAGGCCATGGGCCTCGGCCTTGGCCACGGTGGCCGAGCCACTGCGCAGGCCGACGACGACGTCGACGCCGGAGTCCTTCAGGTTGCAGGCGTGGGCGTGGCCCTGGGAGCCGTAGCCGATGATGGCGACCTTCTTGCCCTGGATGATGGAAAGGTCACAGTCTTTGTCGTAGTAAACGCGCATTGCAGGTTCTCCTGGAAAAGGGGGTATCAGATGCTCAGGGCTTTGTCGCCACGGGAAATTCCGGTCACGCCGCTACGCACCACCTCGAGGATGGACGCGGCGCCGATCGCCTGGATGAAGCTGTCGATCTTCTCGCTGGTGCCCGCCAGCTGAATGGTATACACGCTGCTGCCGACATCGACGATCTGGCCGCGAAAGATATCGGTGGTGCGCTTGACCTCGGCGCGCTGGGCGCCGGTGGCCTTGACCTTGATCAGCAGGAGTTCGCGCTCGATGTGGGCGCTTTCGGACAGGTTGACCAGTTTCACCACCTCGATGAGCTTGTTGAGGTTCTTGGTGATCTGCTCGACCGTCTCTTCCTGGCCGATGGTGGTCAGGGTCAGGCGCGACAGGGTCGGGTCTTCGGTCGCGGCGACCGTGAGGCTTTCGATGTTGTAGTTGCGCTGGGAAAACAGGCCGACCACGCGGGACAGGGCGCCGGGCTCGTTTTCCAGCAGCAGGGAGATGATGTGTCTCATGTTCAGGTCCGCTCCGTCTTGCTCAGCCACATGTCGCGCATCGCGCCATCCTTGATCTGCATCGGGTAGACGTGTTCGGTGTTGTCCACGGCGATGTCGAGGAAGACCAGGCGATTCTTCATGGCGAAGGCCTCGGCCATCATCGGCTTGAGGTCTTCCAGACGCTCGATGCGCATGCCGACGTGGCCATAGGCCTCGGCCAGCTTGACGAAGTCCGGCAGGGATTCCATGTAGGAGTGGGAGTAGCGGCTGCTGTACTGCATGTCCTGCCACTGGCGGACCATGCCCAGGGCGCCATTGTTGAGGCAGACGATCTTCACCGGCAGGTCGTACTGCATGCAGGTGGAGAGTTCCTGGATGTTCATCTGCACGCTGCCTTCGCCGGTGACGCAGGCGACGTCGGCGTCCGGGAAGTTGAGCTTGACGCCCATGGCTGCCGGGAAGCCGAAGCCCATGGTGCCGAGGCCACCGGAGTTGATCCAGCGATTGGGCTTGTCGTAGCGGTAGTACTGGGCAGCGAACATCTGGTGCTGGCCCACGTCGGAGGTGATGTAGGCATCGCCCGCGGTGACGTCGTACAGGGTCTCGATGACGGTCTGCGGCTTGATGATGCTGCCGTCGCCCTTGTCGTAGGGGAACATCTCGCGACCGCCACGCCATTCCTCGATCTGCTTCCACCAGGCGGCCTGGCTTTCGGCGTGGGGCTTCTCGCTCAGCTCGCGGACCACGGCGACCATCTCGGTGAGGACACTGTCGACCGGACCGACGATGGGCACGTCGGCCTTGATGGTCTTGGAGATCGACGCCGGGTCGATGTCGACGTGGATGATCTTGGCGTTCGGGCAGAAGCGCGTGGCGCCGTTGATGACGCGGTCATCGAAACGCGCGCCCACGGCGAGGATGACGTCGCTGTGGTGCATGGCCAGGTTGGCCGGGTAGCTGCCGTGCATGCCGAGCATGCCGAGGAACTGGCGATCGCTGCCCGGATAGCCGCCGAGCCCCATCAGGGTATTGGTGACCGGCAGGTTGAGCAGGCGAGCCAGCTCGGTCAGGGCCGCGGAGGCGCCACCGAGGATGACCCCGCCACCGGCGTAGAGAACCGGGCGCTTGGCCGCCACCAGCATCTCGATGGCCTTGCGGATCTGCCCGGAATGACCGCGTTGCGCCGGATTGTAGGAGCGCAGCTTGATCTTCTTCGGATAGACGTATTCGAATTTCTTGGTCGGATCGCCCATGTCCTTGGGGATGTCGACCACCACCGGACCGGGACGCCCGGACTCGGCGAGGTAGAAGGCCTTCTTGAGGACTTCGGGGATCTCGGAGGGGTGCTTGATGATGAAGCTGTGCTTCACGATCGGCCGGGAGATGCCGACCATGTCGGTTTCCTGGAAGGCATCGGTGCCCACCATGTTGCTCGGCACCTGCCCGGACAGGACCACCATGGGGATGGAGTCCATGTAGGCGGTGGCGATGCCGGTGATGGCGTTGGTCGCACCGGGGCCGGAGGTCACCAGGACCACGCCGGCCTTGCCGGTGGCGCGGGCATAGCCGTCGGCCATGTGGGTGGCGGCCTGCTCGTGACGAACCAGGATGTGGTTGAGCGCCGGTTCCTTGAACAGGGCGTCGTAGATGTGCAGCAGGGCACCGCCCGGGTACCCGTAGATGTGTTTCACGCCCTCGTCGCGCAAGAAGCGGACGACCATCTCAGCGCCAGTTAATAGCTCCACGTATCACCTCATTCCACGCATGGCGAGCGCCCATTGGTGGACGCTCAAGGTTCGGTTGACTGCAAGGCAGAGCATGGGCGACGGTGGTCACCGACGATTCAGCTGCCTAGAAAGCCTTGTTGGAAGATTCCGATGAATGCTGGAGCTTCCACCCGACGCGAGGTAACGCGGTGCAGGGTATTTGACTGTGGCGGCGCGGGTAGGCACCTCATGGTCTGCCGAGCAGTCAGCTTTGGGCCGACTCGCTACAGCGAACTTTGGATTGTTCGCATTCGACCGGTGCAAGTCAAGCCGAAAGGTGCAACCGGGCGCAATCGGTCGTCGGCGATCAGTCGTGATGAAAAGGTCGACGTCTCCTCTTATAGTGAAGTCCTGTCCTCTCCCCTTCCAGGATTCCCATGCGCTCGATCTTCTGGCTTTCCGCCCTGGCTTTCGCCTGCAGCCTGTCCGTCCAGGCCGCGCAGGTCTACAAGTGGACCGACGACAAGGGCGTCACCCATTTCAGTGCCCAGCCGCCCGAGGGCCAGAAGGCCAACGAGGTGGACGTGAAGACGGCGCCGCAGATCAATGGCGGTGGCAATGCGCCCACCTACAAGATGCCCAACGGCGCCCAGCAGCCGTCGGTGTCCAACGATGCCCAGCAGCAGGAGCTGGATCGCCAGGTGAAGGCGCAGGTACGCGAGGAGCAGAACAAGCTCAAGGGGCAGTGCGACCAGGCGCGCCAGAATCTGGCGCAGCTGCGCAACAATCCGCGCATCCTGGTGCAGTCCGGTCGTGGCGAGACGCGGCGGCTGAGCGAAGAGGAACGTCAGCAGCGGCTGGCCGAGACCCAGCTGTCCATCGAGCAGAACTGCGGCAAGTAGCTCAGGGGCCTTCGATGATGCGGTCGAATTCGGCCAGGGACGCGAGCAGGGACAGGACCGGATCGAGATTGCCCTGGTAGACCATCTCGGCCATCGGTCGGATGCCCGAGCGCGCCGGCAGGACCGCATCGCTTTCGATGATCAGCTTCATCCGTGGCACGAAGATCCACTGCAGCCACTGGGCGAAGCTCAGGGTATCGACGCAGAAGGGCTCCTGGCTGGCCAGGGCCTCGGCGCTTGGCGCCTGCGCCGACCACCAGCCGAGCAGGCGCAATTCACGCTCGATCTGCAGCAGCTGATCGGCCAGGGCGGGCAGGCGCTCGTCCATCAGGTACCCACCTGCGCCTTCTGCCGGGCCAGGGCGGCCCCGGAGGCATCGCCCTGGGCTTCGCGGGCCTGGGCGATCAGCTGCCAGAGACTGGCCTGCAGGGCCGGACGACCATTGGCATAGGTCAGGGCGCGACGGGCCAGTTGCTCGCCCTGGGCGGGATCGTTCTGCGCCAGGCGCACCTGGGCCAGGCGATAGAGCACCTGGGGCTCGCGGGGGGCGATGCGCATGGCGCGCTCCAGACTCGAGGAGGCGCCGTTGAGATCGCCACCACCCTGCTGTTGCTGGGCAGTGGTCAGCAGGGCCAGCACCGGACCGTCGAGCTGCTCGTCGGCAGCCAGGCCGCCGCCCGTGGAATTGCTGCCGGAGGGGATACCAGTCGGTGCGCTGTTGGCAGCTGCGGCGCCCTGAGTGGCGGGCGGATAGACCGGCTGCGAATAACTCGGCTGCACCGGCGCCTGGACGGGCGGCGCGCTGGGACTGGACGAGGTGATCAGCGGCGCCGAGGCCGCCGGTGCGGCATAGGTCTCCAGGGGCGCGGAACTGCCACCCGGCACCATGACGGTCACCCCGGCATCGGCCGGCGCGCTGGGCGCTGCGGCCACCGGAGCCTGGCGCTGCGCCGGCAGGGGCCGGTTGTTGCCCTGGCGATAGAGTTCGCCGTTGGATACCGGACCGCCGGAATCGACCACGGGGATGGCGCCACGCTGCGGCGCGGCGCAACCGGCGAGGAGAACACCGGCGATCATCACCGGCCAGACTGCTTTCGTCACCTTGGGACCTCTCAATTCAACCAACCCTTGACCCAATCCATGACCGGACTGCCGCTGTTGCCGTTGCCGTTGCCGTTGCCGCCGGCGGCGGCGGGTGCGGCCGGTGCACCACAGGAGGCGCCCGGTGGCGGCTCGCTGCCGCGAATATAAGGCATCTGCACGGCATTGGGACACGAGGGATCCGTGCCGCGGCCGGTGGTGGCATCGACCCAGGCCTGGGTGATGTTTTCCGGCACCGGCATATCCAGGGAGACCGGATCGGCGCGGCGCATGAAGTTGCTCCAGACCTGCAGGGCGCCGGTGGCACCGGTCAGCGGTGTCTTGCCGTTGTCGTCACGACCCAGCCAGACCACCGCCAGCAGATCCTGGCTGAAGCCGGAGAACCAGCTGTCGCGGGAATCGTTGGTGGTACCGGTCTTGCCCGCCAGGTTCACGCTGGTGGGGATCTGGTTGTAGACCGAGCGGCCGGTGCCCTCGCGCATGACACGCTGCATGGCGTACTGCACCAGATAGATGGCGCCGGTATCGAAGCGCTGCTCGATCTGGAACGGATAGCGCTTGAGCGGCTCGCCATTGGCATCGAGCACACTGCGGATGCTGCGCAGTGGCGTATTGAAGCCGCCGTTGGCCAACGTCTGGTACATGGTCGCCACTTCCATGGGCGTCAGGGCGCCGGCGCCGAGCAGGGTCGCCGGATAAGGTGGCAGGGCGCGACTCACACCCAGGCGCTCGACGGTCTTGAGCACCTCGGGCAGTCCCAGGTCCAGGCCCAGGCGTGCCGTGGAGAGGTTGTAGGAATGCGCCAGCCCCTGATAGAGGAAGATGGTGCCGTGCGCCTTGTGCTCGTAGTTCTGCGGCCGCCAGACTTGGCCGTCGGCGCCTTTCACCGAGAAGGGCTCGTCCTGGATCAGGGTGGTCAGGGTGTACTTGCTGGGGCGTTCCAGGGCGGTGAGATAGACCGCCGGCTTGATCAGCGAACCGACCTGGCGCACCGCATCGAGGGCACGGTTGTAGCCGGCGAAGCGCGGATCGCGACCGCCCAGCAGCGCCTGGACCTCACCGGTTTCCGGATTGGTCACCACCATGGCCGACTCGACGTTTTCCGCACCCTTGCGGCCATCGATGCGCTTCATGGCCTCGCCCATGGCCGCTTCGGCCTTGGTCTGCAGGATGGGGTCGAAGCTGGTGAAGATGCGCAGCCCTTCCTCGGTGAGGTCTTCGTCGCGGTAGTCCTGCTTGAGCTGGCGCTTGACCAGGTCGACGAAGGCCGGGAAGGAGCTGTTGGTCAGGCTGCCGGCCTTGGTGATGCCCAGCGGGCGGGCCTTGGCAGCCTCGGCCTCGGTGGCGCTGACCACGCCCTGCTCGGCCATGAGGTCGAGTACCAGGTTGCGGCGGGCCATGGCGCGCTCGGGATAGCGACGCGGGTTGTAGTAGGACGGGCCCTTCACCAGACCGACCAGCAGGGCGACCTGATGCAGTTTCAGTTCGCTGAAGGGCTGGCCGAAGAAGTACTGGGCGGCCAGACCGAAGCCGTGGATGGCGCGCGAGCCATCCTGACCGAGGAACACCTCGTTGAGATAGGCCTCGAGGATCTCCTGCTTGCTGTAGTGCAGCTCCAGCAGCAGCGCCATCAAGGCTTCGGTGCCCTTGCGGGTGATGCTGCGCTCGTTGGTGAGGTAGAAGTTCTTGACCAGCTGCTGGGTCAGGGTACTGCCACCCTGGCGGACCTGGCCGCTGGTGGCGTTGACCCAGACGGCGCGAGCGATGGACTTGGGCGATACGCCATGGTGATGCCAGAACTCGCGGTCCTCGACGGCCACCAGGCCATCGACTAGGTGCGGCGGCGCCTGGTCGAGCTTGATTAGGATGCGATCCTCGTTATGCGCCGGATAGATGCCGCCGATCATCAGCGGCTCCAGGCGGGCCACGGCCAGGTTGCTGCCATCCAGGGCGCTGACGCCGGAGACGGTGCCGCCGGCGAAGCGCACGCGGATCGCTCGCGCCGGCTCGACGCCTTCGTAGAACTGGAAGCCACGGGTGTTCAGCTCGACCGTGGAGGCGCCCACGGAGACGCTGCCGGGGCCGTCCACGGTCTTCTCGCGGCGATAGCCGAGGGCATCCAGTTCGGTGAGGAAGTCGTCACGGCTGAGCTTGACGCCATTGAACAATTCCAGCGGTCGGGCATAGACCTTGGCCGGGATGGTCCAGCGCTTGCCGGAGAATTTTTCCTGGACCACGGCATCCAGATAGATGCATACGCCAGCCAGGGCTACCAGCGCGACCAGACCAAGCTTGACTGCCCAGCCGGACAGGCGGCGCCAGTCAAAGGTCTTGCGCTTGCGGGAACGAGAGGATCGGGGTCGCTTCATGGCGGCGCATTATACGCACTTGCCCGTTGGCCGACAGCGGCCCACAAGCGCTTCGTCAGCTGGGGTCAAAGGATGCCCCCTTCCCGGTGTCGTGGCTTGCGTGGACCGCCCTGGCAGCGATAATGCCGCCATCCATTTCCTACAAGGACCGCCCGTGAGCCAGCTCCTGATTTCCGCCCTGCAGAACCCGGCGCTCTATCCCCATCCCACCTCGGCGTTCCGGGTGATCGAAACCCATATTTCCTGGGTAGTGCTGACCGGCGAGGTCGCCTACAAGATCAAGAAGCCGGTGAATTTCGGTTTCCTCGACTTCACCGACCTGGAGGCCCGCGGCCACTTCTGCCGTGAGGAGCTGCGACTCAATCAGCGCCTGACCCGCGATCTCTACCGGGACGTGGTGGCCATCACCGGCAGCGAAGGTGCCCCCGAGCTGGATGGCAGCGGTCCGGTGATCGAATACGCCCTGCGCATGCGCGAATTCCCCCAGAGCCAGCTACTCAGCGAAGTGCAGCAGCGCGGCGAACTGACCGAGGCGCACATCGATGCCCTGGCCGCCCAGATCGCCCGCTTCCACCTGGCAGCGCCCCAGGTGGCGACCGAGCATCCGCTGTGCACCCCGGACGCGGCCATGGCGCCGGTACGGCAGAATTTCGAGCAGATCCGCGCCATGCTCGGCGAGGCGGCCGACCTCAAGCAGCTCGACCAGCTGGAAGCCTGGGCCGAAGCCAGCTACGCCCGCCTCCTGCCGCTGTTCGAGGCCCGCTGCCGGGACGGCTTCATCCGCGAATGCCATGGCGACATCCACCTGGCCAACGCCACCCTGCTCGACGGCGAGGTGGTGCTGTTCGACTGCATCGAGTTCAACGAGCCCTTCCGCCTGACCGACACCATGGGCGATGCCGGCTTCCTGGCCATGGACCTGGAAGACCGTGGCCTCAAGGCGCTGAGCAACAGATTCGTCAACGCCTACTTCGAGGCGACCGGCGACTATGCCGGTCTTGCCCTGCTCTACTTCTACAAGGCCTATCGCGCCATGGTGCGCGCCAAGATCGCCCTGTTCCGCCTGGGCCAGGCCGAGGAGCCGGCGCTACGGGCCGAGATCCTCGCCAGCTATCGCAGCTACACGGCCCTGGCCGAGGGCTACACCCAGGTGCCTCAGCCCTTCGCGGCGGTGATGCACGGCGTCTCGGGCATCGGCAAGAGCACCGTGGCCCTGGCCCTGGTCGAGGCGCTCGGCGCCATTCGCCTGAGATCCGATGTCGAGCGCCAGCGCCTCTATGTCGATAGCGACGAAGCCACCCGTTACAGCGCCGCAGCCGGCGAAGCCACCTATGCGCGACTGCACGAGATCGGCGCCCAGGTGCTGGCGGCCGGCTATCCGCTGGTGCTCGACGCCACCTATCTCAAGCAGGCCCAGCGCGCCGCGGCCCAGGCCCTGGCCGAAGCCCAGGCCGCCCCCCTGCTGATCATCGACTGCCAGGCGGACGACGAACTCATCGCCCGCTGGCTGCAGGAGCGCCAGGCCGAGGGGACCGATCCCTCCGAAGCCACCCTTGCGGTGGTGGCGGCCCAGCGCCAGGCGCAGGATCCGCTCGAACCCGCCGAGCAGGATCGGGCACTGGTGGTGGAACTGGAGCGCGCGGGACAGCTGGAGGCCCTACCGGCTCGACTGCTGCGCCGCCTGGGTCGCGCGCCGGTCTGACCGCGACCTCCCGGGAGGCAGAACAAGCGTTCCGTCACAGCTCGCGGAGTTGTGGATTTACGGTCGCCGACGAGCGGCTTATCGTGCGACCCACGTCACAACCTCTGCGTAACAAGAAGGAATTGGCACCATGTACCTCATCGGCGATCAGCCTCCCTATGTCGATCAGCTGCGTCAGGCGCTGCAGGCCATTCCGGCGCGGCTGGTCAGTGGTGTGGCGCCGAGTCGGCAGCCCCTGCAGCTGAGTCCCGCCGCCCTGCTGCAGGACTGGATGCGCAATGACGAGGTCTATCTGATCCAGCGCGGCCCGCTGCGGGTGGTGCTGGATCAGCGGGCACTGTTCCAGCTCGGCGAGGGCGATCTGATCGGCCTGGGGCGCACCCTGGATCTGCCGCCCCTCAACTACGAAGGCGAGGCCGACGTGCGGGTGCTGCCCTATGACCGCGAGACCTTTCTCGCGGCGGCCACCGCCACACCGGTCCAGCGCGATGCCCTGCTGAGGTACATGCTGGGCCAGCAGTCGCTGCTGGCCCAGGCGCTGATCCGGCTCAAGCCGCCGGTCACCCAGCCGGCGACCGGCTTCCGTCGCTATGCCGCCGGCGAGGTCATCATCCGCCAGGGCGACTCCGCCGAGCATGTCTTCGTCATCACCGAAGGCCATGCCGAGGCCTGGGTGGATGGCTGCAAGGTCGGCGAGGTCTGCCAGGACGAGATCGTCGGCGCCCTGGCGGTCTTCACCCATACGCCGCGTACCGCCAGCGTCATCGCCAAGACCGTCTGCACCGTGCTGGTGATTCCCCAGGATCAATTCGTCTCGCTGATGGAGACCACCCCGCGCATCGCCCACAGCCTGATCGAGAACATGGCGCGCCATATCGATACGCTGAACAAGGAAGTCACCCGCCTGCGCAGTGCCCCGGAGCGCCCCACTAGCAGTAATTAAGAAATATTCTCGAATACGCTTGACGATGGAATGAGAATTGTTATTATTCAACTCAGCCGGTCGCGAGATCGGTCGATAACTGGAGGTCCAGCAGTGGTCTTCGGGTTATCTCCTCATCAGGCTAATCACGGTTTTGGACCCGGCTCTGCCGGGTCTTTTTTTGCCTGAAATCCGGCGCTAGCGTCGATCCAGCACGGGCGGCGCACGTTCTGGCAGTCGTTCCTCACCCAGGACATAGGCCGCCTGCAGCTGCGCGACGGCCCGCGCTGCGCTGGCGGTATCGCGAGCATGGACCAGCCCCAGCGGCCGATCCTGATCCACCCGCTCGCCGGGCAATGCCAGATCAGCCAGGCCTACGGCGGGGTCCACCTCATCTTCCGGGCGCTGTCGACCGCCACCCAGTTCGACCACCAGCAGCCCGAGGGCGCGGGTATCGACCTGCTGCACCCAGCCCGGGCGTGCAGGATGGACGGCGCGCACCACCGGAGCCCGAGGCAGATGCTGCCAGGGCCGCTCGGTCAGGTCGGACGGACCGCCCAGGGCCTGGTTCATCGCCGCGAAACGCGCCAGGGCGGCGCCGCTCCGCCAGGCCTCCAGCACCAGGCGCTCGGCCGCGCTGGCATCGCCGGCCAACCCGGCCAGTTGCAGCGCTTCCCCGGCTAGCGCCTGGATCACCTGCCAGAGGCGCGCGCTGCGCACCTCGCCGGCCAGCAGGGCGATGGCCTCTTCCACCTCCAGGGCATTGCCGGCGCTGCGCGCCAGGGGCTGGCCCATGTCGGTGACCAGGGCACGGGTACGGACCCCTGCCGCTTCGGCGACCTCGACGATGCTGTCGGCCAGGCGCAGGGCGGCTTGCTGCTCGGCCATGAAGGCGCCGCCGCCGGTCTTGACGTCCATGACCAGCACGTCCAGGCCGGCGGCCAGTTTCTTGGCCAGGATGGAGGCGGTGATCAGGTCCACCGATTCCACCGTGGCGGTGACGTCGCGGATGGCATAGAGGCGCCGATCGGCCGGGGCCAGATCGGCGTCCGGACCGACGATGGCGCAACCCACCTCGGCCACCACCTGGCGAAAGCGCGCCAGGCCGGGACGGATGCGATAGCCGGGAATGCTCTCCAGCTTGTCGAGGGTGCCGCCGGTATGGCCCAGGCCGCGCCCGGAGATCATCGGCACATGGCAGCCACAGGCGGCGAGCAGCGGCGCCAGCACCAGGCTGGTGAGATCGCCCACGCCGCCGGTGGAATGCTTGTCCACCACCGGCCCCGGCAGGTCCCAGTGCAACACCTGGCCGCTGTCGCGCATGGCCAGGGTCAGGGTGGTGCGCTCCGCAGCGGTCATGCCGCGCAGCAGGGTAGCCATGGCGAAGGCGGCGATCTGGCCTTCGCTGAGGCTGTCATCGACGATGCCGCTGACCAGGCGCTGGAGGTCCGCAGCGGACACCTCCAGGCCATCGCGCTTCTGGCGGATCACTTCCTGGGCGAGCCACATGGGCGGACTCCTTAGAAGTCTTCGAAGGCGCCGGGCAGCAGCTCGGCCAGGGTCCAGGTACGGGTACGGCCGGGTTCGCTGCCGCTGCAGACGATGGTCGCGTCGGGCGCCATCAGCTCCAGCAGCACCTGGCGGCAGGCGCCGCAGGGACTGATCAGGGGGACGCCCGGCGCATGGATGGCCATGGCGGTGAAGCTGCGCGGCGGCAGGCCCCGGCTGATGGCGGCAAACAGGGCGCTGCGCTCGGCGCAGTTGGTCAGGCCGTAGGAGATGTTTTCCACGTTGCAGCCATGGATGACCTCGCCTTCGGCGGTCAGCAGGGCGGCGCCCACGGGAAATTCCGAATGCGGACAGTAGGCGCGCTCGGCTGCAGCGACCGCTTCCGGAAGCAGTGCGGCCAGGTGCGCAGGCAGGTTGGTGCTCATGTCAGTCTCCAGATCAGAATTGATAACCCACCCCCACATAGTAGCCCCAGCCGTTGGAGCGACCCTCGAAGGCGCCCTCGCCAAAGTTCAGCTCGGTGCCGTCGCGCCAGTTGCCGCCATTGTGGAAGTGCCGCGCGGCGAACATGAAGCGCAGGTGGGTGAAGGCATAGAGCAGCACATTGGTGGACACGGTGGCATTGGCCGTTCGACCCGGCTCGTCGCCCAGCTTCGAGCCGAAATCGAAGTTGGTGAAGCCGACATAGGTCAGGGAGGCGCCGTTGTCGAACCTGGCCAGCGGCCAGATGTACTTGAGCTGGGCCCGATAGCCGTCCCAGGAATTCTCGTTGGCGGCGCCATAGTTTTCCCATTGGCGACGGCCGTACAGGTTGGCGGACAGCAGTACTGGGGTATGGGTCTCGATGTCGGTACCTAAGCCGGCGTAGAGGGTGTTCTGCCGACTGGCCTGGCTACTGCCGTGGTCGTAGATCCAGTCAAAGGCCAGGTACCACTCCTTGAACGGCCCGAAGGCCAGTGAGCGGCCGGTGAGCTGATCGAGGGAAATCCGCGGCTCGTGCTCCATGAACAGGGGTGAACCGCGGTCCCAGACGCCGGAGTCATGGCTGTTGCCGATGCCCAGCACCCTGGGCACGTCGATGTAGCCATAGAGTTCGAAGGGCCCCTTGCGGCCGAAGTACTCGTACTCCAGATAGACGTCATCCACGGGCTGCGGGCCGAAGCTGATGTCCTTGCTGCCGATCAGGGTCAGATCCTGGTTGTACCAGGACGACAGATAGGGGGAGCGATTTTCCGTCTGTTGCGCGGCAGGACTGGCGGTCTCGCCCTGGGCGCTGTCGGTAGCGACGGCGGGAGCGGCCAGCAGCTGGGCGCTGCAGCAGAACAGGAGCGGTAGCGCGCCGAGGCGCGCGCGACGGAGGCGGGAAAACGTCATGAGAGGGGGTCCTGAACGAAAGCCTTGAGAAGCCGCGGACAACGCGTGGCGGCGAAGCAGGCGCACGCCACGGTCATCCGCTGTTACGTTTTGGCGCACCCAGGCCAGCTGTGCACCATAAAGTGGACCGGATGGTCCAATCGACATCGACCTAGAGGCCGATGAAGAAGCCGGCCAGGGCCGCGCTCATCAGGTTGGCCAGGGTGCCGCCGAGCATGGCGCGCAGGCCCAGCTGAGCCAGTTCGTGACGCCGCTGGGGGGCGATGCCGCCCAGGCCGCCGAGCTGGATGGCGATGGAAGAGAGATTGGCGAAGCCGCAGAGGGCGAAGGTGACGATGACCTGGGTGTGCGCCGAGAGCGGCTGGACGCCAGCCGCCGCCGACTTGACCGGGTCCAGGTAGGTCGAGAGATCGGCGTAGGCGACGAATTCGTTGAGCACCAGCTTCTGGCCGATGAAGCCACCGGCCTGCACCGCCTCGCTCCAGGGCACGCCGATGAGGAAGGCCACCGGCGCCAGCAGATAGCCCAGTACCAGCTGCATGCTCAGCTGCGGCAGGCCGAACCAGGCGCCGCACCAGCCGAGGATGCCGTTGAGCAGGGCGATCAGGGCGATGAAGGCCAGCAGCATGGCACCGACCGCTAGGGCGATGCGCAGGCCGACCTGGGCGCCTTCCGCAGCTGCGTCTATGACGTTGGCCGGGCGCTCTTCCCCTTCCCCCAGGGTCTTCATGGCCTGGTCGCGCGGCTGCTCGGTCTCCGGCTCCATCAGTTTGGCCATCAGCAGTCCGCCCGGGGCGGCCATGAAGCTGGCGGCAATCAGGTACTTGAGTTCCACGCCCATGCCGGCGTAGCCCAGCAGCACCGAACCGGCCACCGCGGCGAAACCGCCGACCATGATGGCGAACAGCTCCGAACGGGTGAGATCGGCGATGAAGGGCCGCACCACCAGCGGCATTTCCGACTGGCCGAGGAACAGGGTCGCGGTGACCGTGGTGGATTCCACCCGGCTGGTGCCGAGCAACGCGTGTAGCGCTCCGCCCACCAGGCGGATGATCCAGCCCATGATGCCCAGGTAGTAGAGCACCGCGATCAGGCTGCCGAAGAACACGATCAGGGGCAGCACCCGCACGGCGAAAACGAAGCCGCCGTTACCGAAGTACTCGAACATCCTCGGCCCGGCGAGGCCGCCGAAGAGGAATTCGATGCCCTTGTCGGCATAGAGCTGCAGCGAAGAGACGGCCCCGGAGACGCTGCCGAGCACCTGCTGGCCCCAGGGAATGTAGAGGACGAACAGACCGAGTCCCGCCTGCAACAGAAAGGCCGCGAGCACGGTACGCACGCGAATGGCGCGCCGCTGGCGGGAGAAGAGGATGGCGATGGCCACCAGCAACAGCATGCCCAGCACAGAGATCATCAAGAGACTCCTGACAGGATCGCCCGATAGCGGCGATCAATGGGCGATATCCGTAAGCAAGGCGCCTGCCAGATCCTGTCCAGGCGATCAGCTTTTTGTGACTGCCCAGTCAGCGAGGCGTAGCGGTCGGTCCAGTTGCAGACCTGCGGGCGAGAGCAGTGCCCCATAAGCCAGCACCTGCACGCCCTGCCGACGGGCTTCGCCCAGGGCCAGGGCATAGGCGGCATCGATTTCCGCCGCCGGGCGCACCGCCTCGATGCCGTCGAGCAGCACGCAATAGAGCAGCACCGCCCGCTCGCCGGCCGCGGCCAGGGCCGCCAGCTCGCGCAGATGGCGGGTCCCGCGGGTGGTCACGGCATCGGGAAAGGCGGCGACCGTGGTGTCGGCAAAGCCCAGGGTGACGCTCTTGACCTCCAGGTACAGCGGCCCCGCGGGATACTCCAGGCGGAAATCGGCGCGACTGTTCTCCAGCCCGTAGGCCACCTCCCGGCGCAGGGCGGTGAAGCCGGCCAGCTCGGGAATGCCGCCTGCCAGCAAGGCCTCCTCCACCAGGCGATTGGCACGGGCGGTATTGATGCAGGCCAGGCGCCCATGATCCGTCTCGACCAGTTCCCAGGTGCCGGGCAGCTTGCGCTTGGGACCGCTGGCGCGGCTGAACCAGACGCGGGCTCCCGCCGGCTGGCAGTGGAGCATGGACCCGGTATTGGGGCAGTGCAGGGTCAACACTTCACCGCTGGCGGTCTCGATATCGGCGAGAAAACGCTTGTAGCGGCGCAGCAGGCGACCCTCCTCCAGGGGCGGATCGAATCTCACCGGGCACTCCAGCGCTGCAGGCCCTGGGCGATGCGGGCGACGGCCTCTTCCAGGCGCGGCAGCGACTGGGTGTAGGCGAAGCGCACATGGGTGTCGGCACGGTGGCGACCGAAGTCCAGGCCGGGGGTGATGGCCACGTGCTCGGTCTCCAGCAGGAACCGGCAGAAGGCATAGGCATCGCCGCCGAAGGCGGAGATGTCGGCATAGAGATAGAAGGCGCCCTGGGGCTCGACGGCGATCCTGAAGCCCAGGTCGCGCAGCGCTGGCAGCAGGTAGTCGCGACGACGGGCGAATTCGGCGCGACGCTCCTCGAAGATGGCCATGGCCTCTGGGGTAAAACAGGCCAGGGCCGCCTGCTGCGCCACGGTGGAGGCGCTGATGTAGAGATTCTGCGCCAGCTTTTCCAGCTCCGGCACGGCGGCGGGCGGCGCCACCAGCCAGCCAAGGCGCCAGCCGGTCATGCCGAAGTACTTGGAGAAGCTGTTGAGCACGAAGGCCGAATCGTCCACCTCCAGCACGCTGGGGGCGTCCAGGCCGTAGGTCAGGCCGTGGTAGATCTCGTCCACCACCAGGTGACCGCCACGCGCCTTGAGGGCGGCCGACAGCCCGGCGAGCTCGTCACGATCGAGCAGGGTGCCGGTCGGATTGGCCGGCGAGGCCACCAGGGCGCCCACGCTGTCCGCCTGCCAGTGCCGCTCCACCAGCTCGGGCGTGAGCTGGTAGCGGGTGTCGGCGCCGACCGGGATCAGCTGGGCCGCGCCCTCCACCAGGCGCAGGAAGTGCCGATTGCAGGGATAGCCGGGATCGGCCAGCAGCCAGTGCCGTCCGGGATCGACCAGCAGGGCGCTGGCCAGCAGCAGGGCGCCCGAGCCGCCGGGGGTGATCAGCACCCGCTCCGGATCCAGGTCGATGCCGTAGCGCTCGCCATAGAAGGCGGCGATGGCGCGGCGCAACTCCGGCAGGCCGCGTGCCGCGGTGTAGCGGGTCTGACCGGCGGCCAGCGCGGCCTGGCCAGCGGCGACCACTGGGGCGGCGGTGGTGAAATCGGGCTCGCCGATCTCCAGGTGGATGACGTCGTGCCCGGCGGCCTGGAGCTGGTTGGCGCGCTCCAGCAGGGCCATCACATGGAAGGGCTCGATGGCCTGGCTGCGTGCGCTGTAGGAATTGGACATGGACGGGGTCCGAACTTGTGGCGAAGGCGGGATTCTAACCAAGGCTTCGCAGACCGGCACCCGCCGCGTCGGCAAGGAGCGGGAGGCCAGTAGTAGCGCCCCCTGGAAGCTTCTGGTAAGTTCGCCGGCTTGCATCCGCAGGGCGACTGGCCAGTCGAGAACATATTCAGCCTGGCGTCGGCATTGCGCGGGACGTCATCGGCAGCCACAGACCCCGGGCGTTCCAACATGGAGAGGCCTGGAAACGCATCCAGCCTGTGGACAGGATCAGCGAAAGTGAGAGGGTCAATCATGCCCAGCGAAGCAAATCAGCAGAACAATCATCTGGCCCGTGGCTACGAACCCTACCAGCCTGCCAAGGGCGAGGAATACATGAGTGAGCGCATGCGCGCCCACTTCACCGGCATTCTGAACAAGTGGAAGCAGGAACTGCGCGAAGAAGTCGATCGCACCGTGCACCACATGAAGGAAGAAGCGGCCAACTTCGCCGACCCGGCCGACCGCGCGACCCAGGAAGAGGAATTCAGCCTGGAACTGCGTGCCCGCGACCGCGAGCGCAAGCTGATCAAGAAGATCGACGAGACGCTGCAGCTGATCGAAGACAACGAATACGGCTGGTGCGACTCCTGCGGCGTGGAAATCGGTATCCGCCGGCTGGAAGCCCGTCCGACCGCCAGTCTGTGCATCGACTGCAAGACCCTGGCCGAGATCCGCGAGAAGCAGACCGGGACCTGAGTCCTGCTGCCTCACCGACGAGGGCGCTACGGCGCCCTTTGTTCTGTTCAGATTTTGGTTTTTCCGGCATTCACAGGATGAGCTATGTCCAGGCGCCCCTATGTCGGCCGTTTCGCCCCCACGCCCAGCGGCTATCTGCACTTCGGCTCGCTGGTCGCCGCCCTAGCCTCCTACCTGGATGCCCGCGCCGCGGGCGGGCAGTGGCTGGTGCGCATGGAAGACCTGGATCCGCCACGCGAGGTCCCGGGCGCCCAGGCGGCCATTCTCACTACCCTGGAAGCCTATGGCTTCGAATGGGACGGCCCGGTGCTGCGCCAGAGCGAACGCCTGGACGCCTATCGCGCGGTCATCGCGCAGTGGCTGGCCAGCGGGCTGGCCTATGCCTGCGACTGCTCGCGCAAGCAACTTGAAGGCAGTGGCGGGCTCTACCCCGGCTACTGCCGCAATCGCGGGCTGCCGGCGACCGACGCCGCCATCCGCATCCGCGTCCCCGAGCTGGACTACCGCTTCGTCGACCGGGTGCAGGGCGAATTCCGCCAGCACCTGGGACGCGAGGTGGGCGACTTCGTCATCCAGCGTCGCGACGGCCTGATCGCCTACCAGCTGGCGGTGGTGATGGACGATGCCCTGCAGGGCATCACCGACGTGGTGCGGGGCGCCGACCTGCTGGACTCCACGCCGCGCCAGCTCTATCTGCAGGAATTGCTCGGCCATCCGGCGCCGCGCTATCTGCACGTGCCGCTGCTGATCCAGCCCGACGGCCACAAGCTGGGCAAAAGTTACCGCTCGCCGCCGCTGCCACCCGAACAGGCCGGCGCCCTGCTGGTACGCGCCCTGCGCGCCCTGGGCCAGCCGACCCAGCCGGCGCTGGCCGAGGAGCCCCCGACCCGGGTGCTGGCCTGGGGCGTCGCCCACTGGGACGCCACGCTGATCCCGCGGGTGCCCCACCTGGCCGAAGCCCAGCTGCCGGACTAGTAGTTGGGCCAGAGTCCGGGCGTCACCAGTTCCAGCAGGTGCCCGTCCGGATCGCGGAAATACAGGCTGACCGCCCCACGTGGCCACTGGGTGCGTTCCTCGATGGCGACCCCGGCGGCTGCCAGGTGCGCGATCCAGGTGTCCAGTTCATCCGCCGCGATCGCCAGGGCCAGGTGCTGACAGCCCTGGGCGCCGTGCGGAGGAATGCAGCCGCCCGGCAACCTGACGGGTTGCTCGGTAGTGCCCCGCTGGAACAGCAACAGCACGCTGGCGCCCACCGCATAGGCGGCCAGACGGTCGTCGGTGAACAGAGGCGCCAGGCCCAGCACCCTCGTCATAGAAGCGCCGGGCCCTGGGCAGATCGGCGGCATAGAGCGCGGTTTCCAGCACGGCAGCGAGGCGGGGCCTGGTCATCGAGGATCTCCAGCGGGCAAGGATGCCGTCACGGTAGAAGCCTCCCTCTCCGGGGTACAGCGCTTTTGCTTTACCATGGCGCCATCGCCGTTCGGGAACCGCGCATGTACATCTACCGGCTGGTCCTGCTCCTCGTGGTAGGCATCTATCTGTTCTCCCCCGCCATCATGGATTGGTGGATCGCTCCCAGCGGCGCCTGGTATCGGCCCTACCTGCTGTGGCTCATCCTCATCGTGGTGACCTTTATCCTGCAGAGCCAGCGCGATGCCGACGAGCTTTAGTCTGTCCCAACTGGTCCTGATCAGCGCCGGTTACCTGCTGATCTTCTTTGGCGTCGCCTGGATGACCGAGAAGGGCTGGGTGCCGCGCCGGCTGGTGCGCCATCCGCTGATCTACACCCTGTCGCTGGGCGTCTATGCCAGCGCCTGGGCCTTCTATGGCACCGTGGGCCTGGCCTACGACTACGGCTACGGCTTTCTCGCCTATTACCTGGGGCTGTGCGGCGCCTTTCTGCTGGCGCCGGTATTGCTCTATCCCATCCTGCGCCTGACCCGTGCCTACCAGCTGGCGTCCCTGGCCGATCTCTTCGCCTTCCGTTTCCGCAGTACCTGGGCCGGCGCCCTGACCAGTCTGGGCATGCTGATCGCCGTGCTGCCACTGCTGGCGCTGCAGATCCAGGCGGTGGCCACCAGTACCGGCATCCTGGTGCAGGCCCGCGCCCAGGACGCCCCGGCGCTGGGCTTCTGCCTGCTGATCACCCTGTTCGCCATGCTCTTCGGCGCGCGCCAGATCAACTCCAAGGAGCGCCACGAGGGCCTGGTGGTGGCCATCGCCTTCGAATCCCTGGTCAAGCTGCTGGCCCTGGGCATCGTTGGCAGCGTCACCCTCTATACCGTGTTCGGCGGCCCCAACGGCCTGGAGACCTGGCTGCAGCAGAACCAGAGCGCCCTTTCCACCCTGCACACCCCGCTGCAGGAAGGCCCCTGGCGGATCCTGCTGCTGGTGTTCTTTGCCGCGGCCATCGTCACCCCGCACATGTACCACATGGCCTTTACCGAGAATCTCAGTCCCCAGGCGCTGGTCAGCGCCAGCTGGGGCCTGCCGCTGTTCCTGCTGCTGATCAGCCTGGCGGTGCCGCCGATTCTCTGGGGCGGCCTGGCGCTGGGTTCGCCGACGCCGCCGGAGTACTTCACCCTGGGCGTGGGCCTGGCACTGGACAATCCGCTGCTGGCGCTGGTGGCCTTCGTCGGCGGCCTGTCGGCAGCCAGCGGCCTGATCATCGTGGTGACCATGGCGCTGTCGGGCATGCTGCTCAACCACATCGTGCTGCCGCTCTACCAGCCACCCACCGACGGCAACATCTATCGCTGGCTGCGCATGACCCGGCGCCTGCTGATCGCCGCCATCATCCTCGGCAGCTACGGCTTCTACCGCCTGTTGCAGGGCCATGGCGATCTCTCCAGCCTGGGCATCGTCTCTTTTGTCGCCACCGTGCAATTCCTGCCTGGCGCGCTGTCGGTGCTCTACTGGCAGACGGCCAATCGCAAGGGCTTCATCGCCGGCCTGCTGTGCGGCCTGGGCCTGTGGTTCCTGAGCATGCTCATGCCGCTGGTGGCCGACATCAATCCGCTGCACATCGGCGTCTTCAGCTATCGCATCAGCGCCAGCAACTGGCACCTCGCCGCCGTGGCCTCGCTGACCGTCAACGTGCTGGTGTTCGCCTTGGTCTCGCTGTTCACCGAAGCCAGCGAAGAAGAGAAGAGCGCCGCCGAGGCCTGCGCGGTGGACAACGTCCGTCGTCCGCAACGCCGCGAACTGGCGGCCAGCTCGCCCCAGGACTTCGCGGCCCAGCTGGCCAAGCCGCTGGGCGCCAAGACCGCGCAAAAGGAAGTCGAGCGCGCCCTGGCCGACCTGCTGCTGCCCTATGACGAACGCCGCCCCTATGCCCTGCGCCGGCTGCGCGATCGCATCGAGGCCAACCTCTCGGGCCTGATGGGCCCGCGGGTCGCCCAGGACATCGTCGAGACCTTTCTGCCGTTCAAGGCGGAAAGCGAGGCCTATGCCACCGAAGACATCCACTTCATCGAGAATCGCCTGGAAGACTACCAGTCGCGCCTGACGGGTCTCGCCGCCGAGCTGGACGCCCTGCGCCGCTATCACCGCCAGACCCTGCAGGAGTTACCCATGGGCGTCTGCTCCCTGGCCCGCGACCGCGAGATCCTCATGTGGAACCGCGCCATGGAAGAACTCACCGGCATCGACGGCGCCCGGGTGGTGGGCTCGCGCCTGAGCGCCCTGCCCGATCCCTGGCAGGACCTGTTCGAGCGCTTTCTCGCCGAACCGGCACAGCAGCACCTCTACAAGCAGCGCCTGCCCCAGGAGCACGAGCAGCGCTGGCTCAACCTGCACAAGGCGACCATCGACGAACCCCTGGCGGTGGGCAGCAACGGCACGGTGCTGGTGGTGGAAGACATCAGCGAGACCCAGCTGCTGGAAGACCGCCTGATCCACTCCGAGCGCCTGGCCTCCATCGGCCGGCTGGCCGCGGGCGTCGCCCACGAGATCGGCAACCCGGTCACCGGCATCGCCTGCCTGGCGCAGAATCTGCGCGAGGAGCGCGAAGCGGACGAAGAGATCGACGAGATCAGCAGCCAGATCATCGAGCAGACCCGCCGCATCACCCGCATCGTCCAGTCGCTGATGAGTTTCGCCCACGCCGGTGGCCGCCAGCAGGCCCACGAACCGGTGTGCGTGGCCGAGGCGGCCCAGGAGGCCATCGCCCTGCTCTCGCTCAATCGTCAGAGTGTAGACGTCGACTTCTTCAATCTCTGCGACCCGGAACACCTGGTGCAGGGCGATCCCCAGCGCCTGGTGCAGGTGATGATCAACCTGCTGTCCAACGCCCGCGACGCCTCGCCCGCCGGCGCGCCGATCCGGGTGCGCAGCGAGGCCCACGGCCAGACCGTGACCCTGAGCGTCGAAGACGAAGGCAGCGGTATTCCCAAGGCCATCGTCAGTCGACTGTTCGAACCCTTCTTCACCACCAAGGATCCGGGCAAGGGGACAGGGCTTGGCTTGGCGCTGGTCTATTCCATCGTAGAAGAGCATTATGGTCAGATAATGATCGATAGTCCTACCGACCCCGTGACCGGCCAGGGCACCCGCATTCGGGTACTGCTGCCGCGCTATCTCGGGTTGCCGGAGGCGCCGTGACGGACCCATCCGCCTGCTGGATGGATCTGCTAAAGCATTCGGAAGTCCAGACGACCGCGACATCACACGCTGCCTGGCGTGGGTCGTCTTGCCTTCCCGTAAGAGAGCGCACTTGATGGCCCATATCCTGATTGTCGAAGACGAGAAGATCATCCGTTCGGCGCTGCGCCGCCTGCTCGAGCGCAACCAGTTCCGTGTCAGCGAAGCCGGCTCCGTCCAGGAAGCCCAGGATCTCTACGACGTTTCCAGCTTCGACCTCGTCATCAGCGATCTGCGCCTGCCCGGCGCCCCGGGTACCGAGATGATCGATCTCGCCAAGGGCAAGCCGGTGCTGATCATGACCAGCTACGCCAGCCTTCGCTCGGCGGTCGATTCCATGAAGCAGGGTGCGGTGGACTACATCGCCAAGCCCTTCGATCACGACGAGATGCTGCAGGCCGTGGCGCGCATCCTGGTGGAACGCGAGCAGCGCCCGCCGATGGTCGCCGAGGAAAGCGTCACGCCGGCGCCGGCCACCGGCGAGATCGGCATCATCGGCAACTGCGCGCCGATGCAGGACCTCTTCGGCAAGATCCGCAAGGTCGCGCCCACCGATTCCACCGTGCTGATCCAGGGTGAATCGGGTACCGGCAAGGAACTGGTGGCGCGGGCACTGCACAATCTGTCGCGGCGGGCCAAGGCGCCGCTGATCTCGGTCAACTGTGCGGCCATTCCCGAGACCCTGATCGAATCCGAACTCTTCGGCCACGAGAAGGGCGCCTTCACCGGCGCCAGCGCCAGCCGTACCGGCCTGGTGGAAGCGGCCGACGGCGGCACCCTGTTTCTCGACGAGATCGGCGAATTGCCACTGGAAGCCCAGGCACGCCTCTTGCGCGTGCTGCAGGAAGGCGAGATTCGCCGGGTCGGCTCGGTGCAGTCGCAAAAGGTCGATGTGCGCCTGATCGCCGCGACCCATCGGGATCTCAAGGGTCTGGCGAAGATTGGCCAGTTTCGCGAAGACCTCTTCTATCGCCTCAATGTCATTTCCCTGCGCCTGCCGGCCCTGCGCGAACGCGGCGGCGACGTCATGGAGATCGCCCGGGTGTTCCTCGCTCGCCAGTCGGCGCGCATGAGTCGTCCAGGCCTGAAGCTCGGCGCCGAGGCCGAGGCCGCCATCCGCCACTACAGCTGGCCGGGCAACGTGCGCGAGCTGGAGAACGCCATCGAGCGCTCGGTGATCCTCAGCGAAGGCCAGGAGATCAATGCCGATCAGTTGGGCATCGACGTCGAGCTCGGCGAACTGGAGCTGGCCGACAGCTACCTGGATCCGCTGCCCAGCTCGGGACTGGGTAACGGCAATGGCGCCCACGAACCCACCGAGGACCTGTCGCTGGAAGACTACTTCCAGCACTTCGTGCTCGAGCACCAGGACCACATGACCGAGACCGAGCTGGCGCGCAAGCTGGGCGTCAGCCGCAAGTGCCTGTGGGAACGTCGCCAGCGCCTGGGCATTCCGCGGCGCAAGGCCAGCGCCAGCAGCGACGCCTCCTGATCCATACCGGGACGTGACAGCCTTGCACGTCCCGCGGTAACACCTCCCTGGTCTCTCCCCCATCCTTTGCAATGTGTTACCGCCGTAACAGCCGGCGGGTTCAGCGGTAACGAAAATTTGCCTGTAGCCCCTGAGCAAAAAGGCTACATTTTTCGCAAGCCGTTGAAAATAAAGGATTTTATAAAACTGGCACGGCATCTGCTTTATGTTCTCGCACAAGAACAATAAGAACGTACCCAAGCCATAACAAAAACAAGACGTAGCGACTCCAGCACAACAAGAACAAGCAGGCGGAGGCGTAGCTAACTGATCATTTTGGAGAAGAGTCGTCTAGCGGGATGGTCCGCGCGATGTCAGGCCAGAGAACAACAAAACTGCCCCGAGGCAGCACCCGTACCAGGCAGAGCAGGAATGATCCTGACGGCATCAGCTTCCAAAGTAATCCGTTTGCTCTTGGCTCTAGACTTCAGAGCCTTTCCGGCGGCAGGTATCCGCACGGAACAGACCACACAAGAAAAACAAAAGGTCTGGATAAACAATAAAAACAAAGCACGTACCACTTTGGGGGGGAGCTTCGGCTCCCCCAGTGCCTTTGACAGCCTCCCCTCCCTCGTTCAAGATCCCCTCCTTATCTATTGCGCAACGGTTCCCGCTGTGGGCCAGATTGCGTGTAGCCGTCTCTCCGAACAGAAACTCGCATGCTGAAGAAGCTGATCCAGACTCTGCGCTCGCCCCTGCGGCGTACTCCGCCCGCGCCTGCCTTGCCCATCGAACTGCCCCGCAGTCAGCATGCTCTGGAACGAGAGCGCATCAGCCGCTACGCCCTGAGCGTCGTCGAGCGGCTGGAGAAAGCGGGTTATCAGGCCTACCTGGTAGGCGGTTGCGTCCGGGACCTGCTGCTGGGCTTCGAGCCCAAGGACTTCGATGTCGCCACCAGTGCCACGCCTGAACAGGTGCGGGCCGAATTCCGCAATGCACGGGTCATCGGCCGGCGCTTCAAGCTGGTCCACGTGCATTTCGGCCGCGAGATCATCGAGGTCGCGACCTTCCGCGCCAATCATCCCACCGGCGATGCCGAGGACGAGGCCCAGGGCTCGCGTCATGAAAGCGGCCGGATCCTGCGCGACAACATCTATGGCAACCAGGAACAGGATGCCCAGCGGCGCGACTTCACCATCAACGCGCTCTACTACGACGCCAGCGGCGAACGCATCCTCGACTATGCCAATGGCACCCAGGATATCCGCCTGCGGCAGATTCGCCTGATCGGCGATCCGGAGCAGCGCTACCAGGAAGACCCGGTGCGGATGCTGCGGGCCGTGCGCTTCGCCGCCAAGCTGGACTTCCAGATCGAGGCAGCGACCGCCGAGCCCATCAGTCGCCTGGCGCCGCTGCTGCGGGACATTCCCGCACCGCGCCTGTTCGACGAGGTCATCAAGCTGCTGCTCGGTGGCAAGGCCGAACGTACCTTCGAGCTGCTCTGCCAGTACGGTCTGTTCGCCCCGCTGTTCCCGGCCAGTGGCGAAGCCCTGGAACGCGACCCGGAATACGCCGGCAGCCTGATTCGCCAGGCCCTGGTCAATACCGATACCCGCATCCGCGAAGGCAAGCCGGTCACGCCGGCCTTCCTGTTCGCCGCCCTGCTCTGGCCGGCGCTGCCCGAGCGTGTCCGGCATCACCAGGACCTCGGTCTGGCACCGATTCCGGCCATGCAGGAAGCCGCCCACGACCTCACCCTGCAGCAGTGCCAACGCACCGCCGTCCCCAAGCGCTTCACCCTGCCGATGCGCGAGATCTGGGACATGCAGGAACGCCTGCCGCGCCGTCAGGGCAAGCGCGCCGATCAACTGCTGGAAAATCCGCGCTTCCGCGCCGGCTACGACTTTCTGCTGCTGCGCGAGAGCGCAGGCGAGGAGACCGGTGGCCTGGGCGACTGGTGGACGCGCTACCAGGAGGTCGGCGACAGCCAGCGGCGCGAGATGATCAAGAATCTCAGCCGAGACGAAGGCGCACCGGCCAAGCGCCGTCGCCGGGGCGGCAGCAATCGCAAGCGGCGCACCTCGGATGCGCCCACCGCCGGCGACGAATGATGGAAAGGGTCTATCTCGGCCTGGGCAGCAACCTGGCCGAGCCGCGGCAGCAACTGGATGCGGCCCTGGAGGCCCTGGCCAGCCTGCCGAAGAGTCAGCTGGTGGCGGTCTCCGCCTTCTATGCCAGCGACCCCCTGGGTCCGCCCGACCAGCCGCGCTACGTCAATGCCGTCGCCGCGCTGGACACCGCCCTTGCCCCCCTGGCGCTGCTCGACGCCACCCAGGCCATCGAGCAGCAGCAGGGCCGCGTGCGCAAGGACGAGCGCTGGGGGCCGCGCACCCTGGACATCGACATCCTGCTGTTCGGCGAACGGCTGATCGACGAGCCACGCCTGCAGGTGCCGCACTATCACCTCCACGCCCGCGCCTTCGTGCTCTATCCGCTGGCCGAGCTGGCCCCCTCCCTGCACCTGCCCGACGGCCGCCGCTTGCCGGACCTGCTGTCCGCCTGCCCTTTCGAAGGCCTGGAACGGCTGCTACCGTCGTCACCCAGCCGGTAACACAGCCGTAACACCGAGCATTGACTTGTGCCGGACGCGCCGGGACTATAGCAGCCGTTTGCGCGCGGCCACCCCGCGCCCGCGGCGCCCAGACAACAACCATAGCGCCGTCCCACGAGGACCCCTTGCATGCCCGATATCAGCCTCACGACCCTTCAGGGGCTCAAGCAGCGCGGCGAAAAGATCGCCATGCTGACCGCCTACGATGCCACCTTCGCCCAGGCCGCCAGTCAGGCCGGCGTGGAGATGCTGCTGATCGGCGATTCCCTCGGCATGGTGCTGCAGGGTCACGACAGCACCCTGCCGGTGACCCTCGACGACATGGTCTACCACACCGCCTGCGTCAAGCGCGGCCACGCAGGCGCCTTCATCGTCGCCGACCTGTCGTTCATGACCTATGCCACCCTGGAGCAGACCCTGACCAGCGCCGGTCGCCTGATGCAGGCGGGGGCGCAGATGGTCAAGCTCGAGGGCGATGCCTGGCTGGCCGAGCCGATTCGCCGCCTGGCCGCCAATGGCGTGCCGGTCTGCGCCCACCTGGGCCTGACGCCCCAGTCGGTCAATGTCTTCGGCGGTTTCAAGGTGCAGGGCCGCGATCCGCTCCGGGCGCAGCAGCTGCGCGAGGCCGCGCGGGAGCTGGAAGAAGCCGGCGCGGCCATGCTGCTGCTGGAATGCGTGCCCTCGGCGCTGGCCGAGGAAATCACCCGGGCCGCCCGGGTGCCGGTGATCGGTATCGGCGCCGGTGCCGCCACCGATGGCCAGGTGCTGGTGCTGCACGACATGCTCGGCCTGGCCCTGCGCGGGCGCACGCCGAAATTCGTCCGCAACTTCATGGTCGGTCAGGACAGCATCCAGGCTGCCCTGGCGGCCTACGTCGCCGCCGTCAAGGACGGCAGCTTTCCCGCTCCCGAACACGGATTCTCCGCATGAAAACGGTCCATAGCGTCTGCGAACTGCGCGCCGCCGTTGCCGCCGCGCGCCGCCAGGGCCTGCGCATCGGCCTGGTGCCCACCATGGGCAATCTGCACGCCGGCCATATCGCGCTGGTGGAGACCGCCCGGCGCCACGCCGACTTCGTGGTGGCGAGCATCTTCGTCAATCCGCTGCAGTTCGGTCCCGGCGAGGATCTGGACACCTATCCCCGCACCCTGGCGGAAGACAGCCGCCAGCTGAACGAAGCCCATTGCGATCTGCTGTTCGCACCGGCGGTGGCCGAGATGTATCCCAGCGGCATGGACGGCCTGACCCGGGTGAACGTCCCCCAGGTCTCGGAAGGCCTCTGCGGCGCACGCCGGCCCGGGCATTTCGAAGGCGTGGCGACGGTGGTCACCAAGCTGTTCCAGATGGCGCAACCGGACGTGGCGGTCTTTGGCGAAAAGGACTATCAGCAGCTGGCGGTGATCCGCAAGCTGGTCCAGGACCTGGACATGCCCATCGAGATCGTCGCCCAGCCCACGGTGCGGGCCACCGACGGCCTGGCGCTGTCGTCCCGCAATGGCTATCTCGACGACGGCCAGCGCGCCAGTGCGCCCTGCCTGTACAGCCTGCTCAGGCGGCTCGCTGATCAGCTCGCCGCCGGCGCCGCGGTCGAGCCGACCCTGGCCGCCGGTGTCGCCGAATTGCAAGCTCAGGGGCTTAAGGTGGACTACCTGGAACTGCGTGAGCAGCTGAGTCTGCAACCGGCCGGGCCGGACACCTCCGCATTGGTCCTGCTGGTAGCGGCCTATCTCGGCCAGACGCGGCTGATCGACAACCTGAGCTTTCGCCGCAGGGCCCGAGTGTGACGCAACCGAAGGTTAGCTCACCCGACCCTGACTGAACCCTGGAAGCCCGGAACATACCGGGCTTTTTCATGCTCGAAGCGCGGCGCCACGACCGGCGTCTCGCGGTCACCGACTTTCTCTTGCAAGCCAGCGGCTTGTGGGGCACAACAGCAAACAAGAGCCACCAAGGAAAAGCCTAGCCATGGAGTACTATCAACACCCCATCGACGTGACCCAGCTCGCCTCCTGGAAAGCCCTGCAGGAACACCGCAAGGCCATGCAGAATTTCCGCATGCGCGATGCCTTCGCTGCCGATCCGCAGCGCTTCTCGCAGTTCTCCCTGAGCAGCAGCGGTCTGTTTCTCGACTACTCCAAGAACCTCATCACCGAGCAGACCCGCGACCTGCTGGTGAATCTGGCCCGTGAAGCGGGTCTGGAAGGGGCCATCCACACCCTGTTCGACGGCGCCTACGTCAACTCCTCCGAACACCGTCCTGCCCTGCACACCGCCCTGCGCCGCCCGGTGGGCGACAGCGTCCAGATCGACGGCCAGGACATCATGCCCGAGGTGCACCGGGTCCTGAACCAGATGACCCAGCTGGTCACCCGCATCCACAACGGCCTCTGGCGCGGCTACACCGAGAAGCCGATCACCGACGTGGTCAACATCGGCATCGGTGGCTCCTTCCTCGGTCCGCAACTGGTCTCCGAGGCGCTGGTGCCCTTTACCCAGCGCGGCGTGCGTTGCCACTACCTGGCCAACATCGATGGCAGCGAATTCCGCGAGGTGACCTCCAAGCTCGCCGCCGACACCACCCTGTTCATCGTCTCCTCCAAGTCCTTCGGCACCCTGGAGACCCTGAAGAACGCCCAGGCCGCGCGCGCCTGGTGCCTGGCCCAGGGCTGCCCGGAGCCGGAGCTGCACAAGCACTTCATCGCCGTCTCCAGCAACGTCAAGGTGGCGGTGGAATTCGGCATCGCCGAAGAGAACATCTTCCCGATGTGGGATTGGGTCGGCGGCCGCTATTCGCTGTGGTCGGCGATCGGCCTGCCCATCGCCCTGGCCATCGGCATGTCCAACTTCAAGGACCTGCTGGCCGGCGCCTATGCCATGGACCAGCACTTCACCAGCGCGCCGTTCGAAGAGAACATGCCGGTGCTGCTGGGCCTGCTGGGGGTCTGGTACGGCAACTTCTGGGGCGCGACCAGTCACGCCATCCTGCCCTACGACCACCACCTGCGTAACTTCGTGAAGCACCTGCAGCAGCTGGACATGGAGTCAAACGGCAAGAGCGTGCGCCAGGACGGCTCGCCGGTGAGCGTGGAGACCGGCCCGGTGATCTGGGGCGGCGTCGGCTGCAACGGTCAGCACGCCTACCACCAGCTCTTGCACCAGGGCACCCAGCTGATCCCCGGCGACTTCATCGTGCCGGTGGTGAGTCACAACCCGGTAGCCGATCACCAGCAGTGGCTCTATGCCAACTGCCTGTCGCAGAGCCAGGCACTGATGCTGGGCAAGACCCGCGAAGAAGCCGAGGTCGAGCTGCGCGAGAAGGGTCTGGGCGAAGCCGAGATCGCCAAGCTGGCGCCGCACAAGGTGATCCCGGGCAACCGCCCGAGCAACACCCTGGTGCTGGAGCGCATCTCGCCGCGGCGCCTGGGTGCGCTGGTCGCCCTGTACGAGCACAAGGTGTTCGTGCAGAGCGTCATCTGGGGCATCAACTGCTTCGACCAGTGGGGCGTCGAGCTGGGCAAGGAGCTGGGCAAGGACGTCTACCAGCACATCATCGGCCGCAGCGAAGGCAAGGCCGACGATGGTTCGACCCAGGGCCTGATCGACTACTTCCGCGGTCGTCACCGCGGCTGATCGTCGCTGGTCCGCTCCGAAAGGCGCCGCTCTGCGGCGCTTTTTTCGTTTTGTCGCCTCGCTGAACCCCGGCAGGTCATCCGCGGCCTAAACTAGGAGCACAACAACACCAAGAAGGAGCCGGCCATGAGCCAACGCTATCCCGTGCCCGAGAGCCTGAGTGCCCGCACCCACCTCGACGAAGCCCGTTATCGCGAGCTCTACCAGCGCTCGGTGGAACAGCCGGAACGCTTCTGGAGCGAACAGGCCAACGCCCTGCTCGACTGGTCGCGCACCTGGGACGAAGTCCATAGCGGCGATATGCGCCAGGGCCAGACCCGCTGGTTCAGCGGCGGCCAGCTCAACGTCGCCTACAACTGCATCGATCGCCACCTCGCCGCTCGCGGCGATCAGACCGCCATCCTCTGGGAAGGCGACGATCCCGCCGACAGCCAGGTCATCAGCTATCGCCAGTTGCACGAGCACGTCAGTCGCCTGGCCAATGTGCTCAAGGATCGCGGGGTCAGGAAAGGCGACCGCGTCTGTCTCTATATGCCGATGATTCCCGAGGCGGCCTACGCCATGCTCGCCTGCGCGCGCATCGGCGCGGTGCATTCGGTGGTATTCGGCGGCTTCTCGCCCGAGGCGCTGCGCGACCGCATCCTCGATGCCGACTGCCGGGTGGTGATCACCGCCGACGAGGGCGTGCGCGGCGGCAAGCGCGTCCCGCTCAAGGCCAATGTCGACAAGGCCCTGGCCAAATGCCCGGAGGTCCACACCGTGGTCATGGTCGAACGCACCGGCGCCGCCGTGGCCCGCCAGGAGGGGCGCGACCTGCCCTACGCCCAGGCGGTGGCGGCAGCTTCGCCCGACTGCCCGGCAGAGCCCATGGACGCCGAGGATCCGCTGTTCATCCTCTACACCTCCGGTTCCACCGGCAAACCCAAGGGCGTGCTGCACACCACTGGCGGCTATCTACTGGGCGCCACCCTGAGTTTCAAGTACCTATTCGACTATCACGAGGGCCAGGTCTTCTGGTGCACCGCCGATGTCGGCTGGGTCACCGGCCACAGCTACATCGTCTACGGTCCCCTGGCCAATGGCGCCACCACCCTGATGTTCGAAGGGGTACCGAGCTATCCCGATGCCAGCCGCCTCTGGCAGGTGGTGGACAAGCACCAGGTCAACATCTTCTATACCGCCCCCACGGCCTTGCGCGCCCTGATGCGCGAAGGCGACGACCCGGTACAGCGCACCTCGCGCAAGAGCCTGCAGCTGCTGGGCAGCGTCGGCGAGCCGATCAATCCCGAGGCCTGGGAGTGGTATCACCGGGTGGTGGGCGAAGGACGCTGCCCCATCGTCGACACCTGGTGGCAGACCGAGACCGGCAGCATCCTCATCGCTCCGCCACCCGGCGCCCTGGCGCTGAAACCGGGTTCGGCCACCCTGCCCTTCTTTGGCGTCCAGCCGGTGCTGCTGGACGAGCAGGGCAAGGAGATCGACGGACCCGGCAGTGGCGTGCTGGCGATCAAGTCCAGCTGGCCGAGCCAGATCCGTACCGTCCATGGCGACCACCAGCGCCTGATCGACACCTATTTCAGCGCCTACCCGGGCTACTACTTCACCGGCGATGGCGCACGCCGGGACGAAGACGGCTACTACTGGATCACCGGGCGGGTGGACGACGTGCTCAACGTGTCCGGTCACCGCATCGGCACCGCCGAGGTGGAGAGCGTACTGACCGAACATGCGGACGTGGCCGAGGCCGCTGTAGTCGGCTGCCCCCACGAGGTCAAGGGTCAGGCGGTCTATGCCTTCGTCACCACCAAGGGTGGAGTGACGCCGAGCGACGAACTCAAGGCCCGCCTGCGCCAGCAGGTGGCCGATGAGATCGGCAGCTTCGCCAAGCCGGAATTCCTGCAGTGGGCACCCGCCCTGCCCAAGACCCGCTCCGGCAAGATCATGAGACGCATCCTGCGCAAGATCGCCTGCGACGAACTGGACAGCCTGGGCGATACCTCGACCCTGGCCGATCCGTCGGTGGTCGACAGCCTGATCGACGCCCGCCTCAATCGCGCGCCCCAGAACTGAACGCCGGCCCAAAGAAAAGCCCCGCCTAGGCGGGGCTTTTTTCTGCGAGCAGCCTTAGTGGGCGGCTTGCATACGGTGCTTCAGGTCACGCATGCGATCATGGGTCGCACGGGCCTTTTCCAGCTGGCTGCGCAGGTTGGCCTGGGCATCCGGGGTGGCGTGTTCGTTGACGGCACGCTCCAGCGCGTGCAGCAGGCGGTCTTCCTGCTCTTCCAGCTCGCTGACGTAGGTGACTTCTTCCTTTTCCTTGCTGGCAAAGGAGGTTTTGACGTCGGTGTAGTACTTGCGGAAGCTGCCGGCAAAGGTGCCTTGCTCGGCAGGCTTTTCACCCGAGGCCGACACCTGGCTGCTCAGGGCGCTGATGATCTCGGCCTTGCTCTGGGCGATCTCGGTGAACAGGGCCTTCAATTCGGGGTTCTTCACTTCGGTGAGGGCGTGCTCGTAGAAATTCTTGCCGTCACGGGCGATCTCGATCAGATCGTTGAGGGTTTCGGTCGTGCTGGTCATGGCAGTTCTCCGGGGCGAAGGACAGGGGGGTGATGGCAGCGCGCGGCGCCGCCATCGTGCCGGGTGTACGGGCGTTCTTACTGGGCGGCTTTCAGCGCGTCAGCCGAGACGGCCTTGACGCCCTTGATGGCCTTGGCTTCCTTGATCGCCAAGTCGCGCTGGGCTTCGGTCGCCACGGTGCCGGACAGGGACACGACACCCTTGTTGGTCTCGACCTTGATCGAGGTGCCCTTGATGTGTTCGTCGGCCAGGAAGGAAGCCTTCACCTTGCTGGTGATCCAGGTGTCGGACGCGGCTTCTTCGGTCTTGTCCATGGTGTTGTTGGCGGCCAGGGTCATGTTCTGGCTGGTGGCAGCAAAGGCACCGCCGGCCAGCGGCAGGCTCAGTACGGAAGCGGTAACGGCAGCGAGGGCAAAAGTACCGAAAGTCTTTTTCATGAGATGACTCCTGTTTTCCTTGGTTGTACTGCGCCCAGGTCCTGGTAGCAGCGACCTAGATGTAGAGCGCAACGGCCGCGCCGAATTCCAAGATTCGTTAAAGACTTTACTAATCAATGAGTTATGAAAAATAGACGGCGACAAGGGGCGGGCAAAATGCAATTGGCAGATGGATAGGCCTGGTAATTTGCACGAGGTCAGACGACTCTTGAGCCTGGATGGGAAGAGTTGCCCGCCAGAGCATCTCACCCGATAAAGCCAGACTTATGGAAAAGATTTCCACGTGACCAGGCCAGAACTGCCATACCTTTATCCGGTCCAAGCCCCAGCGAACCCGACACCTGCGATCGGGCCTTGAGGATCCGGCATGCGGCCTCTCTCTCCTGCGCGCATTGCCCTGATTTATCTGCTGCTGAGTGCCCTCTGGGTGATCGGCAGCGACGGGCTGTTGTATCTGCTGCTCAGCGATCAGGACAGTGTCTATCTGTGGCACACCCTGAAGGGCCTGGCCTTCATGAGTCTGCTGTCGCTGGTGCTCTATGGATTGCTGCGGCGCCAGGTCAGCTATCGTGAAGGCTTCATCGAAGAGCTGCAGAACCAGCGCGCTACCCAGGATTTCGTCCAGCGCCTGACCAATACCGGCGACTGGCAGCTGACGTCCGATGGCCGCCTGCTCTGCTCCGAACGCACCCTGGTGATGCTGCACCAGCCCAAGGGCAGCGATCCGCTGGATTTCGCCACCATCGCGGCCTGCGCCCGTGTCGATGACCGCGATCATGTGCACAGCATGCTCGAACGCCTGCAGCACATGCAGGGCCCGCTGAATTTCTCCGCGCATTTCGCCGATGGCCAGGACAGCTGGCGCTGGCTCAACTGGCAAAGCGACTTCGACGAAGCCGGCACCACGCGCGGTGCCCTGGTCGACATCACCAGCCACAAGCTGGCCGAGCAGGCGCTCCAGGACAGCCAGAGACGCTATCGCGAACTGGTCCAGCACCTGCCGCTGGTGGTCTTCGCCAGCGATCACCGTGGCCGTTGGCAGTTTCTCAATCCGGCCTGGGAAGCCCTGACCGGCCACCCTGCCAGCCAGCAACTCAACCACCCCCTGGATCAGGCCTTCCACCCCCAGGATGGAGCCCGACTGCGCCAGCTGGTGGCCGATTTCGCCGCCGGTCAGCGCCTGCACTGGAATGGCGTGGTGCGGCTGCGCCTGTCGGTGGAAAGCCATCGCTGGATGCAGATGGAGCTGCGTGCCGGTCTCGATGGCGAGATCCAGGGCACCCTCACCGACATTCACCACGACTACCAGGCGCAGCAGCTGCAACAGGCCCGCAGCGACGTCCTCGACGATCTGCTCACCGGCCTGCCACTGGCGGAGATCCAGCAGGGCATCGCCCAGCGGCTGGAACGGATCTATCCGGAAATGCGCGTCGCCCTGTTGCTGGACGACCAGGGCGAGCATCTGCGGGTCGCCGCCGCGCCGAGCCTGCCACCCGCCTTCCAGGCGGCGCTGGAAAGCGTGCCGCGCAGCCGCCACGACCAGGGCTGCTGCAGTGCCGTCACCACCAATGCCCCGGTATTCACCATCGATGTCGAACTGGATCCGGCCTGGCAGCAGCTGCTACCGGCCGCCCAGGCGGCCGGCATTCGCGGCGCCTGGGCCCTGCCCCTGCAGGACGAGCAGCAGCGCGCCGTGGGCGCCCTGGGCGTCTACTACGGAGAGGCGCGGCTGCCAGAAACGGAAACCCAGGCGCTGATCACCGAATTCGCCCGCCTCGCAGTGCTGGCCATCCGGCAACAGCGCGTGGTCCAGGCCCAGCGCGCGAGCGAGGCGCGTTACCGCGGCATCTTCGAGCAGGCCTACACCGGCATCATGCTCAGCGACCTGGACGGTCGCTGGCTGAGCGCCAACCACCACTTCTGCCAGATGCTCGGCTACTCGCAACCGGAATTGCTGCAGAAGGACACCGCCTCGGTGACCCATCCGGACGAGCGCGCCCTGGGCGCCACCCTGCGCAAACAACTGGTCGACACCGGCCAGGACCGCTACACCCTGGAAAAACGCTATCTGCATCGCAGTGGCCAGCCGGTCTGGGCCAATGTCACCACGCGCCTGATCCGCGACGACCAGGGGGTGCCCCAGTATTTCATCAGCACCGCCCAGGACATCACCCTGCGCAAGCAGCAGGAAGAAAGCCTGCGCCAGGCCGCGGCGATGTTCCAGAACAGTCGCGACGGCCTGCTGCTGCTCGACGAGCGCCGTTGGATCCTGGCGGTGAATCCGGCCTTCGCCCGCCTGCTGGGCGCCCAGGAAGGCACCCTGCTCGGCCAGCGGCTGGGACTGCCCGGCGGTGGCCGCCAGGACCAGCGCTTCTACCGCGAACTCTGGCGCACGGTACGCCGCGTGGGCCGCTGGGAGGGCGAATTGCTCTGGCCGCGCCTCGACGGCACTACCTTTCCGGCCTGGACCACCATCGATACCCTCTACCCCCGGGAAACCCGGCAGTACACGGTCACCGTCAGCGATACCACGCGCCTGCGGGAAAGCGAGGCGCGCCTGAGTCACCTGGCGCATCACGATCCCCTGACCGACCTGCCCAATCGCCTGCTGGCGCGCACCCATCTGGAGCACGCCCTGGCCCTAGCGGAGCCCCAGGAATACCTGGTCGCCGTACTGATCCTCGACTTCGATCATTTCCGCACGGTCAACGAAAGCCACGGCCATGCCCTGGGTGACGAACTGCTGGTGGAATTTGCCGCCCGCCTGCGCGCCCTGCTCAGCGAAGACATCACCCTGGCGCGCATCGGTGGCGACGAGTACCTGGTTATCATCGAGCGGATAGACCGGCCCGAATTCGCCGCCCAGATCGCCCAGGCCATGCTCGGCAAGCTGGAGCAGCCCTTTCACCTCGGCGAGCACGACATCTATCTCAACGCCAGCATCGGCATCAGTCTCTTTCCCGACGATGGCGCCACCGCCGATGACCTCATTCGCAATGCCGACACCGCCATGCACCAGGCCAAGGACCAGGGGCGCGACACCTTCCGCTTCTATACCCAGGCCCTCACCGAGCAGTCGCGGCGGCGGCTGAATCTGGAGTCGCGGCTGCGCACGGCGCTCAAGCGCGGCGATTTCGTTCTCTACTACCAGCCGCTGATGAGCGTCAGCACGGCCCAAACCATCGGCGTGGAAGCCCTGGTGCGTTGGCGGGATCCGGAGCTAGGGCTCATCCCGCCCACCGAATTCATTCCGCTGGCCGAGGAGACCGGACTCATCGTGCCGCTGGGTGACTGGATCATCGAAAGCGCCTGCCAGCAGATGCACAGCTGGCTCGCCCAGGGACTGGAACTGGAGACCCTGGCGATCAACATCTCGCCCCGGCAATTCGCCAAGCGCGACCTGGCCAGTACCATTTCCCGTGCCCTGGCGCGCAGTCGCCTGCCGGCCGAGAATCTGGAACTGGAGATCACCGAAGGCACCCTGATGAACAATGTCGAGGAGGCGCTGCTGTCCCTGGCCACCCTCAAGACCCTGGGGGTGCGCATCGCGGTGGACGACTTCGGCACCGGCTATTCCTCGCTGGCCTACCTGCGCCGCTTCCCCCTGGACAAGCTCAAGATCGACCAGAGCTTCATGCACGAACTGCGCAGCGACAGCGGCACCCACAGCAGCCAGGCCATCGCCGCGGCCATCGTCGCCCTGGGCCAGGGGCTGGATCTCGACGTTCTGGCCGAAGGGGTGGAGACCACCGAGCAGTGGGACATCCTGCGCAAGCTGGGTTGCCAGCAATGCCAGGGCTTCCTGTTCAGTCCGCCGCTGCCGCCGGAAGAGTTCGAGACCTGGTATGCCGAGCGGCAGAAGGCGCGCGCCTAGCGGCTAACCGACGAATGTCACGGTATTGCAATCAAAACCGCTCTAGACTCGGGTTTCCACTTTCCGTCTGTCCCCGAGGGTACCAGTATGAAGATCGTGGTTCGTCCCCTGCGCAAGTCCACCACCAGTGCCTGGCAGGTCTGCATCGACAAGCAGGCCATCACCTTTCTCAGCGAAGCCGATGCCCGCAGCTACGTAGCCACGCTGGAGGCGCGCATCGCCGCTCCCCATCCGTTGCCGCTGCGTGAGGCGACCACGGGAATGGTGGCGCCGCTCTAGGCCGGCTGCACCCTGACCGTCCGTCTTCCGGATCACCTTGGCGCCGCCCGCTCAACGGCGGCCCAGGGCGGTTCACGGCTGTTCCTCGGCGAACGATTGGCTAGCCAGCTATCGAAAATGTAACTTTTGCGGCGTCCGCCCCATCCTACCCCTAGGCCCTGCGTTCGCAGGGGCTCGCTGTCTGATGGATCTGGAACGCCCATGCTCGAACTCGCTGCTGCCTTCATCTGCTTCACCTCGCTGCTCACCTACCTCAACTACCGCTTCGTCGGCCTGCCGCCCACCATCGGCGTCATGGTCATCGCGCTGATCTTCTCGGTCGGCCTGCAGAGTCTTTCCTGGCTCGGCTTTCCCGGCCTGGAACACCGCATCGGCGAATTGCTCGGGCAGATCGACTTCAACGACCTGCTGATGAACTGGATGCTTGGTTTCCTGCTGTTCGCCGGCGCCCTGCACGTCAATCTCAAGGACCTGCGCGACTACAAATGGGCCATCGGCGGCCTGGCGACCCTCGGGGTGATCATCTCGACGGTGCTGATCGGCTATCTCAGCCACTGGATCTTCGGCTGGCTGGGTTGGCACGTCGACATTCTCTACTGCCTGATCTTCGGCGCCCTGATTTCCCCGACCGATCCCATCGCCGTACTCGGCATCCTGCGCTCGGCCGGCGCGCCCAAGTCGCTGGAGACGACCATCGTCGGCGAGGCGCTGTTCAATGACGGCGTGGCCGTGGCGGTCTATTCGGTGCTGCTGGGGGTGATCCAGCTGGGCGAGGCGCCCACGGTCAACGCGGCGCTCTGGCTGTTTCTCGAGGAAGCCGGTGGCGGCATCCTGTTCGGCCTGCTGATCGGCTTCGTCTGCTACTGGCTGATGCTGAGCATCGAGCAGCATCAGATCGAGGTGATGCTGTCGCTGGCCCTGGTGATCGGCGGTTCGACGCTGGCCAGTCACCTGCACGTCTCGGGTCCCATCGCCATGGTGGTGGCCGGTCTGATCATCGGCAACCTGGGCCGCACCAAGGCGATGAACGACTTCACCCGGCGTTATCTGGACGGCTTCTGGGAGTTGATCGACGAGATCCTCAACGCCCTGCTGTTCGCCCTGATCGGCATGGAGCTGCTGGTACTGCCGTTCAGCTGGGCTCACCTGGGCGCGGCCCTGCTGGTGACCCTGGCGATCCTCTTCGCCCGCTGGATCAGCGTGGCACCGGTGGTGCTGCTCAGCCCGCACTGGCGCAACATGACCCGTGGCACGGCGCGCATCCTCACCTGGGGCGCCCTGCGCGGCGGGGTCTCCGTGGCCCTGGCGCTGAGTCTGCCAGCCGGTCCGGAACGGGATCTGATCCTCGCCCTGACCTATATCGTGGTGCTGGTTTCCATTCTCGGCCAGGGCCTCACCATCGGCCGGGTGGTCAAGAGCGTCACCGGTGGCGCCCCGGTCGTGCGCGACGAGCACCACTGATCCCCGGAAACGAGAAACCCCCGCCATGGCGGGGGTTTCTGGGCAACACCCGAGCGATCAGCGCGGCAGGTTGCGGCCGGAGAAGATCTCGCGCATCTCGTGCTTGAGGCGCTGGGTGATCTGCTGACGCTGTTCGGACGAGAGGCTGCGGGAGGCGTCGCCGAACAGATAGTTGTCCAGCTCGAATTCCTTGAGCAGCATCTTGGTGTGGAACAGGTTGTCCTGATACACGTTCACGTCGGTCATCTGGTAGGCCGCGCGGGTGTCCTCGGACAGGTAGTTCTGGATCGAGTTGATCTCGTGGTCGATGAAGTGCTTGCGCCCTTCGATGTCGCGGGTGAAGCCGCGCACCCGGTAGTCCACGGTGACGATGTCCGAGTCGAACTGGTGGATCAGGTAGTTCAGGGCCTTGAGCGGGGAGATCACGCCACAGGTGGAGACGTCGATGTCGACGCGGAAGGTGGCGATGCCGTCGTCCGGATGGATCTCCGGATAGGTGTGCACCGTGATGTGGCTCTTGTCCAGGTGGCCGAGAATGGTCTCGCGCAGCGGACCGGGCGACTCCTCGATCTGGCTCTCGGTCGGCTCGACCGGCTGTTCGGAGATCAGGATGGTCACGCTGGCGCCCTGGGGATCGTAATCCTGGCGGGCGATATTGAGGATGTTGGCCCCGATGATATCGACCACGTCGGTCAGGATCTGGGTCAGACGCTCGGCGTCGTATTCCTCGTCGATGTACTGGACATAGGCCTGCTGATCTTCCGACGTCTCGGCGTAGCAGATGTCGTAGATGTTGAAGCTCAAGGTCTTGGTCAGGTTGTTGAAACCATGAAGCCTGAGTTTGCTTTTCACGGTGGTAAAGCTCCCGTCGTGCGGTCTCTGACCGCGGTCCTGAGTGCCCGTCAGTTGCGGATTGCGCAAGCTGCGTAGGGCGGCGAACACCTCTTCGCGATGGCGATTGGCTGTACTTGTCGGGGGCTTGCCCCTTAAGAGCGGCGCATTATGCAGATCGGCAGCGGCTGGGGCCAGAGTCTGCCGGGCCCAGGTGATGAATTGATGTCGGCGGGAAGGGATGAAGCGGAGGGCGACGCCCGCACGGGCGTCGCCTGCAAGAGCATCAGGCGAGTTCGACGAGTTCGTAGCTGTGCGTGATCTCGACACCGGCCCGACCGAGCATGATGGACGCCGAGCAGTACTTTTCCGCCGACAGCTCGATGGCGCGCTTGACCTGGGCTTCCTTGAGCCCCCGGCCCTTGACCACGAACTTCAGGTGGATACGGGTGAACACCTTGGGCTCGGTGTCGGCGCGGTCGGCCTCGAGGAAGGCCTCGCAGCTTTCCACCGGTTGCCGCGCCTTGCGCAGGATGCTGACCACGTCGTAGCTGGCGCAGCCACCCAGGCCGATCAGCACGGTTTCCATCGGCCGCACGCCGAGGTTGCGACCGCCGCTTTCCGGCGGGCCGTCCATGACCACCACGTGGCCGCTGCCGGATTCACCGAGGAACATGGCCTCGCCTGCCCACTGGATGCGCGCTTTCATCGCTTTCGTCCTACTTATATATGCAAATGGTGATCAGCTTAACATGCTGGATGGCGTAAACTGGTGCGCAGTGAAGGGTTATTCAGCTCGCATTTAAGCTGCGCATGTTCTTATCCGGTCTTTGAATTGGAACCGGCGCAGCCTGTGCATGCACCGGTTCGGACATCGGTGCCCCCTACTCAGGTTAGCTTTCAACCTTAGGAATCAGCATGGCCGCTATCATCCCACCCGCGAAGTTACAGCACATCGACAAGCTGCTAGCGCACTGCTCGCGTCGCCGCTACACGGCAAAAACCACCATCATCTACGCTGGCGACAACAGCGAAAGCCTGTTCTTCATCCTCAAGGGTTCGGTGACCATCCTCATCGAAGACGATGAAGGCCGCGAAATGATCATCGCCTATCTCAATGCCGGGGACTTCTTCGGCGAGATGGGGCTGTTCTCCAAGGAAGGCAGCGAGCCCGAGCGCAGCGCCTGGGTGCGTGCCCGTACCGAGTGCGAAGTCGCCGAAATCAGCTATGGCCAGTTCCGCGAACTGAGCCAGCACGATCCGGACATGCTGTTCTCCCTCGGTCGCCAGATGGCCGAGCGCCTGCGCCAGACCACCCGCAAGGTCGGCGACCTGGCCTTCCTCGACGTCACCGGTCGCGTGGCCCGCACCCTGCTCGACCTGTGCAAGCAGCCCGACGCCATGACCCACCCGGATGGCATGCAGATCAAGATCACCCGCCAGGAGATCGGCCGCATCGTCGGTTGCTCCCGCGAGATGGTCGGTCGCGTGCTGAAGTCCCTCGAAGAACAGGGTCTGGTCCACGTCAAGGGCAAGACCATGGTGGTGTTCGGCACCCGCTGAACCCGCCTGGCGCGCCCCTGCCAGCAGGCGGGGGCCGTTCCCCCCGCCCGTCCGGGCTTCAGCTCTCGACCCGTGGCTGGACCTTAGCGACCCGCACCGTGGCCTTCTCGTCGACGGTCTTCTCGTCATTACCCTTGGCCTTGGGTTCGCCCACGACGAAGTGGAATTCTTCGCCGTGCTTGACCGCGCCATAGAGCACCGCCTTCTCGATCAGCTCGGTACCGCGCAGATGCCGCAGCATCAGCGGATCGCAACGCAAATCGCGATAGAGCGCCAGGCACAGCAGCGCCATCACCACCACGAAGGGCAGCGCGACCACGATAGTCAGATTCTGCAGCCCGTTGAGCGCTGCACCCGGGTTGCCCGGGTCACCGATGGCCAGCATGATCGCCGCAACCGCGCCGGTGAGGGCGCCCCAGAAGATCACCGTGCGCCGCGAAGGCTCGGTGGTGCCGCGCTCGGACAGGGTGCCCATCACCAGGGACGCGGCGTCGGCGCCGGACACGAAGAAGATCGCCACCAGCACCATCACCAGCACCGAGGTCACCGAGACCCAGGGATAGCTGGCCAGCAGGTCGTAGAGGGCGAAGTTGCTGTTCACCGCGCCGTCGACCAGGGTGAAGGCGCCCAGGCGCATGGCGTCGATGGCCGCGCCGCCGAAGATGACGAACCAGACCACGCTGACCAGACTCGGCACCAGCAGCACGCCGGTGACGAACTGGCGGATGGTGCGACCGCGACTGATGCGGGCGATGAACATGCCGACGAAGGGCGTCCAGGAAATCCACCAGGCCCAGTAGAACACCGTCCAGCTGGACAGCCAGTTGCCCATGGCCTCGCCACCGCTGGCGCTGGTGCGCGCCATCATCTCCGGCAGGAGGTCGATGTAGTCGCCGATGGCGGTGGGCAGCAGATTGAGCATCAGCAGGGTCGGACCGGCGACGAAGACGAACAGCGCCAGCGCCACCGCCAGCACCATGTTGGTGTTGGACAGCCACTGGATGCCCTTCTCGACCCCGGACACCGCGGAGATGACAAAGGCCACCGTCAGCACCGTGATGATGCTGATGTAGAGCATCTTCCCGGGTTGCTCGATCCAGCCGTTGTGTTCGAGTCCGCCGGCGATCTGCAGGGCGCCCAGACCGAGGGAGGCCGCCGAGCCGAACAGGGTGGCGAAGATCGCCATCATGTCGATGACGCGACCGACGGGGCCATTGGCGTGTTCGCCGATCAGGGGGCGAAAGGCCACCGAGATCAGTTGGCTGCGACCGCGCCGATAGGTGCCATAGGCGATGGCCAGCCCGACCACGGCATAGATGGCCCAGGGATGCAGCGTCCAGTGGAACAGCGTGGTCGCCATGGCCACCTGCAGGGCGGCGCTGCTCTGCCCCGCGGCACCACCGGGCGGCGGATTGAGATAGTGCGACAGCGGCTCGGCGACGCCAAAGAACATCAGGCCGATACCCATGCCGGCGCTGAACATCATCGCCACCCAGGAGAGGGTGCGGAATTCCGGCTGCTCGTCGTCGCGCCCCAGGGGGATCCGCCCATAGCGACTGGCGGCCAGCCAGATGACGAAGACCACGAAGCCGGTGGAGGTGAGCACGAACAGCCAGCCGAAGTGGGTGATCACCCAGCCCTGGGCGGTCGAGGCGCTGCTGGCCAGGCTGGCCTGGCTGACGAAGCCCCAGATCACGAAGGCCAGCGCGGCGATGCTGGTGACGCCGAAGACTACCCAGTCGGTGGTGCCGGCGAGTCGCCGATCCCGGCGCGACTCCTCGGTCCGGGAGGGATCGGTGACGCTGATATCAAGTGTTTCGCTTTTTTCTTCCGTTGCCATGGTGCTTGCCCTGGTTATGGATGGCCTGGTGCGGCGGAGCACGGTCTTGTCCTGCGACAGCCAGCCGTCTCCGCGCCTCGCCACGGTTCAGCGAGTCGGAGGCCATTAACCGGGTTTATTCCCATGGAAACAAAGCCCTGCGTCGGCAGCGGGCACACGGAGGTCGTTCCCGCCGCCCGGGGTGGGCGCGAGTCGACGTGGATCACCCTGCGGAAAGAAAAAAGCCCCGGGGTTATCCCCGGGGCCTTGCGCGCACGACCGACGCCTCAGGCGTCTCTGAGCGGGAAGCGGCGATCCGGGAAGAACAGACGCTGCAGCTCCTGACCCGGTTCGTCGGCGCGCATGAAGGCTTCGCCGACCAGGAAGGCGCGCACCTCGTTGATCTCCATCAGCTCCACGTCGGCACGATTGAGGATGCCGCTCTCGGTGATCACCAGGCGATCCTGGGGGATACGCGGCAAGAGATCGAGAGTGGTTTCCAGGCTGACCTCGAAGGTGTGCAGGTTGCGGTTGTTGACCCCCACCAGCGGGGTATCCAGCACCGTCAGGGCGCGCTCCAGCTCCGCACCATCATGCACCTCGACCAGCACGTCCAGGCCGACGTCCCTGGCCGTGGCGGCCAGTTCGCCCATCAGGCCGTCGTCCAGCGCGGCGACGATCAGCAGGATGCAGTCGGCACCGATGGCCCGGGCTTCCACCACCTGGATGGGGTCGATGAGGAAGTCCTTGCGGATCACCGGCAGCTGGCAGGCGGCGCGCGCCTGCTGCAGATAGGTGTTGCCACCCTGGAAGAAGTCCACGTCGGTCAGCACGCTCAGGCAGGTGGCCCCGCCCAGGGCGTAACTGTGGGCGATCTCGGCCGGCACGAAGTGTTCACGGATCACGCCCTTGCTCGGCGAGGCCTTCTTCACCTCGGCGATGATTGCTGCCTCCTTGCGCGCCACCTGGGCCTGCAGGGCGCGGGCGAAGCCGCGCGGGGCGTCGGCGGCACGGGCTTGGGCCTCGAGTTCGGCCAGGCTGGTCCGGGCCTTGAGCTGGGCGATCTCCTCGGCCTTGCGGGCCAGGATCTTCTGCAACACGGTTGGCACACTCACGGGCGACCCTCCTCGCGATAGACGGATGTGAAATGGGCGAGCTCGTCCAGCTTTTCCCGGGCCAGGCCGCTGTAGAGCGCATCGTGGGCCAAGAGTACCCCTTCATGCAGGCTGTGGGCGAGATCCGCGGCGTAGAGCGCCGCGCCGGCGTTGAGCACGATCATGTCAGCGGCCTTTTGCCCGGCCTCGGTCTTGCGTCGGCCGAGGGCGTCGCGGATCAGCGCCAGGGAGGCCTCGGGGCCGTCCACGGTGAGGCCGACCAGGGTCTGGCTCTTGATACCCAGATCCTCCGGCAGCACTTGGTATTCGCTGATGCTGCCGTCCTTGAGTTCGGCGACCTGGGTCGCCGCGGCCAGGCTGAATTCGTCCAGGCCGTCGCGGGAGTGCACCACCAGCACGTGGTGGCTGCCCAGGCGCTGCAGCACCTCGGCCAACGGCCGGCACAGCGCGGCACTGAACACCCCGACCACCTGGTGCCGGACACCGGCCGGATTGGTCAGGGGACCGAGCATGTTGAACAGGGTGCGCAGCCCCAGCGAGCGGCGCGGCCCGGCGGCGTGACGCATGGCGCTGTGGTGCGACTGGGCGAACATGAAGCCGACGCCCACCTGCTCGACGCAGCGGGCGATCTGCGCCGGAGTCAGCTCCAGGTAGATACCGGCGGCCTCCAGCAGATCGGCACTACCGCTCTTGCCGGACACCGCGCGATTGCCGTGCTTGGCGACCTTGCCGCCCGCCGCCGCGACCACGAACACCGAGGCCGAGGAAACGTTGAAGATATTGGCGCCATCGCCGCCGGTACCGACCACGTCGACCACGTGATCGAGGGTCGGCAGCACCACCGGGGTGGCCAGCTCGCGCATCACGCTGACCGCGCCGCAGATCTCGTCGATGGTCTCGCTCTTGATGCGCATGCCCATGAGGAAGGCACCGATCTGCGCCTCGTCGGCGCCACCGGTCATAATCTGGCGCATCACCGCCTGCATCTCGGCCACATTGAGGTCGAGTTGCCCGCTGATGCGATTCAGGGCCTGCTTGATGTCCATCTAGCGACGCCCTCCCTGCTGCTGGAGAAAGTTGGCCAGCAGGTCATGGCCATGTTCGGTGAGGATGGATTCGGGATGGAACTGCACCCCCTCGATCATGAATTCGCGGTGCCGCAGGCCCATGATCTCGTCCATGCTGCCGTCCGGATGCTGAGTCCAGGCGGTGATCTCCAGGCACTCGGGCAGGGTCTCGCGCTTAACCACCAGCGAGTGATAGCGGGTCACGGTGACGGGATTGGGCAGGCCGGCGAAGACGCCCTGGCCGTTGTGGTAGACCGGGCTGGTCTTGCCGTGCATCGGCTCGCGGGCCCGGACCACCTCGCCGCCAAAGGCCTGGCCCAGGCTCTGGTGCCCCAGGCAGACGCCCAGCACCGGCAGCTTGCCGGCGAAGCGCTCCAGGGTGGCCAGGGAGATGCCCGCCTCGTTGGGCGTGCAGGGACCGGGAGAGACGACGATGCGCTCCGGCGCCAGGTCTTCGAGCGCCTCGACCGGCAGCTCGTCGTTGCGCACCACCTTGACCTCGGCCCCCAGCTCGCCCAGGTACTGCACCAGGTTGTAGGTGAAGGAATCGTAGTTATCGAGCATCAGCAGCATGGTGGATTCCTCAGACGGACTGTTCGGCAAGGGTGACGGCGCGGAACATGGCGCGACGCTTGTTGAGGGTCTCCTCCCACTCCAGCGCCGGTACCGAGTCGGCGACGATCCCTGCCCCGGCCTGCACGTGCAGTTCGCCGTCCTTGATCACCGCGGTGCGGATGGCGATGGCGGTGTCCATGTTGCCGTTCCAGGCGAGGTAGCCCACGGCGCCGCCGTAGATGCCCCGCTTGACCGGCTCCAGTTCGTCGATGATCTCCATGGCGCGGATCTTCGGCGCCCCGGACAGGGTCCCGGCCGGCAGGATGGCGCGCAGGGCGTCCATGGCGGAGAGCTCGGGCTTGAGCCGACCGGTGACGTTGCTGACGATGTGCATCACGTTGGAATAGCGCTCGATGACCATCTTCTCGGTCAGGGTCACGCTGCCGGTGGTGGAGACCCGGCCCACGTCGTTGCGGCCCAAGTCGATCAGCATCAGGTGCTCGGCCAGCTCCTTGGCATCGGCCAGCAGATCGCGCTCCAAGGCCAGATCGGCTTCTTCGGTGGCGCCGCGCGGACGGGTCCCGGCGATGGGGCGCACGGTGATCTCGCCGTCCTCCACCCGCACCAGAACCTCGGGCGAACTGCCCACCACATGGAAGTCGCCGAAGTTGAAGAAATACATGTAGGGCGTGGGGTTGAAGCAGCGCAGTGCCCGATAGAGATCGATGGGCGCCGCCTGGAAGGCGATGGACATGCGCTGCGAGGGCACCACCTGCATGCAGTCGCCGGCCAGGATGTAGTCCTTGATACGCTGCACCGCGCCTTCGAAATCCTCGCGACTGAAGCTGGAACGAAAGCTCGGCTCCGGACCGGCCGGGGCGGCGAGATCCAGGCCGCGGCGCGGCACGATGGGCTGGCGCAGGCGGTCGAGGATGTCGGCCAAGCGCGCCTGGGCGGCGTCGAAGGCGTCGGCCTCGTCCGGATCGGCCAGTACGATCGCGTGGATCTTGCCCGCCAGGTTGTCGAACACCACCACGGCATCGGACACCATCAGCAGGATGTCGGGCGTACCCAGCGGATCGGGATTGGGGCAGGCCGCCAGGCGCCGCTCCACGTAGCGCACGCTGTCGTAGCCGAAGTAGCCCACCAGGCCACCGTTGAAGCGTGGCAGGCCATCCAGCGTCGGCACGCGATAGCGCGCCTTGAAGGCTTCGACGAAGGCCAGGGGATCGTCGCAGTGCTCGATCACCTCGACCTCGCGACCGGCATCGCTGACCACCACGCGATGACCATGAACGCGCAGGACACGGCTGCACGGCAGACCGATGATGGAGTAACGCCCCCATTTCTCGCCGCCCTGCACCGATTCCAAGAGATAGGAATTGGGGCCGTCGGCCAGCTTCAGGTAGATGGACAGGGGGGTATCGAAGTCGGCCAGGGTCTCGAAGGCCAGGGGAATGCGGTTATAGCCTTGAGCGGCCAGGCGCAGGAAATCGTCGCGGGTCATGATCAGCCTCGTGGCGAGGAAAACGAAAGGTCGGGTGCACAGCGCGCCGGTCAGATACCGGCCAGGACGAAATCAGGCGCGCCAGCGCCAACGGGCCAGGGCCTTGATGACTTTCATCCATGCTCGCGAGGAGCCTGTGCGGGTGACCACCACGATGCGATCTCTTGCTCTTGAGGCGGGGGTTGAAGGGTCACGTTAGCCTAGCCGGCGCGGCATGGCAACCGGCCGGCCACCTCGGTGTGCTAGATGAACAGCTCGCGCAGATCGTCGACGACCAGATCCGGCTGCTCGTTGGCGATGGGCTCGCCATGGTTGTAGCCATAGCTCAGGGCCACGCAGCGCACCCCGGCGGCGCGGGCGGCGCGGATGTCGTTGCGCGAATCGCCGATGAACAGCGCGCGCTTGGCGGGCACATTGGCCTGCGCCAGCACATGGAGCAATCCGGCAGGATCGGGCTTCTGCTGCGGCAGGGTATCCCCGCCGACGATCCAGTCGAAATCGCCCAGGCCCATGTCGGCCAAGAGCGGCGCGACGAAGCGCTCCGGCTTGTTGGTGATCACCGCCAGCCGCACGCCCAGGGTGCGCAGCAACGCCAGGCTGTCCAGCACCCCCGGATAGACGCGGGTCAGGGCGTGGCTGCCGCCATAGAGCTCCATGAACAGCGCCAGCGCCTGGTCGGCGGCGGCCTCGTCCACGGCGTCGTGCTGCATGTCATCGGCCAGCGCGCGGCGCACCAGCACCCGGGCGCCGTTGCCGATCCACAGCCGCACCTTGTCCAGCCCCGCCGGCGCGCGGTCCAGGCGTTCGAGCATGGCGTCCACTGCCACGGCGAGATCGGGCGCGGAATCCAGCAGCGTGCCGTCGAGGTCGAACATCACCAGGGCGGGCGGATGCCCGCCGCCGAGCCGTACCAGGGCGCTCATACCGAGCGGGCCTTGGCCAGCTCGGCGCGCATCGCCTGGATCACCGCGGCGTAGTCCGCCTGGCCGAAGATGGCCGAGCCGGCGACGAAGGTGTCGGCACCCGCGCGGGCGATCTCGCCAATGTTCTTGACGTTGACCCCGCCATCGATCTCCAGCCGGATCGGCCGGCCGGAGGCATCGATCAGGGCGCGCGCCTCGCGCAACTTGTCCAGGGTGCCGGGAATGAATTTCTGGCCGCCGAAGCCGGGGTTGACGCTCATCAGCAGCACCATGTCGACCTTGTCCATCACGTACTTGAGCACGTCCAGCGAGGTGGCCGGATTGAACACCAGGCCGGCCCGGCAGCCGCCATCCTTGATCAGCTGCAGCGAGCGATCGATGTGCTCGGAAGCCTCGGGGTGGAAGGTGATGTCGGTGGCGCCGGCTTCGATGAAGTCGCCGATGATGCGATCCACCGGCTTGACCATCAGGTGCACGTCGATGGGCGCGGTCACCCCGTAGTTGCGCAGCGCCTTGCAGACCATGGGACCGATGGTGAGGTTGGGCACATAGTGGTTGTCCATCACGTCGAAATGGACCATGTCGGCACCGGCGGCGAGGACCTTGTCGACTTCCTCGCCCAGGCGGGCGAAATCGGCGGACAGGATCGAAGGGGCGATGGCGAAGGGTTGCATGGGATAGCCTCGGCGAAGGTTGAGGAGCGGCATTGTAACGGAGATCCGTCTGCGGCTCGGGCGTTCCCGCTGCCCCGACGGGGCGAACGGCGGTAGGCTCGCCAGGGTCAACCGTGCCCCTGTCGAGGATTCCCGTCGATGTCGTCGCCCGCCCTGCTGCCGCTCTGCCTCCTCCTGCTCGGCCTCGCCGCCCCGGTGCGTGCCGAAGAAGCGCCCACCCCGGCGCCGGAACCGCCTGCGGCTCCCGCCGCCCTGGCGCCAGCGTTGACGCGCAGTCAGGAGCAGCAGCAGGCGCTGATGCGGCAGTTGCCCGCCGAGCAGCAGAAGACCCTGCAGGCCGGCGACGAGTCCTTTCTTGCCCTGCTGGTGCCCGCCGCCCGGGCCAAGGCCAGCGGGACGGTGGTGCTGGTGCCGGGCGACGGCGAATCGGCCGACTGGCCCAATGTCGTGGCGCCCGTGCGCCAGCAGTTGCCCACCTTTGGCTGGCAGACCATCAGTCTGAGCCTGCCCGACCCCTATGACCCGGTGGTGGCGATCGAACGCGATACCGCCCCGGCGGACACCGACGCCCAGGCCAACAGCGAGCAGACGGCACCGCCGGTAACCGGTGGCAGCGGCACGGCGCCCGCCGCCCCGACCCAGGCCGAAGCCGGCAGCGGCGAACCGGCCCAGGCGGCGGTCGCGCCGGTCGATCCCGAAGCCGCGGCCAATGCCCAGGCCACCCAGGTGCTGGCCCGCATCGCCGCTGGCATCGACCTGGCACTGCAACAGGGCGCCAACCCCATCGTACTGGTTGGCCACGGCACCGGCGCCTATTGGGCCGCGCGCTATCTGGCGGAAAAGGAACCGGCCGAGGTCAGGCAACTGGTGCTCATCGACGGTCGCGAGCCCCAGGGGCTGCCGCCGCGGCTGGACGCCACCATGGGCAAGACCGATCTGCAGATCGCCGACCTGGTCCATGCACCCGGACCGGCCGCCCAACGGCGCAAGGAGCGCGCGGCGCAAAAGGCCAACAAGAGCTATCGGCAGATCGACCTGCCGGTGATTCCCGGCGACCGCGCCGCGGAGCAGGAGCAGACCGTCCGCCGGCTGCGCGCCTGGCTGGATCGCCTGCCACCGGCCGCTAGCGGAAGCCCCGCCGCCTCTTGATCACCTGGTAGGCGGCATGCAGCTCGGCGGTACGCTGGGCAGCGGCATAGACCGCCGACTGGCCTGCCCCGGCACCGGCCTTCTTGTCGGGGTGGTGGCGGGAGAGCAGCCGCCGATAGGCCTGCTTGACCGTGGCGGCGTCGGCGTCATCGGTAACGCCGAGCAATTGCAGCGCCTTGCGATACTTCTCCTCGCCGCTAGGCTGGCGCGGCGCCGCCTGCACCGGCGGCTGCAGGGCCAGCACCTGGGCTTCGGCCAGGCCCATCGCCTGCCCCCAGCCGAGGATCTCGTCGCGATCCCCGGGGCGCACGCTGCCGCTGATCCAGACCATTCGCCAGCAGGCGCGCAGGATGCTCTCGCTGCGCTCGCTGAGACGCTGCAGGTCGGTCGTCGACGGCAGGGTGCCGCCCTTGCCCTGCTCGAAGGCGGCGATGGCTTTCTTGCGGTCGTCGGCGCCCAGCCCCAGGCGCTCGATCTCACCTTCGGCCTGGCGGATGTGGGCCGTCAGCACCCGGCCGCCGCGCTTGGCCAGGCGACCGAGCATCTGGAATTGCGCCTGATGTTCGAAGCGCCCGGGGCGCCCCTGCCAGCGTGCCTTCCAGCCCGCGAGGGAAGTCAGCCCCAGCTGGCGCTCACCGGCATGGGCGAGCAGCGCCACCAGCAGCGCGCCGGGAATGCTGGCCACGGCCCAGCCGGCCAAAAAGCCCAGCACCGTCAGCGGCCAGAACCAGACTTTCAAGAAGCCGTCCCGAACAGCCGCTCCGCTTCCGCCAGGCGCTCCAGGGTGCCTACGTCCACCCAGCGACCGTCCAGCCGCTGGCCCGAGACCTGTCCGGCGGCAATGGCGGGGCGCAACACGTCCACCAGCTTGAAGGCCCCGGCGGTGCGCTCGGCGAACAGCTGCGGATGCAGCACGGCGATGCCGCTGTAGGTGAGCTTTTCCGGGGCATCCAGGGTGATCCGCCCGTCCACCAGACCGAAGTCGCCGCCCGGGTGATGCAGCGGATTGTCGACCAGCACCAGGTGTGCCAGGCAACCGGCTGGCAGGGCCAGGGTGCCGAAGGCGAAATCGGTGCGGATATCGCCGTTGACCAGTACGAAGGGCGCACTGCCCAGCAGCGGCAACGCGCGAAAGATCCCGCCCCCGGTCTCCAGCGGCTCACCTTCGGCAGAGAAGCGGATGGTGACCCCTAATTGGCTGCCATCGCCCAGGGCGGCTTCCAGCTGGGCGCCCAGCCAGGCGTGATTGATCACCAGCTCGGTAATGCCTGCCGCCGCCAGCGCCCGGATGTGATGCTCGATCAGCGGCCGGCCGTTCACCTCGATCAGCGGCTTGGGCAGGCTCAGCGTCAGCGGTCGCATCCGCTCGCCCTTGCCCGCTGCCAGGATCATGGCCTTCATGCGTCGGCTCGCTCAGCGTGCAGCTCGTCCAGCAGCGCGCCCAAGTCAGCCAGCTCCGATCGCCGCGCCACCACGGTGCGGATGTAGGCAAGGAAGCGCGGGGTGTCGGCGACGTAGCGCGGCTTGCCATCGCGATGCCAGATGCGGGCGAAGATGCCCATCACCTTGAGGTGGCGCTGCACGCCCATCAGATCCGAGGCGCGCTGGAAATCGGCGAAGTCGGCCTGCACCGGGATGCCGGCGGCCCGTGCCTGCTCCCAGTAGCCCAGCAGCCAGCGCTGCACCAGCGGCTCGGGCCAGCTGAGGAAGGCATCCTTGAACAGGCTGGTGATGTCATAGGTCACCGGTCCGATGACCGCATCCTGGAAGTCCAGCACGCCCGGATTGGGCGTGCTGAGCATCAGGTTGCGCGGCATGAAGTCCCGGTGCACCAGCACCTGGGGTTGCGCCAGGGCGCTGTCGATCAGCCGGTCGCAGACGGCCTGCCAGCGTTCGAGCTGACTGGCGCTGAAGGTCGTGTCCAGTTCGCGACCCACGTACCACTCCGGAAACAGGCTCAGCTCGCGGGCGAGCAGAGCCCTGTCGTAGAGCGGCAGGCTGCCGTTCGTCGGTTGCTTGTCCTGGAAAGCCAGCAAGGCCTCGATGGCCGCCTGGAAATAATCGCCGGCATTGGCCGCATTGATCACCTCCAGGTAGGTCAGGGTGCCGAGATCGCTCAGCAGCAGGAATCCCCGCTCCAGATCCTGGGCCAGGATGCGCGGGACATGGACCCCGGCTTCAGCCAGCAGCGCGGCCACCCGGACGAACGGACGGCAGTCCTCCTGCGGCGGCGGCGCATCCATCACGATCAGGCTGCGGCCCTCGCCCGCCCAGCGGAAATAACGGCGAAAGCTGGCATCGCTGCTGGCCGCGGTCAGGCTACCCTTGGGCACCTCGCCCCAGGCCTGCTCCCGGAAAATTTCCGGTAAAACGGTGGTCAGCCAGTCTTCTATCTGGTTTAAGCGAACATCTTCAGTCATTTACAGCGGATCCCTCGGCCCTAGCCGATGCGCAGGTCATGTTTTATTATCCGCTATCTTTTTGAGCCCATCGAGAGGCCGCGGCCCCTTAATGGCCGGCGTGCAGGACGACTTTAAGGATGGCCGTGAAAACCCCCGCGTTTCGCAGAAAATTTCCCCTCTTGGTAACCGGCAGCCTGCTCGCCATGCAGCCCGTCACCGCCCTTATCGCCGCCCCCGCCGAGCAGTTCAGCTGTAGCGCCGGAGCCGGCGGTGGCTGGTCGTGCAATACCCAGGCACCGACCGCGGCCATCCCACCCCGTCCCAGCAAGGGCGAAACTCAGGGTGTCGCCGCCGAACCTGCCGCGCGCAAGGGCGACGCTGCCGTGCTGGTGACCGAGAGCAAGGGCCGCGCCCTGAAGTCCCGCAGCGCCGACTACAGTCACCTGGACTGGGTCCCGCGCGACCAGTTGACCCCGGCCCAGTTGGCCGAGACCGGTCCCTATTGCAGTGGTGCCTATGTCGAGCCGCAGCGTCCGGGCATGTACGACGACACCCCGACCGCCAAGGCCCCGACCTACATCTCCGCCAAGGCCTCGCGCTACGAGCAGGAGCAGCAGGTCGCCACCCTGGCCGGTGACGTGGTGCTGCGCCAGGGCGGCATGCAGGTGGAATCCCAGGAAGCCAACCTGCATCAGCTGGAAAACCGCGGCGAACTCAAGGGCAACGTCAAATTCCGCGACAACGGCCTGCTGATGGTCGGCGACAAGGCCGATCTGCAGCTGGACAACGGCCAGGTCCAGGTCGACAACGCCGAATTCGTCATGCACCAGAGCCGCGCCCGCGGCAGCGCGCTCTACGCCAAGCGCGGCGACGACGCCATCATCCGCCTCAAGGATGGTACCTACACCACCTGCGAACCGGGCAGCAACGCCTGGCAGGTCAAGGGCAACACCGTCACCCTGAACCCGGCCACAGGCCTCGGCTACGCGACCAACGCCACGCTGCGGGTCAAGGACATCCCGGTCCTCTATACGCCGTTCATCTATTTCCCGATCGACGACCGTCGGCAGTCCGGTTTCCTGGCGCCCTCGATCAGTACCTCCAGCGACACCGGCTTCGCGATCACCACGCCCTACTACTTCAACCTGGCGCCCAACTACGACGCCACCCTCTATCCGCGCTACATGGCCAAGCACGGCCTGCAGACCGAGGGCGACTTCCGCTACCTGACCCGCAGCAGCGAAGGCGAGGTCTACGGCTCCTACCTCAAGGACACCGACCCGGAGCACGAGGGCGAACCGGAAGCCACCGACAACCGCTGGCTGTACGGCTGGAAGAATCGCAGCGGCCTCGATTCGCGCCTGATGGCCGAGGTGGACTACACCCGCATCAGCGACCCCTACTACTTCCAGGACCTGGACACCGACCTCGGCATCAACAAGCCGACCTACGTCAACCAGCAGGGTCGCCTGACCTACCGTGGCGACACCTTCGTCGCCGGCCTCAACGCCCAGGCCTATCAGCTGGCTACCGTCTCCGACGTGACGCCCTACAACCGCCTGCCGCAGCTGACCTTGAGCGGCGCCCTGCCCTACAACCCGGGCGGCCTGGACTTCACCTACGATACCGAGGCGGTGCGCTTCACCCGCAGCTTCGACGACAACACCTACTTCGACCTGGACGACAACGGCAACCGCACCAACGTGCGCAACCGTCCGGACGTCAACCTGTTCGGCCTGACCCGCGCCGAAGGCAATCGCTACCACGTCGAGCCGGGCATTGCCCGTCCGATGACCGCGTCCTGGGGCTTCCTGACGCCGTCGCTGCGCTATGCCTACACCCGCTACGACCTGGATCTGGACAGCACCGGCCAGAACGACCTGAACTCGCCGCTGGTCGGCGGTAGCCGTCGTGCCGCGGCCGGTTCCAGCGTGACCAGCTTCAACGACAGCCCGACCCGCTCGGTGCCGATCTTCAGCCTCGACAGCGGCCTCTACTTCGACCGCACCTCGAATCTGTTCGGCGAAGGCGGCAAGCAGACCCTGGAACCCCGCGCCAAGTACCTCTACGTACCCAACCGCGACCAGGACGATCTGCCGGTGTTCGATACTGGCGAATACACCTTCAGCTACAGCTCGCTGTGGCGCGACAACCGCTTCACCGGTCGCGACCGCATCGGCGACGCCAACCAGCTGGCCCTGGGTGCCACCAGCCGCTTCATCGAGCCCAACGGCTTCGAGCGCGCCAACGTGAGCTTCGGCCAGCTGTTCTACTTCCGCGACCGCGAAGTGCAGCTGCCCGGCCTGACCAAGGACGACCTGGCCTACGCCCGCAGCCTGGGGCAGAACATCGACAATCCCCAGGCCACCACCTCGCGCTCGCCCTATGCCCTGGCCGGCATGTATCGCTTCAACCGCGACTGGCGCGTGAACGGCGAATTCAACTGGGATCCGACCCTGCACCAGACGGACTCCGGCAGCGTCATGTTCCACTACCAGCCGGAAGCCGAGCCGGGCAAGATCCTCAACGTCGGCTATCGCTATCGTGACAACGTCCGGGTGTTCGATCCGAACTTCGGCCGCTTCACCTACAACAGCGACGACTACAAGGTCGACCAGCATGACATCTCCTTCATCTGGCCGATCGTGCCCCAGTGGTCCGCGATTGCCCGCTGGCAGTTCGACTACAACAAGAGCCGTACCCTCGAAGCCTTCGGTGGCTTCGAATACGACAACTGCTGCTGGAAGCTGCGCCTGATCAGCCGCTACTGGCTCAAGAGCGAAGACGACGTCTTCTACACCGCCCAGAGTTCCGAAGCCGATCGCGGGATCTTCCTGCAGATCGTGCTCAAGGGACTTGGCAACGTCTTCGGCGGCAAGACCGAAGGCTTCCTGGACAGAGGCATTCAAGGCTATCGTGAACGTGAAGACCAAGCTATGTAACGCCCTGCGCCCGCTCGCCCTGGGCGCGGCGCTCGCTCTCTCCCCTCTGGCTCAGGCTGCCGTGGTTCCGCTGGATAAGGTCGTGGCCATCGTCGACAACGACGTGGTCATGCAGAGCCAGCTCGATCAGCGACTCAACGAGGTCAAGCAGAACATCACCCGCCGCGGTGCCGCGGCGCCGCCGGAAAGCGAGCTGCGCCAGCAGGTGCTCGAACGGCTGATCCTGGAAGACATCCAGATGCAGCTGGCCGGGCGCATGGGCGTGAAGATCTCCGACGAGGAACTCAACCAGGCCGTGGCCACCATCGCTCAGCGCAATGGCCTGAGCGTGGCCGACTTCCGCCAGGCCCTGGCCCGCGACGGTCTCTCCTACGACGCCGCCCGCGAGCAGGTCCGCCGCGAGATGATGATCAGCCGGGTGCGTCAGCGTCAGGTCGGTCAGCGCGTGCAGGTCACCCAGCAGGAGGTGCAGAACTTCCTCGCCTCGGACCTGGGCAAGCTGCAGCTGTCCGAAGAGTATCGCCTGGCCAACATCCTGATCCCGGTGGCGGACAACGCCGGCACCGCCGGTCTCGACGCCGCCGCGCGCCAGGCCCAGGACACCTACAACCAGCTGCGCCAGGGCGCCGACTTCAACCAGCTGGCCATCGCCCGCTCGGCCGGTGACAACGCCCTCGACGGCGGCGAGATCGGCTGGCGCAAGGCCGCCCAGCTGCCCCCGCCCTTCGACCGCCTGATCGGCAGCGTCGGCGTCGGCGGCATCACCCAGCCGGTGCGCGTACCCGGCGGCTTCGTGATCCTCAAGGTGGAGGAGAAGCGCGGCGGCGAGGCCAGTATCGTCGACGAGGTGCACGTCCGGCACATCCTGCTCAAGCCCAATGCCGTGCGCAGCGATGCCGAAACCCAGCGCCTCGCCGCGCGCCTGCGCGAGCGCATCCAGAACGGCGAGAGCTTCGCCACCCTGGCCAAGAGCTTCTCGGAAGACCCGGGCTCGGCACTCAATGGCGGCGACCTGGGCTGGATCAATCCGGAATCCCTGGTCCCGGAATTCCGCGAGGTGATGAACAACTCGCCGGTCAACCAGCTGTCGCAGCCGTTCCGCACCGCCTTCGGCTGGCACATCCTGGAAGTCCTGGGCCGTCGGGCCACCGACAACACCCAGCAGGCGCGCGAGCAGCAGGCATTGAATCTCCTGCGTAGCCGCAAGTACGACCAGGAACTGCAGACCTGGTTGCGCCAGATCCGCGACGAAGCCTACGTCGAGATCAAGCAGTAACCGCAAGGCCGCAGGCACCCCCTGCGGCCTTCCTGTTTCCGGAGCCCGCCATGGCCCTGCGCTTCGCCCTGACCCCCGGTGAGCCCGCCGGCATCGGTCCCGACCTCTGCCTGCTGCTGGCCCGCGTGGCCCAGCCCCACGCCCTGATCGCCATCGCCAGCCGTGACCTCCTGGCCGCTCGCGCGATCGAGCTGGGACTCGCCATCGACCTCATCGAGGTCGCTCCCGCGGCCTGGCCCGACCGCCCGGCACCCGCCGGTGCGCTCTATGTCTGGGATACCCCGCTGGGTGCCCCGGTGGTGACCGGCCAGCTCGATACCGCCAATGCCGCCTATGTCCTGGACACCCTGACCCGCGCCGGCCAGGGCTGTCTCGACGACACCTTTGCCGGAATGATCACCGCGCCGGTGCACAAGGGCGTGATCAACGACGGTGGCGTGGCCTTTTCCGGCCACACCGAATTTCTCGCCGAGCTGACCCACACTTCCCAGGTGGTGATGCTGCTGGCGACCGCCGGCCTGAGAGTGGCCCTGGTCACCACCCATCTGCCACTGCGCGAGGTGGCCGATGCCATCGATCGCCAGACCCTGCTGGACGTGACCCGCATCCTGCATGGCGATCTGCAGCGCTACTTCGGTGTGGCCCGGCCGCGCATCCTGGTCTGCGGTCTCAATCCCCACGCCGGCGAAGGCGGTCACCTGGGCCGTGAAGAGATCGAGATCATCGAGCCGGCGCTGGACAGCCTGCGTGCCGAAGGCCTCGACCTCATCGGGCCGCTGCCCGCCGACACCCTCTTCACGCCCAAGCACCTCGAGCACTGCGACGCGGTCCTGGCCATGTACCACGACCAGGGCCTGCCGGTGCTCAAGCACAAGGGTTTCGGCGCCGCGGTCAACGTGACCCTGGGCCTGCCGATCATCCGCACCTCGGTCGATCATGGCACGGCCCTCGACCTGGCCGGCAGCGGGCGCATCGATACCGGCAGTCTGAAGGTCGCCCTGGAGACTGCCTACAGCATGGCGGCCCATCGCCGTTCGGTGACCTAAGCGGCTATTCATAACCTCGCGAGCGAGAGCCAAACGAGGCGAAAAGCCCTGGGGAAGCGGAGTTTACGCATGGTAAATGAGCACTCCGCAGGTCTTTTCAACGCAGTTTGGCCGACGCGCAGCAGGTTATGAACAGGCTCTAAGCGCTCCGGTGACGGTAAAGGGTCTGCTAAACTGGTGGGTCTTTGCCGTCTTGAAATCGCAGGCCCGCTGCCTGCGCCGGAGCACCTGATGACCGAGCTCTACCAACACCGCGCCCGCAAGAGGTTCGGCCAGAACTTCCTGCACGACGCCGGGGTGATCCACCGCATCCTGCGCGCCATCCACGGGCGACCCGGCGAGCGCCTGCTGGAAATCGGGCCGGGCCAGGGCGCCCTGACCGAAGGCCTGCTCGGCAGTGGCGCCCGGCTCGACGTCATCGAGCTGGACCAGGACCTGATTCCCCTGCTCCGACTCAAGTTCGGCCTCAATCCGCTGTTCACCCTGCATCAGGGTGACGCCATGAAGTACGACCTCTCCAGCATCGCCGCTGGCGATCGGCTGCGGGTAGTGGGCAACCTGCCCTACAACATCTCCACACCGCTGATCTTCCATCTGCTCAGCTTCGCCGACATCATCGCCGACATGCACTTCATGCTGCAGAAGGAAGTGGTGGAACGCCTGGCCGCGGTGCCCGGCAATGGCGACTGGGGTCGGCTGTCGATCATGGTGCAGTACCACTGTCGCGTGGAGCATCTGTTCAACGTCGGTCCGGGCGCCTTCAATCCGCCGCCCAAGGTGGATTCGGCCATCGTGCGCCTGGTGCCCCACACCGAGCGCCCCCATGTGGCGCGCGATCCGGTGCTGCTCGAGCGCGTCGTCCGCGAGGCCTTCGGCCAGCGGCGCAAGACCCTCAGGAACACCCTCAAGGGCACCCTGGACAGCGCCGCCATCGAAGCCGCCGACGTCGACCCGGGGCTGCGTCCGGAGCAGTTGGACCTGGCCGCCTATGTGCGCCTGGCCAACCAGCTGGCGTCCAGCTGAAGCCCTTCCATCCGTATCTGCCGAGAATCCTTTCGTGACCGAGCCCGATCCGCGCTACCTCATCACCGTGCAGGTCACCACCCGCTACCTGCCCGAACAATCCAGCGCCAGCCAGGAGCGCTACGCCTTCGCCTACGACGTGAGCATCCGCAATGACGGCCGGCTGCCGGCGCAGCTGCTCAGCCGCCACTGGATCATCACCGACGGCAATGGCGAGGCGCAGGAAGTGCGCGGCCCAGGCGTGGTGGGCGAGCAGCCGCTGATCGCGCCGGGCGAAACCCACAGCTATTCCAGCGGCACCCTGATGCCAACCCAGGTGGGCAGCATGAGGGGCAGCTACCAGATGGTCGCCAGCGATGGCCATACCTTCGAGGCCACCATCCCCACCTTCCGCCTGGCCGTACCCGGCTCGCTGCACTAGGAGTCCCGATGACGTTGTACGCCGTTGGCGACCTGCAAGGTTGCCTCGACCCGCTCAAATGCCTCCTCGACGAGGTCCGCTTCGATCCCGCGCAGGACCGCCTCTGGCTGGTGGGTGATCTGGTCAACCGCGGACCTCAGTCCCTGGAAACCCTGAGATACCTGTACGGGATGCGCGATTCGCTGGTCAGCGTCCTGGGCAATCACGACCTGCACCTGCTGGCGGTGGCCTTCGGTGGCGCCAGGCTGAAGAAACAGGACACCCTGAGCGACATCCTCGCCGCGCCCGACCGCGACGAGTTGCTGCATTGGCTGCGCCACCTGCCGCTGATTCAGCACGATGCCAGGCGCAACTGCGTACTGGTCCACGCCGGTCTGCCGCCGCAATGGACGCTGGCCCAGGCCATGAGCCTGGCTGGCGAAGTGGAAGCCGTGTTGCGCGATGACCAGGCCCATGTGCCCTTTCTCGAGCAGATGTATGGCAACGAGCCGGCGCTCTGGCAAGATGAGCTGCAGGGCCAGGAGCGCCTGCGCCTGATCACCAACTACCTGACGCGCATGAGATTCTGCAGCCCGGAAGGTCGTCTGGAATTCAAGAGCAAGGAAGGCCTGGACAGCGCGCCGGCCGGTTTCGCCCCCTGGTTCAGCCACGATCATCGGCTGACCCGCGACGTGCGCATCCTGTTCGGCCACTGGGCCGCGCTCAAGGGTCGCTGCGCGGCGCCCAATGTCGAGGCGCTCGACAGCGGCTGCGTCTGGGGCGGCGACATGACCCTGCTCGACGTCGACGGCAACCGCCGTCATCTCTGCAGTTGCAAGGAGAAGAAATGAGCGAATTCACCTGTATCTCCCCCGAACGGGCGCTGGAACTGCGCAGCGAGGGTGCGCGGATCGTCGACATCCGCGATCCGCACAGCTACGCCACCCTGCACGTCGCCGGCGCCCAGCGCCTCGACAACCAGAACATCCACGACTTCATCGCCGCCGCCGATCTCGACGCACCGCTGCTGGTGTTCTGCTACCACGGCCACTCCAGCCAGAGCGCGGCGGCCTTTCTGGCCGGCCAGGGCTTCAGCCAGGTCTACAGCGTCGACGGCGGCTTCGAAAACTGGCGCACCCGCTATCCCGAGCAGACCGAAAGTGGCGAGGCCGTTTAACACAACGGCTTGACGTTGTGGTTACAAGAATAAACCGAATTGGCTCTTCCACATCTCGCAGATAGGACTATTCTGGAATCAGGCCCTCCGGAAACGGCGGGTTCGATAACCGGCTTTGGACCATCGGTGTAACCACTGGAGATTCGGGGGAATTCCAGGGGGACCGTTTCCATCGGTCTCCTTCGTGCGTCTCTCGAAACCCAACCCTACTTCTGCAGGCGGATCGATTAGGCAAGACGACAACGAAGGTATTAGAGACGTTATCTTTCGTCGCCCGGCATGACCGCTCCCCACCGGCAGCAAGGCAAGGCTCCAGGCATCGATTCCAAGCTGGTCCAGGGTATCCAGCGAGGAGACGTCATGAGCATTTTCAGTCACTTCCAGGGGCGTTTTGAAGCGACTCGCCAGGAAGAGTATTCCCTTCAGGAATACCTTGAGATCTGCAAGAAGGATCGTACCGCCTTTGCCAGTGCCGCCGAGCGCATGCTCATGGCCATCGGCGAACCCGAACTGGTGGACACCACCAGTGATTCACGCCTGTCCCGCATCTTTTCCAACAAGGTCATCCGCCGCTACCCCGCCTTTGCCGACTTCCATGGCATGGAGGACTGCATCGAGCAGATCGTGTCCTACTTCCGCCATGCGGCGCAGGGCCTGGAAGAAAAGAAGCAGATCCTCTATCTGCTCGGCCCGGTGGGTGGCGGCAAGTCGTCCCTCGCGGAAAAACTCAAGCACCTGATCGAGAAGGTCCCCTTCTACGCCATCAAGGGCTCGCCGGTGTTCGAATCGCCCCTGGGGCTGTTCAATCCCGACGAGGACGGCCAGATCCTCGAAGAGGACTACGGCATTCCCCGCCACTACCTGCGCAGCATCATGTCGCCCTGGGCGGCCAAGCGGCTGCAGGAATTCGGCGGCGACATCAGCAAGTTCCGGGTGGTCAAGCTCTACCCCTCCATCCTCAACCAGATCGCCATCGCCAAGACCGAGCCGGGCGACGAGAACAACCAGGACATCTCCGCCCTGGTGGGCAAGGTGGACATCCGCAAGCTGGAGGAGTACCCGCAGAACGATGCGGATGCCTACAGCTACTCCGGCGCCCTGTGCCGCGCGAACCAGGGCCTGATGGAATTCGTGGAGATGTTCAAGGCCCCGATCAAGGTCCTCCACCCCCTGCTGACCGCGACCCAGGAAGGCAACTACAACAGCACCGAGGGCCTCGGCGCCCTGCCCTACAGCGGCATCATTCTGGCCCACTCCAACGAATCCGAGTGGCACACCTTCCGCAACAACAAGAACAACGAAGCCTTCATCGACCGGATCTACATCGTCAAGGTGCCCTACTGCCTGCGCGTCTCCGACGAGATCCACATCTACGACAAGCTGCTGGTCAACAGCTCCCTGGCCAACGCCCATTGCGCGCCGGACACCCTGAAGATGCTGGCCCAGTTCTCGGTGCTGTCGCGCCTCAAGGAACCGGAAAACTCCAACATCTATTCGAAGATGCGCGTCTACGACGGCGAAAACCTCAAGGATACCGATCCCAAGGCCAAGTCGATCCAGGAATACCGCGACAGCGCCGGCGTCGACGAGGGCATGAACGGGCTCTCCACCCGCTTCGCCTTCAAGATCCTCTCGCGGGTGTTCAACTTCGACGCCAACGAGATCGCGGCCAACCCGGTGCACCTGCTCTATGTGCTGGAACAGCAGATCGAAGCCGAGCAGTTTCCGGCCGAGACCCGCGAGCGCTACATGAGATTCATCAAGGAATACCTGGCGCCGCGCTACGTGGAATTCATCGGCAAGGAGATCCAGACCGCCTACCTCGAGTCCTACAGCGAATACGGCCAGAACATCTTCGACCGCTACGTGCTCTACGCGGACTTCTGGATCCAGGATCAGGAATACCGCGATCCGGAAACCGGCGAGATCCTCAACCGTGCCTCGCTCAACGAGGAACTGGAGAAGATCGAGAAACCGGCGGGCATCAGCAATCCAAAGGATTTCCGCAACGAGATCGTCAACTTCGTGTTGCGCGCCCGTGCCAACAATAACGGTAAGAATCCGAGCTGGCTGTCCTACGAGAAGCTGCGCGCGGTGATCGAGAAGAAGATGTTCTCCAACACCGAGGAGCTCCTGCCGGTCATTAGCTTCAATGCCAAGGCCAGCAAGGAAGACCAGCAGAAGCACAGCGACTTCGTGACCCGCATGGTGGAGCGCGGGTACACCGAGAAGCAGGTACGACTGCTGTCCGAGTGGTATTCACGGGTACGCAAGTCGCAGTAAGGCAGCCTGAGGCTGAACCCGCGACGACGCGCCAGCCGCGTCGTCGCGGTGTCCTGCAATAGCCCGGAGGGCCTGTATGAGCTATGTCATCGACCGGCGTCTAAACGGCAAGAACAAGAGCACGGTGAACCGCACGCGTTTCCTGCGGCGTTATCGTGAGCACATCAAGAAGGCGGTCGAGGAAGCCGTGAGTCGGCGCTCCATCACCGACATGGAACACGGCGAGCAGATCAGCATTCCTGCCCGCGACATCGACGAGCCCGCGCTGTACCAAGGCAAGGGCGGGCGCCAGACCATCGTCCACCCGGGCAACAAGGAATTCATCAGCGGCGAACGCATCCCGCGCCCCCAGGGGGGTGGCGGTGGTCAGGGCCAGGGCAAGGCCAGCAACAGTGGCGAAGGCATGGACGAATTCGCCTTCCAGATCACCCAGGACGAATTCCTCGACTTCATGTTCGAGGACCTGGAGCTGCCCAACCTGGTCAAGAAGCAGCTGACCGGTACCGACACCTTCAAGACGGTCCGTGCCGGCATCAGCAACGAGGGTAATCCCGCCCGCATCAACATCATCCGCACCCTGCGCGCCTCCCATGCGCGGCGCATCGCCCTCTCCGGCGGCAGTCGCAGCAAGCTGCGCGAAGCCAGGGCGGAGCTGGCGCGGCTGCGGGTGGAAGAGCCCGACAACCTGGGCGACATCCAGGCGCTGGAAGCCGAGATCGAGCGGCTGCGCGCGCGCATCGACAAGGTGCCTTTCCTCGACACCTTCGACCTCAAGTACAACCTGCTGTCAAAGCAGCCCAGCCCCAGCTCCAAGGCGGTGATGTTCTGCCTGATGGACGTCTCCGGGTCCATGACCCAGGCCACCAAGGACATCGCCAAGCGTTTCTACATCCTGCTCTACCTGTTTCTCAAGCGGAACTACGAGCGCATCGAGGTGGTGTTCATCCGGCACCACACCAGCGCCAAGGAAGTGGACGAGGAAGAGTTCTTCTACTCCCGGGAGACCGGCGGCACCATCGTCTCCAGCGCCCTCAAGCTGATGCAGGAGGTCATGGCCGAGCGCTATCCGGTCAACGAGTGGAATCTCTATGCCGCCCAGGCCTCCGACGGCGACAACTGGAACGATGACTCGCCCATCTGCCGGGAGATCCTGACCAAGCAGATCCTGCCGTTCATGCAGTATTACACCTATGTGGAGATCACCCCGCGCGAGCACCAGGCGCTGTGGTACGAATACGAGAACGTCCGCGGCGCCTTCCCGGATTCCTTCTCGCAGCAGCAGATCGTCTCGGCGGGGGATATCTATCCCGTGTTCCGCGAACTGTTTCAGCGGAGACTCGTGTCATGAAACGTGAGCCCATTTCCACCGGCTCGGAATGGACCTTCGAGCTGATCCAGACCTACGACCGGGAGATCGCCCGGATCGCCAAGCGCTATGCGCTGGATACCTACCCCAACCAGATCGAGGTGATCACCGCCGAGCAGATGATGGATGCCTATGCCTCCGTCGGCATGCCCATCGGCTACAACCACTGGTCCTACGGCAAACACTTCCTGCACACCGAGAAGCACTACAGCCGCGGCCAGATGGGATTGGCCTACGAGATCGTGATCAACTCCGATCCCTGCATCGCCTATCTCATGGAAGAGAACACTATGACCATGCAGGCGCTGGTGATCGCCCATGCCTGCTACGGTCACAACAGCTTCTTCAAGGGCAACTACCTATTCCGCACCTGGACCGATGCCAGCTCCATCATCGACTACCTGGTGTTCGCCAAGCAGTACATCACCCAGTGCGAGGAGCGCCATGGCATCGATGCCGTGGAAGAGCTGCTGGATTCCTGCCATGCGCTGATGAACTACGGGGTGGATCGCTACAAGCGGCCCTACCCCATTTCCGCCGCCGAGGAACGCCAGCGGCAGAAGGAGCGCGAAGAGCAGTTGCAGCGCCAGGTCAACGACCTCTGGCGGACCATTCCCAAGATGGCCGGCAAGGAGTTGCATGACGAAGGGGCGCGCTTCCCCAGCGAACCCCAGGAAAACATCCTCTATTTCGTGGAAAAGCACGCGCCGCTGCTGGAGCCCTGGCAGCGCGAGGTGATCCGCATCGTGCGCAAGATCGCCCAGTACTTCTATCCCCAGCGCCAGACCCAGGTGATGAACGAAGGCTGGGCCACCTTCTGGCACTACACCCTGCTCAACGATCTCTACGACGAGGGCCTGGTCACCGAAGGCTTCATGTTCGAATTCCTGCAATCCCACGCCGGGGTGATCTACCAGCCGGGCTTCGACAGCCCCTACTACAGCGGCATCAACCCCTACACCCTGGGCTTCGCCATGTTCCGCGACATCCGCCGCATCTGCGAGGACCCTACGGAGGAAGACCGCCGCTGGTTCCCCGACATCGCCGGCAGCGACTGGCTGGCCACCGTCACCTTCGCCATGAAGAGCTTCAAGGACGAAAGCTTCATCCTGCAGTACCTCTCGCCCAAGGTGATCCGCGACCTCAAGCTGTTCAGCATCCTCGATGACGATCAGCGCGACGAACTGGAGGTGGCGGCCATCCACGACGACGGCGGTTATCGTCTGATCCGCGAGCAACTCGCCGCCCAGTACAACCTGGGCAATCGCGAACCCAATGTGCAGATCTGGAACGTGGACCGGCGTGGTGATCGTTCGCTCACCCTTCGCCATTTCCAGCATGACCGCAAGCCGCTGGGCAACTCCACGGACGAGGTGCTCAAGCACCTGCACCGGCTCTGGGGGTTCGACATTCGTCTGGAAAGCATGAGGGGCGAAGATGTCACCCACAGCTTCCAGGTTCCGCCCCGCCACGAGAGCCGCGACCATGACCGACGCCTGGATCTGGCTTCGCCGATCTGAGCCGAGTCGGGCTTTCGGGCTATCCTAGACCTCCGCAAGGAGGTCTTTTTCTATGCAAATCTACAAGGTGGGCGGCGCCGTGCGCGATCGCCTGCTCGGCCGACCGGTGACCGAAGTCGACTGGGTCGTGGTGGGCGCCACTGCCGAAGCCCTCGCTGCCCAGGGTTATCGTCCCGTGGGCGCCGACTTCCCGGTGTTCCTGCATCCCCGTACCGGCGAGGAATACGCCCTCGCCCGTACCGAACGCAAGAGCGGGCGCGGCTATGGTGGCTTCACCTTTCACGCCGCACCCGACGTCACTCTGGAGCAGGATCTGATCCGTCGCGACCTGACCGTCAATGCCATGGCCGAAGACGACGATGGCCAGGTCATCGACCCCTATGGCGGGCGCGCGGATCTTCAGGCGCGCCTGTTGCGCCACGTCTCGCCCGCCTTCGCCGAAGATCCGTTGCGCGTGCTACGCGTCGCCCGTTTCGCCGCCCGCTATTGCAGCCTGGGTTTCCAGGTGGCGCCCGAAACGCTGCTGCTGATGCAGGAGATGGTCGCCAGCGGCGAGCTGGATGCCCTGACCGCCGAGCGGTTGTGGAAGGAAATCTCGCGCGCCCTGCTCGAAGAGCGGCCCGATGTCTTCATTCGGGTGCTGCACGACTGCGGCGCCCTGACTGCGCTGCTGCCGGAGGTGGCTGCCGGGTTCGCTGACGAGCAGCCCGAACCGGGCGCTCGGGTCTATGCCACCCTGCGCCAGAGCGCCGAGGTCCAGGCCTCGCTGAACGTACGCTGGGCCTGCCTGTTGCTGGACGTGCCGGAAGGGAAGCATGCGGCCATCAACGCGCGCCTCAAGGTCCCGCGTGACCCGGCCGAGCTAGCATTGCTGCTAGCACGTCATTGGCCCACGGCCCTGCAGGCCCGGCAGCTGACACCGGAAGCCTGGTTTGAGCTCTTGCAGGGTTTCGATGTGCTACGCCGTCCGGCGCGCTTCGAGGAATTCCTCCAGGCCTGCGCCTGCGCGGCAGCGGTCAGGACCGACCAGGGCGAGCCACCGCTGGCCTTGCTGCATCGAGCGGCCGAGGTGTTGCGTGGAGTCGAGGTCCAACCCCTGGTCGCCCGGGGCTTCAAGGGTGCGGCCCTGGGCGAGGCCCTCAAGCAGGCACGCATCGACGCCCTGGCCCAGCTTTCGTAGATTGGCGCTGAGCACAGCGAAGCCCAACAGCTCCAGCCAGCGCTCCTCAGTGTTGGGTTTCGACGATAGAACCGCCTCAACCCAACCTACCGTAGGTTGGCGCTGACCAGCTCTTCCGGCGTCAGCTCGACGCCCTTCCAGCGGAAGGACACCGGCCGCAGCACCTGGGTGGTCTGGCCGCGCATCTCCTGCCACAACTCATCGAGCCGGCGGCCGTTGTCCGGATGCCGACGCTCGCCGGCCAGCAGGGCCAGCGGCCAGAGCACGAAGGCGTTGCGCAGGATCTCGGCGCGCGGCAGGGTCAGGCCGGCGAATTCGCCGGCCAGGTCGCCATGCAGCAGGATGTCGATGTCCAGCGGCAGGCCCTGGCGATCCGGCGCATAGCGACCGCTGCGGGTTTCGATGGCCTTGAGTCTCTGACTCAGGGCCATGGGATCGAGCGCCGTGTCACCCGCCACCACCAGATTGAAGAAGGGTGCGCTGCGGATACCCACCGCTTCGCTTTCGAAGACCGGCGAGCACTGCATGGCGGTCAGCAGCGTCGCGAGCTCGTCCAGGGCCATGCCCAGGTGCTGCTCGCGCTGGATATTGCTGCCCAGTCCCAGATAGACCCGGGTCACGCCTGCCCCCGCTCGATCTCCACGCCCACGCCGCGGGCGGTCGGCACCGCGCCGGACTTGGTGATGCGCAAGCGCAGCCAGGGCAACTTGAATTCCGCCTGGAGCAGGGCAGCCAGGCGCTCGGCAAAGGTCTCGACCAGTTCGAAGGCGGTCTCGTGGGCAAAGGCGGTGATGCGCTCGGCCACCGCCGCATAGTTCAGGGTGTGTTCGAGTTCGTCGTTCGCCGCCGCCGCGCGGATATCCCAGCCCATGGTGAGATCGATGCGCAGGCACTGGCGGATGTCACGCTCCCAGTCATACACCCCTATCACGGTGTCGACCTCGAGTCCCTCGATGAAAACCTTGTCCACTGCCTTTGCCTCGCACCTTTGCCGTGCTCTGTGTGATCGTCGCCGCCGGCCTATCGTCGGGCGGCGGGCTGTCGGTAGAATCGAGCCTTCTCCTGGCGCGGAACCCTACCATGTTCTGGCTGCTGCTCCTGCTGGCCTATCTGCTGGGCTCGCTGTCCTTCGCCGTGCTGCTCAGTCGCCTGTTCGGCACCCGCGACCCGCGTCACGACGGCTCCGGCAATCCCGGCGCCAGCAACATGCTGCGCCTGGCCGGGCGCAAGCTGGCGTTGCTGACCCTGGCCGGTGACCTGAGCAAGAGCCTGATTCCCGTGCTCATCGCCCAGCAGCTGGGGCTTTCACCCCTGCAGCAGGCCTGGATCGGGCTGGCCGCCGTGGTCGGCCACCTCTATCCGCTGTACTTCCATTTCCGCGGTGGCAAGGGCGTCGCCACGGCGGCCGGGCTGCTGCTCGGCCTCTATCCGCCGGCGGCCCTGCTGGGGCTGGTGCTCTGGGCTGCGGTGTTCGCCAGCCTGAGGATCGCCTCCCTGGCATCGCTGGTCGCCGTGCTGGGCATCCTGCCGCTGTTCGCCTGGCAACGTCCGGATCTGCTGGCGCCCATGCTGCTGCTCGCCCTGCTCATCCTGATTCGCCACCGACACAATCTGCGCGCCCTGCGCCAGGGCACCGAGCGTCATTTTTGACCCTGGCGTCGCCCGGGGATTACCCAGCGACGCCCTCCGCCCGTCTCAGAGCGCCGCCAGTTGCTCCATGGGCCAGCGTGCCTTGACGGCGATGGCCGGACCTTCCTGCTGGCCGGCCAGCAGGCGCTGGCAACCGGCGTAGGCGATCATGGCGCCGTTGTCGGTGCAGAAGCGTGGCCGCGCATAGAAGACCTGGCCGCCCAGCTCGCCGAGCATCTGCTCCAGGTTCTGGCGCAGCGCCCGGTTGGCACTGACGCCACCGGCGATCACCAGCGACTTGAGCCCGGTCTGCTTCAGCGCGCGCTTGCACTTGATCGCCAGGGTCTCGACCACCGCCGTCTGGAAGGCCAGGGCGATGTCGCACCGGGTCTGCTCGCTGTCGTCACCAGCCGCCCGGCAGCGCTGCCAGGTGGTGAGGGTAAAGGTCTTGAGGCCGCTGAAACTGAATTCCAGACCGGGTCGATCGGTCATGGGCCGCGGAAAGACGAACCGCCCCACGACGCCACGCTCGGCCAGACGGGCGATCTCCGGTCCCCCGGGATAGCTCAGGCCCAGCAGCTTGGCGGTCTTGTCGAAGGCCTCGCCGGCGGCATCGTCCAGGGACTCGCCGAGCACGCTGTAGCGGCCGATGCCATCGACCTGCACCAGCTGGGTATGGCCACCGGACACCAGCAGGGCGACGAAGGGGAATTGCGGCGGCTGCTCTTCGAGCATGGGCGCCAGCAGATGGCCTTCCATATGGTGGACGCCCAGGGCAGGCACGCCCCAGGCCAGCGCCAGCGCCTGGGCGCAGGCCGCACCCACCAGCAGGGCGCCGACCAGGCCGGGGCCGGCGGTGTAGGCGATGGCGTCCACATCCGCGGGACGGCTGCCCGCCTCTTCCAGCACTTCGCGGATCAGCGGCAGCATGCGCTTGACGTGATCGCGCGAGGCCAGCTCCGGTACCACGCCACCGTAGACGCGATGCAGATCGATCTGGCTGAACAGCGCATCGGCCAGCAGGCCACGCTCGCTGTCGTAGAGGGCGACGCCGGTTTCATCGCAGGACGTTTCCAGTCCCAGAACACGCATGGAGATAAGCCTTCGAGGGTATAAAATGTCAGGCTGCGCATGATAAGCGCCGCTTCCAGCACCGGCCAGCGCTTTTCGTCCGCCGGGGGTTGGCAGCGGGGCAGTTGAAGCGTTACTATCCGCAACCCTTAAAAACCGACGCTTCCCGTGCCCTTTTGCCGCTAGCGTTGGATTAAACCTCGGTAAATTTGAAGGTACGACCTGGATGCCCAACGTCAAAGTCAAAGAAAACGAACCCTTCGACGTAGCGCTGCGTCGTTTCAAGCGTTCCTGCGAGAAGGCCGGTGTACTGGCCGAAGTGCGTAGCCGCGAGTTCTACGAAAAGCCCACCGCCGAGCGCAAGCGTAAAGCTGCCGCCGCGGTCAAGCGCCACGCCAAGAAAGTACAGCGCGAGCAGCGCCGTCGCGAGCGCCTGTACTGAGTTACAGCGCTCCTCTGGCGTCATCACACAACCCGACCTCTGGTCGGGTTGTCTGTTTCTGGCCTTCCCGCTTCGCCCAGGCGCCCGCTGGCGCTAGACTCTCCTTCTGGCCATCTGGCCTGCCCCACCCTCCGCTCTTTGCTCCTCTATCCAGACGCTGACCATGGCCGGACTCATCCCGCAAGGCTTCATCGACGACCTGCTCAACCGCACCGACATCGTCGAAGTGGTGGGCGCGCGGGTGAAGCTCAAGAAGGCCGGCAAGAACTGGATGGCCTGTTGCCCCTTCCATAACGAGAAGACGCCCTCCTTCAGCGTCAGCCCCGACAAGCAGTTCTACTACTGCTTCGGCTGCGGCGCCGGCGGCAACGCCCTGGGCTTCATCATGGACCACGACAACCTCGAATTTCCCGAGGCGGTCGAGGAACTGGCCAAGAAGGCCGGCGTGGACGTGCCGCGCGAAGAGAGCGGCGGCCGGCGCAAGCCGCGGCAACCCACCGACTCGCCGCTCTATCCGCTGCTGGCCGCGGCCGCCGAATTCTATCGCCTGGCGCTGCGCAACCATCCCAAGCGCCAGGCGGCGGTGGACTACCTGAAGAAGCGCGGCCTCACCGGCGAGATCGCCCGGGACTTCGGCCTGGGCTTCGCCCCGCCAGGCTGGGACAACCTGGGCAAGCACCTGGGTGGCGACGACCTGCAACAGAAGGCCATGCTTGATGCCGGCCTGCTGGTGGAGAACGCCGAGAGCGGCAAGAGATACGATCGCTTTCGCGACCGGGTGATCTTCCCGATCCGCGACAGCCGTGGCCGGGTGATCGCCTTTGGTGGCCGGGTACTGGGCGACGACAAGCCCAAGTACCTCAACTCGCCGGAAACTCCGGTCTTCCACAAGGGCCAGGAACTCTACGGCCTGTTCGAGGCACGCAAGCACAACCGCGACCTGGACGAGATCCTCGTCGTGGAAGGCTACATGGACGTCATCGCCCTGGCTCAGCAAGGCATCCGCAATGCCGTGGCCACCCTGGGCACCGCCACCAGCGAAGAGCACATCAAGCGGCTGTTCCGCATCGTGCCGAGCATCCTGTTCTGCTTCGACGGCGACCAGGCCGGCCGCAGCGCCGCCTGGCGCGCCCTGGAATCGGCCCTGCCGGTGCTCAAGGATGGCTTCCGGGTGCGCTTCCTGTTCCTGCCCGAAGGCGAGGACCCCGACACCCTGGTGCGCGCCGAGGGCGCGGATGCCTTCCAGGCGCGCTTCGTCCAGCAGGCCCAGCCGCTGGCCGAGTATTTCTTCCAGCAGCTGATGATCGAAGCGGATCCGGCCACCCTGGAGGGCAAGGCGCATCTGGCCACCCTGGCGGCGCCGCTGATCGAGAAGATTCCCGGCAACAACCTGCGCCTGCTGATGCGCCAGCGCCTGAGCGAACTCACCGGTCTCGGCAACGACGCCCTGAGCCAGCTGGCGCCTTCCGCACCGGCGCAGGATGCGCCACCCATGGACTATGGCGACTACGCCTACGCCCATGCCGAGGAAGCGCCGGCGCAGCAGCAGTGGACGCCACGCCGCGAGGGCAAGGGCGGGCGCGAGGGCAAGGGCTGGAAAAAGGATTTCAACGGTAAGGGCGGCGGCGAACGCGCACCCCGTCAGCCACCGGTCAAGGTGGAGACCCCGGTGCTGGCCGCGCTGCGCAGCCTGCTGCACCACCCGAACCTGGCCCAGGCGGTGCAGGACGCCCGCAACCTGGCCGAGGAAAGCGATCAGTACGCCCAGCTGCTGGTCGCCCTGGTCGAGGCGCTGCAGAAGAAGCCGGGACAGAGCACCCTGGCGCTCATCGCTCGCTGGCACGGCACCGAACAGGGCCGACTGCTGCGCGCCCTGGCGGAAAAAGAGTGGCTGATTGCCGGCGACAACCTTGAACAACAGTTTTTCGACACCATAACGAGGTTAGCCGCCAGCCAGCGTGATCGCTCGCTGGAGCAACTCCTACGCAAGGCGCGACAGAGCGAACTGAGCTCCGAAGACAAGGACCGCCTACGCGAACTCCTCAGCCGTCCGGCGGGGTCCGTGACCTAACTGGCACGACCACCGTCTAACCGGCTATAATGTTCAGCTATTTTTGCCCGCCTAAGCCTTCAGTGGAAGGGTACCTATGTCCGGAAAAGCGCAACAGCAATCCCGTCTGAAAGAATTGATCGCCCGCGGTCGTGAGCAGGGTTACCTGACTTACGCGGAGGTCAATGACCACCTACCGGAGGATATTTCAGATCCGGAACAGGTGGAAGACATCATCCGCATGATCAATGACATGGGGATCAACGTATTCGAGACCGCGCCGGACGCTGATGCCCTGCTGCTGGCGGAAACCGATACCGACGAAGCCGCCGCCGAAGAAGCCGCCGCCGCCCTGGCAGCGGTGGAAAGCGATGTCGGCCGCACCACCGACCCGGTGCGCATGTACATGCGTGAAATGGGCACCGTGGAACTGCTGACCCGCGAAGGCGAGATCGAGATCGCCAAGCGCATCGAGGAAGGCATCCGCGAAGTCATGGGCGCCATCGCCCAGTTCCCGGGCACCGTCGACTACATCCTCAGCGAATACACCCGCGTCACCACCGAAGGCGGTCGCCTGTCCGACGTCCTTGCCGGCTACATCGATCCCGACGACGGCAGCCTGCCGAACGAGAGCGAGGTCCTGCCCGTCCCGAACAAGGCCACCGATGCCAAGGCCGTGGACGACGAGAAGGACGACGAGGAAGAGAGCGACGACGCCGACGAGGAAGAAGGCGACGGCGGTCCGGATCCGGAAGAGGCTCGCCTGCGTTTCGGCGCGGTTGCCGAGCAGCTGGAAAAGACCAAGAAGGTGCTGAAGAAGCACGGCCGCGACAACGACCACGCCGTGGAAGAATTCGTCGCCCTGGCCCTACTGTTCTCGCCGATCAAGCTGGTGCCCAAGCAGTACGAAGCCCTGGTGATCCGCGTGCGCGAATCCCTGGAGCGGGTGCGTGGCCTCGAGCGCGCCATCATGCAGCTCGCCGTGCGCGATGCGCGCATGCCGCGTGCCGATTTCCTGCGTCACTTCCCCGGCAACGAGACCAACACCGAATGGACCGCCGGCCTGCTCAAGGGCAAGCCCAAGTACGCCGAGGGTCTCGAGCGCTTCCAGGCCGACATCAAGGCCAAGCAGGCTCAGCTGGCCGAGCTGGAGCGTGACTACGAGCTGAAAGTCTCGCAGATCAAGGACATCAACCGCGCCATGTCCATCGGGGAGGCCAAGGCCCGCCGCGCCAAGAAGGAAATGGTCGAGGCGAACCTGCGCCTGGTGATTTCCATCGCCAAGAAATACACCAACCGTGGTCTGCAATTCCTCGATCTGATCCAGGAAGGCAACATCGGCCTGATGAAAGCGGTGGACAAGTTCGAATACCGCCGTGGCTACAAGTTCTCCACCTATGCCACCTGGTGGATTCGCCAGGCCATCACCCGCTCCATCGCCGACCAGGCGCGCACCATCCGGATTCCGGTGCACATGATCGAGACGATCAACAAGCTGAACCGGATCTCCCGCCAGATGCTGCAGGAGATGGGTCGCGAGCCGACCCCGGAAGAGCTGGGCGAGCGCATGGAGATGCCCGAGGACAAGATCCGCAAGGTGCTCAAGATCGCCAAGGAGCCGATCTCCATGGAGACGCCCATCGGCGACGACGAAGATTCGCACCTGGGCGATTTCATCGAGGACAGCTCCATGCAGTCCCCGATCGAGGTGGCCACCAGCGAAAGCCTTAAGGAAGCCACGCGCGACGTGCTCTCCGGCCTCACCGCCCGTGAAGCCAAGGTCCTGCGCATGCGTTTCGGCATCGACATGAACACCGACCACACCCTCGAGGAAGTGGGCAAGCAGTTCGACGTCACCCGCGAGCGTATCCGCCAGATCGAAGCCAAGGCCCTGCGCAAGCTGCGCCACCCGTCCCGCAGCGAACACCTGCGCTCCTTCCTCGACGAGTAAGGCGCCCACGCTGCACCCGAAACCGGAGCCCAGGCTCCGGTTTTTTTATGCCCGACAAGGGTTTGGCGATCCCCGCCACCCCCGGTATACTCCTCCGCGCTATAGGGCCTATAGCTCAGTTGGTTAGAGCAGAGGACTCATAATCCTTTGGTCCACGGTTCGAGTCCGTGTGGGCCCACCAGCTTTCAGGAGCCGCGCGTTGCGCGGCTTTTTTGTGCCTGCGATTCGCGCTTCACGCTTTTGCCACTCAGACGTGCAACAGCGCCAACACCCCTACAGCCACTCCTCCCCCCGCCACCCCATACACCGCCGCCTGCAACCAGCGCCGCCGGGTCAGCAGGGTGATGGCGGCCAGGGAGATGGCGACCTGCATGAGCATGGTGGCCTGGGCCCAGCGGTGGTGGCGGTGGAGCTGGGTTTCGCTCAGGGCTTCGTTGGCCATGACCTTTTCCTCCAGGGCTTCGGCCTTGGTGCGGATCTCGGCCTTTTGCTGGGCGTAGCGCTGGCTGTCCTGGGTGAAGCGCTGGGCGGTGTCGGGGTTGGTCGCGAGGGCGGCGCCCAGGTCGGCGAGGTTCTGCTTTTCGCCCTTGGCCTGGTAGTAGCCCCACTGGTTGGCGGCTTCGGTCTTGGCGATGGCTTCTTCGTTCTTGTAGTAGAGCGCCAGGCTCTCGGCGTTGCCGCCCTGGTAGGCGCAGAGGGCGCCCAGCGTCGCGAGAATGGCGGTGGTGACGGCAATGCGGCCGGTGAGGCTGTCGCGGCGATGGGCGCCGTGGGCGGCGTGTTCCACCTCGTGGTCGTGGGGACCGTGGACTTCGTATTCGCTGGACAAGACCTAGCTCCGCTGCGGATTCCTGCGGCGAGGCTAGTCCAGTCGGCTTAAGGCCTTCTTAAGAGTTGGGCAATCGCGCCTGCAGCCAGCGGCGTAGCGGACCGGCCACCCAGCGCTGCATGGCCAGGCCGAGCAGGACGATGAGCACCAGGTGCAGCGGCAGCATCCAGCCGGGTATGGGGATGGGCAGGGCCAGCACCTCGCCGACGTCTTCGGCCAGGTCTTCGAGGCTGTCGCCGGCCAGGTGCATCCAGCCCAGCAGGGTACGGGTCCAGGGTTCGAGCACGCCGATCAGCGGGGTGTGGACGGCGAAGATGCACAGCGAGGCCTCGCCGAGGCGCTGGGCCAGGCGGCGCACGCCGGCGCGGCCGGGTTCGCCGAAGGTGGCGCAGGCCAGCAGCACCGCCGCCTGGAAGGGCGTCAGCAAGCCGTTGTGGACCAGGTAGAACCAGCGGCGGCCATCGCCTTCCAGCAGCAGGGCGCCCAGCCACAGGCCGGTCAGGCCAAACAGCAGCAGCGGCACGCGCAGGCGCTGGGTCGTCTCGGCCACCCAGGGCTCCTGCACGGCGCGATAGAGCAGGATGCCGAGCAGGAATTCCGGCAGGCGGATCAGCGGATTGCGATGGATGACGCCCACGGTGACGGTATCGAAGGCCTGGGCCCAGGTGGCCACCAGCGGGCCGAGCAGATAGAGCCCCCAGAGCGCGGCGGCGGCCAGGGCCCAGCGACGCAGGCGCATCAGCCGCGGGCCCAGCAGCGGGAACAGCAGGTAGAAGAACAGCAGCGCCGAGATCGACCAGGCGGCGCCGTTGAGCCAGAGAAAGCGCGGCTCCCAGGATTGCAGCAGGAGCAGTTGCAGGAGTACGTGGGTGGTGGCGGCCAGCCAGGACAGCGGCAGCATCTCGTCCAGCGCGCTGCCCTCCTCCAGCTGCAGATAGGGATGCTGGTTGTAGTAGACCGGCACCCCGTGTTCCAGCCAGGAGTCCTGGGACAGCCAGTAGGACAGCCCCAGGGCCACCAGCAGGGTAAGCAGGTGGATGGGATAGAGGTTGCACAGCCGGCGCAAGACGAAACCGCGCGAGCTGCCCTTGAGTGCGCCCTGGCGATCCAGGCTGACATGGGCCAGCAGGAAACCGGAGAGCAGGAAGAAGGTGCTGGTGGCGAAGAAGCCCATGCCGGCCAGGCGGCGGAAGGCATCCGGCAGATCGCTGTAGAGCCCGCCCAGGTGGTAGACGACCATGTACAGCGCCATGAGGAATCTCAGCCATTCCAGGCCGTAGTAACGGGCAGTGGGGCGGCTTGCGGTTGAAGAGGTCATGGCGGCGGTTTACGGCGGATAAGACCTGATTATAAGCCGCCTGGGCGTGAGCCCTGCCGATGTTCATGACAAAAGCATGACAACCGGTTTCCCAGGGTTGCCAGGCGCCGCTCAGGACACCGCCGTTCGGGAGTCCTGCGGCCTCTGAAACCGGGCCCGATTCAGCCGGCGAAGGCAGGCTCCGCCAGCCCCTGCACGCCAGGGTCCAGGGCGAACAGACCACCCGCCAGCGGCTGATCGCTCAGATCGCCACCCGGGCGGATGGAGGTCACGAACAGGGTGTCCAGGTTGCGTCCGCCAAAGGCGCACATGGCCGGCTTCCTGACCGGCACGGCCAGGGAGCGATCCAGGCGACCGTCGGGCGTGAAGCGATGGATGAGGCCGGCATCGTTGCCGCAGATCCAGTAGCAGCCGTCGACATCCACCGCAGCACCATCAGGCCGGCCGGGATGGCCGTTCATGTCGACGAACAGCCGCCGGTTGCCGGGTGTGCCCGTGTCGGGATCGTAGTCGAACGCCCAGATCAGCTGGCGGCTGGGATGGGAGTCGGACAGATAGAGGATGCGGCCATCGGGGCTCAGGGCCAGGCCGTTGGGGACGATGAGGTCGTCCAGCAGCAGCCGGGCGCCCTCGCCGGCCGTATGACTGTAGAGGCGGCCAGCCGGGGCGCCCTGCGCCATGTCCTGCACCATGGTGCCCACCAGGAAGCGACCCTGGCGATCGCAGCGACCGTCGTTGCATCTCATGGCCGGCTGGGCATGGTCGAGGGCGACCAGGCGCTCGCCGCTGAGTTGGCCGCAAGCCTCGGCCTGCAGGGCGAAGAGGCCGCTTTCCAGGCCGGCGAGCCAGCCGCCGCCTGCGCGGGCGGCGATGCAGGCGAGCATTTCCGGCGCGCTCCAGCTGTCCAGCGCACCCGTCGGGGTCCAGCGATGCAGCCGCTTGGCCGGGATATCGACCCAGTAGAGCGCCTGTTCGGCGACGTGCCAGACCGGGCATTCGCCAGTGGCGTTGCGGGCATCGACGAGCAATTCGGCAGTCATGGCGGCCCTCCTCAGTCGTCGAAGGGACCGGTGGCGACGAAGGCACCGCCCTGGTAGACCAGAGACGGATCGTCCGCCGCCGGCATCGGCTGGGCCTCGACCTTGGCGCGGAATTGCTCGGAGTTGTCCTTGGGCTGGAAGCCCAGGTGCGCGGCCAGGCGGTTGTCCCACCAGCTGTCGCGGTTGTTGGAGGCACCATAGACGATGGTGTGGCCGACGTCCGGGGTGGTCAGGCTGCGCAGGATGAGGTCGGTCAGGTCTTCGTAGCTCAGCCAGGTGGCGAGCATGCGGCGATTCTGCGCCTCGGGAAAGGACGAGCCGATGCGGATGCTCACCGTCTCGATGCCATAGCGATCGAAATAGAAGGTCGCCAGGTCTTCGCCAAAGGCCTTGGACAGGCCGTAGTAGCTGTCCGGACGCTGGGGCACGCTGGCGTCGATGCGCTGGTCCTGGCGATAGAAGCCGATGACATGATTGGAGCTGGCGAAGACGATGCGCTTCACCCCATGGCGCCGCGCGGCCTCGTAGAGATTGAAGGTGCCGCGGATGTTGGCTTCGAGGATGGGCTCGAAGGCATGCTCGGTGGAGATGCCACCGAAATGCAGGATGGCATCGACGCCCTCCACTAGGTCATGGACGCCAGCCTTGTCCGCCAGGTCGCACGTGACCACCTCTTCCGCTGGCCCCTGGGCCGCATCCATCGGCGCGATGTCGGACAGCCGCAGGATCTCGGCATGGGGCTTGAGCCGCTGGCGCAGCTCCTTGCCCAGGCCCCCGGCAGCACCGGTCAGCAACAGACGATGGAAAGGTGACGAGGAGACTTCGGACATGAGCGGGCGCCTTCTTATGGAGTTATCTGGCAAGAGGTACGACATCCCACCTCTTTTCGTGATTCTCGCGGGCGACTGGGGTCCTGTCAATGCTACCTAGGCCGGCAGGCAAGGCAGCCGCAGGCGGAAGGTCGCGCCCTGCCCGGCGATGCTTTCCACGTGCAGGCTGCCATGGTGCGCCTTGACGATCTGGTCGGCGATATAGAGGCCCAGGCCCAGGCCGGCGATGTTCTCGGTGCCACTGGCGCGCTCGAACTGGCGGAAGATCAGCGCCTGGTGCTCCACCGGGATGCCGATGCCGTGGTCCTTGACGCTCAGCTCCACGTCGGCACCATCGCTGCGCAGGGAGATCGCCACCGGACGCCCGGCGCCGTATCTCATGGCGTTGGTCAACAGGTTGGTGATCACCTGCTCGATGCGGAATTCATCCCAGTAGCCAGGCGCCGGGCCCTCCGCGTGCAGCTCCACCGGGCAACCGGCGGCGGCGAATTGCGAGGCGAAGCTGTCGACCACGGTGTTGACCAGGGCGGCGAGATCGCATTGCGAGGGGCGGATGGACAGCTTGCCGGTGCGGATGCGCGAGATGTCGAGCATGTCGTCGATCAGGTGCACCAGGCGCTGGATCTGCCGCTCGTCGCGCTCGGCCATGCCGGCCAGCTTGTCGGGGGTGAAGGCCTCCAGCTTGCCCTTGTCCAGGTACATGCGGCGCAGCTGGGCTTCGAGCATCAGGGTGTTGAGCGGCGTCTTGAGTTCGTGGGAGACCATGGACATGAAGTCGTCGCGGGTGCGGACCGCCTGCTGCAGCTCGACCTGAGTCTGGCGCAGCTCGGCCAGCAGGATCTCCTGTTCCTGGCGACTCTGCTCCAGGGCCACCAGCTGCTCGGCCAGGCGCTTGCGGTGCCAGTAGAGGTCGACGAAGACCCGGGTCTTGCTCTTGACCGCATGGACATCGAGGGGCTTGTGCAGGAAGTCCACCGCCCCGCTCTCGTAGCCCTTGAAGGCATAGTTGAGGTCGCGGCCGGCGGCGCTGACGAAGACGATGGGAATGTGCCGGGTCTTTTCCAGGCCGCGCATCATCTCCGCCAGTTCGAAACCGTTCATGCCCGGCATCTGTACATCGAGGATCGCCAGGGCGAATTCGTGCATCAGCAGGAGCTCCAGCGCGGCCTCGGCGGAGCTGGCCTGGAAGATCTCCAGCGCCTCGCTGCGCAGCAGGGCTTCCAGTGCCAGGAGATTTTCCGGCAGGTCGTCTACGAGCAGGAGCTTCGCCTGTTCGACGGGTACTTCAGCCATGGTCGCGTTCCAGCTCGATGAGCAATAGATGGATGCCCGGCACATCCAGCACGAAATCCGGGTGGAGTCTCTTCAGCGCCGCCTCGGGCATGGTCGGTACCTCGGCCGACTGCGGCGACTGGACGACGGTGACCGCTCCATTCCGAGCCAGGGCGTGCAGGCCGCTGGCGCCGTCCTGGTTGGCGCCGGTGAGCAGGACGCCGCAGACCTGCTCGCCCAGGGCATCGGCCGCGCTTTCGAACAAGACATCGATGGACGGCCGAGAAAACTGCACCGGCTCGTCGCGTGACAGCGACAGTGTGAAGTCGTCTTCCACCAGCAGGTGATAACCCGGCGGCGCGAAATACAGGGTGCCGGGCAGTATAGCGTCCTTGTCCTCGGCTTCGCGTACCCGCAAGGCCAGCCGCGCCTGGAACAACTCGGCCAGGCGCGAATTGCGGTCGTCCGGCAGGTGCAGCACCACCGCCAACGGCAGGCGGAAGCTGGCCGGCAGGGTCGAGAGCAGGCGCAGCAGCACCTGCAGCCCGCCGGCAGAGGCTCCGATGACGATGAGGCGCAACGGCTTCAGGGGCGGGAACATGCTAGAGCCTGCGGAACAGCCGTTCCTGCTTCACCACCGGCTCGAAGTGACTGGCGTAGGCGGAGAAGTCCAGCGACTCCTTGCTGCCCAGGCCGAGAAAGCCGCGGTGGCTCAGGGACTCGTGAAACAGGCCGAGCGCCCGATTCTGCAGATTCTTGTTGAAGTAGATGAGCACGTTGCGGCAGGACACCAGCTGCGTCTCGGAAAAGACGCTGTCGGTGGCCAGGCTATGGTCGGCGAAGGTCACGTTGGCGATCAGCGACTTGTCGAACAGGGCGCCGTCGTAGGCCGCGGTGTAATAGTCGGAAAACGCTCGGGTGCCGCCGGCGTTCTGGTAGCTGGCGGTGTAGGCGCGCATCCGCTCCAGCGGAAAGATGCCCTGGCGGGCCTTTTCCATGGAGCGCGGATTGATGTCGGTGGCATAGAAGAGCGTACGGTCGAGCAGCCCCTCCTCCTGGAACAGGATGGCCATGGAGAAGACTTCCTCGCCGGTGCTGCAGCCGGCGATCCACACCTTGAGCGAGGGATAGGTGCGCAAGACCGGTACCACCTGCTGGCGCAGGGCGAGGAAGTAGCCCGGATCGCGAAACATCTCGCTCACCGGGATGGTGATGAATTGCAGCAGCTCGGCGAACAGCGCCGGATCGCGCAGGACCCGCTCCTGCAGCGCCGAGATGCTCGGGCAGTCGAAGCGCGTCAGCGCCTGTAGCACCCGCCGCTTGAGCGAGGCCTTGGAGTAATTGCGGAAGTCGTGGCTGTATCTCAGGAAGATGCCTTCCAGCAGCAACCTCAGCTCGATGTCCTGCAGCCGTTCGCTCATGACCTACAGCCGCTCCAGCGACGGCATCCAGACACGGATCAGCGAGAACAGCCGATCCAGGTCGATGGGCTTGGCCAGGTAGTCGCTGGCGCCGGCGGCGAGGCAGCGCTCCTGGTCGTCCTTCATGGCCTTGGCGGTGATGGCGATGATCGGCAGCTTCTTCATGTGCGGCCGCTTGCGGATCTCGCGCATGGCTTCGTAGCCGTCCATCATCGGCATCATGATGTCCATCAGCACCAGGTCGATGGTGTCGCTGTTGTCGAGCTTCTCCAGCGCTTCCAGGCCGTTGCGGGCGATCTCCACCTTGGCGCCCTTCTGCTCCAGGGCACTGGTGAGGGCGAAGATATTGCGCACGTCGTCATCCACCAGCAGCAGGGTGCGGCCGTCGAAGGCCTTTTCGCGACTGCGGGCGCTTTCCAGCATGCGCTGGCGATCGAGCGGCATGTCGGCCTCGATCTTGTGCAGGAACAGGGTCACCTCGTCGAGCAGCCGCTCCGGCGAGCGCGCGCCCTTGATGATGATGGAACGCGAATACTTGAGCAGCGCCGCTTCTTCGTCGCGGGTCAGGCTGCGACCGGTGTAGACGATCACCGGCGGGAAGGAGCAGATGTCTTCGCTGGCCATGCGCTGGAGCAGTTCGCCACCTTCCATGTCGGGCAGCTTGAGGTCGATGACCATGCAGTCGTAGACCTCGTCGCGCAGCAGTTCCAGGGCCTGGCTGCCCATCTCCACCGCGGTGATCTCCACGTCCACGTCGCCGATCAGCTTGGCGATGCTGTCGCGCTGCAGGGCGTCGTCTTCCACCAGTAGCACCCGCTTGATGCCGGCGGCGAACTTGGCTTCCAGCCGCGTGAAGGCCTCGCGCAATTCGTCGCGGGTGGTGGGCTTGATGGCGTAGCCGACCGCGCCCATGTGCATGGCCGTCTCGATGCGATCCGAGGCCGAGACCACGTGCACCGGGATGTGCCGGGTCAGGGGATTTTCCTTGAGCCGCTCCAGCACCGTGAGGCCGGAATGATCCGGCAGCCCCATGTCCAGCAGGATGGCGTCGGGGCGGTACTCCAGCGCCGCGGCGAAGCCTTCCTCGGCGCGGTGGGCGATCAGGCAGCTGTACTTCAGCTCGTGGGCCAGATCGAAGAGGATCTGCGCGAAGGGCACCTCGTCCTCGATCACCAGCACTCGACGATCCGGATAGGGCCAGCTGTCCCGGTCGTCAGCGAAGGCAGCTGCCACAGGCGCCGCTGCCTCGGTGACCGGCGGCGCTGCGGGCGGACGCGGGGTAGCGGCCAGGGTGGCGAGAGGCGCAGGTGCTGCAACCGGCGTGGTGGCCTGCGCCGGGGCCATGATCGGCGTCACCGGCAGACCGGGCGCGGCGGTTTCCTGATACTCCAGCGGCAGGCGCAGGGTGAAGGTACTGCCCTCGCCCGGCTGGCTGGTGACGCTCAGGGTGCCACCCAGCAGCAGCGCCAGGTCGCGGGAGATCGACAGCCCCAGGCCGGTGCCGCCGTAGCGACGGGTGATGGCGCCATCCGCCTGGCGGAAGGCCTCGAAGATCAGCTCCTGCTGCTCGGCGGCGATGCCGATGCCGGTATCGCTCACGGCGAAGCTGGGCTGGCCGTCTTCCAGCGACAGGCGCAGGGTGACCTGACCATGCTCGGTGAACTTGAAGGCGTTGGACAGCAGATTCTTGAGGATCTGCTCGACTCGCTGGCGATCACTGAAAAAGGCCGGCGGCATCCGCGCGTCCAGCTCCACCACGAAGGCAACGCCCTTGTTCTGGGCCACCGGCTCGAAGGCGGTCTTCAGGGCTTCCACCAGGCGGCGCACGGACATCTGCTCCGGGCGGATTTCCAGCATGCCGGCCTCGACCTTGGAGATGTCGAGGATGTCGTTGATCAGGGTGAGCAAGTCGTTGCCTGCCGAATAGATGGACTCGGCATAGCGCACCTGCTCGCCGCTGAGATTGCCGGCCGGGTTGTCTGCCAGCAGCTTGGAGAGGATCAGCGAGCTGTTCAGCGGCGTGCGCAATTCGTGGGACATGTTCGCCAGGAATTCGGACTTGTACTGGCTGGCCCGTTCCAGCTCGCGCGCCCGGTCTTCCAGCAGCTGCTGGGCGTCGTTGAGGCGATTGTTGCGGTCGTCCAGCACGTCGCGCTGCTGCAGCAGTTCCTGGGCCTGCTGGGAGAGTTGCTCGTTGGTCTGCTCCAGTTCGGCCTGCTGCTGCTCCAGATGAACCTGGGACTCCTTGAGCGCCTGCGACTGTTCTTCCAGCTCTTCGTTGGCGGTGCGCAGTTCTTCCTGCTGCACCTGGAGTTCTTCGTTGAGTTGCTGGGTTTCCGCCAGCACCTGCTGCAGCCGCTGGCGATAGCGCGCGGCTTCCACCGAAGAGCCAATGGAATCGGCGATCAGGGTCAGCAATTCTTCGTCCTGCGGACGCAGGGCGCGCAGGAAGCCCAGCTCGACCACGCCATTCACCCGGCCATCGTTCTCGATGGGCACGATGAGCGCCGCGCTGGCCTGGCGCTCGCCCAGCGCCGAATTGACCTTGAGGTAATCGAGGGGCAACTGGTCGAGCGCCACGAGGCGACCGTCCAGCACGGCCTGCCCGGCCAGCCCCTCGCCCGGTGAAAGGCGCTGGCGCCGGCGACGACCCTCGTCGTCGAGGGCATAGTCGGCAACGCGTTCCAGGCTACCGTCGTCGAGCCGGACATAGAGGGCACCGGCCGCGGCGCCGAGATAGCGCGCCAGGAACTGCAGGATGCTCTGCCCCAGCGGCGCCAGCGTCGCCTGGCCGATCACCGCTTCCGACAGCTGATTCTGGCCGGAGCGGAACCAGCTCTGCCGCTCCAGGTTGTCGGTGTGCTCGGCCTGCTGGTCGAGCAACCGCGTGTAGGTCGCGGAAAGCCGCATGAGCTCGCGGCGTCCGAAGAAGGCCATGATGCCCGACAGCAGCAGGCTGACGATGAGGAAGGCGGCGACGAACACCACCGTCATGCGGCTGGCCGTCTCGGTCCGCTCGGCGCGCATCTGCTCTTCGTAGGCCATGAAATCGCTGTAGTCGCGGCGGATGCTGTCGATACGGTTCTTGCCCTGACCGTCGTTCAGCGGCGTCTGGAAGTCTCCACCCAAACGCCGCGCATCGATCACCCGGCTCGCATAGTCGCGCCACTCGCGATGCACCGCTTCGATCCGCTCCAGGCGACGGATCTGCACGGCACTGTCACTGACCAGACTCTTCAGCTCGTCGAGCTGCGGCTCGACGTTGGGCAGGGCGCGCTCATAGGGCTGCAGAAAGCTGGTGTTGCCACTCAGCAGATAGCCACGCATCCCGGTTTCCAGATCGACCACCAGGCGGAAGTTGGCGTTGGCCTCGCTGATGACACGGTCGGTGTGCTCGACCCACTGGGTGACTCTCAGCAGGTAATAGATGATGGCGATAAAGAAGATCGCGCTGAAGACACCGATGCTCAGCGGCAGGGAAAGATTGCGCTTGAGGATCTGGCTGAAGTGCTTCTGATCGAGGGGCGACTCGCGATTCATGAGGTCTGAAAGCCTTGTACGGGACGAAACGGTCGGCGGCGGTGAAGCCTCTGTCTGCGGGTGGGTGCCGTCACCCGCAGAGTCACGACCAAGAATCGATCAGAAACCCTGCCACGCCTTGGCCGGGTTTTCTCGAAAAGCCTGCGGAACACGCACGTGCCGGCCGTGTACGCCGTATGCCTTGGCGCTGTCGCCCTGATGGCGGCGGGCTTGCAGACCGACTAGTCGATGGGGACGCGCAACGCGCGTCCGCCTCTCAGGTCAACGACGGGCAATCACCCAGACGGCATGAATGATACCCGGAATGTAACCCAGCAGCGTCAGCAGGATGTTGAGCCAGAAGGCGCCGCCGAAGCCGACCTGAAGGAAGACGCCCACGGGCGGCAGGATGATGGCGAAGATAAGGCGGATGAGGTCCATTTCAGGCTCCAGTAGCGGGCAGGCAAGAAGATGCCTCTAAGACTGGCAGGGCCTGAATCAGGTTCCGGCAGGCAATAAAAAACCCCGCCGAAGCGGGGTTTCGCAGACTTAACCCGACATCCTTGTCAGGCCGCCAATCCTTGGCCATCTATCCCTGTAAGTCTCTGCCCGACATCCGTGCCGGGGGGCCATCCTGGCCACATTTCCTTGAAATCATCTGGAGCGCTGAGTACATCCTGTACCGCGATCCGATGGGTGTAGATTACGCAGCTATCCGCGACTAGGCGATGGCTTATCGCGGCGACGTCGTGTAAGCCAAAGCTTACAGGGCATGGCTTTTTACCTTGCCGGTCAACAGCTTAGAACGCCTCCTCGACCAGGGCGTAAAGCGGCTGGGCGCCACTGCGCACGGCCGCCGCCAGGCTCAGGGTGCGCGGTAGCAGGCGAGCGAAATAGAAGCGCGCAGTAGCCAGCTTGGCTTCGGCGAAGGTCGCCTCCTGATCCGCCGCAGCGGCCGCCGCCCGGGCCCAGAGGTAGCCATAGGCGACATAGCCGAACAGGTGCAGGTAGTCCACCGAGGCCGCCCCCAGTTCGTGGGGATCGCTGGCGCCGGCCTGCAGCAGCCATTCGGTTGCCCCGTCCAGCTGATCCAGCGCCTGGCGCAGGGGTGCGGCGAATTCATTGTCCGCCGGCAGACCGGCGAGATAGCCATGGACCTCTTCGCTGAAGGGCCGATAGAGCGCCCCGCGGCTGCCGGCCAGCTTGCGGCCGACCAGGTCGAGCGCCTGGATGCCGTTGGTGCCCTCGTAGATCTGGGTGATGCGCACGTCGCGCACCAGTTGCTCCTGGCCCCATTCGCGGATGTAGCCATGGCCGCCGAACACCTGCTGACCGGCAACGCAGAGTTCCAGGCCGAGATCGGTGAGAAAGCCCTTGGCCACCGGGGTCAGCAACGCCACCAGGGCCTCGGCGCGTTCGCGCTCGATCGGTTCGGGGCTGTACTTGGCGGTGTCGAGCTGCAGGGCGACATAGCTGGAGAACAACCGGCCGCCTTCGTTCAGGGCCTTCATGGTCAGCAGCATGCGCCGCACATCGGGATGGACGATGATGGGATCGGCGTTCTTGGCGGCCTGCTGGATACCGGCCGGCGAACGACTCTGCAGGCGCTCGCGGGCATAGGCCAGGGCATTCTGGTAGGAGCGCTCGCTCGAACCCAGGCCCTGGATGCCAACGCCCAGGCGCTCGTAGTTCATCATGGTAAACATGGCGGCCAGGCCCTTGTTGACCTCGCCCACCAGGTAGCCGACCGCGCCATCGAAGTTCATCACGCAGGTAGCGGCGCCCTTGATGCCCATCTTGTGTTCCAGCGAGCCGCAGGCCACGGCGTTGCGCGCGCCCAGGGCACCCGCCTCGTCCACCAGGATCTTGGGCACCAGGAACAGCGAGATGCCCCGGGAGCCGGCCGGCGCATCGGGCAGCTTGGCCAGCACCAGGTGGATGATGTTCTCAGTGAGGTCATGCTCGCCGGCGGTGATGAAGATCTTGGTGCCGGTGACCCGGTAGCTGCCATCGGCCTGGGGTTCGGCGCGGGTGCGGATCAGACCCAGGTCGGTACCGGCGTGGGGCTCGGTCAGGCACATGGAGCCGGCCCACTGGCCGCTGTAGAGGTTGGGCAGATAGGCCTGCTTCAGTTCCGCGCTGCCATGGGCGTGCAGGGCCAGGCAGGCACCGGCGCTGAGCATCGGATAGAGACCGAAGGCCAGGCAGCTGGCGTGCATCATTTCCTCGACCTGGGCGGTGAGCACCTTGGGCATGCCCATGCCGCCGTATTCGGGATCGCCGCCGACACCGACCCAGCCACCCTCGGCGAAGGCCTGGTAGGCCTGGCGGAAGCCCTGGGGCGTGGTCACTTCCCCGGCTTGCCAGTGGCAGCCTTCTTCATCGGAATTGCGATTGAGTGGCGCCAGTTCCTGGGCGCACAGCTTGCCGGCTTCTTCGAGGATGGCATCGGCGGTCTCGCCGTCCACCACCTCGGCCAGGGCAGGCCACTGACTCCAGCGGTCCTTGACCTTGAGGACGGCATCCAGCACGAAACGGATATCGCGAAGCGGCGGGGTGTAGTCAGCCATGTCGAGTCTCCTCGGAAGGTGTTCTTGTTGGTATGAGTCGAGTGTAAGACCGAACCGAAAGGGAGACATAGGTTCATGATCTGACCTAACGGTCAGCCGATCAGAGGTCTGCGTTGGGTGTTTTTTCGCGGCCGCGAAAAGACGAAAACCCCGCCGGAGCGGGGTTCTCAAGGGAGCTGCGACGGCTTAGTAGCCGAGGGCGAAGTCTTCCTCGGCCAGGGCCATCAGGCTGCCGGCGCCGGCCAGCAGCGCTTCGGCGTGGGCGCGGGTACGGGGCAGCAGGCGCTCGTAGTAGAAGCGCGCGGTGGCCAGCTTGGCCTGGTAGAAGGCGGCCTCGTCGGTACCCGCGGCCAGTTTCTCGGCCGCGACCCGGGCCATGTCGGCCCAGAAGTAGGCCAGGCAGACATAGCCGGAGTACATCAGGTAGTCGACGGCGGCGGCACCCACCTCCTCGCGATCCTTCATGGCGGCCATGCCGACCTTGAGGGTGAGCTCGCCCCACTCCTTGTTCAGCTTGGCCAGCGGCTCGACGAAGGCCTTGAGTTCGGCGTTCTCGGCATTGGCCTGGCAGAACTTGTGCACCACCTTGGTGAAGGCCTTGAGGGATTCACCCTGGGTCATCAGCACCTTGCGACCCAGCAGGTCAATGGCCTGGATGCCGGTGGTGCCCTCGTAGAGCATGGCGATACGGGCATCGCGCAGGTTCTGCTCCATGCCCCACTCGGCGATGTAGCCGTGGCCACCATAGATCTGCACGCCGTGGCTGGCCGCCTCGAAACCCACCTCGGTCATGAAGGCCTTGGCGATGGGGGTGAGGAAGGCCATCTGGGTCTCGACCTGCTGCTTCTGCTCCTCGTCCTGGCTGTACTTGAGGATATCCACCAGCTTGGCGGTGTAGTAGATCATCGCCCGGCTGCCCTCGGCGAAGGCCTTCATGGTCAGCAGCATGCGGCGCACGTCGGGGTGCACGATGATGGGATCGGCGGGCTTCTCGGGTGCCTTGGGACCGGTCAGGGATCTCATCTGCAGCCGCTCGCGGGCGTACTTCAAACCGCCCTGGAAGGCCACCTCGGCATGGGCCAGGCCCTGCAGGGCGGTGCCGATGCGGGCGAAGTTCATGAAGGTGAACATGCAGTTCAGACCGCGATTCGGCGGGCCGATCAGGAAGCCGGTGGCGCCGTCGAAGTTCATCACGCAGGTGGCGTTGCCGTGGATGCCCATCTTGTGTTCGAGGGAACCGCAGTGCACGGCGTTGCGCTCGCCGGCCGCGCCGCTGGCGTCGGGCAGGCGCTTGGGCACGATGAACAGCGAGATGCCCTTGGTGCCGGCGGGGGCGTCGGGCAGGCGGGCCAGCACGATGTGGACGATATTCTCGGCCATGTCGTGTTCACCGGCGGAGATGAAGATCTTGGTGCCGGTGATGGCGTAGCTGCCGTCCGCGCGCGGCTCGGCCTTGGTGCGCAGCATGCCCAGGTCGGAACCGCAGTGGGGTTCGGTCAGGCACATGGTGCCGGTCCATTCGCCGGTCACCAGCTTTTCCAGGTAGGTGTGCTTCTGCTCGTCGGTGCCGTGCTGCTCCAGGGTGTTCATGGCGCCGTGCGATAGGCCGGGGTACATGCCCCAGGACCAGTTGGCCTGGCCGACCATTTCCGACAGGGAGATGCCAAGGGACTCGGGCAGGCCCTGGCCACCGTGGGCCGGATTGTGGGCCAGGCTCGGCCAGCCGCCCTCGACGAACTGGGCATAGGCTTCCTTGAAGCCATCGGGGGTCTTCACCCCTTCTTCGCTCCAGGTGCAGCCCTGCTGGTCGCCGATGCGATTGAGCGGCGCCAGTACCTGTTCGCAGAACTTGGCACCTTCTTCGAGGATGGCGGAGACCATGTCGGGCGTGGCGTCGCCGCAACCGGGCAGGCTCTGGTAGTGCGCGTCATAGCCCAGGAGTTCGTCGCGGACGAAGCGGATGTCCCGCAGGGGGGCTTTGTAATCGGGCATGACTGTTACCTCTTTGCGAATGCTTGTTGTCGAGGGTGGCGGCAGCGTCGCTGCGGACCTTCCGCCAGGGCGTTTAAACAGTTGTTTGAAACTAATGTTCCAGGCCTGGCCTTGTCAAGCGCGGCGAGGACGAGTGGAGCGACCGGTCAGTCCGCTGCGGTCAGGGCTTCGCGCAGGGCTGCCGCTGTCGCCGGACGTATCAGCCGCGCCAGTTCCTGGCCGTCCTTGACCAGGATCAGCGTAGGCCAGAGCTTGACGCGAAAGGAGCGTCCCAGGCGGCGCCCGGGGCCGTCCTCGATCTTGAGATGGCGCACGCCGGGGTAGTCCGCGAGCGCCGTGGCCAGCAGCGGCTGGGCGGCACGACAGTGACCGCACCAGGGTGCGCCGAACTCCAGCAGGGTGACACCCGGCAGGGCATCGACCTCGGTGCGGGCGGGTTCCTTTTCCGCATAGGTGGTCGTCATGGTCATGGCGGGGCTCCTGAAGTCGGTTCCAACGGTGGACAAGTCGCTGGCGGGACTGCTCGGTCACAGGAAAAGGATTAGGGTCGAAGCTGCGGTACGCCCCGATCTCCCGACAATAAAACAAGGCGCTCCATTTCTGCCTCCGTCTCCGCCCTTTCCCGAGGCCCGCCATGAGCCAGACAGCGACTTCCGTTTCACCCGCCACCCTGCGCAAGGTCATCTCCGCCGCGTCCATCGGCAATTTCGTCGAATGGTTCGATTTCGCTCTTTATGGCTTTCTCGCCACCCTGATCGCCGCGCACTTCTTTCCCAGTGGCGACGCCACCGCCGGGCTGCTCAAGACCTTTGCGGTCTTCGCCGTGGCCTTCGCCTTCCGACCGCTGGGCGGCATCGTCTTCGGCCTGCTGGGTGACCGCATCGGCCGTAAACGGGTCCTGGCGCTGACCATCCTGATCATGGCCGGCGCCACGGCCCTGATCGGCATCCTGCCCAGCTACGCCACCATCGGCATCTGGGCACCGATCCTGCTGACGCTGATCCGTTGCGCTCAGGGCTTTTCCGCCGGCGGCGAATACGCGGGTGCCTGCGCCTACGTGATGGAGCATTCGCCGCGCGATAGACGCGGGCGCTATGGCAGCTTCGTGCCGGTCTCGACCTTTCTCGCCTTCGCCAGCGCGGCCCTGACCGCCTGGGGTCTGGAACGACTGCTGGGCGCCGCCGCCATGGCCGACTGGGGCTGGCGCATTCCCTTCCTGGCCGCCGCGCCGCTGGGTCTGATCGGCCTCTACCTGCGGCTGAAGCTGGACGAGACCCCGGCCTTCCAGGCCCTGGAAGCCGACCATGAGGTCAGCCATTCGCCGCTGGGCGAGACGCTCAGGCTGCAAGGCCGTTCCATCCTGCGCCTGGGCGCCTTCATTTCGCTGACGGCGCTGTCCTTCTATATGTTCACCACCTACTTCTCCACCTACCTGCAGCTGGCCGGCGGCTTCGACCGGGCCGCGGCGCTGGCCATCAGCCTGATCACCCTGTTCGCCGCCGCAGCCGCCTGCCCGGTGCTGGGGCGCGTCACCGACCGCATCGGTCGGCGCATGACCACGGTGCTGGCCAGCCTGGTCCTAGCGGTAGGCGTCTATCCGGCACTGTTGCTGGCCAGCAGTGGCCAGTTCGGCAGCGCCCTGCTGGGTTCCCTGCTGCTGGGCGCCGGGGCGGTACTGTGCAACGTGGTGACCGCGCCGCTGCTCAGCGAGGTCTTCCCGACCCGCACGCGCTACACTGCCGGTGCCATCACCTACAACCTGGCCTATACCATCTTCGGCGGCACCGCCCCGCTGATGGCGACCTGGCTGATCGGCGCCACCGGCAGCAACCTCTCGCCAGCGCTCTACCTGATCCTGGTCGCCCTGCTGGGCCTGGTCGGGGGCCTGAGTCTGCCGGAGACCTCCCGGATCGACCTGGACGACGTCAGCGAAGGTGGCGAGGTCAGCTATCGCGCGGTGCGCGGCTAAACCGCTCGTCTCATGAGCGGCACTTCCTCCGGGTCCATCTGCCGATAGGCAAAAGGCCCGGAGTATTCCCCCATGCCCGCCACTCACGATCTGCAACGCTTCCTCGACGCCCAGGCCGACACCTATGCCACCGCCTTGGCGGAGGTCCGCGCCGGGCGCAAGCGCAGCCACTGGATGTGGTTCATCTTTCCGCAGATCCAGGGACTGGGTCGTAGCGAAACGGCACGCCACTACGCCATCGCCTCCCGTGACGAGGCCAGCGCCTACCTCGCACATCCGCTGCTGGGATCGCGCCTGCGGGAGATCACCGCGGCGGCACTGGAACATCCTGAGCTGTCCGCCACCGCGCTGTTCGGGCAGCCGGACGATCTCAAGTTCCACTCCAGCCTCACCCTCTTCGCCGCCGTGGCCGAAGATCCCGAGCCCTTTCGCCAGGCGCTGAAGACCTTTTTCGCCGGCAGGCCGGACGAAGCCACGCTGACCCGACTCTGTTAGCGCCAGAGTTCGGGCAGCGCGCCCTCAGGTCCGGTCACCGGATCACTTGCCGGCAAAGGCACCCCGGCGATCAATCCGACCGAGCGGGCGTGGGCGGCCGGATCGGCGCGCTGGGTGATGAAGTCCTGCTGATCAGGCGGATAGGCGCCCACCACCAGGAAGTCCGCACTGGATTCCAGATTGCGGTGGCCAGTGCCCGCCGGTAGTACCACCACATCACCTGCGGTCACCTCCACATCCTGCCCCTGCTCGCCGCCCAGGCGCAGGGTAGCCTGACCACGCGCCACGCCCAGGACTTCATGGGCATTGGGATGATAGTGATGGTAGCTATAGACGCCGTAGCGCCATTGCGGCGGCCAGGCGTTGTCGGCGAACAGTCGCTCCAGCGCCGCCGCGCGGTCGGCACCCTCCAGCGACACCTGGCGATAGAGCAGCACGGGCAGGCGGCTATTGGGGATGACGCCGTCATCGGCGAAGTGCAGCTGCTCGGGCTGACCCGCTCCCACTGGCGCGGCCAGAGCCACGGTGGTGGGAGCAAGACCCAGCACCAGGGAAAGGATGGACAGTGATGGGCGATGCGACATGCGGGACTCCAGAGGCTTTGCCAATGGAGGCCCGACTGGCGCCGGGGTTCAGCGCCCGCGACGAGGGGTCAGGCCAGCCACTCCCGCAACAGCGCCGTGGTCCGTTCCGGCAGTTCCAGTGGCGGCAGGTGGCCGCAGTCGTCCAGCACCACCAGACGCGAGCCCTGGATGCCGGCCGCCATGAGTTCGGCTTCGGCGGGCGGGGTGAGTTGATCCTGGGCGCCGACCACGATGAGGGTGGGCACCTGGATCCGGGCCAGGGTCGGCCGCGAATCAGGGCGGTCGATGATCGACTGCTGCTGGCGCAGGAAGGCCTCCTTGCCCACCGCCTTGCCCATGGCCAGCACGGTATCGGCCACCGGCGTGCCCAGGCGCGAGGCATGGATCAGGCGTGGCAGCAGTTGCGGACTGATGCCGAGAAAACGACCGCGTTCGGCCAGGTCGAGCATGGCGCGACGCTGGGTGGCACGCTCGGCGGTATCAGGGCTGGCCATGGTGTCGAACAGCGCCAGTCGCGCCACCCGCTCCGGCGCCTGGCGCAGGATCTCGAAGGCCACATAGCCGCCCATGGACAGGGCGCCCAAGGCGAAGCGCGGCGGCGCTTCGGCCAGCACCCGGCGCGCCAGGGCGGCGATGCCAACGTCGCGCGTGAGGTCGGGGATGAACACCGGGCAGGCGTCGGCCAGGTCGGCAGCCTGGGTGGCCCAGAGGCGCCGGTCACAGAGCAGGCCGGGAAGCAGGATCAGGGGAAGCGCGTCGGTAGCTGTCATCACTAAGAACTTGAGAGACACTGCGGAAAACGCGCAGTGTAGCGCGGATCACCAGCGAACCCGGCGGGCTTCGCGGGTTCCAAGGGACATTGCCAAGGATCTGGAAACATCCATGCGTACTGAAGGCTTCTTCGACTGGCTGGGCGCGGCGCTCGGCCAGGTCATCCGTTTCATCATCGACCTGTTCGGCTCGGTCCTGGGCGGCATCGCCGATGCCGTGCACGACTTCCTCCATGGCATGGCGCGCTCCATCGGCATGGACGACTCCTATATCAGCTTCGTGGTCCTGGCCATCGGCCTGTTGCTGCTCTACGCCGCGGTACGGGCCTTCATGGCCCGCTCGATAGTGGGCGGCGTCATCTGGCTGGTCCTGGGCCTGATGGTGATGGGCTGGCTGATTCGCGGCTGACTGGTGACCAGGCCGGCGGCCTGGCACAGTAGGGCTCTCGCTCGGCACGGATGCCGTCATGACCTTACCGTTCTCCTCTGTATCAAAGCGCCACTGGCAACGCCTGCGGCCCGGGACGCACTGCGCCCTCTGCGCCGCCTGGCTTCCGGCCGGACTGCCGCTGTGCGAAGGCTGCGACAGCGAATTGCCCTGGCTCGGGCCACACTGCCAATGCTGCGCCCTGCCCCTACCTGTAGACGGGCTACTCTGTGGCAGCTGTCTGGCCAGGCCGCCGGCCTTCGACCAGGTACTGGCGCCCTGGCGCTATGCCTTTCCGGTCGACACCCTGATCAACAGGTTCAAGCACCGCGACCAGGGCAGTCTTGGCCGCCTGACCGGGGCGCTGCTGGCGCGGCATCTGCAGCATCTGTTCGACGAAGGCCAGCCACGCCCGGACTTGCTGCTGCCGGTTCCCCTCTCACCCTCGCGCCTGCGCCAACGCGGCTTCAACCAGGCCGCCCTGCTGGCCAACTGGCTTGGCAAGGCGCTGCAACTGCCGGTGGATGGCGGGTTATTGCAGCGGGTACAGGAGCAACAGAGCCAGCAGGGCCTGAGCGCCAACGAGCGGCGGCGCAATCTCAAGCAGGCCTTCGCCTTGGTGAAGGACGCCCGGTTGGAGGGTCGCCACCTGGCCCTGGTGGACGATGTCCTCACCACCGGCGCCACCGCCGACAGCCTGGCCCTCTTGCTCAAGCGCGCCGGCGCCGGACGGGTCGACGTCTATTGCCTGGCGCGCACGCCACCACCCGGTGACTAGCCGCTGTCACCAAAACGTCATTCAGTCTGACTAGCCTCGCCTGCACACCGCGAGGGAGCCATCCGCATGCACAACGACCAGACCGATCTCGAACGCCTCGTCCATCTGAGCCGCCGCCGCTTCATCGGCGCAGGCGCCCTCGCCGGTGCCGCCCTGTTTCTGGGCGGCGGCCTGCTCGGTCGCAGCGCCCTGGCCGACGCCGTCGGCGAGGCCACGGGCAATCCCCTGATCGGCTTCGCCAACATCCCGGCCTCCACCGCCGACACCCTGGTGGTGCCGCCCGGCTATCGCGCCAGCGTGCTCATCAGCTGGGGCCAGCCACTGCACGCCGATGGCCCGGCCTTCCGCCCCGATGGCAGCCCCAGCGCCGCCGACCAGGCCGAGCAATTCGGCGACAACAACGACGGCATGGCCTTCTACCCCTTCCCGGACGATCCGGATCGGGCACTGATGGCGATCAACAACGAATACACCAACTACCGCTACCTGCTCAGCCACGGCACGCCGCCCAAGTCCCTGGAAGACACCCGCAAGGCTCAGGCCGCCGAGGGCGTCTCGGTGATCGAGGTGAAGCGCGTGGACGGCCAATGGCACTTTGTCCAGGGCTCGCCCTACAACCGCCGGGTGCACGGCAACACGCCCATCGCTGTCAGCGGTCCAGCCGCTGGCCACGCCCTGCTCAAGACCGCCGCCGACCCGGCCGGACGCGAGGTGCTGGGCACCTTCCAGAATTGCTCCAGCGGCGCCACGCCCTGGCATACCTATCTGACCTGCGAAGAGAACTTCACCGACGTCTTCGGCAGTCGCGACGCCAACCTGAAGTTCGATGCGGCTCAGAAGCGCTACAGCGTCAAGCACGCCAGCGTGGAGAACGACTGGCACCTGCACGACGATCGTTTCGACCTGGCGCAGAATCCCAACGAACTCAATCGCCACGGCTGGATCACCGAGATCGATCCCTTCGATCCCCAGGCCAAACCGGTCAAGCGCACCGCCCTGGGTCGCTTCAAGCACGAGAACGCCGCCCTGACCCGCACCCGCGATGGCCACGTGGTGGTCTACATGGGCGACGACGAGCGCGGCGAATTCATCTACAAGTTCGTCAGCCGTGATCGTCTGCAGGACGATCCCCAGGCCAATCGCGAGCTGCTCGATCACGGCACCCTCTATGTCGCCCGCTTCGACGAAGGCGACCGTGATCCGAACCGCCCCAAGGGCCGCGGCCAGTGGCTGCCGCTGGTGCATGGCGAGAACGGCCTGACCGCCGCCAACGGCTTCGCCAGCCAGGCCGAGGTGCTCATCCACGCCCGCCAGGCCGGCACCCAGGTCGGCGCCACGCGCATGGACCGCCCCGAATGGATCGCCGTCAGCCCCAAGGACGGCCAGGTCTATTGCACCCTGACCAACAACACCAAGCGCGGCGAGGACGGCATGCCGGTGGGCGGCCCCAATCCCCGCGCCAACAACCTCTACGGCCAGATCGTGCGCTGGCGCGAGAGCGGCGACGATGCCGCGGCCCTGAGCTTCGACTGGGATCTGTTCGTCATCGCCGGCAATCCCAAGGTGCACCCGGGCACGCCGGAAGCGGGTTCCGGGCAGATCAACGCCGAGAACATGTTCAACAGTCCCGATGGCCTGGGCTTCGATGCCGCCGGCCGGCTGTGGGTGCTCACCGACGGCAAGTACAGCAACAAGGGTGACTACGAGGGCATGGGCAACAACCAGATGCTCTGCGCCGATCCGCGCAGCGGCGAGATGCGCCGCTTCTTGGTCGGCCCGGTCGGGTGCGAGGTCACCGGCCTGGCCTTTTCGCCGGACTACCGGACGATGTTCGTCGGCATCCAGCACCCGGGCGAGGAAGGCGGCTCGCAGTTTCCGGAGCAACGTCCGGACGGCCAGCCACGCTCTTCGGTGATGGTCATCACCCGCGAAGACGGCGGGGTGATCGGCGCCTGACCGGCGAGCGGATAGCGCTCGAGCCTTCGCCATGGGGCTCGGGCATGCGCTAGCATCTCCCCGATGCAGGGTGGCAATCGCCATCGTCCCCCGTGACCGAGGAGCGCGCCATGTCCCATCCGTTCGAAAATCTGAGTCCCGACCTCGTCATCGACGCCATCGAAAGCCTGGGCTATCTCAGCGATGCCCGGGTGCTGGCGCTCAACAGCTACGAGAATCGCGTCTATCAGATCGGCATCGAAGCCGAGACCCCGCTGATCGCCAAGTTCTATCGCCCGGATCGCTGGACCGATGCGGCCATTCTGGAAGAACACGCCTTTTCCGCCGAACTGGAAGAGCGCGAGGTGCCCGTGGTCGCACCCTTGCAGCGCGACGGCCAGACACTGTTCACCCATGCCGGCTTTCGCTTCGCGCTCTTTCCCCGCCGTGGCGGCCGGGCGCCGGAGCCGGGCGATCTCAACCAGTTGCATCGCCTCGGCCAATTGCTCGGTCGCCTGCACGCGGTGGGTGCCAGCCGGCCCTTCCAGCACCGCGAGACGCTGGACGTCCAGGGCTATGGCCATGCCTCCCTGGACACCCTGCTGACCGGCAATTTCATTCCTAAGAGCCTGCTGCCGGCCTATGAATCGGTGGCGCGCGACCTGCTGCTACGCCTCGATGAACTCTTCGAGAGCGTCAGCTACGACGTCATCCGCCTGCACGGCGACTGCCACCCGGGCAACCTGCTCTGTCGCGATGACGCCTACCATATGGTCGACCTCGACGACTGCCGGCACGGCCCGGCCATGCAGGATCTCTGGATGCTGCTGGCCGGTGATCGCCAGGAGCGGCTGACGCAGCTGTCCGAGCTGATGGACGGCTACGAGGAATTCCATGATTTCCAGCCGCGCGAACTGGCGCTGATCGAGGGGCTGCGCACCCTGCGGCTGATGCACTACAGCGCCTGGCTGGCGCGCCGCTGGGACGATCCGGCCTTTCCCAAGAGCTTTCCCTGGTTCGGCAGTGAACGCTACTGGGGCGACCAGATCCTCACCCTGCGCGAACAGCGCGCCGCCCTGGACGAGGCGCCGTTGCGGCTGTTCTAGACTTGCGGCGACTCAGTGGAAAAGGCTGCGCCGTTTTCCACGCTACAGGCGTGGATACCCCCTCTCCCTCTGGGAGAGGGCCGGGGTGAGGGTAGGCTTCGTGAAGACTTCTCCAGGGAAAAAGACCACGCCGTTTTCCACGCTACAACACTGATCGCAGCCATGGGACCGCCATGGCCGCGATCGACCGTCGCGACGGTCACGCCACAAGCGCACCACCTCGGCCCACATCCCGCAGCCCCTTGAGCTATCCTGCCCGGACAAGAAAGTTGCCTGCCTAAGGATCCCTCATGTCTGCCTTGCGCCAGGGTTACGCCCTGGGCCTCACCGCCTACGGGCTGTGGGGCTTGTTTCCGCTGTTCTTCAAACTGCTGGCGGCCATGCCGGCGACCGAGATCCTGTTCCAGCGCATCCTCTGGTCCGCGCTGTTCAGCGCTCTGCTGCTGGTGGTCTGGCGCCATCACGGCTGGTGGGCGGAGTTGCGCGCCCATCCTCGGCGGCTGTTCTGGCTGGCGGTGTCCGGCGCACTGGTGGCCTGCAACTGGCTGGTCTACATCTGGGCGGTCAACAACGCCCACGTGGTCGAGGCCAGCCTCGGCTACTACATCAACCCGCTGGTCAACATCCTGCTCGCCCTGGTGATTCTCGGCGAGCGCCTGCGCCCGCTGCAGTGGATCGCCGTGGGCCTGGCGGTGCTGGGCGTGGCCCAGCAGCTGTGGACCCTGGGGCAACTGCCCTGGGTTTCCCTGGCCCTGGCGCTGACCTTTGCCTTTTATGGCCTGGTGCGGCGGCAGACGCCGGTGGCCGCACTGCCGGGCATGGTGGTGGAGAGCTGGATGCTGGTGCCGATCGCCCTGGTCGCGCTGCCGCTGCTGACCCCGGGGGTGAGCCTGCAGGCCGAGACCTGGCAGTCCTCGCTGGGCCTGCTGATCGTGCTGGCCGGTCCGGTCACCCTGATTCCCCTGCTGTGCTTCAACGCCGCGGCGCGCAAGCTGCCCTATTCGACGCTGGGCTTTCTGCAGTACCTCGCCCCGACCCTGGTGCTGATCCAGGCGGTCTGGCTCTACGACGAACCCTTCCCCCGCGAGCGGCTGTTCGCCTTCATCTGCATCTGGACCGGCCTGGCCGTGTTCAGCTTCGATCTCTGGCGCGCCAGCCGCAAGCTCAGAGCCAGTGCAAAGGCACGCGAACCGGAGGCAGACCAGGCCTAGGCACGCCCCAAGAGACCTGGGACCAGACAGCAGAACGCCCCTCGCAAGGGGCGTCCGGTAACGCAGCGGCGCCGATCAGGCTTCGCCAGCGGTTTGCATGCGCGCCAGTTCCTGGGCGTAGAGGGCGTCGAAATTCACCGGCTGCAGCATCAGCGCGGGGAAGGAGCCACGCACCACCATGTTGTCCAGCGCCTCACGGGCGTAGGGGAACAGGATGTTGGGGCAGAAGGCGCCCAGGGCGTGGGCCATGGAGGCGGCGTCCAGGCCCTTGATCAGGAAGATGCCACCCTGCTGCACTTCGGCGATGAAGGCGGTCTCTTCGTTGTTCTTGACGGTCACGGTCAAGGTCAGCACCACTTCGTGGAAGTCGTCGCCCAGGGTCTTCTGGCGGGTGGCCAGGTCCAGGTTGACGTTGGGCTGCCAGTCCTGACGGAAGATCTCGGGGCTCTTGGGCGCCTCGAAGGACAGGTCGCGGATGTAGATGCGCTGCAGGGAGAACTGAGCGCCGTCGTCCTGGGCGCCATTGGCTTGGTCGGTCATGGTAGGGCCTTGAGTTGTGAGTGTTGGTCAGGCGGACAGCAGCGGATCAAGACGTCCGCTTCGGTCTAGGGCATAGAGCTCGTCGCAACCGCCGACGTGGGTGCTGCCGACCCAGATCTGCGGCACGCTGGTGCGACCGGCCTTGCGGGCCATCTCGCTGCGCAACGCGGGCTGGCCGTCGACGGAGACTTCCCGGTAGGCCACGTTCTTGCGATCGAGCAGGTGCTTGGCACGATGGCAATAGGGACACCAGGCACTGGTATAGATGACGACGTCAGACATGCGCGGTCTCCAGTGGCCGATGAGGCGGCCACGCTAGGGGTTCACTTCACCAGGGGCAGATTCTCTGCACGCCAGGTGGCGATGCCGCCGTTCAGCCGGGCGGCGGTGAAGCCGGCCTTCTGCAGATCGCCGCACACGGCGCCGGCTTGCTGGCCGGCGCCGTCCACCACGATCAGGGTCTTGGCCTTGTGCTTCTCCAGTAGAGACAGGCTGCTGGCGACTTTCTCCTGAGCGATGTTCAGCGCGCCGACGATATGCCCGGCGGCGAAGTCCTTGCCCGGACGGATGTCGAGGACCACGCCCTGCTCGCGGTTGAGCAGGTTGGTGAGTTCACCGGTGGACAGGCTGCGCCCGCCACGACGGGTCTCGTTGAACAGCATCAGGGCGACGATGGCGAGGAAGGCGGCGACGAGAAGCGGATGATGGGTGGCGAATTCAACCGCCCGACCGATAAATTCCATAATGAAAGAGCTATCCAAGGAGGGCTAAAAATGCTGGCCAGTATACACAGCCCCCCGATGGCGCCATACCCTCGCCGGCACCGGGTTATCCGCAGGTAACCAGCTCATCCCGAACTGCCTCCTTGGCGGCTTCCGCCGCTCTGCCTAGGCTTGGCTTCCCTTCACTTCCGAGGAATCCAGCCATGACCTCCATCGCCCTGCTCGGCGCCACCGGCAACGTCGGCAGCCGCCTGCTCGACGAAGCCCTCTCCCGCGGCCACCGGGTCACCGCCCTGGTGCGGGATCCCGCGCGCCTGGCGTCGCGGCCCGACCTGACGGTGGTCGCCGGTGATGTCACCAATCTGCAGGCCGCCCCGGCCCTGGCCGGTCATGAGGTGCTGATCAGCAGCCTGAGATTCGCCGACCTCGCGCCGAGCGCCCTGGTCGACTTCGCCCGCGCCACCGGCATTCCGCGGCTGCTGATCGTTGGCGGCGCTGCCAGCCTGAACTTGCCGGACGGTTCGCGGCTGTTCGATGCGCCGGCCTTTCCCGCGGAATATCGCAGCGAAGCCGGAGCCGGCATTGCCACCTTGGACACCTTGCGCACGGTGAGCGACCTCGACTGGGTCTTCGTCAGTCCGCAGATGGTCTTCGCGCCCGGCACCCGTACTGGGCGGTTCCGCCTGGGCGACGATGCCCTGCTGTTCGACGCAGCCGGGGACAGCCATATCTCCTATGAAGACTTCGCCATGGCCCTGCTGGACGAGGTCGAACGGCCCGCTCATCACCGCACCCGCTTCACTGTCGGCTACTGAAGTAGAAATGCCCTCTCGTTCGCAGCCTGGCCGCCTGGTCGGGCTGTGAACGCTGAACGGCGTACCTTGCCGTTTTTTTTGCCGGATGTGACGGGCATACTAGGCGCTTCGCCCTAGAAACGTACGACCTCGCATGCGCCGTGTTCTTGCCCTTCTCCTGCTTGCCAGCGTTCTCGCTCCCGCCCTGGCCGACGACCGCGCCGATACCCAGCGGCAGATCGAGCAGACCCGCCGGGAAATCCAGGAGATGCAGAAGGTCCTCAAGCAGGTGCAGGCCGAAAAGTCCGGCGTGCAGAAGCAGCTGCAGGGCACCGAGACCCAGATGGGCGAGCTGGAAAAGCAGGTCGACTCGCTGCAGAAGCAGCTGGAGAACGGCGAAAAAAAGCTGCAAGAGCTGGACGGGCGCAAAAAGAAGCTCGACCAGTCTCGCGCTGAGCAACAACAGCTGATCGCTGTGCAGGTGCGTGCCGCCTACCAGAGCGGACGCCAGGAATACCTCAAACTGCTGCTCAACCAGGAGCATCCGGAAAAGGTCAGCCGCACCCTCACCTACTACAACTACCTGAATCGCACCCGGTTGGACCAGCTCGCCACCTTCAACGATACCCTGCGCGAGTTGCGCGAGGTGGAGCAGGGCATCCAGCAGGAACAGGGCGATCTGGTCGCTCGCCGCGAAGACCTGGAGAAGCGTCAGGCGGAACTGGCCGAGGTCCGCAAGGAGCGCCAGGCAGCGCTGGCCAAAATCAACGCGGACTACCGCGACAAGAGCCGCGAGATCGAGAACCGCGAGCAGGATCAGGCAGCCCTGAACAAGGTGCTCAAGACCATCGAGGAAACCCTCGCGCGCCAGGCCCGCGAAGCCGAGGAAGCCCGGCAGCGACAGCTGGCCGAAGCCCGCGCCGCCCAGGCACGGGAAGCGGCACGGCGCCAGGCGCAAAGCGAGCCGAAAGCCCCGCGCCCCTCGAACGCCCCGGAGCTGGCGGTGTCTAGTGCAGCACCTGCCTATGGCGGCGCCTTCGCCAGTGCCCGCGGCAAGCTGCCCTGGCCGGTCGATGGCCGTCTGGTGGCCCGCTTCGGCAGTGCCCGCGGCGACGACCCCCGCGCGAAATGGGACGGTGTCCTGATCGCGGCCGGTGCCGGCACCCGGGTCAAGGCAGTGCACGATGGCCGGGTGGTCTTCGCCGACTGGCTAAGAGGCGCCGGCCAACTGGTTATCATCGATCATGGGAATGGCTATCTCAGCCTGTACGGACATAATCAGAGCCTGCTCAAGTCTGCGGGTGACGTGGTCAAGGCCGGGGATGCCATCGCGACCGTCGGCGCCAGCGGCGGTCAGGAAGCCTCCGCCTTGTACTTCGCCATCCGCCAACAGGGCCGCCCGACGGACCCGGTCATCTGGTGCCGTGCTCAGGGATAGTGCGACACACCTTGGTTTAGGAGCTGCACATGCCGCATCGCTTTCGTCCCACCGTCCTGGTCCTCGCCCTGCTGTTCAGCGGCGTCGGAGTCGTCCAGGCGCAATCGCCGCAGAGCACGCCAGCTGCAGTGACGCCGGTCGCACCGGGCGCCGCGCCCGCGGCCCCGGCCAGCGCTCCGCTGCCGCTGGACGAGCTGCGCACCTTTGCCGAGGTGTTCGACCGCATCAAGGCGGCCTATGTGGAGCCGGTGTCGGACAAGGTCCTGCTGGAAAACGCCATCAAGGGCATGCTCAGCAACCTGGATCCGCATTCCGCCTACCTGGAACCCAAGGACTTCGCCGAACTGCAGGAAACCACCAGCGGTGAATTCGGCGGCCTGGGCCTGGAAGTCGGCCAGGAGAACGGCTTCATCAAGGTGGTCTCGCCCATCGACGACACCCCGGCGGCCAAGGCGCGCCTGCAACCGGGCGACCTGATCGTCAAGATCGACGGTCAGCCGACCAAGGGCCAGGCCATCAACGAAGCGGTCGACAAGATGCGCGGCAAGCCGGGCAGCCCCATCGTGCTGACCATCGTCCGCGGTGGCGGCCAGCCGTTCGACGTCAAGCTGGCGCGGGCGGTGATCAAGGTCAACAGCGTCAAGAGCCAGCTGCTCGAATCCGGCTACGGCTTGCTGCGCATTTCGCAGTTCCAGGTGAATACCGGCGAAGAGACGGTTAAGGCCCTCGCCAAGCTGCGTCAGGAAAACAAGGGCAAGCTCAAGGGCCTGATCCTCGACCTGAGAAACAACCCGGGCGGGGTCCTGCAGTCGGCGGTCGAGGTGGCCGATGCCTTCATGACCCACGGCCTGATCGTCTACACCAAGGGCCGCCTGCCCAACTCCGAGCTGCGCTTCTCGGCCGATGCCGCCGATCCCAGCGAGAAGGTGCCCTTGGTGGTGCTGATCAACGGCGGCAGCGCCTCGGCCGCCGAGATCGTCGCCGGCGCCCTGCAGGATTCCAAGCGCGGCATCCTCATGGGTACCGACAGCTTCGGCAAGGGTTCGGTGCAGACGGTACTGCCGCTCAACAACGACCGGGCGCTCAAGCTCACCACGGCGCTCTACTACACGCCGAGCGGCCGCTCCATCCAGGCCCAGGGCATCACCCCGGACATCGCCGTGGCGCCGGCCAAGGTCACCCCCCAGAGTGGTGGCGACGAATACTTCCGCGAAGCCGATCTGGCCGGTCACCTGGGCAATGGCAATGGCGGTGCCGATCGGCCCACCGGCAGCAAGGCGCCGAACCAGAGTTCGCGCCCGCAGGATGACGACTTCCAGCTCTCCCAGGCGCTGTCGCTGCTCAAGGGACTCAACGTCACCCATACCCCGTGAGGACTGGACGCTGGCTACTGGCCGGGGCGCTTGCCCTGGTCAGCACGCTTACCCAGGCCGCCACCGCGCAGCTGACCATCGTCATCGACGACCTCGGGCAGAATCCGGCCCGGGACCGTCAGGTCCTGGCCCTGCCCGCGCCGGTGGTCCTAGCGATCATCCCCGAGACCCGCTACGCCGCCGAACTGGCCGCCGCGGCCCACCGCGCCGGGCGCACCGTGCTACTGCACCTGCCCATGGACCCGGCCGGCGGTCCCTATGCCTGGCATCCGGAGATGTCTTCGATCGAGCGGCTGCAACGCCTGGACCGGGCGCTGGAGCGGGTACCCGAGGCGGATGGGGTAAACAATCACGAAGGCAGTCGCATGACCGCGGACCGCCCGGCCATGGCCGAGTTGATGCAGGTCCTGCAGGAGCGTCACCTGCTGTTTCTCGACAGCCGCACCAGCGCCGCTACCGTGGCCGCGGCGGAAGCCCAGAAGATCGGCCTGGCCAGCGTCTCGCGCGATGTCTTTCTCGACAACGACGCCACGCTAGCGGCGGTGGCGGCCCAGCTGGCCGAAGGCGTGCGCCTGGCCCAGCGCCAGGGCAGCGCGGTGCTGATCGGCCATCCGCACCCGGCGACCCTGGCGGTGCTGGCCCAGCAGTTGCCGCTGCTCAAGGCCCAGGGCGTGGAAGTCATCGACCTGCCGCAGATGATCGCCCTGCGCGCCAACCAGGCCATGCCCGGGCACGGCCGCGCCGGTCGCTATCGCTAGCGACCGCCCGACGGCCTCCAGGCGTCAGAGGTAGTTGTTGGTGATGCTGTCGATCACCCCTTCCTTGCGCATCTGCTCCAGGGCCGCCTTGAGGCGTGTCACCACTTCGTCAGGCGTGTCCTTGTTCAGCGCCAGATACTGATCCACCTCGTTGAAACGAAGCAGCGTCTGCAAGCCAGTCACCCCCTGCTGCTTGGCGAGATAGCGGCCGACGGGATCGGCGGTAGCCCAGATATCGATCTGGCCTTTCACCAGCTTGTCGACGTTCTCCTGATCCCGCAGGGCGTCGATGACCGGAATGCCCTGGGCGGTCAGCGTCTTGCTGATCACATCGTTGCGATAGGCACCGATGCGGTAGCGGGCGGCGTCTTTGAGCGTCTTGATGTCCAGCTTGCTGCTAGGCAGCGCCTGCAGGGTCCAGCTCGAACGGCCGAAGGGCCCCACCCATTTGAACTGATCCTTGCGCGCCTCGGTATAGGCGACGGAGAAGAGTCCGTAGTTGGGCGTCTCCTGGGTCAGCCGATAGATGCGATCCCAGGGGAAGCGCAGCGAAAGGCTGTACTTGATGCCCGCACGCCTGAACATCTCGCGGACGACATCGGTGGCAATACCGTCGATGGCGTCATCGCGGGCGAAGTTCTTGTCATCGACCGACATGTTGAAGGGGGGGTAATTCTCGGTCAGGAGCACGACCTGATAGTAATCCGGCAGCTCGGCACGGGCTTGGGTCAAGCCCAGCGTGCAACTCAGCAGTACCCCTGCAAGACGCAACCACAGCTTTTGCATTGCAACTCCCTGGCGACACAAGGCCGCATGTCCGAGGTTTCGTTGAGTATTCCTTTACAACGTTCAGCGCTCACTGCGGCTGGCCTCACCGCGGTCGTCAACGCTTCGCCGATCCCCGTCCAGCTGCCGGGCCAATGCGGAATCCCTGGCACCTCGCGTCTAGACAGGGCGCTAGCGAATGCTCACCTCCAGCGCAACTCGCAAGGCGCCCGCCACGCGGCGCCGCACTAGAGATAGTTGTTGGTGATGCTGTCGACCAGGCCTTCGCTGCGCATGGCATCCAGGGCCTGCTGCAGGCGGGTCACCACCTCGTCGGGGGTGTCCTTGTTCAAGGCCAGGTAGAGGTCGGATTCCTGGAAGCTGAGGAGGGTCTGCAGGTTGCTGACGCCCTGCTGCTTGGCCAGGTAGCGGGCGACCACATCGGTGGTGGCCCAGACGTCGATCTCGCCCTTCTGCAACTTGGCGATGTTCTCCTGATCACGCAGGGCGTCGATGGGGACGATGCCCTTTTCCTGGATCATCAGGCTCACGGCGGAATTCTTGTAGGCACCGACGCGCAGCCGGGCTGCCGTGGCCAGGTCCGGCACCTTGAGGGTGCTGCCGGCCAGCGCCATGAACACCTTGCGGGTCTTGCCCAACGGCCCGACCCACTTGAACAGCGGCAGCCTAGATTCGGTGCGCGACACGGAGAACAGCGCGTAGTTGGGGCTTTCCAGGGTCAGGTTGTAGATGCGATCCCAGGGAAAGCGCAGCGAGAGGTTGTAGTCGATCCCGGCGCGCTTGAACATCTCGCGCACCAGATCGGCGCTGATACCGTCGATGGCATCGTCACGCGCGAAGTTCTTGTCGTCCACCGCCATGTTGAAGGGCGGGAAGTTCTCGGTCAGCAGCACCACGCGATAGCCCGCTGGCAATTCCGCCCGGGCTGTCCCCAGGCCGAGGGTGCAACTCAACAATACGGCGGCGATGGCCAACCAAGACTTGCGCATAGCTCTCTCCTCAGGCGACCGCCCGCGCCGATCGCTCGGCCCGCCGGGATCACAGATAACGATTGAAGATGGTCTGAACCGCGCCGCTCTGGCGCATCTCGTCGAGGGCCTTCTGCAGCTTCTGTACCACCTCGTCGGAGGTCTGCTTGTTCAGCGCCAGGAACAGCTCGCCGCTGTTGAAGCGCAGCAGCATCTTAAGTCCGGTCACGTCTTCCTGGCGGGCCAGGTAGCGACCGGCGGGATCGCCGGTGGCCCAGACATCGATCTGCCCCTTGACCAGGCGTTGCACGTTTTCCTGATCGCGCAGCGCAAGATCCGGCTGGAAACCCTGCTGGACGAGACTCTCGGCGATGGCGTCGCCCTTGTAGGCGCCGATCTTGAGCTGCTGCTTGCGGACGTCGTCCAGGCTGCGCAGTTGCAGGTGACTGTCGGCGCGACCGAGCAGGACCCAGTCGTCCGGGCCGATGGGACCGACCCATTTGAACAGGGCCTCGCGCTCCGGCAGCCGGGCGGTGACGAAGACGCCGTGGTCGGGCTGATCCAGGGCCATGCCGTAGATTCGCTCCCAGGGAAATCTCAGGGTGAGGTTGTAGGAGATACCAGCCCGTTTGCACATCTCGCGGACCATGTCGACGGCGATGCCCTTGAGCTCGCCCTCGCGGGCGAAGTTCTTGCCATCGACGGAGAAGTTGTAGGGCGGGAAGTTTTCCGTCAGCAGCGTCAGCTGATAACCCGCCGGAAGCTCCGCCCTGACCGCGGTGGATACCAGCAGCAAACCGGCCAAGCAGGCCCAGACTCCCTTGCGCACGCCCCTCTCCCTGCCGGCACCGCCGGTGCTTAAGATTTTGTGGAGCGTATCACAATCCCTTTTTCGGCCAGGTACCGTTTAGCCTCGGGAATGGTGCATTCGCCGAAATGGAAGATGCTCGCAGCCAGCACCGCAGAGGCCTTGCCTTCGAGGATGCCGTCGGCCAGGTGCTGCAGATTGCCGACGCCGCCGGAGGCGATCACCGGGATGCCCACCGCCTCGCTGACGGCGCGGGTCACGCCCAGGTCGAAGCCGTTCTTCATGCCGTCCTGGTCCATGCTGGTGAGCAGGATCTCGCCGGCGCCCAGGCCTTCCATCTTCTGCGCCCAGGCTACGGCGTCGAGCCCGGTGGGCTTGCGCCCGCCATGGGTGAAGATCTCCCAGCGCGGGGTTTCGCCAGGGCCGCTGACGCGCTTGGCGTCGATGGCCACCACGATGCACTGGGCGCCGAAGCGTGCCGCGGCTTCACCGACGAACTCCGGGGTGAAGACCGCCGCGGTGTTGATCGAGACCTTGTCGGCGCCGGCGTTGAGCAGGTTGCGGATGTCCTGCACGGTGCGCACGCCGCCGCCCACGGTCAACGGGATGAACACCTGGCTGGCCATGCGTTCCACGGTGTGCAGGGTGGTATCGCGGCCCTGGTGGCTGGCGGTGATGTCGAGAAAGGTGATCTCGTCGGCGCCCTGCTCGTTGTAGCGGCGGGCGATCTCCACCGGATCACCGGCATCGCGGATGTTCTCGAACTTGACGCCCTTGACCACGCGGCCATTGTCCACGTCCAGGCAGGGGATGATGCGTTTCGCCAGCGCCATGACTGAGCCCTCAGACCTTGAAGTTGTCGCACAGCGCCTGGGCCTCGGCGACGTCGAGGGTGCCCTCGTAGATCGCCCGGCCGGTAATGGCGCCGATGATGCCCGGGCTGCGCGCGTCGAGCAGGTTCTGGATGTCGCCCAGGTTGTGGATGCCGCCGGAGGCGATCACCGGGATGCTGGTGGCTTCGGCCAGGGCGCGGGTGGCCGGCACATTGCAGCCCTGCATCATGCCGTCGCGGGCGATGTCGGTGTAGACGATGGCGCTGACGCCGTCGGCTTCGAAGCGCCGGGCCAGGTCGGTGACCTGCAGCTCGCTGACCTCGGCCCAGCCGTCGGTGGCGACGAAGCCGTCCTTGGCGTCCAGGCCGACGATGACCTTGCCGGGGAAGGCGCGGCAGGCTTCAGCGACGAATTCCGGCTGCTTGACCGCCTTGGTGCCGATGATCACGTAGCTGACGCCGGCACGCACATAGTGCTCGATGGTCTCCAGCGAGCGGATGCCGCCGCCGATCTGGATCGGCAGGCCGGGGTAGCGCCTGGCGATGGCGGTGACCACCTCGCCATTGACCGGCTGGCCTTCGAAGGCGCCGTTGAGATCCACCAGGTGCAGCCGGCGGCAGCCGCCGTCGACCCACTGGGCAGCCATGGCCACGGGATCGTCGGAGAATACGGTGGAATCTTCCATGCGCCCCTGGCGCAGGCGGACGCAGGCACCGTCCTTGAGGTCGATGGCGGGGATGATCAGCATGGCAATACCTTGGCTCGGGGGTGAGGGCGATCTAGGGCTTTTCCAGCGCCCAGATGTCGCTTTCCAGGCTGTCGACACGCTCCCTGAGCAGGGTCTGCACGTCGGCAACCGCCTTGTTGTAGTACAGCGGCCCGCACTCGCGGGCGAAGAAATCCAGCAGTTCCTCGACTTCGAACCGCCCCAGGCGGACCTCGAAGCGATCGTCCAGCAGGGTCTGCAAGGCCGTGACCAGGCGCTGGCTCTGCTCGGGCTCGAGCGTCACCAGCGGCGCGGGCGGCTTGCGCGCCATTACCAGCGGCCGTCCCAGGCGAGGAAGTTGGCATAGAGCTGCAGACCGTAGTCGGCGCTCTTCTCGGGGTGGAACTGGGTAGCGAAGCGCGAACCGTCGGCCAGCGCCGCGGCGAAGTCCAGGCCGTAGTGGCCGCGCCCGACCACCTGGCGCGGATTGCCGGCCTCGACATAGAAGCTGTGCACAAAATAGAAGCGGGCGCGATCGGGAATGCTGTGCCAGAGCGGATGGTCGAGCACATGACTGACCTCGTTCCAGCCCATGTGCGGCACCTTGAGGGTCTCGCCCTCTTCCTGCATGCCGCCCGGGAAGCGGCGCACGGCGCCGGGGAACAGGCCGATGCAGTCCACCCCGCCATTCTCTTCGCTGCGCTGCATCAGCGCCTGCATGCCGACGCAGACGCCGAGGAAGGGCCGATCCTGGCTGACTTCGCGCACCAGTTCATCGATGCCCTGGCGGCGGATCTCGGCCATGCAGTCGCGGATGGCGCCGACGCCGGGCAGTACGATGCGGTCCGCCTCGCGGATCACCGCGGGATCGCCGGTCACCAGCACCTGGTGGCTACCGGCGTGCTCCAGGGCCTTGGCCACGGAGTGCAGGTTGCCCATGCCATAGTCGATGACGGCTACCGTCTGCATCACAGGCACCCCTTGGTGGAGGGCATGACACCGGCCATGCGCGGATCTTCGCTGAGCGCCATGCGCAGGGCGCGGCCAAAGGCCTTGAACACCGTCTCGATCTGGTGGTGGCTGTTGACGCCGCGCAGGTTGTCGACGTGCAGGGTCACCTGGGCGTGATTGGTGAAGCCCTGGAAGAATTCGAGGAACAGGTCGACGTCCATGCGTCCCACGGTGGCGCGGGTGAAGGGCACGTTCCAGTGCAGCCCGGGCCGGCCGGAAAAGTCGATGACCACCCGCGACAGGGCTTCGTCCAGCGGCACATAGGCATGGCCGTAGCGCTGGATGCCCTTCTTGTCGCCGACGGCCTTGGCGAAGGCCTGGCCGAGGGTGATGCCGATGTCTTCCACCGTGTGGTGGTCGTCGATGTGCAGGTCGCCGCGGCAGTGGATATCGAGGTCGATCAGCCCGTGGCGGGCGATCTGGTCGAGCATGTGCTCGAGGAAGGGGACCCCGGTGTCGAAGCGCGCTGCGCCCGTGCCGTCCAGATCCAGGGATACCTTGACCTGGGTTTCCAGGGTGTTGCGCTCGACGGTTGCCTTGCGTTCGGCCATAGCCTGCTCCGCGAAAATCGGTGGGCGAAAGGGCCGATATTATAGGGGTGCGGGGGCTGGATCGAAAGCGCGGCGGGACGAGGCGTCCCACCGCGCGGGGCGCCCGCGTGGGGACGCCCGGTTACCGTCCGGTTCGGCTGCGACTCAGCTGAACAGGGCGGCGGTCTTTTGCAGGGTGATCCAGATGCCCCAGGCCAGCGGGATGCCCACGGCCAGCCAGGCGGCGATGGCTAGCGGCTTGGTCTTGGGATCGGCGCTCCACTCCAGCACCTGGGCGCTGCCGGCGTTGCTGTCGTGGCCATTGGCGCGCTCGACGGCGAGCTCGGCCTCGGTCATGAAGTGCTTGTCGGCGACCGGACGCACCAGCAGGTTGCAGATGAAGCCCAGCACCAGCAGACCGGCCAGGATGTACAGGGTGATGTCGTACACCTGGGCGCGGGGGATGCCCATGCTCAGCTGGTACTCGCGCAGGTAGTTGACCAGCACCGGACCGAAGACGCCGGCGGCGGCCCAGGCGGTGAGCAGGCGACCGTGAATGGCGCCGACCATCTGGGTGCCGAACAGGTCGGCGAGGTAGGCCGGCACGGTGGCGAAACCGCCGCCGTACATGGACAGGATCAGGCAGAAGGCGAAGACGAACAGCGCCACGCTGCCCAGGTGACCGGTCCAGGGCACGATGGCATAGAGCACGAAGCCCAGGGTGAAGAAGACGAAGTAGGTCATCTTGCGGCCGATGTAATCGGAGAAGGATGCCCAGAAGAAGCGACCACCGATGTTGAACAGACTCAGCAGACCGGTGAAGCCGGCGGCGATGGCGGCGATCTGCTTGAGCTGATCGGCGCTGAGTTCACCATAGGCCAGGCCGTTGCCCAGCAGGCGGCCACCGAAGACTTCCTGCAGCAGCGGCGAGGCCATGCCGATGATGCCGATGCCGGCGGTCACGTTCAGGCAGAGCACGGCCCAGACCAGCCAGAATTGCGGGATGCCCCAGATCTTGCTCACGTGGACGTGGCGATTGGTGATCATGTTGCTGCCGGCCTTCTTGGTGGACGGCGTCCAGCCCGCGGGCTTCCAGCCGGTCGGCGGTACGCGGTAGCCCAGGGCGCCGCTCAGCATGAACACGAAGTAGATCACCGCCATGACCAGGAAGGTCTGCCAGACACCGATTTCGGTGGCCGACGCGAAGTGACGCATGAGGGCGTCGGCCAGGGGTGCACCCACCATGGCGCCGCCACCGAAGCCCATGATGGCCATGCCGGTCGCCATGCCGCGCTTGTCCGGGAACCACTTGATCAGGGTCGACACCGGCGAGATGTAGCCCAGGCCCAGGCCGATACCGCCGATCACGCCCGAACCCAGCCACAGCATCCAGATCTGGTGGGTATAGATGCCCAGGGCGGAGATCAGCAGACCACCGCACCAGCACAGGGCCGAGACGACCCCGGCCTTGCGCGGACCGGCGTGTTCCAGCCAGCCACCGAACAGGGCGGCCGAGCAGCCGAGGAAGATGAAGAACAGGGTATAGATCCAGCCGAGCTGGGAGATCTTCCAGTCACAGGTGGCACTGAAGATCTGCTCGAAGAAGCCCATCTCGACCGGGCAGGCCACGGCGGCGGTGATGCCGATCGCCTTGGACAGCGGCAGCCAGAAGACCGAGAAGCCGTAGGCCATGCCGATGCACAGGTGGATGGCCAGGGCGGCCGGCGGGACCAGCCAGCGGTTGAAACCGGGCCGGGCGACGATGCGCTCCTTGGAAAGGAAAGCCGGACGTGCCGAAGCGACACCGCCAGCAGTGAGAGTAGTGCTCATGGGTTCAGCCCTTTTCTAGTGTATTGCGTCCAGGCCGGTGGACATTCCCTGCACGCTTCCCCGTAAACGAGTCAAAGAAACGGCGCCAACCGACCAGAGGTGCGCGACATTAAAGCGCACCCTAGCCAACTGCCAGCCCTGCTCATTTGCCAGGGTACGGGCGGCATCAGCCATCCGACGAAACGGGCGAGTACCACGGCTGTCACAGCGCCGACACCTCGATGTCATCGGGCGCGACCGAGCCCCTATACTGGCCAGTCGCGCCATCGCCCGTCGGAACAGGAATTTCCTCGTCATGAAAGCTTTCGCTAAAGTGCTGGGTATCGTCCTCGTCGGCCTGCTGCTCCTGCTGGTCGCCGTAGGCTTTGCCCTCACCCACCTGGTCGATCCCAACGACTACAAGGACGAGATCCGCCAGCTGGCGCGCGACAAGGCCAACGTCGACCTGCAGCTCAAGGGGGATATCGGCTGGAGTCTGTTCCCCTGGCTGGGGGTCGAGCTGCACGACGCCACCCTGGCCAGCGCCGCCACGCCCGATCGCCAGCTGGCGCAGGTGCAGCGGCTGATTCTCTCGGTCCGCCTGCTGCCGTTGCTGCTGCGCCGTGACCTGGAGATGAGCGACATCAAGATCGACGGCCTGGACCTCACCGCCAGTCGCGATGACCAGGGCCGTACCAACTGGGCCGAGATCGGCCGACCCGCACCCAAGGCGGATACGGGCGCCGCGCCGGCTGATACCTCCGCGGGCACCCCGGGCGAGGCGACTGCGGGACGCCAGCCGCTCAAGCTCAATGTCGAGAGCCTGACCGTGCGCAATTCCCGGGTCGAATACAGCGATGCCCGCAACGGCGCCCGCTATGCCTTCGAGGGTATCGACCTGGAGACCGGGGCCATCTATGCCGGCACGCCCATTCCCATCAAGCTGGCCGGCACCGCCAGCACCACTCAGCCGCCGGTCAACGCCAGCGTGCTGCTCAATGGCGAATTCCGCTTCGATCCGGCCAGCCAGCAGTACGCCCTGGACAATCTCCAGCTGACCGGCGACGCCAGTGGCGAGCCCTTCAACGGCAAGCTGGTCAACTATTCCGCCAGCGGCCAGCTGGCCGTCGACCGCCGCGCCCAGACCGCCGAGTGGACCAGCCTCAAGCTCACCGCCAACGACCTTAAGGCCCTGGGCGAGCTCAAGCTGACCGGCCTGGAGAGCGATCCACAGCTGGCCGGGCGTGTCTCCATCGCCCGCCTGGACCTGCGCGCCTTCCTCGACAGTATCGGCGTCGAATTGCCGGCCATGGCCGATGCCAAGACCCTGCAGCGCTTCGAGATGAATGCCCAAGTGCAGGCCAGCCGCAACGCCCTGGCGCTGGACGACTTCAATTTCCAGCTGGACGACAGCCTCCTCAAGGGCCGGGTCGCCGTGGCCGACATCGCTCGCCGCGCCTTGCGCGTCCAGCTGAGCGGCGATCGCCTGGATCTGGATCGCTATCTGCCGGCCAAGGCCGCCGCAGCGCGCCAGGCCAATGGCGCGCGCCAGGAAGAGGTGGCCCAGGTCGATGCCATCGCCACCCAGGGCAACTCGCCGCTGCCCGAGGCGCCGACCCAGCACGCCTGGAGCCAGGAAACCCTGCTGCCGGTGGAGCGCCTGCGTAGCCTGGACGCCGAGGTCGACCTCGGCCTGCAGCACCTGACCCTCAATCGCCTGCCCTTCGAAGGCGCCAGCCTCAAGGCCAGGGCCGCCGATGGCCAGCTGCAGCTCAGCGCCCTGGAAGGCGAGCTGTTCGGTGGTCGCTTCGAGGCCAACGGTGCCCTCGACGTACGCGGCGCCCAGCCGCAACTGACCGCCCGCGAGCGCATCAAGGGCGTGCCGGTGGAACGCATCCTCCAGGCCCAGGGCCAGAAGCCGCCGGTGGAAGGCCTGCTCGATCTGGACGCTGATCTGCGCAGCTCGGGTGCCAGCCAGCGCACCCTGATCGACAATCTGGGCGGTACCGCGCGCTTCGCCTTGCGCAACGGCCAGCTGATCGACGCCAATGTCGAAAGCCAGCTGTGCCAGGGCATCGCCCTGCTCAACCGCAAGCCGCTGGAGCTGCCCCATGGCGGCCAGAACACGCCCTTCCGCCAGTTGAGCGGCAGCCTCAGCATCGTCAACGGCGTGGCCCGCAACCAGGACCTCAGCGTCAGCGTGCCCGGCCTTGCGGTGAAGGGCGCGGGCGACATCGACCTGCGCACCCTCGGCCTGGACTACCGGCTGGGCATCACCGTGCAGGGCGACACCAACGCCGCTTCCGACCCTGGCTGCCAGGTCGGCGAGCGCTATGCGGATATCGAGTGGCCCCTGCAGTGCCGCGGTCCCCTGGAGCTGGGCGCCAAGGCCTGCCGCCTGGATCGCGAGGCCATGGGCCAGATCGTCGCGCGCGCCGCCGGCAATCGTCTGAACGAAAAAATCGAAGAGAAGCTCGGTGATAAGATCAGCCCCGACATCCAGAACGCCATCCGAGGGCTGCTGCAACGTCGATGACTGATGACGACTTTGGTACCGCCGTGCTGGCCTGGTACGACCTGCACGGTCGCAAGGACCTGCCCTGGCAACAGGGCGTGACGCCCTATCGCGTCTGGGTCTCGGAGATCATGCTCCAACAGACCCAGGTCGCCACCGTACTGGGCTATTTCGATCGCTTCATGCAGGCGCTGCCCACCGTCGAGGCGCTGGCCGCGGCTCCGGAAGACGAGGTCCTGCATCTCTGGACCGGTCTCGGCTACTACAGCCGCGCGCGCAACCTGCACAAGGCCGCCAAGACCGTGGTGGAGCGCCATGGCGGCGAATTCCCCCGTAGCGTCGAGGCCCTGGCCGAGTTGCCCGGCATCGGTCGCTCCACCGCCGGCGCCATCGCCAGTCTGAGCATGGACATTCGCGCCCCGATCCTCGACGGCAACGTCAAGCGCGTCCTGGCCCGCTACACCGCCACCGCCGGCTATCCCGGCGAACCCGCCGTGGCCCGCCGCCTGTGGGAAGTGGCCGATCGCCTGATGCCCCGCGAGCGGGTCGGCCCCTACACCCAGGCGATGATGGACCTGGGCGCCACCCTCTGCACCCGCAGCAAGCCCAGTTGCCTGCTGTGTCCGGTCAAGCCGGGCTGCCGCGCCCATCTGCTGGGCCAGGAAACCGCCTTTCCCACGCCCAAGCCGCGCAAGACCCTGCCACAGCGGCAGACGCTGATGCCGCTGTTCGTCAACGACGCCAATGCCGTGCTCCTGCAGCGCCGTCCCTCGACCGGTCTCTGGGGCGGTCTCTGGGGACCGCCGGAGGTGGCCGATGCGGTCGAGCTCGAAGCCCTCGCCGAACGCCAGGGCCTGGTCATCGACGAACGCCAGGCGCTGCCCGGCCTGGTGCACACCTTCAGCCACTTCCAGCTGGCCATCGAACCCTGGCTGGTACAGGTGGACCACCGCCAGCACCGCGTGGCCGAGGGCGACTGGCTTTGGTATAACCTCGCGTCCCCGCCGCGCCTGGGCCTCGCCGCCCCGGTGCAGAAACTGCTCAAGCGCGCCGAGCAGGCGCTCAAAGGAGAACCCGCATGACCCGCACCGTGATGTGCCGCAAGCACAAGCAGGAGCTGCCCGCCCTCGATCGCCCGCCCTACCCCGGCGCCAAGGGCGAAGACATCTACCAGCACGTCTCCAGGCAGGCCTGGGAAGAGTGGCAGAAGCACCAGACCATGCTCATCAACGAGCGCCGGCTGAACATGATGAACGCCGAGGATCGCAAGTTCCTGCAGGCCGAGATGGACAAGTTCCTGTCCGGTGAGGACTACGCCCAGGCCGAGGGTTACGTGCCCCCCAGCGCCTGAGTCGACGGCTAAGCGCCCGAAAAACCTAAATTTTTTGGGCTCGCTGTTGACACAAGGTCGAGAAACGCTTTTAATGCGCCCCGTTGCCCAGGTAGCTCAGTTGGTAGAGCAGGGGATTGAAAATCCCCGTGTCGGCGGTTCGATTCCGTCCCTGGGCACCAAGACAAGCTTCCGGATCCTGCGGGATCCGGAAATCAGAGAAACCGGCCTAGCGCCGGTTTTTTTGTGCCTGCGATAGTTGCCCGCCGGCCTTCAGAGCCGGCCGCGCCACCACGCCCCCTTCCTGCCGCAACGACCCGCGCTGCCGGCATCTGGCCCAGAGGTGCTCGGGGGCAGTCTTGCTCACGCCGGTGCCGGGACTGCATCCACCGCGCCGAGATGGATCGCCAGCCATACCGTGGCGACTGCGGGATCGGTGTAGGTCACCCAGTGCTCGGTATCAGCCGGGATGAACAGCGTACTGCCCGGTTCGAGCACCACCTCCCGCCCCTCCAGGGCGATCCGTGCAGCGCCCTTCAGCAGCAGCACCCATTCCTCATGGGCCTGCCGCCAGGGCGCCTCCGCCGGCGTCGTCTGGCCTTGGGAGACGATCCGCTCGATGCGGCAGCCAGGTCGCTCCAGCAGGGAGGTGAACACCTCCGCCGCGGCGGCATCGGGCAGGTCGCGCAACAGATTGAGCATGACGTTTTCTCGCTGGGCCTCGCGCCAGGGCGCGCTAAGGTGATCCAGACTGCGCCTGTCCGATCAGGCGCTCAAGTCTCGCAGGGATCTGCGCCCCCGGGAGTCGCCATCATGGCCTCAGGTGTTCTGCCATTTGCGGTCAAGAGTGCGATCCGCCCGACCTTTTCACGAGGTCATCCCCCAGCGGTACAGGATTTCGGCGATGATCGAGCGCAGGAGCGGCAGCCTGTTCAGGACGCCGCTCGACCTTGGCTGGCCATCGGGCGCAGCCAGACCTCGCATAAGGCGCACGGAGGCGCTCACTGCATGCCCATCCCCTCGATCCCCCTTGTCGCTCCCACCCTGCCGGGCGTTCTCTCCCAGGAAGCCGTCGCTCAGCCCGGTCCGCTTGCGGTCGAGCCCACCGCACCCTTCTGGCTCAGACTCCTGAACGGCGTCAGCCTCTGGCTGAACCGGTTGTTTCTCGGCCTGGTCATGGCGCTGATCGGCTTTACCTTATGGCACTGGTGGCAGGGATGAAGCGGCGTCTGGATCAGCTGGAGCTGACCATCCTGATGTGTGGCATCGGTCTCTTGGCCATGGCGCTCATCGTCGCCGTGGGCATGCAGGGCCTGGACTGGGCCTGAGCCGGCGGACGGCCTTACCGGACCTTTACCTGGCCTGACGTCCGCTGACCGCCAAAGGTGTTTCATGGTGACGCGGCCCATCGAGCGCCGCGAGGAGAGCACCATGACATCGCGAGCGTCGTTGATTCTGCTGTTGACCGCCACCCTGACCGCCAGCGGCCTGGCTGCCGCCTACGAGGGTCCCGATCAGGAGCAACCCTGGGCGAGTCGCCCCGCGGTGGTCGCCGAGGGCGGCGAATTCCTGCCGGCAGGCGAATTTCGACGGCATCACCGGCATCACCCCTATTACCGCAGGGATCGCTATCCCTACAGCTATTACCAGCCCTACCCGCAACCGGGTTATGGCGCCCCCCGCTGGCGGCCGGTACCGCGGGGCTACTACCCCTACCAGCCGGCCTATGAACCCCGCCCCTATTACGGCCCACCCCGCCATTGGTGAACTGCTTGGCATCACGGGGGCGAGATGATGGCCTTTTGCGATGAGCCACACAGGGCGATGTTTGCCAGAGGAGCAGAATGCCATCACCCATTAGGCTTTAGGGCGCTGCCAACATGTATGAGAGAGATGATGTAATCTGCATGGCCTGCCTTGCGACCATGGCCGCAGCCTTCACCGGCTTCATCATGGTGATGGTCCTGCTGTAATCGCCAGATAGACGAAACCCCGCCGAGGCGGGGTTTCGAAGGCGGTATGGCAAGGTCCTAGATAGGACGACTGCCATATTTGCTGTCGGGTTTCTTGGGCGGATCGGCGACTACATTGGCGTCGATCTCCTGGACCCTGCCACCACGGGCCAGGAAGTCCTGCATGGCCTTTTCCAACGCATCCCGCTCGCGCTGCTTGGCTTCCACCGAAGGCAGTTCCTCGGGCTCGGCTTCACGCTTTTTCTTGGCCTTGCTCCCGGACGCGGGCGCTTCGCTTTCCCCGCTTTCCTCCTGCTCGGCGTCGTCGGTTGCGGCAGCGAAGTCTTCGTTATCGCCCTCTTCTTCCGCGCCTGTCTCCAGGTCGTCCTGCTCCAGATCTTCGTCGCTCATAAACCGCCTCCACACACTTTGGCAAAATCGGACCGCGCGTTTTGACGCGGCCTCCTAAAAAAAATTCCTGGCTATTCGCCTTGCAGCGTCGCGATCAGTCGCCGTGCGCCGCCCTGGTCGCGATGCTCGCCCAGATAGATGCCCTGCCAGGTTCCCAAGGCCAGGCGTCCCGCCTGGACCGGCAGACTCAGGCTGCAGCCGAGCAGACTGCTCTTGAAATGCGCGGGCAGGTCGTCCGGCCCTTCGTAGTCGTGTTCGTAACCGGCCTGTCCCTGGGGCACCAGCCGATTGAAGAATCGCTCGAAGTCGCGACGCACCGCCCCATCGGCATTCTCATTGATGGTCAGCGAAGCCGAGGTGTGCTGCAGCCAGAGGTGCAGCAGGCCGATTCGGCATTCGCCAAGCTCGGGCAGTTGCTCCAGCACCTCGGCGGTGACAAGATGGAAACCACGCGCCCGCGCGCGCAGGGAAAAGGTCCGCTGCAGCCACATGAACAACCCCCGCCGACTGACTGGGCGCGCATTCTAGCGCGACGATCGGAAAAGCAAAGCGGTGATTGCACACCGCTGGCGTGCAGTCTAGACACAGCAGGATGGCGGTTGTTCCAGCCGTATGGCGGACATGAAAAAGGCGCCTTGCGGCGCCTTTTTCCAGAGCGGCGGCTTACAGGTTGTAGCCACGCTCGTTGTGCAGGGTGAGGTCCAGACCCACGGTTTCCTCTTCCTCGTTGACTCTCAGACCCATGACCACGTCCAGCACCTTGAGGATCACGAAGGTGACGATACCGGTGTAGACGATGGTGAAGGCCACGCCCTTGAACTGGATGAACAGCTGGGCGCCGATATCGGTGACGGTGCCGAAGCCACCCAGGGACGGGGCGGCGAAGACACCGGTCAGCAGGGCGCCGACGATGCCGCCGATGCCGTGCACGCCAAAGGCGTCCAGGGAGTCGTCGTAGCCGAGCTTGCGCTTGAGGCTGGTGGCGGTGAAGAAGCAGATCACGCCAGCGGCCAGGCCGATGATCAGGGCGCCCATGGGACCGGCGGTACCGGCGGCCGGGGTGATGGCGACCAGGCCGGCGACCACGCCGGAGGCGATGCCCAGGGCGCTCGGCTTACCGTGGGTGATCCACTCGGCGAACATCCAGCCCAGGGCGGCGGCGGCGGTGGCGATCTGGGTGGTCAGCATGGCCATGCCGGCGGTGCCGTTGGCAGCGGCGGCGGAACCGGCGTTGAAACCGAACCAGCCGACCCACAGCATGGCGGCACCGACCAGGGTATAGCCCAGGTTGTGCGGCGCCATGGGAGTGGTGGGATAGCCCTTGCGCTTGCCCAGGACCAGGGCCGCGACCAGACCGGCCACACCGGCGTTGATGTGCACCACGGTGCCGCCAGCGAAGTCCAGTACGCCCCAGTCCCACAGCAGGCCGCCGTCACCGCTCCAGACCATGTGGGCGATGGGCGCGTAGACGAAGGTAAACCACAGGCCGGTGAAGACCAGCATGGCGGAGAACTTCATGCGCTCGGCGAAGGCACCGACGATCAGCGCGGGAGTGATGATGGCGAAGGTCATCTGGAAGGTGACGAAGACGCTTTCCGGGAACAGGGCGGTGGCCGAGGTCACGGCATCATGCTGCAGACTGGACAGGAAGGCCTTGCCCAGACCGCCGATGAAGGAATTGAAGTTGGTGACGCCCTTCTCCATGCCGGTGGTGTCGAAGGCCAGGCTGTAGCCGTAGACCATCCACAGGATGCTGATGAGACCGGTGATGGCGAAGCACTGCATCATCACCGAGAGGACGTTCTTGGCACGCACCATGCCGCCATAGAACAGCGCGAGACCCGGGATGGTCATGAACAGCACCAGGGCTGTCGAGACCAGCATCCAGGCCGTATCCCCGCTGTTGATGGCTGGTGCCGCAGCCGCTTCCTGGGCCATGGCCAGGCCCGGCAGCGCTACGAAAGACATGAGGGCTCCTAGCCCTGCGTAGGTGCGCAGAGTCATCGTTGTTTCTCCTGGGGCTCGTGTGGGGTTGGGCGGTCGGTTAGCGCGTCAGATGGCGTCTGTGTCGGTTTCGCCGGTGCGGATGCGGATGGCCTGCTCGAGATTCACCACGAAGATCTTGCCGTCACCGATCTTGCCGGTGTTGGCGGCCTTGGTGATGGCCTCGATGACGCGGTCGAGCTGATCGTCGGCGATGGCGACGTCGATCTTGACCTTGGGCAGGAAATCGACGACGTATTCGGCGCCGCGATAGAGCTCGGTGTGGCCCTTCTGACGGCCAAAGCCCTTGACCTCGGTAACGGTGATGCCTTGCACACCGATCTCGGACAGCGACTCACGCACGTCGTCGAGCTTGAACGGCTTGATGATGGCGGTGACTAGTTTCATGAACTTCTCCCGATTGAGTTGACTGGCCCCAGGAAAACAAACCCCGGCCCAAGTCTAGCGCAGTGACCGTCTGTTTAACCGTTGGCGTGGTAATCGCCGTGGTCACGGCAGAAGCGGCCAGAGCGCGCCTCTACCCCAGGCGCCCTCTGACGCCCGTCTCTGCATCGGCAGTAGCAGAAAGCTTGCCAGGTTTGTGAAGGCGTACGGATTTCGGGTGCCAGCCCGCCTGGCGCGCCTCCTGAAGGGGCAACGCTCGGCCCCGCGGGCAGGACTTTGCACCAACAGCGAACAGCTCTGGCCCGAGGCTGGCACCAAAGCGGTGCAGAGGCGCTGTCAGGGGCGGCACACCCCGCTGTGCTACACTCGGGCCTTGATCCATTGCAGGGGATAAGACATGTCCACGACCCGTTCGCTGTTCGATTCCCTGACTCAACAGGCCAGCCGGCTGTTCGGTCAGGACTCGCCGCTGCCCAAGGCCGAGATCGAGAGCCAGTTCAAGGCACTGCTGCAAGGCGCGCTGAGCAAGCTCGATGTGGTCAGCCGTGACGAATTCGATGCCCAGATGGCCGTGCTGGCCCGCACCCGTGCGCGCCTGGAAGCCCTCGAGGCACGCCTGACCGAGCTGGAAAAGCCGCAGACCGCCGAGGTCAAGCCGCCGGTCACCCCGGCCACGGACGTCGCGCCCGCCGATTGATCCCCAAGGGCGCGCCAGGATGGTGCAGCCTTGAGTCTGGCGAATCACGATCAAGGAGAGATCATGTCGCTTGCCCTCGTTCATACCCGCGCCCAGGTGGGCGTGGAAGCGCCGCCGGTAGTGGTCGAGGCGCACCTGGCCAACGGCCTGCCCGCCCTCACCCTGGTCGGCCTGCCGGAAACCGCCGTCCGCGAAGCCAAGGATCGGGTGCGCAGCGCCATCCTCAATGCCGGCTTCGAATTTCCCAGTCGCCGCATTACCCTCAATCTCGCGCCCGCCGACCTGCCCAAGGACGGCGGGCGCTTCGACCTCGCCCTGGCCATCGGCATCCTCGCCGCCAGCGGACAGCTACCCGCGCAGGGCCTCGACGGCTATGAATGCCTGGGCGAGCTGGCCCTGTCGGGCGCGGTGCGAGCGGTGCGCGGCGTTCTGCCCTATCCCGATCTCGCCGAGGTCCAGGGCCAGCAGGCGGCCAAGCGCGCCCTGGTGGTAGCGGCGGCGGGTGCCCACAACCTCCTGCTGGCCGGCCCGCCGGGAACCGGCAAGACCCTGCTCGCCAGTCGCCTGCCAGGGCTGCTGCCGCCCCTGGATGAAGAAGAGGCGCTGCAGGTGGCCGCCATTCATTCGGTGGCGGGGCCCGAGCCGCTGGAACACTGGCCGCAGCGACCCTTTCGCCAGCCGCATCATTCGGCGTCCGGTCCGGCGCTGGTGGGCGGCGGCTGTCGGCTCTTGCAATAAATGCAATTTTTTGGAAATTAATGCGACTGAGCCCGGAGATACCTATGCTTCACGGCCCGATCGCATTGTTTTCTATGAGCACGGAGCGCTGCGTAGAAATTTCTGAGGCGCCCTAGGGATATTCCTCTAACACTACAGGCACCAAAAGGGTGCCTTGCAATCAAGAATGAAATTCAAATTTCACGCCTGCCTGTTTGGGCTCCAAAAAAATTGACACGTGTGACGTCGGCCATGATGAAGCTGATGGATTGGCTAGGTAGGAGCCCCAAGGTTGAGTTACGGTATACCGCCGACTGCCATGATAATTAAGTGCTTTTCTATCGATCTGCTTAGATGAGTTACCGGGCCTGTAGCCTAATGAATCGGTTCTCGCTTATAGCGGACGGACGAGTGGGCACGCGTAGGCTAAAATTTAAGACATAACCCCTGCCAATACTCCTTTCTAAAGAACTCATCATCAGCTAGGGACAAAAGAAAGCTATTAATCTTGGAGAGTGGCTTGATCTCCCAAACTCCGCCTATACGATTTCACTTACGGCCATTTTATTAGCGAGTAAAAAGGCTGTCAGAGCAAAAGCAATTCGCCACAGCGTCAAGACACGCAAAAGTAAAACAGAATTACTGATTAACCAAAATCACTCAAATTTTTTCATCTGAAATATCCGTAAAGGACCGCAACATGGAAAAAAATGCTAATGAAAGAGAACACAAGAAATCGTTCATGAAATGGATGGTAGAGAGCCTTGGCGAGACAGAATGGAGCGAAAGAAGGAAGAATTTTAAGCAGAGGATCCAAACAGCAGAAGAGACTATTGACATTTCCAGACCAATAGAAAATCAGCTTTTCAAAATTCCTGAAAATGATATCGATTGGTACATTTTCGCTGCGGAGTTAGCTTGGGATGTACCGCAGAGCGATTCCGCCTATAGCTCAAAACGTGTTTATCCCTACATTATGGCCATTGGTGCGCAGGCCGAGCGCTTGAGAAAGGCAAAGGGTGTAGAAAGTGTTCTAAAAAAAATGCTAGGAAATAAGTCTTCGCCAGAAAATCAGCTTTTTGAATTACTAACAGCTGCTCACTATTTAAAAAACGGATACGACGTCGAATTTATTCCAGAAAACAGTATTGTTTGGCCAGATGGCCAGAAAAGATCTCCAGATTTATTGGTTAAAAAAAAATTTCAGATGTACGTCGAGTGTAAGAGGGCAGCTAAGCAGACAAGGTATTCACAAGAAGAGGAGGATCACTGGAAAAACCTGTGGAGCATTTTATCAATACACCTTCTCAACTGCGCCCCTTGGAATATCGCAGACATCACATTTCATGCAGACATCCGCACAATTACAGGTGACGACTTAAAGCTGGCTGTCAACGTCGCCCTAAAAAATGAAAGTCTAATTTTCCAATCCACAGCCTTTAGCCTAAGGCTTTCTTCTATAAATAGAGAGGGTATTATCTCACACTACGAGGTCAATTCTGTTAGAGCAGACTGCCCTGTTCAGGAGTATCTTGTATTCGGAAACATAAACTCTAACGAAAAGCGAGATATAGCAACTATTGCTAGGTCCATTAGGCGTATTGGAGAGAAAGAGGACGTCCTAAACATCCTCATTGACGATGTAGAATCATGTGTCGGAGCGCAATGGAAATGCAACAGTCGAGAGTCTATAGAGAAGAGATCCAAACACTTCAAAGGCTTGATAGCTAGCGCTGTAGCTCAACTTCCACCATGGCTTCCAGGCGTAGTACACGTCATGTATGAAACAACAGAAGGCATAGAGGTTGAGCTTGATCGTTACAACAAGCATATTGAGCAGCTATCAGCTTTCGATGCCGGCGGAAAAACAATTTTAGCACTTCTCCTTCATGGGATTGGATACTACCCGAGAGTTGATGACTATCAGTGGGCGGAGACCGTACAGTACTTTTCGCCAATACCAAACATAATAAATATGCTATACGTTGATCGCCTGATGTTAGGCGATAACTCAACGCAGTCATTTGAAAACACTACGCACTGGGATCAGGATCGGATTGGGAGTGCTGGCAAATAGCAACGACAGGTGCTCACTTGTTAGTTGCCACAGACAATGGAACACCCGGAGAGACTTATATTCGCCTCTTCAAAGAACAACTAGAATGTAGTGCACCGCAATGCGCGCCTCTAGCCTAGCTGAAACCCTCCTCTTGTACCCAAACATTAACCTCGCCAAGGCTGCGTGACCCCTCCAACTCATTAAGGATTTATTAGTGCCCACCAAAAGCCAGCTCAAACTAATGCGTTGAAAAATAAGTTCTATATAGTAGAGATCATGCCGCTCAAACCATATATCACACATCTTTGTTAACTTACCTAGGGCAGCCTGTAATGAATTTCACTTTACCTACAGATCCGCATGAGCTAGCGTGGCTGACTAATATCGCCATTTCTGCTCATTGCGATATTTCTGCTTATGGAAAATGGGCTCTCGGACATGGGGTGGTTTGTAGATCAACCGTGTCGCACCTATTGGCTGAGACCAAAAGCGCCAGCGTCAGAGAATACTCTGGAAAGTTGCTCCCATTGCTAGGTGCTCTAAGTGCAATAGATCAATACGGTACATGCTATGAACCTATTCCCGCCACTTTCCCTACTGGACTTTCTAACAAATCTGGAATCATAAAAGCAGCGCATAACTTTCTCGGAATCTCAGTAAACTCTCCGGATAGCGATGCTCTTTATGCATTACGCAACTCACTTATGCATCAATCCAGCCTTATCTCTGTTGGGACCCAAAGCAAGCCTAAACACTTCTGGTTCGAAATCGAAAATGAGAACAATAAAAATATATTCAAACATGCCAAAACTCAATGGAACGGAGTTTACAATACAAGATCTGCAGACAACAAAACAATTGTGAACAGCAAGCTAGTTATGGATCTCGCGTTCACACTTATAAATAAATTAAAAAAAGCACACTCCCAAGCCCAGCTGAGACTGACACTTACAAACGGCCTTCAGGAGCTTCTTACTAGCTACGTTGACTTAAAATTCCAGATATCGCCCCACGACTCATTTATCGAATATGTGGGAAATACAATTCATACTGAGTTATATGGGCAGCCCCGGGGCATCATGGACGCTAAGAAGACTTTGAGCACACTTCCACAGGGCCTCAAAGATGAGGCAGCCAAATGGCTTTTGGCGCAACCAGGCGGTGGAGACTTGTCAGATATCAGTAAAGCCTACCCGGCAGTATTGCACCCCTAAGAAGCATCCTTTAGAACGCCGCACATACCAGGAGCGAATTCTGTATCTATTATAGCCAACTTTTGCAATGAGACGGCTACTATGATCCATTTGTCCCAAGGCAAGGGACAAGTGGATTAGACATATGCTGGCGCATGGCGAAACCGACTTTAAGAGCAACCACACCTGCCCAAGAACGCAGGATTCAATAGTCTTTAATAGCCAGAATTAGGAGTTGCGTTGTCGACCCCTTACTCTGCAGTATCGGCGCTGACAAGTTGACTGATCTACGGTTAGCTGTGACTTTGGCTTGATATGAGAGGCCTTTTTAGGCTATAAGGCCAAATACAGCTTTGTGAAGGAATACTTTGATGAAGGATCGCTTGCTAACCCTGCTTGAGGAGTCTCGTGGATTAGCATCAGATGCTGAGCGACGGAATGCACATATTGCCATCCTCAGAATGCTGCTCCAGCATTCATGCCTGACTCTGGTCGAAGTCATCCTCAAAAAAAGAAGACGATCCAAGCGGCAAGATATCGGCCATCAACGCCTGCCTTTAGATTCTCTTTATTCTCCAGCAGACGGGACGCTTTTTAGCGCCCTTCTAGAAATGCTAGTCATAGCAGCGAACGAAAACCTTTCAAACTACAACCGCGCATTGTGGCTCGACTGCTCGACTGAACGTGCATGTTGGCGATTATTGCAGAGCACTGAAAAGAGAAATGCAGAACGGCTTATAAGTACTCTGATTGTGCTGCGTAATGATGGCGTGGAAGGCCATGGCTTACCGGGCGAGAATGACATCGACGCGGAATGTGATGCGTTGGCTTTCATCATAGATGCAGTATCTCCAGTATTACCAAATATGACCGCCTCTGGGTCACGTTATGAGTTCGTGCTACCTAACAATGAAACGTATCAACTCAAGACGCTACGGCCATTTGAAGGCAATATCACTTGCTATCGTAGCATCCGAAAGGGAACACCTGGCATCTGTATTTTCAAGGTACAGATCGAGCGTGGCTGGTTCGTCAGGGAAGATACTTCCTACGAGGCACCCGATATTTTCGATTCCCAGCACACAGGCGAACCACTGAAGTATGAGATTAGACGCTCGTATAATTCGGAGTGGTCTCCACTAGCACTCATTCCTGATAGATTAACTGCAGATTTCACAGGTAGAGAGCGAGAAATTGAGGAGTTGACCGAGTGGGCAAACGACCTAGGGTCGCGCGCCTGCATGCTTTATGGGGATGGGGGAATTGGAAAAACAACTCTCGCTGTTGAGTTTGTTTGGCGCCTGCTTGAGGGCGCGGTTCAGTCAGAGTTCAAGCCTGAGTTAATTACGTTCTTTACGGCGAAAAAAACCCGCTGGGGGATTGGTGGCCTTGAAATCATACGGCTTGATGAGGTGGGGGTCGCCGACGTAGCTGCTACCATTCCTAAAGCCTTGGATGGTGGTTACCTTGACAAGAGTTGGTACTCCAAGTCACCCCTTGAGCTCATTCAGGCTCTTTCAGGATATCTAGCGAACGACTGGGGTGTCCCAAAGTCGTCACACCTGCTGATTTTAGACAACACCGAGACTATGGCTTCTAATGATGAAGAAGTCAGGATGTTGTCTAGGCAAATTCTTGAACTCTCCCGCCGAGTTGGCCGTGTTCTTTTGACCTCCCGGCGTCGTGAGGCGATTGAAGCACATCAGATTGAAATAAAGCCCTTGAGTGATGATGAGTCCTACAGCTTTCTCAAGGCGCGCGCTGCAGCGCTCGAGCGTAAGCCTATACTCAATGCAGCTAAAAGCACACTAGTCCGGTACTCCCGAGAATTAGGCAATAAGCCTTTGGTACTGGAGGTATTTGTACAAGCGCTAGGGGAACATGGGATCGGCCTAAAGCAAGCTTTCGATCGTGTGATGAAAATGCAGGCCCAGGACTTGGGCGAGTTTCTGTATATCGACGCTTGGAACCGAATGTCAGGACAGATGCAGAAGCTTTTGCTTCTTATGACTCGAGTATCAGACGTACATGATGACACTTTACTAAAGCTGTGCTGTGGATCTGTTGGTATATCGGTATTGGAAGCGCATGAAGCTCTGGGAGAAAGCCGAGGTATTGCTCAGCTGTCGAAATTCGACGAGCACTCACAGATTTTGTTCGCTTCCGAGTTTTTAAAGTTTTGTACAGAACGTTCCATAGGTGTCGGCAGTGAAAAATTTCCTCCGCTCGAAATGGTTGAGCAAATCAAAGCGAGATATTTGGCTTTCCTCAAACACAAATCATCCCTAGTAACCGACCGAGTGGAGAAAGCGTACCGGCACCCGTACGCTCGAGTGGCTTACACCAGCTATAAGGAAGGTCGAGTAGATGATTGCGAGCTTTTCTATGAGCTCGCGGTAACGGCAGATACTGGTAACGGTTGGCTGTACGAGCGGTTTGCATTCTTTCTCTCTACCAAACGAAGTGGGCGGCAAGCCGAAGCCCTTGATTGGGCAGTCAAGGCCACACAGCTAATGCCAGAGGATCCAGACGCTTGGTTCACTAGGGGAGCAATTGAAAGCAGATTGGGGCTCACCAAAGAGGCCGAAGAGTCACTGGAAAAATCAGCCGCCTTTGGAAAACATAGGCACTTGTGCCTGCTACAACTCGCATATGCCTATGCTAACGAAAAACCCGTAAACCATTCCCAAGCTAACAAAGCACTGGCACTTGCAGTGGCGCAAGCGCCTGCAAGTGACTCGTTGCTTTGGAAATTTCAGTCCGAGGTTGCGCGACTTCAAACTAGACTCGAGCGAGTCGGGATAATCAAAGAACCGTAAAAGGGTAGCCATCGATCCGGGCTAGGAGCCCGCTAGGATTGGCCTGGCGGGCGTATCCCTATTTAGGACTATTGAATTTGTATACCTCAGCATCGCGCGTAGCGACAAGTTAAACTTACCGATATGCTGGCAAAGATTATTCTTCTCTAACGAAGCTCAGAATCCCTGCAGTGTTTCCTGCGCGACGCCAATTTCGCGCAGTCCAGTAGTAGCCAGTCATCTCGAGTTTTCCATCCGCGTTGCATCGCACTTGAACTTCAGCAGCGCCAGTATGATTCGACTCATCGTCGGCAGCTTTCTTAAAGTGCTTGGATTTATATATATATACAAGACGATGCGGCTCGTCATTTTGCGCAACGACAGGCGTAGCAGCAATACTGTATGAGTCAGACTTATCGGTTAGACCTTGTACTTCCATAAGTATGTTAATTTTCAGAAGACTGGCTTTAACGGTCAGTTTTGCCTCTAAAGACTCCAGTGGTACCAAATCAATCTGTTTCGGATCAAGCGGATTCAATGTATCACTTGAGGAGGACGCCGCCGATTGAATAGCTCGATGAACTGAATAATTAGACTGAACAGTACCTTTCCACTCGCCAGACAAGTCTGGATATGCACCTTTAAAGAAAAACTCATAGCATTTCCAAGCGCCTCGATAGCAAAACGGTATGCTTCCGAAAAGGATAAAAGCAGTTACAACGCCAGAAGCAACCTTCCAAGCCGTCTTGCCAAACTGTAAAAGGTCGGTAGGGGATTCTTTAAACATTAACCCGATGATTACCAGAACAACCAACCCGGTAATGAAGGTAAGAATCTTTTTCAGCCCGAAGACAGCGTACATTTTATCCCCTGCAAGCCATTGAAACCCTGAATTTCCCACCTGTATCATAATGGCACATTGCACCCTTTCTAAGGAGAAAGCCACTGATGCCGAGCCTTAATCTGCACAGCCTGCTTGATACGCGGGTTGAAGGCCGAGTGGCCTTCCTCCACAACCTGACCCTTTCCGCCGAAGAGCGGAAGCTGATGCTTGGCGCACGTACTGCCATCCGCCAGCGCCTAAAAGCGCGTCTACCAAAGCTGATCCAGAAGAAAGCCGAAAACGCCGGCCAGGGTCATATCGAAGTGCCCGAACCAAGGTTCTTCACTCAAGGGTCTTGGGCTTACAAGACGCTCAATGCCCCATGCCGTGCTCCTCAGCAGGCTGACCTGGATGACGGCGCATACCTGCCGTTCAGCTATATTGAAAGCCAGCCACCGGCACAGATGAGCGCACTCCTCTTCGAGGCAGTTGAGGAGATCCTCACAGAGCTTGCAGGCGACAATGGCTGGAAGATAGACACCAGCAATGACAATTGTACCCGCCTGATTGTTGACCACGACAAGCACATAGATGTGCCGGTCTACAGCATTTCCGATAGCGAGTTCGAGACGCTTGTAAAAGCGAGCATGGAGATGTATCGCGCTACTTTGGAGCATGCAGCCTTTGATAGCGCCGATTTTGCAGAGCGTGCCGATGAGCAAGAGTGGCACCTTATGCCAACCGAAGGTGTGCTGATGGCTACCAAAAATCGAGGCTGGCAGGATTCTGATCCTCGTCCTGTACGCGACTGGGTGGTTGAACAGGTTGAGTTAAAGGGGGAACAGCTTCGCCGAGTCATGCGATACCTTAAGGCTTGGCGTGACTTCCAGAAATGGGACAGGGATGATCCCAAATCCATCCTGATAATGGTTGCAGCAGATGCTGCTTTCGATATGGCAACCGAAAAGCGCGATGACCTTGCGCTGCTAAAGGTACTCAGAAGGTTACCGGATATTCTTCGCGGACAAGTGATCAATCCCGCCACCCGAGATAAACCGCAGGGAGAGCAGGAAGACTTGGCGAGGCGCTTAGACAACAAGGGCATCCGACAAGATGTTATCAATAGAATCGAGCATTTCGCCAAGCGGCTAGAATACGCAATTGATACCTGTGGAGTCCCATCCAAGGCCTGCGAGATTTTGATCGAGCTTCTAGGCGATCGTATCCCGAATGACCCGGACCGAGTGACTCAGTCGACGGTGCAGAGCCAACCTGCCAAGAAGACCGCTGCGGTTCCTCCTCTTGGGAAAGCTACGGCGGGCTGATGACTGAGCTAAGCTCTGTTCACACAGCTCTGACTGAAAGGGGCTTCTCCCAAGTTAGAAGCCTTCTGGGCCCTCGGTATGCTGGGACCATTTCCTTTAAAGGACGTCAGATTCCAATTCACCTAGATATCTTTGATAAAACCTTCAGACGGCTGCCTGCTATCCAGCTGCTTGAACGCCCTAAAGAAATACCTTCGGTCTGCGCGCATATAAACAATCACGGATATCTGTGCTACCTACGCGACGACCAAGCCTACCTTCCTCGACACAATCTAGGAGGAGCCGTTTTAGGTTGCCTTGAGGTTGCTGAGCAGCTACTGGAGAGGCTTGCCAATGGCGACGCTCTAATAGATTTTCAAGACGAGTTTCCGGTTTATTGGGGCGGACTCCCGCTCCTTATCGATATTCCGAATGAAACTATTCCTGGCCTCCTCACAGACGTTGCTTTGCTGGAGCGCCCCAAAACAGCTGAAAGTGAACGCCTGTTCTTGCTAGGCCGAGACTCTTCCGAACTTCTGAGCTTCTACTCTCGCTGGGGATTCGAGGTACTTAAGCCTTCCCTGAAGATGAGGGTGATAGATTCTAACAAACCGCTCGGAGCCATGGCGTCGACGTGGCCTCCCAAGACACTTGCCGATCTCAAAACGTGGTTACTGAGTGACGGAAACTCCGCAGTCAAGGGTCTTTATGAGTGCGTCAAAGACGCTTTTGATCATAAACTAGACAGGCTGCTTCTTCTAATCCGCGCTCCAAACACTAGCTGTTGTGTTTTAATTGACATTGCACATGTCAGAAAGATGCTGCCGTGTCGAAACGCAGCTAGTTTCATGCGCTCAGTCTTTAGAGCTTTAGAAAAGACTGATCAGTTTGGAAACAGAATAATTAAGTCTAGGGCTGATAATGCCACTGTTACCAGGCTTGAGCCGATTCCTGCCGATCCGAGATCCTGGCTCACGCGCAATATACATGATTCAAAAGCGGGGCTTGCGGGCAAGAATATCCTCCTGATCGGATGTGGTGCAATTGGTGGCCACTTGGCTGATCTCCTTGCGAAGAGTGGCGCTGGATTTCTTGGTGGAACACTGATGCTGTCCGACCCAGATACGCTATCAGTGGGAAACATAGGTCGTCATGTATTAGGCTTTGGAGATCTCGAGCTTAAGAAAACTAGTTCAATTCGGCAGCAGCTGTCTAACCGGTACCCAAGAGTAGAGGTCACAGAAGTTACGGATCAGGACGTGATTCGTACTGGGATGGTAGGAATAGATCTGGTTGTAGACGCAACAGGAAACCAAGCGCTTTCGCTCTATTTGAACGAGCTTAAGATAAACGGGAAACTCCACGCCCCTATTGTCTTTACTTGGGTAGCAGGAGCGGGCTGCGGGGCGCAAGCCTACCTTTTTTCGAACGCCGAGGACGCATGCCTAAACTGCTTGGACTATAGCGTTCCAGGAGGATCGTCTTCTGTGATGCGAAAACAGTATGAGATGACACTTAAAAACTCCGCCGGAAGTTGTGGGGACTGGCTTGTACCATTCTCGGCAACAGCAGCAATCCACGCTGCAGCATTAGCCACCGATTTGGCCGTTGGATGGGCGAAGGGCAAGCCAAACCCACGATTCAGGAGCATCACGTTAGACTATGAAGGTGGAAAAACTGTCAAGCCCATCTCACCAACGCCTAATCTTAAGTGCCCCGCATGCGCCATAAAGCACTAATCGAACCGAACTCTAAGTGCCTGATATTAATAAACGAAGAAGTTTTGCGTTTTATATCAAGTTTTCGCCAGTCTTATCCCGACGACTGCGAGGCAGGAGGCATACTTATAGGGAAACGCAGAGGGGAGCACTTTGAAATAACTTTCGCAACCGCTCCTCAAGCAAACGACACCCGAAGTCGCAGTAGATTTATTCGGCGTCCGGACGGTCATCAGGAGATTGCAGAGCAAAGGTTTAGGGCGACCAACGGTGAAGAAAACTACCTCGGTGAATGGCACACCCACCCTGAAAATCACCCAGCGCCATCTGCCATCGACACACGTGATTGGAAAAGGCTTTCTAAATTACACCGTGTTCCTTTGCTGGTGATCATCGGTGGGATTCAAACGTACTATTTTGGTCTCTTGGCAGGCTCTAAAATTTACGCGCTCGACGCTTGTAGATGATGTACTTTGAAGATTTATCAGCCTTACCGTAAGCTGATGCTTTTGTGTCAAGACCTAATGAAAGCCGCAGTGATCTTCTTGGAGTCCTAATAACTGATCAAGCCGTCGCTTATTAGGATCTACCCGCCACTTGACAATTATTCATACCTAAACTTTAACCAGTTAGCTATCGAATGCCTACGGAATGCATTTATCTCTTATAAGACTCCGGGAAAATATAACCTGAGATCTTTTAATAACCAAAACCTAATTAATTGACACACAGCGCGCCAACTTATAAATAATAAAAACATCATGAATTTATTCTAACGCTAAACACTTATAACTGCTCATAAAGACACCTCAAAACATCAGGCCGAGTTCTTTTTTTGCCAATCCAGCACCTGTTTTCTCTGTTGAATCGATAAACACTTAATTGCTTTTACAAGCATTGCGAATACTTGCTGCTTATCAGTATTGCGAGGCATCCAGTCATCGAGCACCACAAAGTCCGGAGAGTGGTCCCGCATGATTGCATCAAGGACGAGATCCGCGATAGCTCTGGCATGGTTGGCTGCGTACACAGGGGACCGCTCATAAGGAATTCCGAGTTTGAGCAGGATGTTAGTGCAATCGTAGATGCCTTCGTCTCCAAGGAAGGGATTGGTGTCAGTTGGACACCCTTGTCCCGAGATAAAAGAGCGCGAGCGTTTACTGCGTGGCCGGAAAAAGGTCTGCTCAAAGTGCCAGTCTCCTGTACCTGAAAGAGACGGCAAATTGAGCGCCGCCATACCACCCAGATAAAGTCCCTTAGTAGTCGCGGGTATGGTTATCACACCTCCCATAGCTTTACTCCTCGGCCAGCGGGACAAAACCATCGTTTGCTGGAACTCAGCGAATAAAAACATAGAGCACTAGTCTCAAAAAAAGCTTGAGAGAAATATAAAAATCCAAAACAGGCAAGCGCAAATATCTGAGAAATAACGCGCGCACGCCAACTGAATATTGCTTATATCAAAACTAACGAGTCCTGTAAGGACGGTAGAACACAGCACGATTGCGGAACAATCTACGGCAGGTAGCAAAGCCAAACATCATAAGACTGGCCATGCTTACCCCGAAGACTATCCATAGCGCTTTGTATGATTGCATCCCTAAACCGAAATGCGCCACTCTTAAAAGCAGGTAGGCAGCAACAAAGCTTACTCCGAAGACGATCCACAATAGACTCTTAGGTGTACCGTAATGAACCTCCGCATGGCACCCGCGGCAAACGCCCGCGCCCCAGGGAATGGGACCATAACCGCAGTGACCACATGTCAAATTTGATCCACGCATCAGCTTTTTCTCAAAGTCGTGACTTGTTCCTAGATGGCTAGCCTGCTCAGGGATAGCGAAAGGAGAGAGACTTGACCGCTACTCCAAGGCTCTAGATTTTGGCTGCCGAGGAAGCCTAAAGGTTAGCCGAAGGCATCACTCCTTATCATCTGCTATCTGAGGCAAAGCATTGCGCCGACGGGTAGCTACACGAAGTATGGCTCAGTGAGCCCTTCTGATCGACCGGGGCAGGATCAACCCCGCCGCCCAACATTCTTTGGCGCGCCAAAGGTTATCGCGAAACTATTTAGCCTCGATAAGCAATCCTAGACCATACGCCTGGCCTTCTGCCGCGAGGAACTCGAGACCTTGGATACCTTATGATCCCTTTCTGAACACGCGCTCATGTGTAGTGGAAGATCCTCCGATCAATCTACATAGCTATCTGAGCGACCGGACATTGACGCTGACTTACCATCGCGGCAAGGCCACTGAGCCGATAGACTCCTAGCCAAGTGCCCAATGCGATGGAGCTGTGCCGTGGTCGATTCGGTTAAGCGTATTGATTTCTCCTACCCGCGTTCGGATCTGCAACACCCTGATAGCCGCATTCAGAGACTTAAAGGCGACTATTTGGTCTGGTGGTATGGTCCGGTTAGAAAGAGCCCCCGAGCTAGATCAATACCTCTGGTCACGGTCAATTTTCGACGGCTCAACGGCGATATACTCGGCTCCGACCTCTATGCTGATGTACCTTTAAGCAGCTTGCATCACTATCGCATAGGCACAATTTGGTGTGAAGGCAAGTGTATTTCTGACACCGAGCTTACTGAAGAAGAATTTTCGGTAAATTTCTCTCCTAATGGATGGGGGCTTACTTCCAAGGCACAGCTTTACAGCGAAGCGAGACTTAACATTTTCCCTGACGAAGACTATCCGTTGCGCTGGGGAAAACGGGATCAATGCAAACTGATTGAATTTAGTATACCTAATGGCAAGCAGCTACTTATTCCCTGTCTTGAATTTTTTATTCGCGCCTACGCAAGAAATATGGAGGTGTGTCGTGCCTTGGCAACACTGAAGTGGTCAGATGTAATGAATGTGCTTTTTGATGTTCCCATTCGTAGTGAGCATCAGTGGCTTGTTCGGCCGAGCCGTAAAATGCGTGACTATGATGCCGTTTTCCTAGCTCATCTCCTATATGATGACCACACTGAAAAATGTGTTAGACGGATCAATTCACAATTCATATCACGATCGCCAAAAGATAATATTTTCCTAGAGGCTGAGCCTTGGTTTAGTGGGAAAGTTCAGTTGCGGTGCCGTGGCCGATGGCTTAATCAAGGTAAAACATTCCTTTGCCTCGACTTATCTGGAATGAGTCGACCTAAAGGACCACGTTTTGAATGGCAAAGGCCGGACTTTGATAGCTCCGAAGGAGAGGATGGTGCAGGGCGACGTATTCTTCCAAGGCCCGTGCGAACCGCAGCCGCTGAAGAATTTCTAGCTGAAACATCCAGCTTTGAACCTGATCATCATTCAGAAATTGTCATAGTGAAAGCGCCGCCGTTTACAATTCTCGGTGAAGAGCGAAAATTCGACAAGACGAGACGTGTTATCGATGCTGATCGCAGCCCGGTTGGCCCACATCCTTCAAGCGCAGAAAACTATTCTAGTGGCGAAGGCACAGGCGCCGGTAAAAACATTGGCAAACTCGAAAGTCATTCAGACGCAGAACTCGAGTCAAAAGGTTTTTTACGCGATATCTGGAATGCTTTTAACTCGATAAAGGCAGATAACCATGAACGAGTATCGCGTGTAGATTGGTACACACCAAGCCACGGATTCAACTGCAAGACCGAGCCAAAACTAATCCCGCTAAACCTTACAGAAGAAAACACGATTCCGAATCCAGTTCGAATGTGGACGTACATTGATCGAGCCACACTCAGGCGTCGTGGAATTATGACCATACGCATCAAGATCGACGGACAAAACTATTTTTGCTTTGAAATTCAGAGAGAAGAACCCCAAGAGGAGAAAAAACCTCCTAGCTATGCAGGCGCACTTATAAAATCCGACATGAATACAAAAGAAGAACTTGATGACTTGATAAAAGAAATCTGCCTAAGAGCATGTTATGCAAAGGGCAGATTCAAGCATATGCGCTCTACCTTCCCCGCCCAAACAAAGATATTCAAACACACTCAGAAAGACCAAAGTGTGTTATACAAAAAAAGGCTAATCAATGCGTTCAAAGATCTAGACGTCAATCTTGACTGAAGTCGAATCTCTGGTGCCCTTTCTGATTATAGCTACCCGCACTAGGCACCCACAGATGAATACCATCATACTCGACGTAAAACCCCTCAAATCCATTGTAGCTAGCCGATCTATAAATTAAGGTCTTCTGCCTAGCTCGTCGAACGCCATGGAAATAAGCAAGTCCTTTCACTATCCATTTCTTTTCAAAGTTTTTTCCTTGCCTTCCAGTTCTTAGGAGAGTGACCAGTTCACGCTCGGCCTTATCGATCCTAGCTTTTTCCAACCATCGACCCTCAGGTTTCCACTTTAGCTGGAGGTGGTACGTCTTGTTTAAATAGCCGATAAAACCAGTTAATGCAGAGACCTGTCCAGGCGAGCTCCGCCAGTATGCTTCAATTGTTTTTTGTGTTGGCAGCGCGTTCGTCTCAAGACACGCAACGCTGAGTAGGTTAGCTGCAGCTCGAAGGGACAACCGGGCGGAACGAAGTTCTGCTTCATTCTCTTTTACTTTTGAGCTCAACGTTATTAAGTACTTCTCCAGCAGTCTTCTTGGCCAAGGCTCGCCTATCTCGTCCAAAATATTCTGGAGTCGGCGCTTTTCGGAATACCATTCACGTATTTCCGCACCGACGACGATTGCTTGGTTCTCTGACAACCATCGCATTGGTGTTTCAGCGCGACGCAAGCCAGCCGCGGAAAAATGCTCAAGCAACTCCTCGTAGGTGGGCAAAGTACTCCATTTCGCTTCGATCGCGTGGAAGAAGGAGTAATAAACATTAATTTTTAACGCTGACTTACGTGGCCCAGTATTTTCAAATAGCCACAAACCAAAGCGTTTGAAGAGCTCTTCGAATTCCCTAGAGCTGAAACCATGTAGGTTTATTGTAAGTCGCTTCTCGAAAGTCTTTTTCCAGTAGCAACGCTCGCATTCACGCCCACGCCCTGCTGGCATTGCTATACCGCAGGTTTCACAGGAACGTTTGCCCTCTTCAGTACAAACTCGGCACCGCTGAATACCATCTGGTCCGATAACGAGCACTCTATAACGTCTACAGCTCGGACAGGTGGCGGCTGGTGAGGAACTGCACTTAGGACAGGTACGGCGCCCCGTTCTTGTGTTACGAGCAAGCCGTTGAGTTAGCTTACCGCACTCTTCACAAGGCTCTGGTTCTCGAAAGTAGACTACACAAGGGCGGCACACCGGCCCCTCAGGTAGACACTTTCCGATTTTAAATTCAACTTTACCGCACCGGATACAGGCTTTCCTACGCTTACAGCAGGGACATGGGGCATTTACATCGAAAGTAGGAAGCCTCGCCAAATTCCCGCATGCAGAGCACATCCGCCTTTTAAAGAGGCGCGGGTAACACGTCGCGCAGTAGCGCCGGCCGTCATGAATCTTTTTAGCTTTGAACATGCCCCGCCCACAGGCGTGACAGACCTGACCATCGGCAGCGTCATTCGATGCCATCTCTTCGCATCCTTCTGTACAGGCGTAACCACATTCGTAGTACCTGACGCGGGTGACGAGGAAGCTCACAGCCTCGTCGCGTGGGTGTACCTCTTGAGTGCACAGTTAAAACTGAGACCATGTTGATCAAAACCGCAGGGGCTCCTTGTGCAGGAAGCGGTAACCAAGAGGATGGAAGAGAAGCCTGTTTGGCTAGATCCATGAATCGATCCGGCCCAGCCCGCATGATCATCCAGACGTTGCCGAGCAACTCGGCGCGCTCAGCGGGCCTCAAGCATTCAAAAGGCAACCCCGTTGAGGAGGAATGAAGCGTAGCTGCATCGATACCTAGCGCCTCAAAGAATTGAGCCGCCTCACCTGAGTGATATCTCGCGGCCGTTTGCAGGAGCCCAATTAGCGAACGCGCGATCTTCATCCAATCGGAAAAGCTCAGCTCCACCTGCCCATATGTCGCAGAGCGACCGTAGCACTCATCTGCGAAGGATTGGAATGCGAACGCAGGATCCGAGAACAGCTCTCGAGGGCACAAGGAAAGCGGCTTTCCGCAGTGATGACATTGCGACAGCTCTTCCCCTGGAAGCAGTCGTTCTGGTTGGAGGGGTGCATGGCAATGATGGCACTGATCGACCAACTGAACGCGATGCAATGGACAGCCCGTATGCCAAGCCAATCGGGCTTGAATCGAATAATGAGGCATTGGCTGCTTGAGGCATTCGGGGCAGCACTGAAGCCCTCCAGCATGTAGTCGGTTGCGATAGCCCAGTACTAGGAACCAAGGCCAGATTCCAGCTCTCGGCGGCTGACCTACTCCAAGTAGCGACTCGACAATTGGCCTGAGGGTACTTGCTGTCAATTGTTGGACCGGAAGGCCAGTCGCTTGAGCTAGCACGCTCAGCTGGTCCGGAGCCACCCCGCGATCAAGATCGCGGCTCCAGGCACGAAAGCTCGGCCAAGCAGCAGAGGTCAGGGTGGTAGGTGAACAGCCATGAGACAAAGCCGTCCTCACCAACCACGATGAGAGTAGCTCATCTGCTAGTAGAGGAGGCGTTAGTGGCCAACGTGGGGTCAGACCACGCGCTCCCGGATGCCACGAGTAGGACGTACCCACGATTTACTCTCTATGAGCGGCCTCTCAATACACTCCTTACCCGACAGGATCGCTTCCTTTGCGCATTCGATCAGCAGGCTATGCAAATCCCCGGTGTTGCCACCGCATATCGAGTGAATGAGTTGTGCAAGCTCGGGCTTGAACAGACCAGAAGGCCGTTTTAGTGGCAACACAGCCTCGAATGCCTTTAATAGCCGCTGAAATTCGGCGTCGAGCTTCCACGTCGCCAACTTCACAACATCGAAACGACTGGCGTGCTGAGGATCGAGATGAAGGATCTGGACAGCATCGTGGGTACCGACACCGACGATAGGAATCACCAGCTCATTGCACAGCTTTTTGAGCGCGTTCATGACTTCCCGCTGTTTGATCGCAGACCCCGTCAGCATCGAATGAATCTCGTCGATGACCAGCATTCGAACCTTCAGCTCGCGCAGCGAATGGATAACTTGGTAGCGCAACGTCAATTTCGAGTCTGTGGTTCGATAAGGCATCCAAAGAGTTTCGAGGATCGCTACGTAGAGGTCTTTCTCGTCAGCAGAAGGAGGCGCCTCTGCCAGGATTACAGGCCTATTAGGCTCAGAATTCTCATCAACATAGCCCTCCCCGTGCGTCTTCATGAACTGCCGGATGATTGTGGTTTTCCCATTGTTTGGGTCACCAACGATCAGTAGGTTAGGCATTCGCGGCCGCTTAGGGGCGTCAAAAAGGCACTCGAGGGTATCGAGGATAGTGTGCGCAGACCGATAACCAATCCAGCGTGGCTCCCCCATAAAGCGAATTCGATCGCGATCGGATAGCTGCATTACAGGCCTAAAATCCGCGTGAAGATGCGAGTAGTCACTCATTGGATATCACCGATCAAGTCGACGTCATCGAGGAGTAAACCATCGGTGCAAGGTGTTTCAACGACGGGTTTCTTGGCATTTTTTTGGGGCACCGCCGGGGTAACATTCTTACTGTGAACGCGGTGACGCTGGGCGTCTCGCCGTGCTTTTTTGGTCTTCTCGGATGCGCCTTGCACCAGCTCGCGATTTTCCAGGATGAGCTTGGCAATCAAGGCATCATCGATGTGTTTACGTCCCTCATCAATCGCCTTCCGCTTGGCTGTTCTGAATTCCCAAACGGTTGCAGCCGGGAATGCTTGATTGGCAACTGGCACTCGGAAATACTGTTTTAGAACAGGGTCGTAGAACCAGATAATGCTGATATCCCTTGGGTCTCGGCGAAATAGAAATTTCCTCGCCAATCCGGTCTCAGGGTCTTTGGTGTTGATCCAGTGTCGAAGGGCCTCGGAGTAATAAAACACGTCGACTTGCACGCCATAGGGCTGGATCGTACGCATGAAGGAAGGCATGAAATCGAGCTGCACCATCAGCGGGTCTAAAGGTCTGGCGGGAATACTGACCAAAGGGTCTAACTCTCGATTGCCAAAAAACCCAAGTTGCCATTTTCTTGCGGGGCTCATGTAGAGAGCAGAATGAGGCTGTTGGTGGTAACGCAGAATCGCCCTGACTAGCCATTTTTCGAACTCGCCCATGGTAAGGGCAGCATTCTTCTCAGAGTCGTACCCATCCCGCGCAAGCGTGTTGCTGAAGGTCGTACCTGGGAGTTCGTGGACCATACGCATAAATGAGCCCAACATCCGCTCGATATGCCCACCGTACTTAGGCACTTTCACGGGCCTGAAGACGTTTTCGATGTTGTAGTTAGAACAGGAGCGTCGGATGTTCTCAGCGCGGAAATCAGGCCCATTGTCGGAGTGGATGACCCGAGGAAAGCCCCAGACCGGCCACTCACCGTCGACCTGATGAAGGTGCAGCCAAGTCTCCTTCGGGAGTACCGAATGCGCGATGCACATCCCGACTGAAATCTCCGAGGGCTCCTCTAACGAGAGGTAGTAACCGACCACCATTCTCGAGTGAACGTCGATCGCCAAGGTCAGCCAAAGTCGGCCGATTGGTTTGCGATGTTGGTCGTCGACGATGATCAAATCTATCGGTGTGTGGTCAATCTGGACGACGGCGAGAGGATAGTCAGCACCGGGAAACTTGCCGACTGACGGGGTATGTCTGTTCTTTGCTTTTTCGGCGAAGCCCCGTCTACGCAGAGCTTGCTTCTCGGGTATTCGCTGTATACGCGCACGTATGGCCGATGCGCCCGGCGGCTTGATGCCCATCGCCTTTGCACGGCGCTCGATTTCTGCGATCGCCGACTGGATGGTAGGACGTTGTAGGCTCAGGTAGTGCTGCTCGATGACCTCTTGGATAAGCTTCTCAGCTTCGATTGTCAGGCGGCTGCTTCCCGTTTTCCAACCTCGTTTTCGCGGGACAAGAGCAAGAACCTCGTTCCAGCTCCGGTATCGATCCAACCAGCGATACAGCGTAGCCGTGTCTACACCCACCTCCTTCGCTCGCCTCTCTACACTGTCCTTAGGCGTCACTGAGTTGTTGATAAAGGGTTTGATTGCGGAAAAGCGCTGCTGAGCGACTGCCCATTCATCTGAACTGATCGTTGAAATGTCGTAGTTTACGTAGAGGCCATCCACTCGCTCTTGCTCAACGGCACTAAGTTCAGAGATGCGGAGTGAAGCACTTTGCCCAGATTCGACCTCTACCCCGATAACATTCTGAAAATCCAATAGCTGAACAATCCTAAAAATCTGCCTATCACGGCGTACGACGGAACCTACCTCTATAACTACTCGTGCCCTTGAGGGCTCGAACGGTACCAAATGTTCGTCCGTATCAATTTCGTAGAGATTCATGGGGCGGCCACCCATAGCTCAAGGTACTGATCCAATGGCTCGGTGATATCGCATTCCACACGCCGAGTGGCTATTAGGTGCCAAAGCATGGCAACACCTCGCTCGCGATAGATGCCTTTGAAGTGTCGAGCGAGGAGATAGTGCACCGGAGCCACATCCATCTCCGTGAGTGTCCCCAGCACCATCTCAATGTCCTCCTGATCGAAAGCCATTCGCTCGAAGCGCTCTAAGAACACGATGTTCTCAAGCGGCAAACCACGAATACGTGATTCGTCGTAGATGCTGAATGTCCATCCCTCCTGGCGAGCGTAGTGGCGAGCGGCTTTCCATTTCCCCATCCAATCTCGCCAATGCTCACGCCACTCGTATGCCGGCTTGACCTCCACCAGCATGGGCTTGATGTAAGCCGAAAAATCCGCCTCGCCCTGATGGTAGTAAACCAAGTAGTCAGGGGTGTAGGTCTGGGCCCGCCCAAGCGAGTCTCGAAAGGGAACAGCAACTGGCTGGGCGACTACAGATTGCACACGGTGGGAAAACCTCATTCTCTTGAGGAAGTCACGTTCGAGGAGCGACTCGAACGGTACGCCCCCCACATCTCGGAAGGGTAGGAATCCCGAAACACTACGCCGTGTGGGTTTGATACGGCGAACCTGCTTAGGCTGGTCGCAACTATTACCGTTCATAAGCAATCCTGTCGCAGCTATTTAGGGAGTTTTTCGCACCAATTTCCGAGACACTTCACGCTTAACCCAAGGCTCCAGCGTAGGCATTTTGCAGTAATTTCGAAAGCCGACAGCGGCAGCCGACCCGGTCCCGGCGAGATCACCCTGGCCCATCGCGGGGTGCTGTTTCTCGACGAGTTGCCGGAATTCGATCGCAAGGTGCTGGAGGTGCTGCGCGAGCCCCTGGAGAGTGGCGAGATCGTCATCGCCCGGGCGCGGGAGCGGGTACGCTTTCCGGCCCGCTTCCAGCTGGTGGCGGCGATGAATCCCTGTCCCTGCGGCTACCTGGGCGATCCCAGCGGACGCTGTCGTTGTAGTCCGGAGCAGATCCAGCGCTATCGTGGCAAGCTCTCCGGTCCATTGCTGGATCGCATCGACCTGCACCTGACGGTAGCCCGCGAGCACCTGCGCCTGGGCGCCTCAGCGGCCAGTGAACTCACCACGGCGGAGGCCGCGCGCCAGGTCGCCGACGCCCGGGCCCTGCAGCTGGCACGCCAGGGCCGGCCCAATGCCCTGCTCGGTCTCGACCAGTTGCACCAGGTCTGCGCCCTGAGCGAGGCCGATCAGCGCTGGCTGGAGGGGGCGGGCGAACGCCTGAATCTGTCCCTGCGCGCCCTGCACCGGGTGGTCAAGGTGGCCCGGACCCTGGCCGATCTCGCCGGCCAGACCGAGATCCAGCGGCCGCAGCTGGCGGAAGCGCTGCAGTATCGGGCGAGTCACTAGGCGCCAGGAGGCGGGCCGTAGTGTCGCGGCGGCTCCTGCAGGCGATCTCGCAGCGCCTGGTTTTCCTGGGCCAGCTCGAAGCACATGGCCCGCCACTGGTGGGCCAGCTCGCGATAATCGTCCCGCTCCGCCCGCAGCGTGGTCAGCATGCGTTCGACGGCCTGCACCGCCTCGTTGGATACGCCCATGACACCCCTCCTCTTATACTGTATTTGTATACAGTAGTCAGAGTATTGCAGCCAGGCAAGGGCCAAGGTACGCAGGAATGAAAAAGGGAGGCCTGAGCCTCCCTTTCGCTACTGCCGGAACGCGCCGGTCAGCTGAACCGGCCTACCTCGGCACTCAGGTCTTCCGCCAGATGACGCAGCTCGCCAGCGGTACCGGCCAGCACCTCGGCGGCATCGCGCTGGGCGGCGTTGTCCACGGCGATCGCCTGGATGTTGCGACTCAGGGCGGTGGCGGTGGTGCTCTGCTCGGCGGTGGCCTGGGCGATGCCGGAGAATTGCTCCACCGCCTCGGCGACCTGCTGGTCGATGCTGCGGAGTGCGTGGGCCACGTCGGCGTTGCGCGCCAGGCCCTGTTCCATCAGGCGATTGCCCTCGTCGATGGCGCCCATGGCACGCTGGGTCTCGCCCTGCACCGCACCGATCATCTGCGAGATCTCGCGGGTGGCTTCGCTGGTGCGACCGGCCAGCTGCCGGACTTCATCGGCGACCACGGCGAAGCCGCGGCCCTGTTCACCGGCGCGGGCCGCCTCGATGGCCGCGTTGAGCGCCAGCAGGTTGGTCTGCTCGGCGATCCCGCTGATGACGCCAATGATGCCGCCAATCTGCTGGGAGCGGCCGTCCAGGCCCTTGATGAGTTCGGCGGTGCTGGCCAGGGAATCGGCGATCTGCTCCAGGGCACCCGAGGCACCCTGCATGGCCTGGGTCCCGGTGCGGGTCTGCTGGGCGTTTTCCTGCACCAGCCGCTCGGTGCGCTGCATGCCGTCGGCGATGTTCTGGGCGGTGGCGCTGAATTCTTCGACGGCGCTGGCCATGCTGTCGATCTGGCTGGACTGCTCGGCGGAGCGTCTCAGGGTCTGGTCGGAGAGCTGGCTCAGTTGCTGGGACCGCTCGGTGACCTCGCGCGAGGAGCCACGGACCTGCTCGACGGTGGAGGCCAGGGCATCGGCCATCTGGTTGAAGCTCTGGGCGAGTTCGCCGATCTCGTCCTGGCTGCGTGCCTCGACGCGCACGCTGAGCTGACCGCGACCCAGGGCCTGGGCCCGGTCCACCAGCTGGCCCAGCGGTCTCAGCTTGTGGCGCAGCAGGACGACCGAGGCGACCACCGCCAGCACCAGGGCGATCAGGCTGCCGATGGCCAGGCGCAGGCCCACCGCATGCACCGGGGCATCCAGCTCGGCCTTGGGCAGGGTGGCGACCACGGTCCAGCCTTCGCCGGCGACCGGCGCGCTGACGCTGAGGAAGTCTTCATTGCCGTCCTGCCAGGTGTGCTCGCGCTGCTTGGGATCGTTCTTGAGCACGGCAAGCAGTTCGTCATTCTTTTTCGCATTGGCCGGCGGCACCAGCCAGTTGCCCTGCTCGTCGAGCAGGGCCAGGGAGCCGGTCTCGCCGATGCGCAGCTGGGTCAGCTGGGCCAGTTGCTGGGCCTGGGCGTCGGTGTAGTCGAAGCCGACGAAGAGCACGGCGATGACCTTGCCGGCGCCGTCGCGGACCGGGGTGTACTGGGTCATGTAGGAGCGCCCGAACAGCTGGGCGCGCCCGACGTAGTTCTGACCCTGCAGCAATCCGGCATAGGCCGGGTGCTTGCGATCGAGCTGAGTACCGATGGCGCGGCTGCCGTCCTGCTTCTTCAGCGAGGTGGTGATACGGGTGAAGTCGTCGCCATCGCGGACGAAGATGGTGGCGACGCCACCGGTCAGCCGGGTGAAGTCGTCGACCTGGCTGAAGTCGCTGTTCAGTGCCTGACCGGCGAACAGCAGGGCGGGGGCCGTGGCGCTGCCGAGGGGCAGGCGTTCGCCGGCCAGGCTCAGGCCGCCATCGAAGCGGCGCTCGAACAGGTTGGCCAGCCGCTGGGTGCTGATCTTCAGGGTGCTGAGAAAGGTCTGCTGCTGATCGGAGAGCAGCCGGGCCTCGCTACCCAGGTGCTTGCGCTGGGTGCCTTCGATGGACACGCTCAAGGCATGCAGGGCGAACAGACAGCTGCCGGCGATCACGACAATCAGTACCAGACTGAGGGCCAAGGCAAGTTGTCGGGCGATACTACGACGCGGGGAAATGACCATAGGGGGCTCCAAAGCGCCTACATCCCTGTAGGGCAGTACGAATTTGAGGGCAAGGGCTATATCAGGGGACCGACCGCTCTAGGGCGGTCTTCTTGGCGGTTAACGCTCATTTTATCGGCAGAGGTACGATGAACTAAAGCGAATGACAGCAGTCTGGCGCCTTATTTATGGCGAACGACCGCTGGAAGGCTCTGGGATGCCACTTCCCGCTGCAGGAAGTCAGCCAGCTGGCGAAGGCGCGCCTGCCCCCGGCGATTGCGCGGCCAGACCAGGTAATAGGCATCACCGCTGGCCACCGCCTCGGGCCAGGGCAAGGCAATGAGCCCGGCCGCCACGTCTTCGGCGAGCATCACCAGATCGCCGATGGAAACCCCGTAGCCACGCGCGGCGGCGGCCATGCCCAGTTCCAGGGTGTCGAACACCTGGCCACCACCCAGGGGCACCGCCTGGGTCAGGCCCATGGCCTGCAGCCAGCGGCGCCAGTCGCGGCGGTCGAAGGTGGGATGCAGCAACTCCTCCCCCTGCAGCCGCGCCAGGTCCCAGGCGCCCTCCCGGGCGGCAGCCGGCGAGCAGACCGGTACCAGCCACTCCTCGAACAGCGGCACCACCTCCCAGTCCGCCGGGAAGCGGCCGTCGCCGAGCAGTACCGCGCAATCGAAGGGCTCATGGACGAAGTCGACGCGGTCACTGGCCATCCAGACGCTGGTGAGCTGGATGTCCAGTTGCGGACTGAGCTGGCGAAAGCGCGCCAGACGCGCCAGCAACCAGCGCAGCGACAGGGTGGTGGGCGCCTTGAGTCTCAGGGTGCCCTCGGCCACGGCGAGATTGCCACAGGCCCGCGCCAGGGCCTCGAAGCCCTCGCTCAGGCCGGGCAAGAGCAGCTTGCCGGGCTCGGTCAGCGCCAGCTGACGCCCGGCACGCTCGAACAGGCGGCAGCCAAAGGTCTCTTCCAGTGTCCGCACATGGCGACTGACCGCACTCTGGGTCAGCGACAACTCCTGGGCCGCGCGGGTGAAGGAGCCATGGCGAGCGGCGGCCTCGAAGGCGCGCAGGGCGTACAGCGGCGGCAGGCGCGAGGGGTGCTCTGGCATGACTCAGACTCATGGATGACATGGTTATTTTCCGATTGTGGGCGGCGCGCCCGCATCCAACAATGAGTTCTTGTCAAACGTCGGCCACCTGCTCAGCGAGATCCATCCATGTCTCTGCCGCGTCACGAACTGCTCGCGCTGTTGCGTCTCGCCCTGCCCCTGATCGGTGCGCAGCTGGCCTATGTGGCCATGGTCTTCACCGACACCCTGATGATGGGCCGCCTGGGCCCGGCAGCCCTGGCCGGTGGCGGCTTGGGAGCGGCGGTCTACTCCTTCGTCTCGGTGATCTGCGTGGGCGTGATCACCGCGGTGGCCAATCTGGCGGCGCTGCGCCGGGGTGCAGGGGATACCGAAGGGGTGGCGGCGGTCACTGCGGCCGGGATCTGGATCGCCGGGGCGCTGGCGCTGCTGGCCGGCACCCTGCTGTGGCATATCGAACCGCTGCTGGCCCTGGCCGGCCAGCCGGAAGAGAGTCGTCAGGCGGCCGGCGTCTTCCTGCGCTGCCTGGCCTTCGCCCTGCCCGGCCACCTGCTGTTCATGACCCTGCGCGGCTTCACCAGCGCCCTGGACCGCCCCGGCCCGGTGCTGATCATCGTGCTCGGCGCCGCGGCACTCAATGCCCTCCTCAATCTCGCGCTGCTGCACGGCTGGGGTAGCCTGCCGCGCCCCGGGCTGGCGGGCATAGGCGCGGTGACCGCGGTGGTGATGAACGGGGCGGCGCTGTGCCTGGCACTGTACATTGCGCGCCATCCGGCCTACGCGGCCTATCCCCTCGCCCACTACCTGCGCCGCCCGGACCGCCGCGCCCTGATCGCCACCCTCGGCCAGGGGCTGGCGATCAGTGGTACCTACGCGGTGGAGGCCTGCCTGTTCCTGTCAGCGGCGCTGTGCATGGGCGCCCTGGGTGCCACGGCGCTGGCGGCCCATCAGATCGCCAATCAGCTGGTGTATCTGGTGTTCATGTTGCCGGCCGGCCTTTCCTACGCCACCAGCATCCGTATCGGCCAGCACCAGGGCGCCGGGCGGCCGCGCGAGGCCTTGCTGGTGGGGCGCCTGGCCATCGGCGGCGGGGCCCTGGTGATGCTGGGCATTGCCCTGCTGTTCTGGAGCTTTCCCGGCGGGCTGGTGAGGCTGTTCCTGGCGGATGCGCAGAGCCCGGTGGCGGAGCTGGCACGCCAGCTAGTGCTGATCGCGGCGGTGTTCGTCATCTTCGACGGTACCCAGAGCATCGCCCAGGGTGCGCTGCGTGGTATCCGCCAGGCACGCCTGGGCTTCTACGGCGGATTGCTCTGCTACTGCCTGATCGGCGCCAGCGGTGCCTGGCTGCTGGGCGTCCAGCTGGGTATCGGCCCCCATGGAGTCTGGTGGGGCCTGGCATTTGGACTGGCCTGTGCGGCGTTGCTGCTGACCGGCGCCTTCGAGTGGCTGATGCGGCAGCAACTGGGCGCGGGCGCTGCGGAGGCTTCGCCGGAGCCGCTGGCCGCACCGCGCGGCATGGCGCAAAACGGCTGAGCGCCGCGGCGGCCCAAGCGTTTTACCAAGTGGTCCACTTCTGACCGCTGCGCTAGACTAAAGGCTTTGGGCCACCCCGGCGTTGCGACCGGTGTTCAGGGCCCCAGGATAGCCAGAGATGCAACGTTTCATCGTCGCCGACGACCATCCGCTGTTTCGTGAAGGCCTGGTGCGCATCCTGCGCCAGCTGCAGCCACAGGCGCAGGTCGATCAGGCCGACAGCCTGCAACAGGTCCTGGAACTGGCGCGCCAGGGCGAGCCGCCCAGCGGGCTGCTGCTGGATCTGCTCTATCCTGGCCAGGATCTGAGCTTTTCGCTACGCGCCCTGCGCCAGGAATTCAAGCGCAGCACCCTGATCGTGGTCTCGATGCTGGAAGACGCCACCGTGATCGAACATATCCTGGCGGCGGGCGTGGATGGCTTCATCGGCAAAGCGCTACCGCCGGCGGCCATGGCCGAGGCGATCGCCGACTGCCTCGCCGGGCAACCGGTGGTGCGCTATGCCATGCCAAGTCTGGCGCCGGTCAACCTGGCGCCCGATAACCGGGTGCAGGCACTGACGCCGCGGCAACTGGAGGTGCTCGGCCTGATCACCCAGGGCCTGAGCAACAAGGAGATTGCCCGGATCCTGGTCATCTCGCCCTTTACCGTGCGCATCCATGTCTCCGCCCTGCTGCGTACCCTGGGCGTCAGCAGCCGCGCGGCGGCGGCCGCCTTCGGCGCCAAGGCCGGCCTTGGCACGCAGCGCTCACTCAGCTAGCCGCGACGCGAAAAGCCAGCAGCAGGGCACGCAATTCCGCCGGTCGCACCGGCTTGGCCAGCACCGGGATCTCGGCGTCGCCCAGCGCCTGCTGGACCTGGGGAATGTCATGGCCGGTCACCACGATGGCCGGGATGCGCCGGCCCTGCAGCCGATTGAGATAGGCGATGCAGTCGGCACCCGAGGCGCTGCGATCCAGATCGAAATCGGTGATCACCAGGTCGCAACTCACGGCGCCGGAGGGGATGCTGGTGGCGGTGGTGACCTCGCAGCCCCAGCTGCGCAGCAGGGTCGCGGTGGCCAGCAGCACGTTGGTGTCGTCTTCGATGAGCAGGATCCGCCAGCCGGCGAGCAGGTGCTGGGGACCGCTCAGCGGCCGTGGCCGCGCCTCCGGCGGCAGGGTGGCCAGCGGCAGGCCCTGGAGCTCGACCGCGGTACCGCGGCCGGGGCGCGAACGGATGGTCAGCCGCAACTCGAGCAGGGTGGCGATGCGTTGCACGATGGACAGCCCCAGGCCGACCCCCTCGATGTCGCGATCCCGCGCTTCCCGTACCCGGTAGAATTCCTCGCACAGGTGCGGCAGGTGCTCGGCGGCGATGCCCGGTCCCTGGTCGTAGACCACCAGGGCGAGCTGGCCCTGACGGCGGCGCACCGCCAGCAGCAGGGGCTTGCCCGGGGCGTACTTGAGGGCGTTGGACAGCAGGTTCTGCAGCGAGGTGAGCAGCAGCGCCGGATCGCTGTAGACCTGCAACCCGCAGGCGCGCCAGCGGATCTCCACCCCGGCCCAGCGCGCCGCCTCGGCGTTCTGCCGCACCAGGTCGCCGAACAGGGTATCCAGATCGACCACCGTGCGCCGCGGACTGACCTGCTTCTGATCGAGGGTGTAGATGTCCAGTAGCGAGCGGAACAGCTGCTCGACGCCCAGCAGCGAGCGGTCGATGTTGTCGACCAGTCGCCCTTGATCGGCGCTCAGCTGGCCATCGCGCAGGCAGGCGGTGAACAGGCCGATGGAGTGGATCGGCTGGCGCAGGTCGTGGCTGGCCTGGGCCAGGAAGCGCGCCTTGGCCAGGTTGGCCGCCTGGGTCTCGCGCAGCGAATCCTGGATGCGGGTCAGCAGGAAATACACGTAGCCGGGCACCAGCAGCGCGGTCACCAGCATCATCAGCGCCACCGTGGGATAACGCTGCAGGAAGGGCATCCCGGCGATGATGGCGACCAGGGCGGTCAGCGACAGCCCGGTGGCCAGCAGCAGGTAGCCGCGCCCGTAGCGCAGGCCGTTGCCCACCGTGACCCAGAGCAGCACGCCGAAAAGCGGCAGCAGGGCCTCACCGCTGGTGATGGAGGAAAAGGTGATGGCGCTGAAGTCCAGGCTCATGGCCAGCAGCCTTCGCCAGGGCTTTACCCCCGGCCGCCGCCGCACCTCGAAGAACAGGCCGACGGCCACCACGGCGAACAGGGCGTAGCACAGCAGGTTGGTCAGCAGGATGGCGGTACCGAACAGCCCCCAGGCCCAGGCGCCGATGGCGTAGGCCGAGGCCGGCAGGATGAAGGCCAGCCGAACCTTGGCCTGGCCGAGTTCGGGATCGCGGGCGCTGACCCCCAGGGTCTGGGTCGCGGCGCTCATGACGCCAGATAACCCAGTTGCCAGGCCCGCGGGATCAGGCGAAAGATCACCGCCAGGGTTGCGGCCAGGGTCGCGCTGGCGTACCAGGCCGCCAGGCCCAGTCCGGCTTCCAGCGCAGCGCCGAGCACCCCGCCGAGCAGCATGCCCAGCCAGGGCACCAGCTGGATGCGCCAGCCGCGGCGGCGTTCGCCCAGCAGCCAGTGACCCAGCCCGCGCCCGAAACGCGACAGGGCGCCGGTGACGTAGGTGAGGCCGATGGGCAGGCCATAGACCTGCTCCACCACCGCATTGACCATGCCCATGGCGAACACGCCCGTCAGCAGGGCCAGGCGCCCTATGGGCAGGCTGGCCGCCACGACTAGCAGCAGGGCCAGCAGGCCGAGCAGCAGGCAGGCCCGCTGGCGGGTCAGCCGCTGCAGCAGCACGCCGCCGGCATTGCCCAGCACGAAGGTGCCTATGGCCAGCGCCAGATGCCCCGCGGCGGCCCAGCGGCCTGCCGCCACATCGGCAGCCATACGGGTGGTATTACCACTCATGAAGGAAACGAAGTCACCGGTGGCGAGAAAGCCGATGGCATCGGTCATGCCGGCCAGCAGTGACAGACCGGCGACCAGCGCCAGGCCGACCGCGCCATGCCGTGGCGTTACCGGCAAAGCGGTCGGTGGAGGTGAGGAAGAGGTGGGCATGGCAGCCATCCTGGCTGAGCGAGAAGAGACGGCCATCAGTGTGCGGCGTACGGCGGCCCGACGCCAAGGGCAGCGCCCCAGAAGGCGCCCTGGGCTAGACTGATGGACCCGCCTGGCCGGAGGCCTCGTGACCACGCCCCTGTTCGCCTTGGTATTGCTCGCCGCCCTGTTGCACGCCGGCTGGAACGCCCTGCTCAAGATCGGCCTCGACCGCTTCCTCACCGCCAGTCTGATCCAGATCGGCGCCGGCCTTGCCGCCCTGCTGGCGCTGCCCTTCGTCGCCCTGCCGCCCGCCGCGGCCTGGCCCTGGATCGCCCTCTCCGCCCTGCTGCACATCGGCTACAACGCCTTTCTCGCCCGGGCCTATCGCTATGGCGATCTCGGCCAGGTCTATCCCCTCTCTCGCGGCAGCGCGCCGTTGCTGGTCAGTCTGGTGGCCTTTCTCGCCCTCGGCGAAAGGCTCTCGCCACCCGCCCTGCTCGGCCTCGGCCTGCTGGTGACCGGTCTCGCCCTGATGGCGCTGCTCGGGGCCCGGCGCGGCACGCCACCCAGCCTGGCGCTGCTGGTCTGCGCCTTCACCACCGGCAGCTTCATCGCCGCCTACACCCTGGCCGATGCCCTCGGCGCCCGCGCCAGTGGCAATGCCGTGGCCTATGCCCTCTGGCTGTTCGCGGTCAACGGCGTGGTGGCGGCGCTGGTCCTGCGGCTGAGCCGCGGCGCCTCGGCGTTCGCCGGGCTCGGTCCGCACTGGCGCGCCGGGCTGGCGGGCGGGGTCATGTCGATGCTGGCCTACAGCCTGGTGATCGTCGCCACCACCCAGGCGCCCATCGGCCTGGTCTCGGCGCTGCGCGAGACCAGCGTGCTGTTCGCCCTGCTGATCGGGGTCTTCTGGCTGCACGAGAGCCTGCCGCTGGGCCGCATCTGCGCCGGCCTGGCCATCGTCGCCGGGGTGGTGGCGATCAAACTGGCCTGAGCGGAGCGCCGGGGGAGCGGCTAAGCTGAGCCTTCTTTCGACCAGGACGGACCCATGGGCAAATCGCTGCGACTCTCGGAAAAATGGTTCAACCGCGGCCTCTGGCTGCTGGCACTGGTGTTCGCCGGCTTTCTGATCGGCCTGGGCGGCACCCTGGTCGGCGATCTGCCCCAGGTGGAACAGCAGCAGCGTCTGGAAGACTTCATGGACCCCGCTGCCACCGCTGCAGCGCGAGAAGACCAGCGCCAGGCCCAGCTGGCCAGCCGTCAGGCCAGCGACGCCCTCGAACAGGCGCAACTGCGGCAGACCGCGGCCGCGAGCAGCTACCAGGCCAATCGCGAGACCTTCGACAACTGGCTGGCGACCCGCCAGACCACCCAGCGTCCCGAGCAGGATGCCGAACTGATCGCCCGCAGCCGCGCCCTGGACGAACTCAAGGCCGGCGAGCGGGTGGCGGAGCAGGAGGTCGAACGCCAGCAGCAGGCGCTGCTGGATGCCGAGCAGCGCGCCGACAACGCGGAACGCAGCCTGGCCACCCTGGGCGAGTCGGCGCAGTCGGCCTGGCTGGAGGCGCGCCAGCAGGCCGAGCTGCGGGTCTTTCTCTATCGCCTGGCGCTGACCCTGCCCCTGCTGGCGGTGGCGGCCTGGCTGTTCGTCCGGCAGCGCAAGGGCACCTGGTGGCCCTTCGTCTGGGGCTTCATCTTCTTCGCGCTATTCGCCTTCTTCGTCGAGCTGGTGCCCTACCTACCCAGCTACGGCGGCTATGTGCGCTATCTGGTGGGCATCCTGCTGACGGTACTGGGCGGGCGCTACGCCATCCGCGCGCTGCAGGAGTACCGCGCCCGCCTGGCGCTCAAGGAAGCCCAGCCGGACACCGTCAGGCGCGAAGAATTGCACTACGACACCGCCCTGGCGCGGCTGGCCAAGGGCGTCTGCCCGGGTTGCGAGCGGCCGGTGGACCTCAAGGACCCGGGGATCGACTTCTGCCCCCATTGCGGCATCGGCCTGCACGACCACTGCGGCGCCTGCCAGACACGCAAGAGCGCCTTCGCGCATTTCTGCCATGCCTGTGGAGCGGCGGCACGTGGGCCCGAGCGACATCCGACGGGCACCTCCTGATAGCAAGTCTCAGGGCTTGTTCGAACTGGTGTTGACGCCCTTTTCGGTGTGCTCGCCGGCGTGCTTGTGCAGCTGGCCGGTGGGGTCCTGCAGCTGGATGACCTTGCCCTGCTGCCAGGCATCGGCGCCGGGGACGACCGTGGGGGTCGGCAGATCGGCACGGGCGGCCTTGGTCTCGGTGGAGGAGACGCCCAGGCGGCGGTCACGCTCGGCGAGCAGCTTGGGATCGAGCTGGCCATCGGCGGTGAAGCCCATCATCAGCTGAGGCACGCCCAGTGGCAGCTGCAGGTCCTGATCGGTATGCCAGGTGTGCCAGGTCTTGCCGTAGGTATGCACCAGCTTGTCCATCAGCCGGTGCTCGGCCACCTGGGGCACGCCGGGCGCGACCAGCTGACCCGACTTCACCTCATGCACATGGCTGTGCCAGAGCGCCTTCTCCGCCTCGGGCAGGGTCTTGAACAGCCGCTCGCTGATGATGTACTCGACACCCATCAGCTTGGCATCGGCGACGTTGCCGTCGTAGATCACGCACTGGAACATCTCTTCGCCCAGGACGCTGCAATAGTGGTGAGCTTCCATCTGGCTATCGGGGTGGCCGTTGTAGAAATGGAAGCCGTCCAGATAGGTGTTGAGGGCGGCGATGGGCGGCTTGCGCTGCAGCACGTCGGCGCCGGCTTCGAGCACCCGGGTATCGGTCTGGGCGGGGGCACCCGGCACCGGTACCGGCGACTGGGTATCGTTGGCGGCCTGGGTCAGCGGGGCGCAGGCGAGCAGCAGCAGGGCAGGAAGTTGGCGGGCATTCATGGTGGATTCTCGACGGGAGCTTGCCGAGTTCGAAGGTCGGGCAGACGCCAAGGTTCCACCGCTGCGCTAGGCTCGTCACATGAATGTCATGCAACGGCCATAAATTCGTCATCGTCCGCACCTGGCCTTTCGGTATAAGCGAAACGCCACAGCCACACCTTTGCACCTCTGGCCTCTTCTCTCTGTCGGGACGACTCAATGAACGCACACAGCTCTCCCTCTGGTCATGCCCTGCGCCGCGTGGTCTTCAACAAGAAGGGCGGTGTCGGCAAGTCCAGCATCGCCTGCAACCTGGCGGCCATCAGCGCCCACGAGGGCTATCGCACCCTGCTGGTGGACCTCGATCCCCAGGCCAATTCCAGCCAGTACCTCACCGGCCAGGTGGGCGACGACCTGCCCCACGGCATCGCCGATTTCTTCAAGCAGACCCTGAGTGGCGGCAAGAAGGCCCAGGCCAACATCCACGCCACCGCCTGGCCGAATCTGGACCTGATCGCCGCCTCCGGCGAGCTGAGCGAGCTGCAGTTCAAGCTCGAAGCCAAGTACAAGATCCAGAAGCTCGCCAAGTACCTCGACAAGCTCGGCGAAGACTATGACCGCATCTACCTGGACACCCCGCCGGCGCTGAATTTCTACAGCATCTCGGCGCTGATCGCCGCCGACCGCTGCCTGATCCCCTTCGACTGCGATGTCTTCGCCCAGCAGGCGCTGTACGACCTGATCGAGGAGCTGGAGGAGATCCGCGAGGACTACAACGAAAAGCTTACCGTCGAGGGCATCGTCATCAACCAGTACCACGCCCAGGCCAGCACCCCGCGGCAGCTGATCGAGGAACTCCAGGCGCGTGACCTGCCGGTGCTGGCAGCGCCGCTGATGTCTTCGGTGAAGATGCGCGAATCCCACCAGCAGCATCGCCCGCTGATCCACCTGGATCCAGGCCACAAGCTGACCCGGCAGTACCTGGAGCTGTTCGCCCTGCTGGAAGGCTGAGGACGCAACAGCGCAAGAACGTTCAAGACGGCGACGATGGGGTGCGGCACCCTGGGTATCCCTGCCCTCCGGAGCCCTGCCGATGACCGCTTCCCGCCGCCGCGCCTTCCTGCAGGGCGCCTGGCAGATCATGCCGCTGTCGCTGGCCTGCGCGCCCTGGGGCATCCTGGTCGGCGCCCTGGCCATCGAGACCGGACTCAGCGTGCTGGAAGGCCAAGCCTTTTCCCTGCTGGTGTTCGCCGGGGCGGCGCAACTGGTGGCCCTGGGCATGCTCAAGGCCGGCGCGGGCCTCGCCGCCATCCTGCTGACCACCCTGCTGCTGACCTCCCAGCACCTGCTCTATGGCCTGCACATGAGACGCGTCCTGGCGCCCCAGCCGCTGCCCTGGCGGCTGGGCTTCGGCTTTCTGCTCACCGACGAATTCTTCGCCCTGAACCATGCCGAGCAACCGGCCGGCTTCGACCGCTGGCGCGCCCTGGGCATGGGCCTGAGTTTCTATCTGCTGTGGAATCTCTTCACCCTGGCCGGGCTGCTGCTGGGGCGGGTGCTGCCCAATCTGGGCGCCCTGGGTCTGGACTTCTCCATCGCCGCCACCTTCATCGCCCTGGTGGTGCCCCTGGTGCGCGACCTGGCCACCGTAGCCTGCGTGCTCACCGCGCTGCTGGTCTCGGTCTGGCTGCATCACCTGCAGTGGCAGGGCGCCCTGGTGCTGGGCGGCCTGGCGGGGATGAGCGTGGGCTTCGGGGTGCGCCGCCTGCGGGAGCGCCTGCCATGATCCTCGCCACCGTGCTCGGCATGGCCGCCCTGGTCTTCTGCAATCGCTATCTCTTTCTTGAACCGCGCCTGCCGCTGCGCCTGGGACGCAATCTGCGCACCTTCCTGGAATTCGCCGTGCCCGGAATGCTCACCGCCATCTGCGGCCCCATCCTGTTCTCTGGCGAGATGTCGCTGGCCGCGACCCTGGTCGATCCCTACCTGCTGGCGGCCCTGACCGCGGTGGGGCTGATGCTCTGGACGCGGCGGGTGCTGACCACGGTGATCCTCAGCATGGGCGTGTTCTACCTGCTACGCTGGCTCCTCTAGCGCGAAAGTGGAACCCGTAGGTGCCACGAGAGAACCATGAACGGACAACAGGAAAACGCCCGCCTCTGGTCGGCCCGCGGGCTGGGCGGCGTCGAGCTGCTGCACGCCCGCTATCGCCGCCAGCGCTTCGCGCCCCATGTGCACGAAGGCTATGTGTTCACCGTGATCGAGCGCGGTGCCCAGCGCTTTAGCCACCGCGGCGCCGAGCACCTGGCGGCGGCCGGCAGCATGGTGCTGATCAACCCGGACGAGTTGCACACCGGCGCCACGGCAGTCGAGGAAGGCTGGCAGTACCGCGGCTTCTATCCGACGCTGGCGCAGCTGGCGCCGGTCTTCGCCGAGCTGGGACGCCCGCTGGGCGCTACCCCGGCCTTCGCCACCAGCGTGCTGCACGATCCCCAGGTGAGTGCAGCGTTCAGCCATCTGCATCGGTTGGCCGACCATGGCGCCGAGGCGCTGGAGCAGCAGACCGCCTGGCGCGAGGCGCTGCTCCTACTGTTCGGACGCCATGCCCGGCTGGGCAGCCCGGCAGAACCGGGTCGCGAACCCCTGGCGGTACAGCGCGCCCGCGAATTGCTCGGCCAGCGGTTGCAGCAACCGCCCAGCCTCGAAGAACTGGCCAAGGCGGTGGGGCTGTCGCCCTTTCATTTCCTGCGGGTGTTTCGCCGGGCGACGGGCCTGCCGCCCCATGCCTGGCTCAAGCAGCAGCGCCTGACCCGCGCCCAGGGGCTGTTGCGCACCGGCTGGGCACCGCTGGAGGTAGCCCTGCAACTGGGCTTCGCCGACCAGAGCCATCTCACCCGCCAGTTCAAGCAGGCCTACGGGGTGGCACCGGGCGCCTATCGCCGCGCCTGGCAGGGCTAGTCGGGCACCGACGAACGGTCCTGGCGGCGGAAGCGGCATGCCAGAGCCCGGCAAGCGGCACGCTGAACCGCGACGCTGGAGCGCTGGAGAAACTTTTCGCGGTCGTCCCGGGCCTAGTCAGGAAGAGCGCCGGACCCGCCGGCCGCTCTCCACTGCCCCTTTGGAGTTACCGGTATGACACTCGAAGAACGCATCCGCCAGCGCGCCTATGAAATCTGGGAACGCGAAGGTCGTCCCCATGGCCAGGATTTCGAGCACTGGTTTCAGGCCAACCGCGAACTGGAAGACCAGCCCGATGACAACCTGACCCAGGTCGGCGGCATCCAGAGCAGCGTCGCCCCACCGGCACCCAAGCCGCGCAGCCGGTCGCGCAAGAAGGCGACCGCAGGCGACGCCTGAGGCCAGGCGCGTTTATTTGCGGATCATGTCGGCCGCCCGCTGGGTGGCCTCCGAGGTGCGGGTGGCCAGCTTGCGCACCTCGTCCGCCACCACGGCGAAGCCACGGCCCGCTTCACCGGCACGGGCGGCCTCGATGGCCGCGTTGAGCGCCAGCAGGTTGGTCTGGGCGGCGATGCCCTGGATGGAGCCGACGATCTCGGTCACCTTCTGCAGGTTCTCTTCCATGGTGCGGTGCTGGTCTTCCTGGCTGCCGCGCAGGGATTCCTGCTCGTGCAGGGCATGGACGTCGGCCAGCGCGCCCACCACCCGCAGCGGGGTGCCATCGGCGGTGCGCCGGGTCTGGCCGCGGGCGCGGAACCAGCGCACCTCGTTGTTCTTCAGTACCAGCCGATAGGTGATGTCGAAGCCGGTGCGGCCGCTGCGATCATTGATGTGCGAACCGAAGGCCTCCAGGACCCGGTCGCGGTCTTCCGGGTACAGGCGCGACGCCCAGCTGTCCAGCACATCGGGGAATTCCTGGAGGGTCTCGTAGCCGAGCAGGCGACGGAATTGCGGCGACCACCAGAAGGGATTCTTGGGGTTGAGCGGATCGCCGGCGATCACCTCCATGTCCCAGAGGCCGTCGTTGAGCATCTCCCGCGCCAGTTCGAAACGGGTCAGGGTGACGTCCAGCTCCTGATCGCGCAGGCGCTGGTCATGGATGTCGCGCAGGGAGCCGGCCACCCGCAGCGGCACGCCGCGCTCGTCGCGCTGGGTCGCGCCGGTGGCGCGCATCCAGCGGTATTCGCCGGATTTCAGGGCGATGCGGTACTGGACATCGAAGGGCGTCTGGCCAGTGCGATCCTTCATGTGGGCGGCAAAGGCGTCCAGCACCCAGGCGCTGTCCTCGGGATGCAGGCGCTTGGCCCAACTGCCCAGCTGGCTGGGAAAATCGTTTTCGTCGCGGAAACCGAGCAGGGCGCGGAACTGATCCGACCACCAGAAGGCATTGCGCGGATTGACCGGATCGCCGGCCACCACCTCCATGTCCCAGAGACCTTCGCTGGAGCCCTGGCTGACCATCTCGAAGCGGGTTCCCAGGCGCCTGGCCAGCGCCTCGCTCTCGGCGACCCGGGCGGTCAGCGCGGCATTGTCCTGATTCAGGATCTGCACCTGCTGCTGCAGCTCATGCTGCTGCAGCAGCAGCGCCTGCAGCCCCTTGGCCAGTCGTGCCAGGGTGGGATTGCCTTGGAAGCCACCACTCTCGGCCAGGGGCGTGGCGGTCTCGGTCGCCGCGGCCAGAACGTCCAGTGCGCGCATGATCGAGTAGTGCTTGAGCAAGGCCATGATCGAATCCTCAGAGGGAGCAGCCGCGGCAAGGGCTGCACGCGATCCGAGTCACTGTATCGGCCTTGCCGCTTCGCTCTTGAGTCCATTCCAGAGCCTTTTTTTCCATTGCGGACGCCGCGTTGCCCGGCTAGCGCCAGTCGTCCAGCAACCAGACCTCGGGATGATCGTAATGGGCTTCGCCGCGGTGCAGGGTGATGCCCAGGATCTCGCTGCGAAAGCCTTCCGCCAGCAGCCACCGGTAGGCACCCAGGCGGGCGGTGTTGACGCCGGCCAGCAGTCGCTGCTGGCCGTGGTCCCGAGCCAGGCCGTCGCAGGCGGCGATCAGCCGGGCGAAGCGCGCCTCCGCTCCCGCACCGGGCAGGACCGCCGCGCACTTCACATAGCAGACCCCGGTGCCCGCCTCGCTGTGGGGCCCGAAATGGCAAACGGCGAACCCCTCCGCCCGACCCTGCGTGTCCTCCAGCAGCAGACTCTCGCCGAGCCCCTGCGCGCGCACCGCGGCCATTTCGGCGGAGACATCCAGCCCCGGCGCATTGGCCCGGCCCACTTCGGCGCAGGCCGCCAGCAGTCGGTCGGGCTCGGTCGAGAGGGAAAAGCGCAGCGCCGACGGCGCCGCCTGCGTTTGCAGCGGACGCGCCATTACCGCGGTCAGGGTACGCGGCCAGAAGCCGAAGCCCTGGTAGAGCCCCAAGTGACGCGGACTGTCGGGAAAGGTGAAGAGTCCGGCATGCACCAGCTGCCAGGCATCGAGCTGCTCGACCGCGGCGCCCATCAGCGCCTTGGCCACCTTGGCGTCCCAGTAGTCCGGATGCACCGCCAGCGGGCCGAGGATGCCGTGGCGCCCCCAGCGAGTGACGCATACGGCGCCGACCAGCCGCTCGCCGTCGAGGGCCTTAAACCAGGCGGTGTAGGGCGCGGCGAAGCGGCTGCGCACATAGTCGCGGTCGTTCCAGAATTCGCCCGGTTCGGCGGCGCCCATCCAGGTGGCGAACGCCAGGCGCACCACCTCGGTGGTGGCCGGCAGGTCGGCGGCGACGAGGGGTTCGACACGAAGATTGGGGCTGGACATGGGGCGGCTCCTTGGCTGTAGGCCTTGGACCCGCCCGGCCGGGGCTTTGCGCCCGGGCGGCAATCGCCGGTTACAGCAGCAGCACCGCGGCCCAGCCGAACAGCAGCATCGGCAGGCTGAAGTGCAGGAAGGACGGCACCACGGTGTCCCAGATATGGCTGTGCTGGCCGTCCACGTTGAGGCCCGAGGTGGGGCCCAGGGTGGAATCCGAGGCTGGCGAACCCGAGTCGCCCAGCGCCCCGGCGGTGCCGATCAGGCAGACGATGGCCAGCGGCGAAAAGCCCAGGTGCAGGCACAGCGGCCCCAGGATGGCGGCGAGGATGGGCACGCTGGAAAAGGACGAGCCGATGCCCAGGGTCACCAGCATGCCCAGCAACAGGAGCAGCAGCGCACCCAGGGCGCGGTTGTCACCGATCAGGCCGGCAGCGGTGGCGGCCAGGTCCTTGATCTGGCCGGTGGCGGTCAGCACCTCGGCGAAGCCGCCGGCGGTGAGCATGATGAAGCCGATCACCGCCATCATCTTCGCGCCCTCGCTGAACAGGTCGTCCGCCTCGCGCCAGCGCACCACGCCGGTGGCGGTAAAGACCACGAAGCCGACCAGGGCACCGAGGATCATGGAGTCCAGCCAGAGCTGCACGCCAAAGGCGGCGATCACGGCGACCAGCGCCACCAGCAGGGTGCGGCCGTTGTAGGGGCGGTCGGCCCGCTCGGTGCGCGCCACCAGACTCAGGTCGTACCGCCGCGGCCGGCGATAGCTGACGAAAACCGCCAGCAGCAGGCCGACCACCATGCCCAGGGCCGGCAGCAGCATGGCGCGACTCGGGTCCACGCCGCTGACGTCAACGCCGGCGCGGGCCACGCTGGCCAGGAGGATGTCGTGCAGATAGAGACTGCCGAAGCCCACCGGCAGGAACATGTAGGGGGCGATCAGGCCAAAGGTCATGACGCAGGACAGCCGCCGGCGATCCAGCTCCAGGCGTGTCAGCACATAGAGCAGCGGCGGCACCAGCAGCGGGATGAAGGCGATGTGGATGGGCAGGATGTTCTGCGAGGCGATGGACACCGCCAGCAGCAGACCGAGCAGCGCCCAGCGCAGCGAGCGTCCGCCCTGGCTGGCCTGCCGCTCCATCAGCCCCAGGGCCCGATCGGCCAGCATGTGCGCCAGACCCGACTGGCTGATGGCCACGGCGAAGGCGCCCAGCAGCGCATAGGAGAGCGCCACCTTGGCGCCATTGCCCAGGCCGGCATTGAAGGCCAGCAGGGTGCCTTCCAGACCCAGGCCGCCGACCAGGCCACCGGCCACCGCCCCGGCGATCATCGCCACCACCACATGCACCCGGGCCAGACTCAGCATCAGCATGAGTCCTACCGCCACCACCACCGCATTCATCGCCGACTCCGCACCACCAAAAGGGCGCGCACTCTGCCGCAGCCCGGCGTGGGCGTCAAAGGCCGGGGATGGATGGTGGGGCGTCCCGCTTATCCCCAGCGGCCGGGTCGGGCCGCGCGTGGAACCCGCCCGGTGGGCGCTGCCGGTCGCGGTCGAGGGACAGCCGCCAGTCGTTCCGCAGCCGAGCGTCCCGGCGCGCAGGAACGGCTCATACCCGCGCCAGCGCTCTGGAATGAACCTTTCAGCGCCCGGGAGCGTCTGACGCGGACGCTTTCACGGTCATGCCAAGGATGAAAGGCCCATGCAAGACGCCATCGACATGTTGATTACCGCCTTCAGTCCACACTCCTGCCTGGCGGTCCCGCGGCGCGCCGATCGCACCCTGCTGTTCACCGTCACCGACACGGCCCGCGCGGTCACGGTCACCAAGGCCATTCCGCTGTGCAGCCTGGAATGCACGGCCACCCTGGCCACCGTGATCAAGGACCTGCAGCGCGACCTCGACCGGGCGCTCGGCAGCCTGAGTCCGGCAAGCCTCGCCGACCTGCGCCAGCGTGGTCCGCGGGTGCAGCGGTTCGAGAGTTGAGGGGAGCTTGCCGGAAGGAGTGAGCGTTGGCTGCGCCCTCACCCCAGCCCTCTCCCAGGGGGAGAGGGAACGATACGGAATGAGGTGGGCCTTGTCGCAGGGTGGATGACGGCTTTGCCTCACCCACCCCTGGTCGTGCCGCTCAGCGCCGGCTGGTGCGGGTGCTGACGTCGACCCAGACCGCCAGGACCAGGATGCTGCCCTTGACGATCATCTGCCAGTAGCTGTCCACATCGAGCATGGACATGCCGTTGTCCAGGCTGGCGATCACCAGGGCGCCGAGCAGCGCGCCGTAGACGGTGCCCGAGCCGCCGCGCATCGAGGTGCCGCCGATGAAGCAGGCGGCGATGGCGTCCAGTTCGCCCATGGTGCCGGCCGACGGCGAGCCGGCGGCCAGGCGGGCGGTGTTGACCAGACCGGCCAGGGCGCACATCACGCCCATCAGGCCGAAGATGCCGAGCTTGATCGCCTGGACATTGATGCCCGATAGCCGCGTAGCTTCCAGGTTGCTGCCCACCGCATAGATGCGCCGGCCGAATACCGTCTGGCTGGTGATGTAGCTGAACACCCCGAGCAACACCAGCAGGATCAGCACCGGCACTGGGATGCCGTCGTAGCGGTTGAGGGTCTGGATGAAGGCCGCCAGCACCACGCCGATCACCGCCACCCGCAGCACGTCGCGCCACAGCGGCGCCAGGGCGAGGCCGAGGGTCTTGCGCTTGCTGCGCTGGCGCCAGGTGAGCACCACGGCCACGGCGAACAGCAGCACGCCCAGGGCGCTGCCCACCACCGGCGGCAGGTAGCCCTGACCAAGGTAGACCAGCTCCGGCGACACCGGGGCGACGGTGACGCCGCCGGTGAGACCGAGCAGCACACCGCGAAAGGCCAGCATGCCGCCGAGGCCGACGATAAAGGACGGTATTCCCCGATAGGCACTGAGGTAGCCGTTGATCAGGCCGATCAGCAGACCGCCGGCGGCCACCGCCAGCAGGGTGATCGGCAGGGGCACGTGGTAGGTGACGTCGAGTATCGCCGCCACCCCGCCGAGCAGGCCGAGTTGCGAGCCCACCGAGAGGTCGATCTCGCCGGCGATGATCACCAGCACCATGCCGCAGGCGAGGATGCCGGTGATGGACATCTGCCGCAGCAGGTTGGAGAGGTTGCGCGGGGTAACGAAGCCGCCTTCGGTCTGCCAGCTGAAGAACAGCCAGATCAGGGCCACGGCGATCAGCAGGGCGAGCATCTTGTAACGGGTGAACAGCTGTTTCACGGCGTGCATCAGAAGTGCTCCCGGGCTTGGGCGACCGCCCGTTCGGTGGTGCCCAGGGCCGCGGCCAGTACCCGCTCCTGGGTCAGATTCTCATTGGGGAAATCGCCGCGCAGCCGGCCTTCGCCGAGCACCAGCACCCGGTCGGAGACGCCGAGCACCTCGGCCAGCTCCGAGGAGACCATGACGATGGCCACGCCCTCCGCCGCGAGCAGGCCGATCAGCCGGTAGATCTCGAACTTGGCGCCGACGTCGACGCCGCGGGTGGGCTCGTCGAGGATCAGCACCCTGGGCCGCGCCAGCAGCATCTTGGCGAGTACCGCCTTCTGCTGGTTGCCGCCGGAGAGGCCGGTAATGGGCAGGAAGGGGCTGCTGGTCTTGAGTTGCAGCCGGGCGATCTCGGTGTCGATGCAGGACAGTTCCGCCTCGCTGTCGATGCGACTCAGGTGGGCGAATCTGTCCAGTACCGTGAGGGTAATGTTCGAGCCCACGCCCAGGTCGGGAATGATGCCCTGGCGCTTGCGATCCTCCGGTACCAGGCAGAGGCCGGCGCGGATGGATTTCAGTGGGGTGCGGGTGTCGATGCGCTGGCCATTGAGCCAGACCTCGCCCTCGTAGCGGCCGTCGTAGGCACCGAAGATGGCCGAGACCAGCTCGGTGCGCCCGGCGCCCACCAGCCCGGCGATGCCGAGGATCTCGCCGGCGCGCACGGCGAAGGAGACGTCGTCGACGCGCTTGCGCTGGGGATTGTCGACGTCCAGGCAGGTGAAGTGACGCGCCTCGAAGATCACCTCGCCGATCTGGTGGGGGATCTGTGGATAGAGGTTGGTCATGGCGCGGCCGACCATCTGGGTGATGATGCGGTCGATGTCCATCTCGGCCATGGGCGTGGTGGCGATGTGCTTGCCGTCGCGGATCACCGTGATGGTGTCGCAGATGGCCGCCACCTCGTCGAGCTTGTGCGAGATGTAGACGCAGGCCACGCCCTGGGCCTTGAGGTCGCGGATGATGTCCAGCAGCACGGCGATCTCGGAGGTGGTGAGCGCCGAGGTCGGTTCGTCGAGGATCAGCAGCCGGGCGTTCTTGTTCAGCGCCTTGGCGATCTCCACCAGTTGCTGCAGGCCGCCACCGTACTGGGACACCGGCAGGGCCACGTTCATGTCCGGCACCTTGAGCCGGCGCATCAGCTCGGCCGAGCGCTGCAGCATGGTGGGATAGTCCAGCCGCCCGCCGAAGCGGCGCGGTTCGTGGCCCATGAAGATGTTCTCGGCCACGGACAGATCGGGCACCAGGGTCAGTTCCTGGTGGATGATGACGATGCCGGCCGCCTCGGATTCGGCGATGGACTGGGCCTCCAGGGGCCGCCCGTCCCAGCGGATCTCGCCTTCCCAGGTGCCGTGGGGATAGACCGCCGAGAGGACCTTCATCAGGGTGGACTTGCCGGCGCCGTTCTCGCCGCAGAGCCCTACGCATTCGCCCGGACGCACCTTGAGATCGATGCCGTCCAGCGCCCGCACCCCGCCAAAGCTCTTGGCGATGCCGTGCATTTCCAGCAGATAGTCGGCCATGGCCGCTCCTTGCCCAGGGGCCGCCGGACGCCAGGCGTCAGACGGCCAGCCGGTGGCCAGTGGTTATTTGCCGTCGATCTGGGCCTGGGTGTAGAAGCCGTCCTTGACCAGCAGGTCGACGTTGGCCTTGGTCAGCTCGGTGGGGGTGAGCAGCAGGGTGTCGACCTTCTTGGTGCCGTTGTCGTAGCTGGAGTTGAAGGCCGGCTTCTCGTTGCGCACCAGTTGCACCGACAGCTTGGCCGCCTCGGAGGCGATCAGCTTGAGCGGCTTGTAGACGGTCATGGTCTGGGTCCCGGCGATCACCCGCTTGATGGCGGCGAGGTCGGCGTCCTGACCGGACACGGCGACCTTGCCGGCCAGCTTCTGCGCGGCCAGGGCCTGGATGGCGCCGCCGGCGGTGGCGTCGTTGGAGGCGACGATGCCGTCGATCTTGTTGTCGTTGGCAGTCAGGGCGTTCTCGACGATGGCCAGGGCCTCGGTCGGGTTCCATTCCTTGACCCACTGCTGGCCGACGACCTTGACGTCGCCCTTGTCGATGGCCGGCTGCAGGACCTTCATCTGGCCCTGGCGGAGGATCTTGGCGTTGTTGTCGGTGGGCGCGCCGCCGAGCAGGAAGAAGTTGCCCTTGGGCTGGGCCTTGAGCACGCCACCGGCCTGCATCTCGCCGACCTTCTCGTTATCGAAGGAGATGTAGGCGTCGATGTCGGCGTTGAGGATCAGGCGGTCATAGGAGATCACCTTGACCCCGGCCTTCTTGGCCTCGGCCACCACGTTGTTCAGCACCGTGGCGTTGAAGGGCACGATGACGATGGCGTCCACGCCGCGGGAGATCAGGTTCTCGATCTGCGACAGCTGGCGCTGCTCGTTGGCGTCGGCGGATTGCACATAGACCTTGGCGCCGAGTTGCTCGGCGGCGGCGACGAAGTAGTCGCGGTCACGGGCCCAGCGCTCCAGGCGCAGGTCGTCGATGGAGAAACCGATCTTGGGATGCTGGGCGTCGGCCTGGGCGAAACCGGTGGTGCACAGGGCGAGCAGACCGGCGAGCAGGGTCGTCTTGAAATTCATGGTGGCGTCCTTGGTTATTGTTGTTGTGGAGCGAGAGAACGGATTTGAGTGTAACGATTCAGCGCGCTTGCACAAGCGGGTCAGGCAGGCTTTTCTGCCGACCCGCTCGCGATCGCTAGCGGTACAGGTAACGGTTGACCACGCCTTCGAGCAGCTCCTGGCGACCGCTCACCGGCTGGGGCGCCAGACCCTGGCTGAAGGTGTGCTCGGCCAGTTGTTCCAGGCTCAGCTGGCCACCGAGGATGCGCTGACCGAGGGTCTGGTCCCAGCCGGCATAGCGCTCGGCCTTGAACTTGCCCAGGGGGTCGTCCTGCAGGAGCGCCGCGGCGCGCTCCAACGACAGCGCCAGGGTGTCCATGGCCGCCACGTGGCCGTGGAACAGGTCGACGTCGTCCAGGCTCTGGCGCCGCACCTTGGCGTCGAAATTGAAGCCGCCTCGGGTGAAGCCGCCGCCCTTGAGGATCTCGTAGATCGCCAGGGTCATTTCCTCGACACTGTTGGGGAACTGGTCGGTATCCCAGCCGTTCTGCGGATCGCCGCGGTTGGCGTCGATGCTGCCGAACACGCCGAGGGCCACGGCGCTGGCGATCTCGTGCTGGAAGCTGTGCCCGGCGAGGGTCGCGTGGTTGGCCTCGATGTTGACCTTGATCTCCTTTTCCAGCCCGAACTGCTGCAGGAAGCCGAAGACGGTGGCCACGTCATAGTCGTACTGGTGCTTGGTGGGCTCCTGGGGCTTGGGCTCGATCAGCAGATCGCCCTGGAAGCCGATGCGGTGCTTGTGCTCCACCACCATCCGCATGAAGCGGCCGAGTTGCTCGCGCTCGCGCGCAAGGTCGGTGTTGAGCAGGGTCTCGTAGCCTTCGCGGCCGCCCCACAGCACATAGTTCTCGCCGCCCAGGCGGTGGGTGGCGTTCATCGCCGTGCAGACCTGGGTGGCGGCGCAGGCGAAGACTTCCGGATCGGGGTTGCTGGCGGCGCCGGCGGCATACCGCGGGTGGCTGAAGCAGTTGGCGGTACCCCACAGGAGCTTGAGGCCGGACTCGCTCTGGTGGCGTTCCAGATCGTCCACCAGGCGCGCGAAGTTCTCGCGGTACTCGGCGAAACTGGCGCCTTCGGGGGCGACGTCGGTGTCGTGGAAGCAGTAGTAGTCCACGCCCAGCTTGCTGAAGAATTCGAAGGCGGCGGCCGCCTTGGCGCGGGCCTGCTCCAGGGGCGAACCCGCCGCCTGCCAGGGCCGCTGGAAGGTACCCTGGCCGAAGACATCGCTACCCGGCCAGACGAAGGTGTGCCAGTAGCAGACCGCCATGCGCAGGTGCTCGCGCATGGGCTTGCCCATGACCAGGCGGTCGGCTTCATAGTGGCGGAAGGCAAGCGGGGACGTGCTGTCGGGGCCGGCATAGCGGACCTTCTCGACATTGGGGAAATAAGCCATGGCGTTGTCCTTGTTCTTATCTGTCGCACCCGATACGGCGTACCGGTTTGCGTCGATGGTAGCGCCGCCACCCGGACTGCCTATTGTGAAAATCACCAGAGGCGGGTGCGATTTTGCCGCTTGAGCAGCGCACGCGCCGGTCGTAGTCTGGAGCCCCGCCCGCGCCTCCTGCCGGAACCCCGCCATGCCCAGCCAGCCGCCCGTCCACCGTGTCGCCCTGCTGTTCAACGGCAGCAAGATTTACGACAGAGGCATCCTGGCCGGCATCGGCAACTACCTGAGCGGCACCCGGGCGCGCTGGGATCTGTTCCTGGAAGAGGATTTCCTCTGTCGGCTCAAGGGCATCGAGCGCTGGCAGGGCGACGGCATCATCGCCGACTTCGACGACCCGGCGGTGAGTGCCGCCCTGGCGCACAGCGCGCTACCGGTGGTGGCCGTCGGTGGTTCCTACGCGGCCCCTGGCGACTACCCGCCCGGCATCCCCTATGTGGCCACCGACAATGCCGCCCTGGTGCGACTGGCCTATGACCACCTGATCGAAGCCGGCCTGACCCGCTTCGCCTGCTTCAGCCTGCCCGCCGCCGACACCAATCGCTGGGCCGGCGAGCGCGAGGCGGCCTTTGCCACCCTGCTCCGCCGCGACGGCTTGCCGGTAGAGATCTATCGCGGCCTGGAGACCAGCGCGCCGCTGTGGGATACCGCGGTGGAACAGTTGATCGCCTGGCTGGAAGCCCTGCCCAAGCCGGTGGGCATCCTGGCCGTCACCGACGCCCGGGCGCGGCAACTCCTGCAGGCCTGTTTCACCGCCGGCATCCCGGTGCCGGAACAGGTGGCGCTGGTGGGCATCGACAACGATCCGCTGGCGCGCACCCTGACCCGCGTACCCCTGACCTCGGTGATCCAGGGGACCGAGGCCATCGGCCGCGAGGCGGCGCGTCTGCTGCACCAGCGCCTGCACGGTGTCGAACTGGGGGCGCCCCGGGTGCTGATCCCGCCGGAGGGCATCAACGTCCAGGCCTCCAGTCGCCACCAGCCGGTGCGGCATCCCCAGGTGATGCGCGCCCTGCACTTCATCCGCCAGTACGCCTGCCAAGGCATCAAGACCGACCAGGTGGCCAGCTATGTCGGTATCTCCCGCTCGGCCCTGGAGGCGTCCTTTCGCCGCGAACTGGGGCGCAGCGTCCATGACGAGATTCTCGGCTTCAAGCTGGCCGCCGCAGCCGTGGCGCTGCAGGAAGAAGCCCCAAGCCTGGCGGAAGTCGCCCGGCGCTGTGGCTTCACCTCGGCGCAGTACCTGCACGCGGTATTCCGCCGCGAGTTCGGCTGCACCCCGCGCCAGTACCAGCAGCAACCCCGCGCCCTGGCGAGCGCCCATGAAAAAGCCCGTCCGGAGACGGGCTTTTCGACAGTTCCTGCGGCTTATTTGCCGACGGTCTGACCCAGGAACCAGGCACGTTCTTCGGCCTGGTCGATCCACTCTTCCAGCAGGCTGGTGGTGGACACGTCATTGGCGTCGTCGGTCAGGGTGTGGGTGGTGCGCATGTAGGCGGCCAGCGACTGGTTGTCGTCGTGCAGTTCGGTCAGCATCTGGTCCGCCGACAGGTCGGTGGCATCGCTGCTGGCCAGGCGCTTGAGTTGCACCATCTGCTCCAGGGAGCGCACGGTGGGCTGGCCGATCTTGCGGGCGCGCTCGGCGATCAGGTCGGTAATGCCGTACAGCTGGGTGGCTTGTTCTTCCAGCAGCAGGTGGTAGTCACGAAAGTGCGAGCCCTTCATGTGCCAGTGGTAGTTCTTGGTCTTGATGTACAGCGCGAAGACATCGGACAGCAGCACGGCCAGGGCTTCGCCTACGGCCTGCTGGTTCTGCAGGGTGGCGTCCTCGCCCTGATGGGCCTTTTGCTTGACGCTGGAAACGGTCTTGAGTTCTTGCTTGGCATTGGCTACGGCCATGAGAGATCTCCTGTCAGGACGTGAAGAGAAAGAGGGTTCGCTTGAAGGAGCGCGAACAACAACGTCTGCAGAAATCGACCGCACCGGGCGAAAAATCGTTCATCGAATTTGCATATCGCCACCATGGGCAAGACGAATGGTTGCTGCCAGTGCGACTGCGTTTCATTGCCCGCTCCAGAGCCTGCCCCTGCGATGGCCGCTGCGCTTGTAGCTAGATGTGTAGGTAAAACCGTTTGTCAGCTTTGCCGCTAAACCACGGCGGTGCGAGAACTGCCGCTCGCTTGTCCCGGTCACCTTAAAGGCAAGGCACACGAACGGTCGCCGACAGCTCTCCGCCGGCCATTACCAGGTTCTGCAAACAGGTAGACGAGTATGACAAACCCCCTCGATACGGCTCAGGGAAGCACCTTGCAGGCCAAGGACGGCACCTCGGCAGAGGCCCATCTGCACGACCTCAAGGAGGTCGCCAAGGACACGGTGCAAGACGCCAAGCAAGAAGGCGCTGCCCACTTCGAACACTATCGGGACACCGCTGCCGACCAGCTCGGTGCCATTGCCCAAGGCGCCCAGGCGGCCGCTGACGAACTGGAAGACAAGGACACCCTGGGCCTCGCTCACTACGTCAGCGACATGGCGCAGAGCCTGACCGGCCTGGCCGAGGATCTGCGCGGCAAGAGCGCCGAGCAGCTATTGCATCAGGCCGGCACCCTGGCACGGGAGAATCCGGCGCTGTTCCTCACCGGCAGCATCGCCATCGGCTTCGGCCTGTCGCGCTTTCTCAAGGCCTCCAGCCAGCCGGACACCAGTAGCAGCCCGGGTGTCAGCGGCTCGAACGAGATGCCCTCGCTGACCACTCCCTCGGTCGCCGCGGAAAACGAACTGGTGGAGCCGGCGGCCGGAGCCGACGTCATCCATACCAACAACATTCCCAAGGGTACTGGCATCCATACGCCGACCACCACCGGCAGCGGTGACCCCATCGGCGGTGCAGCGATCAACCCGGCGCATACCGACAGCAGCCTGAACACCGGCATCTCGTCCAGCCATCTGGACCGTCCCACCCTGAGCGGAGACAAGCAGCCATGATCAACGAGAATCCCACTCCGCGTCCCGCCGAGGGCGATACCTCGGTCGTCGGCCTGGTCAAGCAGCTGGTTCACGAGGTACCGGCGCTGTTCACCAAGGAACTGGCGCTGGCCAAGGCCGAACTGGGCGAGTCGCTGCGCACCACCAAGGCCGGTGTGGCCGGGGTCGCGGCCGGCGCCATCGTGCTGCTGGCCGGCTTCATCGTGCTGCTCATGGGCATCGTCTATTTCCTCTCCCAGTACCTCACCCCCTGGGCCGCCGCGCTGCTGGTGGGCGCCGTGGTCATGGTGATCGGCTTCATCATGCTGCAGTCGGGCAAGAAGCAGTTCGAGCCGTCCCACTTCACCCCTGATCGCACCGTCAACAGCCTGCAGAAGGACAAGGACGCCGTACGGAGAGCCGCACAATGAGCATCACCGATCAGATCGATCAGGAATCCCGCAAGAATCCCGACGAGCTCGAGCGCGAGATCGACCAGAAGCGCGAGCGTATCGAAGACCTGGTAGGGGCCCTGGAAAGCCAACTGTCGCCTGGCCAGCTGTTCGACCAGGCGCTGTCCTACACCAAGGGCCATGGCGGTGAGTTCGCCCATAACCTGGGCAACACCCTCAAGGCCAATCCGGTTCCGGCGGTGCTGACCTCCGTAGGCCTGCTGTGGCTGGCGCTGGGGCAGAATCGCACACCGGCGCCGGCCACCACGGGCACCCCGCTCAAGGACAAGCTGTCCGGTGCGCTGGACTCGGTCGCCAACAGCGCGGGCCATACCCGCGATTCCCTGAATCGTGGCAGTCACGATGTCCGCGACAAGGTGACCGGCCTGGGCGAGAGCGTATCGGCCAAGGCCTCCCAGACCGGGGAGCGGCTGAGCGATACCGCTGCGCAGGCAAAGGACACCCTGGCTGACCAGGCGCAACAGCTCAAGGGCACCTTCGAGACCCTGCTGCGCGACCAGCCACTGGTGGTCGGTGCGCTGGGCATAGCCCTCGGTGCCCTGCTGGGCGCTTCCCTGCCACGCACCGAGACCGAGGACCGCGCCCTGGGCAGGCACAGTGACAAGCTGACCGCCAAGGCCAAGCAGGCCGCGAGCAGTGGCTACGAGCAGGTCAAGGCGGCAGGACAGGATGTGGCGAAGGAGACGCGTCAGGCCACCCAGGCCAACGACAGCCAGCCGGCAGGTGCGGGGACTGCGCCCAGAAACCTGGGCAATGATCCCGATGCCGGGGTCGAATCCATGGCAGGCTCGCCGAGGGCGGGCACCGGCAGCACCCTTGGGGCCACCCAGGCGACAGCGGGCATGAATGTCGGCCGCACCGCGGCCAGCGGCAATACCCCTGGAGCGGTAGGCGACGAGAGTGGCATGGCCACCCCACCGCGCAGCATCTGACCGGCAGGATGGCCGGGGTCAGCAAGTGACCTCGGTAGCAAAAGCAAGGGCGCACCGGTCCGAACCGGTGCGCCCTTGTCGTTTGATGCCTGTCTCAGTAACCCGGATCCGGGTTTTCCTTGGGCTGTTCGGGTCGCTTGCTGTCCTGCGGACGCTGCTCTTCACCGCCCTGATTGAGTTCCTTGTGGGTCTCGCCGACCTTGCCGGCGTTTTCCGGCTTGTGGTCGAGATCGTCGCGCTTGGCCATGATGCTCACCTCTTGTGGCTGAGTACGTTAGGCAACGGGACGGGGCCAGGGTGCCCCGCCGGCGTCGGCTAGGCCCATCTAGAAAAGTCGCCAAGCGAAGGTCAGGCAAGGCAAAAATCAGCAAGGAAGCGGAGTCTACGAGTGGTAAATGAGCATTCCGAGCTGATTTTTAACGCAGCATGGCCGAGCGCGGGCAGTTTTCGAATGCGCCTACCGCAGGGGCGGCGCCATGAATTCCGGCCCCACCGGGTCCTTGACGTGCTCGGCGAGAAGGGCGTCGATGGCCGCCAGGTCCTCGGCGGACAGCCGCCAGCCGAAGGCCTCGTCCAGTCCCTGCAGCTGCTCGGGCTTGCGCGCGCCCCACAGGGCGATGGTCGGCCCCTGATCTAGGATCCAGCGCACCGCCAGGGCCAGCACCGACTTGCCATGGCGCTCGCGGGCAAAGGCGGTCAGGGCCTCCACCGCGGCCAGGTACTGGGCGAAGCGCGGGGCCTGGAACTTGGGATCGCCCTGGCGCAGGTCGTCGCCGTCGAAGCGCGTCTGCGCATTCATGCGCCCGGACAACAGGCCGCGGCAGAGCGCACCATAGGCCAGCACCACCAAGCCATGGCGCTGGGCATAGGGCAGCACATCAGCCTCGATGGTGCGCTCGAAGAGGTTGTAGGGCGGCTGCACCGTAGAAGGGTTGGCGAACTGGCGGAAGGCCTCCAGTTGCTCGGGCGAATAATTGCTCACGCCGATGGCGAGGATCTTGCCCTCCTGCCGCAGGCGCTCCAGTTCGCGCGCGGTTTCCTCGTGGGGCACCTGGGGATCGGGCCAGTGCACCTGGTAGAGATCGATGCGATCGGTGCGCAGACGCCGCAGGGAATCCTCCACCTCCTGACGGATGCGCGCGGCGCTGGCGTTGCGGCGCACCTCTTCATTCGGCCACTCCAGGGCCACCTTGGTGGCGATCACCGCCTGGTCGCGGATGCCTTCCAGGGCCTTGCCGACGATTTCCTCGGAACGACCGAAGCCGTACACCGGCGCGGTGTCGATCAGGTTGATGCCGCCTTGTACGGCGCCACGGATGGTCTCGATGGAGCGGGCTTCGTCGGTACCGCCCCACATCCAGCCACCGATGGCCCAGGTGCCGAGGGCGATGCGGGAAACGGGGGTATCGATACCCGGGATACGTAGGGTTTCAGTCATGGAAAGCTCCAGGCGAAAGACGCCAGTCGGAAGGATCAACCTTGTGAGGCTAATTCAAAAGGCGTTGAATAGGGCTCAACGAACGCTTGACCCCTAGAGCGTGTTCAAAGGCTCGCGAGCTGGAGACAAACAAGGCATCTTCAACGCCGTTTGGCCGACGCGCAGCATTTTTGAACAGGCTCTTATTCGCGCGAGGACCGTGCATGCCCACCCTGAATCGCGGTGAACTGGCCGATCTCAACGTCTTTGTCGCCCTGGTCCGGCGGCGCAGCTTTCGCCAGGCCGCCATCGAACTGGGCGTCACCACCTCGGCGCTGAGCCATGCCCTGCGCCAGCTGGAGACCCGGCTGGGGGTCAAGCTGCTCAATCGCACCAGCCGCTCGGTGGTGCCGACCCTGGCCGGCGCAGCCCTGGCGGAAAAGCTCGAACAGGGCTTCGCTCTCATCGGCGAGGCCCTGGGCGAGCTGGACCAGCACCGCGACGCCCCGGTCGGGCGCCTGCGCCTGAGCGTGCCGCGCGATGCGGCGCGGCTGCTGGTGACCCCGACCCTGCCCCGCCTGCTGGCGGCCTATCCACAGTTGCAGCTGGACATCAGCGTCGAGGATCGCCCGGTGGACATCGTCGCCGACGGCCTCGATGCCGGCATCCGCTATGGCGACACCGTGCCCCAGGACATGGTCGCCCTGCCGCTCACCGACGAGTTGCGCTGGATCGTGGTGGGCGCCCCCGCCTACCTCGACCGTCACGGTCGACCGCAGCAGCCGGAGGAGCTTGCCGAGCATCGCTGCGTGCGCCTGCGCCTGGGCAGCGGCGCCCTCTATCGCTGGGAACTGGGCAGCGGCGCCACCACCCGAACGATCGACGTGCCCGGCCCGCTCACGGTCAACGAGACCGAGACCTCGATCCAGGCCGCCCTCGACGGCCTGGCCCTGGCCTATTGCCTGGAATGGCGGGTGGCCGACGAACTGCGCGACGGTCGCCTGGAGCAGGTGCTGCCGGACTGGGCCTCGCCCGGCGCGCCGCTGTGCATCTACTACCCGAGTCGGCGCCAGCCACCACCCGGCCTGCGCCAGCTGATCGAGGCCCTGCGCCAGACCTGGACCGGTCGCCACCCCTGAGGGCGCGAACCAACCGCCACGCCCGGGGGTCCCCTGACCACGCCATGATCGCCTGACCGAGGAGGCCCTCTTGCCCGCAGCCAACGCCGCCGCATCCGACCTGCCGCTGCCCGTGGAGCGCGAACTCAGCCCCCGGGCGCTGCTCACCGGGGCGCTGCTGGGCATCCTGCTGACCCCGGCCAATGTCTATGCCGGCCTCAAGATCGGCTGGTCGTTCAACATGTCGATCATCGCCCTGCTGGTGAGCTACGGCCTCTGGCACCGCCTGGGTCGCCGCCTGCAGCAACCGGGCTGGACGCTGCACGAGAGCAACATCAACCAGACCGTGGCCTCGGCGGCGGCCAGCATCGTCTCCGGCGGCCTGGTCGCGCCCATTCCGGCCTACACCCTGCTCACCGGCCAGGAATTGCCGACCCTGCCCCTGATGGGCTGGGTGTTCGCGGTGAGCTTTCTCGGCATCTGGGTGGCCTGGTATCTGCGCCCCCTGCTGCTGGCCGATGCCAGCCTGAAATTCCCCGAGGGCCTGGCCACCCTGGAAGCCCTGCGCCAGGTCTATGCCAGCGGCGCCGAAGCCCTGAGCCGCTTGCGGGTGCTGCTGGGCGCCCTGGCGCTGTCGGCGGCGGTCAAGCTGGTGGACAGCTTCGCCTGGACGCTGCCGCGAGTCGCGCCCTCGCCGGCCCTGGAACGCCTGACCTTCAGCTTCGATCCCTCGCTGCTGCTGCTCGGCTTTGGCGGCATCATCGGCCTGAGGGTCGGGCTGTCGCTGCTGCTCGGCACCCTGCTGGCCTGGGGCGGTGTCGCGCCCTGGCTGCTGGACAGCGGTGTCGCCGCGCTGCCGGCCGGCGCCAGCGGCCCGCAATACGCCTTCCTGGTGCAATGGCTGCTCTGGCCCGGGGTGAGCCTGATGGTCAGCGCCACCCTGGCTTCGCTGGCCGTGCGGCTGATCACCCTGCCCCGCGCCGAACGTCGTCGCCAGGGCTGGCGGCGGCCGCGCGCCTGGCCGCTGGCGCTGCTGCTGGGGGCGGCCCTGCTGGTGGTGGTGCTGCAGGTGCGGCTGTTCGGCATCGATCCCTGGCTGGCCCTGCTGGCCCTGCCCCTGGCGCTGTTTCTCGCTGCCATGGCCGCGCGGGTGGTCGGTGCCACCGGCATTCCTCCCATCGGCGCCATCGGCCAGCTGTCGCAGCTGACCTTCGGCCTGGCCGCCCCTGGGCAGGTCAACATCAACCTCATGGGTGCCAACACCGCCGGCGGCGCGGCGGGCCAGAGCACCGACCTGATGAACGACTTCAAGGTCGGCCAGGCCATCGGCGCCACCCCGGCCAAGCAGGTGGTCGCCCAGTGCCTGGGCATCGCCCTGGGCGCGGTGACCGGGGTGCTCACCTACCGGCTGCTGATTCCCGATCCCCAGGCGCTGCTGCTCAGCGCCGCCTGGCCGGCGCCGGCGGTGGCCCAGTGGAAGGCGGTGGCGGAGACCCTGACCCAGGGCCTGGGCGCCCTCGATGGCGCCATGCGCCTGGGTATCGTCCTGGGCGCCCTGGCCGGCTTGCTGCTGGGCCTGGCCGAAGCCCTGCTGCCCGCCCGCCGCGCGCACTGGCTGCCCAGCTCGGCAGCCCTGGGGCTGGCCTTCATCCTGCCGGCCTCGGTAGCCCTGATGATGACCCTGGGCGCCCTGCTCACCGCCCTGGTGCGCTGGCGGGCGCCGGGCCTGGCCGAGCGCTTCGCCCTGGCCGCCGCGGCGGGGCTCATCGCCGGGGAAAGTCTGGCCGGCGTCGGGGCGGCGTTCTGGCAAATGCTCGCCGCCTGAACTGCGACAACGTGTCAACTGGACAATAATTTCCAGACGTAATGTCGCGAACCTTTCAATAACCTTTCAAACCCATGAAATTCGGGGGTTCCGGTCCGATTCAGCTTGCCAGCGCGCTTTTGCAACACATAAGGTTACAAATAGCGCGACCCACCCGCGAGAGGTCTGGGCGCCCTGCGCGAGCTGTCTCCATAACAAACCCAATCCGAGCTAGCAGTCATGGCCACCACCTCGAAAGCCAAATCCGTCTTCCGCGTCGTCAGCGGAAACTTCCTCGAAATGTACGATTTCATGGTCTATGGCTTCTATGCCACGGCCATCGCCAAGACGTTCTTTCCCGGCGACAACGAACTCGCCTCCCTGATGCTGTCGCTGGCCACCTTCGGTGCCGGCTTCCTGATGCGCCCCCTGGGGGCGATCTTCCTCGGCGCCTACATCGACCGCCACGGCCGTCGCCACGGCCTGATCGTCACCCTGGCGCTGATGGCCCTGGGCACCCTGCTGATCGCCGTGGTGCCGGGCTATGCCACCCTGGGCGTCGCCGCACCGCTGCTGGTGCTGCTCGGCCGCCTGCTGCAGGGCTTCTCCGCCGGCGTCGAACTGGGCGGCGTGTCCGTCTACCTGTCGGAAATCGCCACCCCCGGCCGCAAGGGCTTCTTCGTCTCCTGGCAGTCCGCCAGCCAGCAGGTCGCAGTGGTCTTCGCCGGCGTGCTGGGCGCCCTGCTGAACCACTGGCTATCGCCCGCAGAGATGGGTGAGTGGGGCTGGCGCATTCCCTTCCTGATCGGCTGCCTGATCGTGCCCTTCCTGTTCATCATCCGGCGTTCCCTGGAAGAGAGCCCCGAGTTCGAGGCGCGCAAGCATCGGCCGACCTTCGGCGAGACCATGACTTCCATCGGCCAGAACTTCGGCGTGGTGCTGGCGGGCGTGGCCATGGTCTCCATGACCACCGCCTCCTTCTACCTGATCACCGCCTACACCCCGACCTTCGGCCGTCACGAGTTGCACCTGACCGATCTGGACAGCCTGATCGTCACCGCCTGCGTGGGCATCTCCAACTTCATCTGGCTGCCGGTGATGGGCGCCCTGAGCGATCGCGTCGGCCGTCGTCCGCTGCTGATCTTCGCCACCGTGCTGGCCATCCTCACCGCCTACCCGGCGATGATCTGGCTGACCCACGCCCCGGGCTTCTCGCGCCTGCTGATGGTCGAGCTGTGGCTGTCCTTCCTCTATGGCACCTACAACGGTGGCATGGTGGTGGCCCTGACCGAGGTGATGCCGGCCCATGTGCGCACCACCGGCTTCTCCCTGGCCTACAGCCTGGCCACCGCGACCTTTGGCGGCTTCACCCCGATGGTCTGCACCTGGCTGATCCAGGAGACCGGCAACAAGGCCGCCCCCGGCATGTGGCTGACCCTGGCCGCCGTGCTCGGCCTGGTCGCGACCCTGACCTTGTTCAAGGGCAACGCCCAGCCGCGCTTCAAGACCGTCACCGCCTGACAGGCCTGTCGCAGAGCGGCAGGCCCTGCCGCTCTCGCGCCCACCCAGGTCGCTCCGTGCATCGAACTGTCATGACCTTTTGCTATGGTCTAGACCAGATGACCGCATGCCGCGGTCACCGTGCCGGAGCCCGCCGATGCCCACCCTTCCCCGCCTTCTCGCCGGCCTGGCCGGCGGTCTGCTCAGCCTCACCGCTGCCGCCACCGAGCTGACCCACTGGCCGGCCGATGCCGCCCGCCAGCTCGACGCCCTGATCGCCGCCAATGCCAACCAGGGCAACTACGCGGTGTTCGACATGGACAACACCAGCTATCGCTACGACCTGGAAGAGGCCCTGCTGCCCTTCCTGGAGATGAAGGGCGTGCTGACCCGCGACACCCTGGATCCCTCGCTCAAGCTGATCCCCTTCAAGGACGTCGGCGGCCACAAGGAGAGCCTCAACAGCTACTACTACCGGCTGTGCGAGGTCGACGACCTGGTCTGCTACCCCTGGGTCGCCCAGGTGTTTTCCGGCTTCACCCTCAAGCAGCTCAAGGGCTACGTCGACGAGCTGATGGCCTACGGCAAGCCGATCCCCGCCACCTACTACGGCAAGGACGACACCGTCGAGACGGTGGAGATCAACCCGCCCAAGCCCTTCACCGGCCAGCAGGAGCTCTATCACAAGCTGATGGAGAACGGCATCGAGGTCTATGTGATCAGCGCCGCCCACGAGGAGCTGGTGCGCATGGTGGCCGCCGATCCGCGCTACGGCTATGGCGTGAAGCCGGAAAACGTCATTGGCGTCAGCACCCTGCTCAAGGACCCGGCCACCGGTGCCCTGACCACCGCCCGCAAGCAGATCGCCGAAGGCAAGTACGATCCCCAGGCCAACCTGAAGCTGCAGGTCACGCCCTATCTCTGGACCCCGGCCACCTGGTTCGCCGGCAAGTACGCGGCCATCCTCACCTACATAGATCCCTGGAAGAAACCCATCCTGGTCGGCGGCGACACCCCGGTCAGCGACGGCCCCATGCTGTTCCAGGGCGTGGACGCCGCCAAGAACGGCATCCACCTGTGGATCGACCGCAAGTCCAAGTACCGCACCCAGATCGAGGCGATGATGAAGAGCAACGCCGAGGGTCAGGCCAAGGCCGGTGTGGCGGTGAACGCGGACCAGCACTGGGTGATCGTCAAACCCGAAGACATCCAGTAGGCCCGCGGCGATCGGGCGGGCTAGACTGGAGACTCCTTCTGCCCGCCCTGGAGCCCGCCATGGAACACCTGGTCCTGACCGTCATCGCCCCCGATCGCCCCGGTCTGGTGGAAGCCCTGGCCGACTGCGTGGCCGCCCAGGGCGGCAACTGGCTGGAAAGCCGCATGGCCCACCTGGCCGGGCAGTTCGCCGGCATCCTCTCGGTGGAAGTGGAACCGGAATTGCGCAACGGCCTGGTGGAGACCCTGCAGCAGCTGGCCATTCCCGGCCTGCGCATCCTGGTGGGCGAGCCGGGCCAGCCGGCTGCGGTGGGTGCACCGCTGGTGCAGCTCGACCTGCTGGGCAACGACCGCGTCGGCATCGTCCGCGACATCACCCGGGCGCTGCATCAGGTGGGCGTCAACGTCGAGCGCCTGTCCACCGAGACCCGCCCGGCACCCATGAGCAGCGAGGTGCTGTTTCACGCCACCGCCCTGCTGGCGCTTCCGGCGGACCTCGAGCTCGAGGCCCTGCAGGCCCACCTGGAAACCCTCACCGACGACCTGATGGTAGAGCTCAAGCTCTATCGGCACGGGCATGACTAGCGTTGCGCAGACATCAGGGCGACGATCTATAAAGATCTATAAAGATCTATAATCGACTTTAATCGCCTTTAAATAGGGACTTGTCGATGTCTGAGCGCTTCTATCACCGCCACGCCATGGCCACTACCTATGCCGCCAAGATCATGGCAGACCCTCTGCATCCTGGTCTGTTTTTGGCGGCACCACGGCGCACCGGCAAGACCACCTTCATGCGTGAAGATCTGGCGCCCGCACTTCAGCTCGCAGGGGCCGAGGTGATCTACGTCGATCTCTGGTCGAATCGACAAGCTGATCCGGCTGAGTTGATCAACCAGGCGGTTCAGGTTGCCATCGAACGCAATCTTGGTCTGATCGCCAAGCTGACCAAGCAAAGTGGCGTGGTGAAACTCAAGGTGGGTGGGGTCGAGATAGATACCGGCAGCATCGGCAAAGACAAGGGCGTCACCCTGGCCGCTGCGCTCGCCGCGCTTTCCGACAGCCTGGGCAAACCCATAGCCTTGATCATCGACGAAGCCCAGCATGCGGTAACCACAGCCGCCGGCAGCAATACGCTCTTCGCCCTCAAGGCTGCCCGCGACGAATTGAATGGCTCGCACCACCACGGCCTGAGGCTCATCTGCACCGGCTCTAGCCGGGACAAGCTGGCCATGCTTAGAAACAGTCGCGACCAGGCTTTCTTCAATGCGCCCCTGGTCAACTTTCCCCATCTCGACAGAGGCTATGTGGACTGGTTCTGTGCGCAGTCCAGACTTGAATTCCCGCTGGATCCAGAAGTGGTCTGGAACAAGTTCGTCGCAGCGGGCTATCGCCCCGAGGCGCTGCAGGCAGCCCGTGAGGTGCTCGAGTACTCGATGATCGTCGATGCCACCGAAGGCAATGTCGCCTTCGCCCAGGCCGTCGACGAGCATGTGCGAGAAATGTCCGAGAGCGCCCTATCGGTGATTCGCAGCCTCACACCCATTCAGGCAGCGGTGTTGAAGGTCATGGCGATCCAGGGCAAGGATTACGCCCCTTTCGAATTGGCCACTCTCGGCAAATATGCCGAGATGCTGCAGTTGGCCGGCATGCCCGAAGCCCAGGCTCAGGAGGCAGCCTATGCGCAGAATGTGCAGCAGGCGTTGTCTGCCTTACAGGAGAAGGCCCTTATCTGGAAAGCTGAGCGCGGCGTCTATGCCATCGAAGAACAAGGACTGCCTGACCTCATGCGCAGCGCCAGCATGCTACCGACCGCCTTGGCGACCTGAAGCGATCAGCGAATTTAAGGGTGATGGGCTTCAAGGCTCCCGCCCCTTCTCCAACCGCCGCCGGATGCCCTCGGGGACATCGTCCGGCAGCGGCATCCGCCCGTCCGCCGGCAGGGCTTCAAGGCCAGCTTCGTCCAGCAGTGCCAGCACCTCCTCCTTGAGACGACTCAGGGCAAAGGCCTGCCAGGCCTCACGTACCGAGGGGAAGAGGTCCAGTTCGTAGTTGAAGGTACGAATCGGCCGGCGGCTCTCCAGGGCGGCACGCAGGAGCGGCTGGGCGTGGGGATGGCGCAGCTGGTGCAGAAAGGCTTCGCGTAGCTCCAGGCGATCCTCCTGGGTCAGGCGCGGCAGCGGCAGGTAGCGTTCGAGATCTTCCAGTTCCTCGCGTTCCTCCAGACTGAGGTCGTCCGGATCGAGCAGGCGCAGGGCGCCGCTTGCAAGGTCGAGGAAGTGGGTGCCTCGCTCCCGGCTGTCGAGGGCGGCAGCCAGCAGATCGAGGTCGAGGGTGAAGGGGCGCATGGCAGGACTCCGGCACAGGCGAACAGGAGCGGAGGTTACCTCCGCTCCTGTTGCGACCCTAGTACCGGAGCTCGCGTTCAGCCCTTCCGCTGATAGGGAAAGAAGCGCCGCTCGCGCAGGTCGTGCTCGATCTGCTCCAGGCTCTTGCCCTTGGTCTCCGGCACCAGGCGCCAGATGAACAGCAGCGCCACCAGGGAAATCCCGGCATAGAGCCAGAAGGTGTGGGCGGCGCCCAGCTTGGTCACCAGGCTCAGGGTGGTGAGGGTCACCAGCAGGTCGAAGCCCCAGTGGCTGAAGGCACCGACGCTGGCACCCTTGCCGCGCACGAACAGCGGATAGACCTCGGCGTTGATCAGCCAGATGCAGACACCGAAACCGCCGCAGTTGAGCATCAGGTAGGCGGCCAGGCAGGCCACCACCGTCCAGCGCTCCACGTCGGTCTGGGGACCGGCGCCCTGGAACAGGTAGCCCATGATCGCAAGGGCGACGATGGAGCCGGGAATCAGCGTCAGCAGATAGCGGCGGCGACCGATGCGATCCACCAGGAAGCTGCCGACCACGGTCATGATCACCACCAGGATGGTGCTGCAGCCGGTGGCCAGCACCGCGGTCTGGTCGGAGAAGCCGGCCTGGGTGAGGATGGTCGGTGCATAGTAGATCAGCGCATTGTTGCCGGTGATCTGCGAGAACATGGCGATGCCGGCGCCCACCAGCAGGGCCGGACGCACCCAGGGCGAGAACAGATCGCTCCAGTTGCCTTCCGGCGCGTTGCTCACGGTCTTGATCTCGGCCAGTTCGGCCTCGGCCGCGGCCTTGCCACCGCGGACCCGCTCCAGCACCGCCAGGGCGTCAGCCTCGCGGCCCTTGACCAGCAGCCAGCGCGGACTTTCCGGCAGCACCGTCATGCCCGCCAGCAGGATCAGCGCCGGCACCAGGCCGAGGCCGAACATCCAGCGCCAGTGCTCGTCCAGGGCGAAGCCGGTGAAGTAGGCCACGGTGATACCGAACACCACCATGAACTGGAACAGCACCACCAGCTTGCCGCGGTGCTCCGGCGGCGCTACCTCGGCGATGTACACCGGAATGATCTGGGTGGAGCTACCGGCCGACAGGCCGAGCAGGAAGCGCGACAGGATCAGCAGGGTGACGTTGGGCGACAGTGCCGAAAGCACCGAGCCCAGGGCGAACACCAGGGCCACGCCGATGATGGTCTTGCGGCGGCCGAGGCGGTCGGAGATCGGGCCGGTACCGAGGCAGCCGAACAGGGCGCCAAAGATGATGGCGCCGGTCACCAGCTGCTTGACGGTGTCGTCCATGGCGAATTCGCGGCCGAGGCCGAGCAGGGCGACGCCGATGATGCCGGTGTCGTAGCCGAACAGCAGGCCGCCGAGGGCGGCGATCACGGCGATGAGCACGACCAGCCCCTTGCGCGGGGTGGCCGCCACGGGTGCGGCGAGCGAGGGTGATGAAGCGAGCATGGGGAAATCCTTTCTTGTTTTGCCAGGGCAAGGATCGCGGTGGCAACCCGATCCACCCGCGCAGGCGGGCCGTGGGGGAGCATGGCCCAGAGAAAAGCGCGATGCGGCAGGCAGAGAAACGTTAGGTGAATCGTTTCACCTAATACCGCCAGTTGTAACAGGACTTGTGAAAAGCATCACGAAAGACGGATCGGATGTGGCCTAGCTGCCGATGGTCAATTCCTGGAAGCGCTGCTCGGGCAGCGCGGCGGCACCCTGGCCGGGGCGCAGCGCCTGGTCGCCCAGGCGCTCGACCAGAAAGTCGATGAACACCTTGAGCTTGGGCGGCAGGTGGCGGGTCGCCGGATAGAGCAGCCAGGCGCCGCCATGGTAGTGCGGCAGAAAGGACCACTCCGGCAGCACCTGGACGATCTCGCCTCGGGCCAGGGCCGCCTGAGCGGTGAACAGCGGCAGGCTGCCGATGCCGATGTGGTTGAGCACCGCGTCCAGGCGCACCCCGGTGTGGTTGGCGGCATAGCGCCCACGCACATTGACGTGGACCACCTTGGCGCCCTGGCGGAATTTCCAACGTGAATCGGCCGGCTCTTCCGCCAGGTAGATGCAGCTGTGCCCGGCCAGATCGCGGGGATGGGCGGGCCGACCATGCTCGGCCAGGTACTGCGGCGTGGCGCAGAGCAGGTGCTCGATGGTCAGCAACTGGCGGCCCACCAGTCCGGGCGGTGGCCGGTCAGTGATGCGGATGGCCAGGTCGACGTTCTCGTCGATCAGATCGACATAGCGGTCCTCCAGCAGCAACTGCACGTCCACCGCCGGGTAGCGCCGCAGGAAGTCGGCCATGTGCGGATGGATCACCGTGCTGCCCACCGCCTTGGGTACCGACAGCCGGACGATGCCGGCCGGCGCCTGGTTGAACTGGCCACTGACCTCCAGCACCGCCCGCGCGGCGCCGACCATGTCGCTGCAGCGCCGAAAAACCTCCTCCCCCGCCTCCGACAGCCGTAGCTTGCGCGTACTGCGATTGAGCAGGCGCGTGCCCAGGGCCTTCTCCAGGCGTGCCACGCTACGACTGGTGGAAGACGGGGTCAGACCGAGCTGACGGGCCGCCGCAGAGAAGCTGCCGCTCTCCACCACCCGCACGAAAATGGCCATCTCGCTGAGCAGCGGCAGGGGAAGATTTATGCTCACAGCGCAAAATTCCTTTGGAGAAAGGGTGGATTATCACCCTTGCGTGCGCTCTTTAGAATGAGGATGTTTCTCGTTTTCTAGGTAGTAGACGTATGACCGAGCGCCTGTATTTTCTGAGCGACAGCCTGATCGCCGAGGTCGAGGTCCACGCCTGTAGCGCCGCCGAGGACGGTTATGTCGTCGAATTGCTGACCACGCCCTTCCATCCCCAGGGCGGCGGGCAGCCCAGCGACACCGGCTGGATCGGCACCGCCGAGGTGACCCGGGTGGTCCAGGACGGCGACCGCATCCTGCACCACACCACCCGCCCCCTGTCGCCCGGCCGCGTGCTGGCCCGGGTCGACGAAGACCGGCGCCAGCTGCATTCGCGGCTGCATTCGGCCGGGCACCTGCTCGGCCACATCGGCGAGAGCCATGGCTGGAAGCCGGTCAAGGCCCATCACTGGCCGGGTGAAGGCCGCATCGAATTCATCCCGGGCGAGGCGTCGCAACCGCTGGACAGCGAAGTCCTGCAGGCGCACTTCGACGCCCTGGTGGAAGAAGACCTGCCGCTGCACGTCGAGGTGCAGGCCGATGGCCAGCGCCAGGTGTGCTTTGGCGAGGACGTGGCGCGCTATGCCTGCGGCGGCACCCACGTGCGCTCGCTGCGCGCGGTTGGCGCCCTGAGCGCCCTGGGCGTCAAGGAAAAGAAGGGACGCCTGCTGGTGAGCTACGACATGGCTGGCGCCTGATCAACCGCTCACCTCACCCGCAGAAAGGAAACGCCATGCTGCTCGAACTCGACGCTCTCGACACCGAGAGCCTGCTCCGTCTCACCGAAGAACGCCTGCTGGCGGTGCGGGTGCGCCGCTTCGTGCCGCGCCCGCTGGCCGACGACCTCGGCCAGCAGATCCTCGGCAACGGCTTCGCCACCTACACCAACGCCCCCAGTATCGGCCGCATCGGCATGGCCTTCTACGAGGCGGAACACCAGCGCGCGCAGATGGACGACTATTTCGCCAGCGTCGCCAGCAACCTGGAAGAATTGCGCCGGCGCTGCCGCCCCTATCTCAACCCCATCGACCTGGTGCGCTGCACCCTCGACGAGGTCTGGCCCGCCGGCGCCCGCCTGCAGACCCTCTGGGGCCGCAAGATGTACGTCGGCCTGTCGCGGGTGGTGAAGCCGGGGGTGCGCTTTCTCGCCCATCACGACATCTTCGCCAAGGACGCGCCGGGCAGCGAGGAAGCCGAAAGCCTGGTCACCCAGCTGGCCTGCAACGTCTACCTGACCATGCCCAGCCTGGGTGGCGAACTGCAGCTCTGGTCACGCGAGCTGTCGCCGGCGGCCTTCGACGCCCTGCGCGGCGACAGCTACGGCATCGAGCCCGACCGGCTCGGCCCGCCTTGCCTGACCATCCGCCCCGAACCGGGCGACCTGATTCTCTTCAATTCCCGCCGCATGCACGCCGTGACGCCCGGCAACGACCAGCCACGGCTGTCGCTGTCGTGCTTCGTGGGCTATCGCGGGGCGGCCGAACCCCTCACGTACTGGAGCTGACATGTCCCCCTACCTGAGCGAATTCCTCGCCCTGGCGACCATCCACTTCCTCGCCGTGCTGGCGCCCGGTCCGGATTTCGCCGTGACCGTGCGGCAGAGCGTGAGATACGGGCGCCTGATCGGCCTGTGCACCGCCCTGGGCATCGGCGCCGGAATCTCGGTCCACGTGCTCTACACCCTGCTCGGCATCGGCGCCCTGATGCACGCCACGCCCTGGCTGCTGGGGGCCGCCAAGGTGGTCGGCGGCGCCTACATCCTCTGGCTGGGCTTCAACCTGATCCGCAGCAAGCCCACCGCCGCGCCGCTGGACGACAGCCAATGGCAGCAGGCCGACCTGCAGCGGCAGTCGCCCGGCAAGGCCTTCCTCACCGGCTTCCTGACCAACGCCACCAATCCCAAGGCCACCCTGTTCTTCCTGGCCATCTTCACCACCGTGGTCAGCGGCAGCACGCCGCTGACCGTCCAGGGCCTCTATGGCCTGTGGATGTGCGCGGTCAACGCCGGCTGGTTCGCCCTGGTCAGCCTGCTGTTTTCCAGTCCGCGCGTTCGCCAGACCTTCCTGCGCCTGGGCCACTGGTTCGAGAGAACCATGGGCCTGGTGCTGGTTTTCTTCGCCGGTCGACTGCTGTTGTCGGCGCTTTGACGTCAGTCCATTCGTATTGGAGGTCCTCCATGCCCTACGTCCACCGCGCTCCCGCCGGTATTCCCACGGAAAAGTTCGTCGTCCGCCTGCCCGACGGGATGCGTGAACGCATCGCCGCCGTGGCCCGCTCCCATCGGCACAGCATGAACACCGAGATCGTCGCCTGGCTGGAACGCAGCCTGGTACAGGACGGCGTGCTGGAACAGCAACATGTCGAAGCGGACGACGAGCTGCTCAATGCCAGCGAGCAACTGCTGCTGCAGCGCTTTCGCCAGCTCAACGAGCGTCAGCAGAATGCGCTGATCTCGGTGCTGGAGCTGGAGTTGCCCGTTCCCGTGCACAACCGCGAAACCGCCTGAAGCCATCCGGCAGCACCGCGGACGGCGCCCGCCGTCCGCGGCGGGGCCGCGATCCAGGCGGCCCTGACGTGCGGCTTTCAAGTATCGATCGGGACGGCCGATGAAGGGGGTCTTCGTACTCTCTTCCGGAATTCCCATGTCTGTATCCAAAGCCTCCTGGCTGAGCAATCTCGGCATTTCCAAGAAGCTGGCGCTGGGCTTCGGTGCCCTGCTGGTCATGGTGACGGTGGTGGCTCTGTTCGGCTATTTCACCGCCAACACCCTGCTCGAGCGCATCAACAAGACGCGCTACAGCGGTCAGCTCAAGGCCGACGTGCTCGACGTCAGGATCGACGAAAAGGCCTATCTGCTCGATCCCAGCGCCGCCAACGGCACCCGGCAACAGGCCACCCTGGCCAGGGTGACGGCAGACATCGGCAAGGGCCTCACCCTGCTGACCAACCCGGCCAACGTCGCCATCCTGGGCAGCATCCAGCAGGAGATGAAGACCTATCAGGAGCGCTTCGCTGCCCTGCAACAGGCCAACCAGACCAGCGCCGATGCGCAAAAGGAACTGACCCGGGTCTCCGATACCGTTACCGAGACCCTCGACCAGCTGTTCGAATTGGTCTTTGCTCCGGGTGGCAGCTACAGCACCGCCGACCTCAAGGCCATGGCCGAGATGAAGGCGCAGATGGTCGGGGTGCGCCTGGCCATCCGCCGCTTCCTCGGCACCCCCGATGACAGCAAGTCCCAGGCGACCCTCAAGGTCATCGACGAGCTGCTCAAGACCCTGGCCAGCGCCCAGAAGCAGATCGACGGCGACACCGCCGCGCGCCTCTACAGCGCCACCCAGGACGTGACCCGCTATCGCGCCTTCTTCGAATCCATCGTCGCCCAGAATCGCCAGGCCCAGGCCGCCGTTGCCAGCCTCCAGGAGCAGGGTAACAAGCTGGTGCAGCTGCTGGACCAGCTGGGCGAAGGCCAGCTCAAGTCCGCCGCGGCCGAGCGCCAGGCCGCCCTGCTCAAGCTGCTGCTGAGCAGCCTGATCGCCCTGCTGATCGGCATCGCCGCCGCCTGGCTGATCACCCGCCAGATCACCCAGCCGCTGGCGACCGCCATGGCCATGCTCAAGCGCGTCGCCGCTGGCGATCTCACCCAGCGCAGCGAGATCAATCGGCGTGACGAGCTGGGCGAACTGCAACGCACCACCCAGGCCATGGCCGATGACCTGCGCCAGCTGGTCAGTGGCATCGCCAGCGGCGTGGGACAGCTCAGCAGCGCGGCCGACGAACTCTCGGCCTTTGGCGTCCAGACCAGCCGCGGCGCCACCCAGCAGCGCGACGAGATGCATCAGGTGGCCACCGCCATGAACGAGATGGCGGCCACGGTGCACAACGTCGCGCAAAACACCGCCAACGCCTCCAGCGCCGCGCAGAACGCCGACAGCATGGCCCGCGAAGGCAGTCGCACGGTCAAGCGCGCGGCCCAGGAAATCACCCTGGCCGCCGAAGAGGTGCAGGGCCTGGGCGCTGCCATGGAGCGCCTGGACACCGCCAGCGGTCGCATCGGCAGCGTCATCGACGTGATCAAGGCGATCGCCGAGCAGACCAACCTGCTGGCGCTCAACGCCGCGATCGAAGCCGCTCGCGCCGGCGAACAGGGCCGCGGCTTTGCCGTGGTGGCCGACGAGGTCCGCTCCCTGGCCCAGCGGACCCAGGAGTCCACCCAGGAAATCGGCGAACTCATCGCCACCCTGCAGCAGGGCACCACCGAGGCCAGCGCGCGGATGCAGGCCAGTCGCGACCGTACCCTGGGCACCGTGACCCTGGCCCAGGACGCCGAGCGCGCCCTGGAGGTCATCTACCAGGCGGTAGCGGAGATCCAGGGTCTCAACCAGCAGATCGCCACCGCGGTGGAGGAGCAGAGCCTGGTGGCCGAGGAAATCAACGGCAACGTGGTCAAGGTCAGCGGCCTGGCCGAGGAATCGGCCACTGCCAACGCCCACGCCGCGGCATCGGTCAACGAACTGGCCCGCCTGGGCGGCGATCTGCAGCAGATGGTCGCGCGCTTCCGCGTCTGACCCCGGCCGCGCCAGCGCCAGGCACTGGCGTCGGCGGTCTCAGGCTTTCGGCTTCAGCATCTGCCCCTGGATACCGTCGCCGATCACCAGGAAGTGACCGCCGGCGACGTGGTGCAGGGTGCGCAGGCCATCCTGGCCGCGAAAATCCCAGCGGCCTTCGCGAAACACCCGGGTATCGGCCCGGGCGGCGAGTACCTCACCGAGAAACAGGTCGTAGCCTTGCTGGTTGTGCGCCTCGGGCAGCAAGCGGCATTCCAGCCAGGCCACGCAGTCGGCGATCAGCGGCGCGCCAACCTGTTCGCCGGCCAGCGTCTCGATGCCGTAGGCGGCGAACTTGTCCAGCTCGCGACCGCTGGTATTGCCTACTGTCTGCACCAGATCCACCTGGTCGGCGCAGGGCACGCTGAGCACGAAGCTGCCCTCGGCTTCCAGCAGTTCGCGGGTCCAGGTCTGCTTGTCGAGCACCACCGCCACCTTGCCCGGCTCGAAATCCACCGCCATGGCCCAGGCCGCGGCCATGACGTTGCGCCGGCCGGCGTGGGCGGCGCTGACCAGCACCGTGGGACCGTGGTTGAGCAGGCGATAGGCCTTGGACAGGGGGACGGCGGCAAGGGTCGAATTCATGGATGGACTCCCGCGGGAAAAGCCCAGGTTAACGCAGCCCTTGCCGTTCGGCGCCGCGCGGGTGAAAAATTGCCGCTTTGCGCCGCGCTCGCCAAACGCCGGGGGACATCAAGGGTCTATCGCCCACTCCCGGTATGGGACCGACAAGAAACCTGCGTTAAGGATGACCTCTATGCCCACTCGCCTGGCTCTCTCCGCCCTGCTGTTCTGCGCCTGCTGTCTTGGTCTGCCGCTGGCCCAGGCACAGACCGCCAGCCCATCGCACGCGACTTCCGCTACCCAGCCACTCCTCTCCAGCTCCATCAACGACTTCAGCAACGAAGACTGGGATCGTGGCGTCCTGCGCCGGGTGGCCGGCGTGACTATTCCGGCGACCCCGGCCAACGTCGAGGGCTTCATCAGCGGACGGCAGGTCCAGCTGGGCGACGGTGAGTGGCGCGCCATCACCGAGGTCCAGCGGGTCGGCGACAACCTGGCCGTGTTCATCGAGGGCAAGCCGCTGGATGCCGAGGCCGTGGGTTATCCCCGGCGCCTGGCGGTGGACGACGCCCCCGGTACCGGGCGCCATCTGCAGCGCCTGCCGGGGCGCTTCAACACCCCGATCAACGACTTCACCAACCAGGACTGGCTCAAGGGCATCTACCGCAAGGCCGCCGGCATTTCCATCCCGGTCACCGAGCGCAATCGCGAGGAATTCAAGCCGGGCGCCATCGTCCGCCTGGCCGACGGCCAGGACTATGCCGTCACCCACGTCAGCGAATTCGGCCGCAGCATGGGGGTGTTCCTCGACAGCCCGGTGCTGCCCGGCGAGAAGTACGGCTATCCGCGCCAGCTGACCTTCGTCGCGCCACCGCCCAAGCCCTGAGACCAGGGCTGACCGGCGCTGGTAGAATCCCCCGCCCAGCGTCGTCACCCCGGTCCGCCATGTCCAAGCTCAATCCCCGCCAGGCCGAAGCCGTGGCCTACATCAGCGGTCCCCTGCTGGTGCTGGCCGGTGCCGGCTCCGGCAAGACCAGCGTCATCACCCGCAAGATCGCCTACCTGGTGCAGCAGTGCGGCGTCCGCGCCCAGTACATCTGCGCCGTGACCTTTACCAACAAGGCGGCGCGCGAGATGAAGGCGCGGGTGGCCAGCCTGCTGAAAGCCGGCGAGGGCCGTGGCCTGACCGTCTCGACCTTCCACAACCTCGGGCTGAACATCATCCGCCGCGAGTACGTGCACCTGGGCTACAAGCCGGGCTTCTCGATCTTCGACGAGGGCGACATCAAGGCGCTGCTCACCGACATCATGCAGAAGGAATACCAGGGCGACGACGGCCTGGACGAGATCAAGAACTACATCGGCAACTGGAAGAACGACCTCATCCTGCCGGAAGAAGCCCTGGAAAAGGCGCGCACGCCCAAGGAGCAGACCGCCGCGGTGGTCTACCTGCACTACCAGCGCACCCTCAAGGCCTACAACGCGGTCGACTTCGACGACCTCATCCTGATGCCGGTCAAGTTGTTCCAGGAGCATCCCGAGGTGCTGGAGCGCTGGCGCAATCGCATCCGCTACATGCTGGTGGACGAATACCAGGACACCAACACCAGCCAGTACCTGCTGGTGAAGATGCTGGTGCAGGAGCGCGCCCAGTTCACCGTGGTGGGCGACGACGATCAGTCGATCTACGCCTGGCGCGGCGCGCGACCGGAAAACCTGATGCAGCTCAAGGACGACTTTCCCTCGCTCAAGGTGGTGATGCTGGAGCAGAACTACCGCTCCACCAGTCGCATCCTCAAGTGCGCCAACGTGCTCATCGCCAACAACCCCCACGTGTTCGAGAAGCAGCTGTGGAGCGAGATGGGCCACGGCGATCCAATCCGGGTATTGCGCTGCAAGAACGAGGATGGCGAGGCCGAGCGCATCGCCCTGGAGATCCTCACGCTGCACCTCAAGACCCAGCGGCCCTACGCGGATTTCGCCATCCTCTATCGCGGCAACCACCAGGCCAAGCTGATGGAGCTCAAGCTCCAGCACCACCAGATTCCCTACCGGCTCTCCGGCGGCACCAGCTTCTTCGCCCGCCAGGAGGTCAAGGACGTGATGTCCTACCTGCGCCTGCTGGTGAATCCGGACGACGACAACGCCTTCCTGCGGGTCATCAACGTGCCGCGCCGGGAGATCGGCTCCACCACCCTGGAAAAGCTCGGCAACTATGCCGGCAGCCGGGATCGCTCGATGTACGCCGCCGCCGACGAGATCGGCCTGGGCGAGCACCTGGACGCCCGCTTCACCGAACGCCTGTCGCGCTTCAAGCGCTGGATGGACGGGGTCCGCAAGAACTGCGCGGGCGAGGACCCGATCGGCGCCCTGCGCAGCATGGTGATGGACATCGACTACGAGAACTGGATCCGCCAGAACGCTAGCTCCGACAAGGTCGCCGACTTCCGCATGGGCAACGTCTGGTTCCTCCTGGATGCCTTGAAGAACATCCTGGAAAAGGATGAAGACGGCCAGATGACCATCGAGGACGCCATCGCCAAGCTGGTCCTGCGCGACATGCTCGAACGCCAGCAGGAAGAAGAGGAAGGCGCCGACGGGGTGCAGATGATGACCCTGCACGCCTCCAAGGGCCTGGAATTCCCCTATGTGTTCATCATGGGCATGGAAGAGGAAATCCTGCCGCACCGCTCCAGCATCGAGGCCGACACCATCGAGGAGGAGCGCCGCCTGGCCTACGTGGGCATCACCCGCGCGCGCCAGACCCTGGCCTTCACCTACGCCACCCGGCGCAAGCAGTACGGCGAGCTGATCGACTGCACCCCCAGTCGCTTCCTCGACGAACTGCCACCCGAGGACCTGCAGTGGGAAGGCCTGGAAGAAGCGCCCCAGGAACAGAAGGCCGCCCGCGGCAACGACGCCCTGGCGGCGATGCGGGCGATGCTCAAGCGGGGTTGAGGATTTCTTCCGGCAATGACCCTCACCCACTACCGCTCCCCCAAAACGACACCGCCCCCGCTACCGGTCAGGCAGCGGGGGCGGTGGTGTGGCCGCGCCGGGGACTTACTTGGCGAAGCTGGTCACCATGTCGAAGATCGGCTTGGGACGCTTGAGGTCATACATCATCCCGAAGTGGCGCTCGTGGACCACCGAGAGGGTCGGCTCGTCGAGCAGTTCGTAGACGTTGATCTCCGCCACCACGTCCCTGTAGCTGGTGTTGAGCACCGTGAGCATCTGCTTGACGCTGTCGTAGCAGGCCCGATCGCCGTCACGGCCGCCGTCGGTGTTGCCCTGGTAGACGTTGCCGCAGTTCATCTCGTTGAAGAACACCTTGGTCTTGTACTTGTTGGCCATGGCGCGTATCTGGCCCAGGTACATGTCCATCCAGTAGCCCTTGTCGTCGACATAGGGGTAGTAGTGGAAGCTGATGTAGTCGAAGTTGAAGCCCGACGCCTTGGCCTGGTCGAGGAACCACATGGCCCCATTGCGATCACCCGGGCAACGGGAGGTGGTGGTGCGGTCATCCGAGTTGCACGCCATCACGTTGATGGTGGTCTTGAGGTTGGCGCCCAGCTCGTCCGAGGCCTGCTTGATGCCGCGATAGATCCCGACCAGGGTGTTGATGCGATCCTGCGCACCCGCCTTGGCGTAGTCCTGCTCGTTGCCGATCTCCCAGATCTTGATGTCGTTGGCGTACCGCTTGGCCAGGGTGTAGGCCTGCGCCTGGGTCAGCTTGTGGGTGATCACCGGCCGCAGGGTGATGTTGTACTTGCGCGCCAGGGACACCAGCCGATCCAGCTCGGGCAGGTTGGTCACCAGATACTCGCCGGAGCGATAGGTGCGCAGATTGCGCGCCGCCAGAAGCTGCAGGCGGCCCTCCATCTCGGCAGGCGGATAGGCGGCGCTGTTGTCGTGGCCGACCACCCCCAGGGGGATGTTCTTGTAGCCGGTCAGCGGCGCCGAGGAGACGCTGCCACTGGCGACCGGCAGGACCACGTTCTGCACCGGTTGCACGCTGGCCGCGGGGGTCGGCGTGGTCGTGGTGGTGCCCTGGGCCAGAGCGGTGTTCACCTTCTTGTCGAAGGCGGTCTTGTCGTCGCCCGCGGCGCCACGCATGACCTCCAGCGGCAGGTTGGCGCGCGAGGTGACGCCGTTGGCCAGGCGACTGGTCCAGTAGGCGCTGCCGCTGCTGTCGGCGCTGCGGCCATAGAGGTTCTGGTAGACCTGGTTGACCAGGGCCGCACCGCTCAGCGAGCCATAGAGGGCGGTCGATTCGCTGTTGCCGGCGAAGTTGGCCGCCAGCTGCTCGACGCTCATGTCGCCAGCCAGGCGCGAGGCCCAGTAGTTGAGGCCACCGGCATCGGCTGCCCGGCCGTAGTAGGCCAGGTAGAGCTGCTCGACGGTGGTCAGCTTGGACGAGGTCGCGGCATTGGCAGTGGTGCCAGTGACGGCGCCAGCCATGGGCGTGCTGCCCGCGGTGGCACCCGTGGTGCTGGTACCCGTGGCCGGTGCGGCGCCGGTGGTGGTGCCGGTGGTCGCTCCGGGCGTGCCAGTGGCCCCGGTCCCGCCGGTGGTGCCCGCGGTCGCACCGCCCGTGGCGGTCTCGGTCTTGGGCGGCGTGGCGGCCGTCGGGGTCACCTGCGGGCCGATGCCGGCGCAGCTGTCCTTGTCCAGGTACTTGGCCAGCACCGCCCACTGCGGACGCTCCTTGCCATTGATCGGCTCGACCGCCTGGTTGTAGGTGCCCCAGCCCGGGCCGGCGGCCCAGTAGGTGGCCGGAATGCAGTTCTGCTTCAGATAGGCCAGCATGCCGTCGAGAATGGGCAACCAGCGCGCATCCGTGTCAGGTACGCCGAAGCCGCCGATGAAGCCGCGCTTGTTGTTGGCCTTGAGCCAGGTGACGAAGGGCTTGAGGCGCTCGACGCCATAGCCGGGCGAGAGGGTCGCCACGTTCAGGCTGGTGTCGAAGAAGGCCTGGGCCATGAAGATCAGGTTGTTGGCCGGGTCGTTGAGCTTGAGCAGCGTATCGTTCCACTGCGGCCAGCGGGTGGTGTCGGCCCAGCCGTTGCCTTCGATGAAGATCGGATGGGTCGAATCGACCGCGCGCACGCCATTGATGCCGTACTGGGCGGCGGTCGGCCAGTTGCTCACGGCGTCATGGGGCTCGTTCATGATGTCGTAGCCATAGAGCGCCGCATGGGTGCCCCAGCGCTGAGCGACGCGGGTCATGAGATTCTGGAAGGCTTCGTAGGGGACTTCGCCCGCGCCGATGACCTTGCCCTGGTAGCGGGCGTAGTTATGCAGATCGAGGATGACCTTGACGCCGTACTTCTGGGCGTAGCCCAGGGTGCGATCGACCAGGCCGGCGTAGGTGGGATCGAAATTGACCCCCATGGACGGTTGCAGGCGCTCCCAGAGAATGGGGAAGCGCACCAGCTTCACGCCCTTGGCGCTCCACTGCTGGAAATGGCTCTCGGCCGGGAAGATGAAGTTGCGGTCGTTGACACCTGGCAGTACCTGGGCGGCGAAGGTGGCGCCGGAGAAGTTGAGACCGACCAGGTCAACGGCCTGGGCGGAGGTGGCAAGCGAAGCGGTGGCGAACAGGGCAGGCAACAGCAGCGCCTGACGCGGCAGGCGGCGGGAGATGGAGCTAAGGATTGTCATCAAGAAGGAACCAGATAGGCCGAGGTGCGCGATTCGATCCGTGCATCCCACCTCGGTACAGCAGGAAAACTGCCGGGGAAGATCGTTTCCCTAGCACCTGCAAAGCCTAGTGCAAGCGCTAGACCAATAAGAACCCGTGCCATCACGAAGCAGGGGTAAACGCAGCGTTTTGCCAGATGTACGGTGCCGATGATGGCACTTTGTCTACCGTTCGTCGGTGACCACTCGGTCACCCAAGAGACCTGTTCTCGCAGTGAAGTCAGGTTCGTCCGCTTTCTGGCGGCTCAGGGCTGGCCGGCATAGCGGCGGATCAGTTCCATGACCGGTTTTGGGCGGTCCAGGTCGTACATCAGCCCGAAGTGACGCTCATGGGCAATCGGATGGGTCGGCTCGTCGAGCAATTCGTAGACGTTGATCTCGCGGACGATGTCGCGATAGCGCCCATTGAGCTCGGAAAGGATGGCTTCGAGGCTGTCATGGCAGCCGCGATCCCCCGGTCGACCGCCATCGGTGGCGCCCTGGTAGATCTCGCCGCAATTGACCTCGTTGAAGAAGATCCGCGTCCGGTACTTTTCCGCCATGGCGCGCATCTGCCCCAGGTAGAGATCCATCCAGCGGCCGCGATCGTGGTAGTGCGGGTAATAGTGGAAGCTGATGTAGTCGAACGCGAAGCCGGCGGCCCGGGCCTGATCGAGAAACCACATGGACCCCAGGCGATCGCCCGGACAACGGGCCTTGGCGCCCCGATCGTCGGGGTTGCAGGACATCACGTTGATGGTGGTCTCGAGGCCGGCGTTGAGCTCGTCGGAGGCGCGGCGGATACCGCGATAGATGTCCACCAGGCGACTGATGCGGATGCCGGCGCCGACCCGCGAATAGTCCTGCTCGTTGCCGATCTCCCAGACCTTGATGTCCTTGGCGTAGCGTTTGGCCAGGGCATAGGCCTGGGCCTGGGTCAGTTGCTGGGTGATCACCGGTCGCAGGGTGATGCGGTACTGGCGGGCCAGGGCCACCAGGCGATCCAGGCGTGGCAGGTCCAGCAGCAGGAATTCACCCGAGCGATAGCTGCGCAGGTTGTAGCGGTCGAGCAGCTGCAGGCGCCTTTCCATCTGCGCATCGGGATAGGCGGCGTTGTTGTCGTGGCCGACCACGCCCAGGGGGATGTAGGGCAGGTCGGGCAGGGAGACGGATTCGGCGGCCCCGACCGGGGCACCCAGGCACAGGGCGGCGACCAGGCCTAACCAGGGCGAAATTCTAGGCATCGGGCGCATCCTTGCAGATAAAGAGCAGAGCGGCGGAGCATGGCAAAGTGCCGGCAGCGGCTCAATGCCAAGGCTGCCCAGGCTGCCCAGGCTGCGACCTCCACCACATCGCCGCAGGTTACAGTAGGTGTCCGCGCGCCTTGCCGAGGACCTGTCCATGACCACCACCCTGCTGCTGGCCCAGGCCTGCAACAATCGCTGGTCGAACCACCGCCTGCTGGCGGCCTGCGCCCTGTTGCCGGTCGCCGCCCTGCGGGCGAACCAACCCGCCGCCTTCTTCGGCTCGCTCTGGGCCCTGCTCGGCCATCTGCTCGATGTCGATCGCTTCTATCTCGATGCGCTGCACGACCAGCCCCGGCCCTACCAGGATACCGACTGGCCTGACCTGGCGGCGCTGCGTGCGGCCCAGATCGCCAGTGACCAGCGCCTCGTCGCCCTGTGCCGCAGGCTCGGTCCGCAGCAATTGACCCAGCTCATCACCCTGCCCCGCGTCAGCGGCCCGGTACGGGAACAGCGACTGCGCACCCTGCAGCACCTCTTCGTGCACCAGCTGCACCACCGCGGCCAGGCCCACGCCCTGCTCCTGGCCAGCGGCGTGGCGCCACCGCAACTGGACGAATTCTTTCTCGCCCAGGACGAACCGCTCCGCCGGGCGGAGCTGGCGGCGCTGGGGATCGAGGAAGGGGAGCTGTGGGGGACTGACCCGTAGGTTGGGTTGAGCGCAGCGAAGCCCGACAGGCCTTGCCTCAGCGTGGCGGCAATGTTGGGCTTCGACGATGAAACTGTCTCAGCCCAACCTACGGACTCGAGCGCTCACTCGGACAACCCCCTCTCCTTTCGGGAGAGGGTTGGGGTGAGGGCCGCCCCGGGCACCGCCCTCAACGTGGAAAAGGCTACGCCGTTTTCCACCCTACATGGCCAGAGGAACTCGAGCGCCCACTCGGACAGCCCCCTCGCCCTCCGGGAGAGGGTTGGGGTGAGGGGTGCACCCTGCACCGGCTTCAACGCGGAAAAGGCTGCGCCGTTTTCCCCCCTACAACCGCAGCGCTGCGGGTGCTCAGAAATTCGCCGGCGTGGTCGCGCTGATCAGCCGGGCGGGGGCTTCGAAGGGATTGCGGAAGCGGTGCGGGCGGCTGCTCTCGAAGTAGTAGCTGTCGCCGGGTTCGAGGATGTGCACCTCGCCGCCCACGGTCAGCTCCAGGCGGCCTTCCACCACCAGGCCGGCCTCCTCGCCTTCATGGGCGTACATCTCTTCGCCGGTGTCGGCGCCGGGCGGATAGGTCTCGTCGAGAAAGGCCAGGGCGCGACTGGGATGGGCCCGACCGACCAGGCGCATGCGCACGGTATGGGCGCCACTGGCGATGTCGATGAGCTCATTGGCGCGATAGACCACCTGGGTCGGCGTGTCCTGCTCCAGATCCAGGGAAAAGAATTCCACCAAGGACATGGGAATCCCGGCCAGCACCTTTTTCAGCGAGCTGATGGAAGGACTGACGCTGTTCTTCTCGATCATCGAGATGGTGCTGTTGGTCACCCCTGCACGCTTGGCGAGTTCGCGCTGGGAGAGGCCCTTGAGGGTACGGATGGTTTGCAGGCGGGCACCGACGTCCAAGGTGGGAAAGACTCCTCGAGCAGGCGGGTGAGACGTGGCCAGGCCACGCGCTGAAGGCGTGCCGCGGCACGGTGTTCAGCATCATGGCAACGCTGTTCGAGATTTACAACACCACGACGGACGTGCGGCCCCCGCAGGGCGTTCGCCTGGCGGCGGCAGCGCCCGGAGGCCCTGCCCAGGGCCTAATCGCGATAGCTGCGCGCCACCCGCTTGAGGTTGCACAGCAGCTGATAGGGAATGGTGTCGCAGCGTTCCGCCAGGTCCGCCACCGACACCTGGCGGCCCCAGAACTCCACCTCGCTGCCCACCCTGGCCTGGGGGTGATCGGTGAGGTCGACGGTGAGCATGTCCATGGATACCCGGCCGATCAGTTGGCCGGGACGGCCTTCGATGGCTACCGGGGTGCCGTTGGGCGCATGGCGCGGATAGCCGTCGGCATAGCCCAGGGCGACCACGCCGACCCGGGTCGGCCCGGCGGTGACGAAGCGCGCGCCATAGCCCACCGGCTCGCCGGCCGGCAGTTCGCGTACGGCGATCACCCGCGAGGTCAGGGTCATCACCGGTTGCAGTCGTTCGGCAGCGGCCTGGGCCGTGGCGAAGGGCGAGACGCCATAGAGCATCAGCCCGGGGCGCACCCAGTCACCGGCCGCCTGGGGCCAGCCCAGGGTCGCCGGCGAATTGCGCAGGCTGGTGGGGCCGGGCAGGCCCTCGGTGGCCGCGCGGAAGGTGGCGATCTGCGCCGCGGTGGCCGGGCTGTCCGGTTCGTCGGCGCGGGCGAAGTGGGTCAGCTTGACGATGCCGCTGACCTTGCCGCTGGCCAGCAGTCGCCCGTAGGCGGCGGCGTAGTCCTGGGGAAAGAAGCCGACCCGGTGCATGCCGGAATCCAGCTTCAGCCAGACCTGCAGGGGCCGCGCCAGGGTGGCCCGTTCCACCGCCTGGAGTTGCCAGTCGGCATGGATCACCGTCCAGAGATCGTGCTCGACGATCAGCGGCAATTCGTCGACGCCGAAGAAGCCTTCCAGCAGCAGGATGGGCGCGCGGATACCGGCGGCGCGCAGCTCCAGCGCCTCCTCGATGCAGGCCACGGCAAAACCGTCAGCCTCCTTGGCCAGGGCGCTGGCCACCGCCACGGCGCCATGGCCATAGGCATCGGCCTTGATCACCGCCAGGGCGCGGGCATCGGAGAGTTCACGGGCCAGGCGATAGTTCTGGCGCAGGGCGGCGAGGTCGATGACGGCGCGGGCGGGACGCATGGGAGGTCTCGGCAAAGGAAGCGTGAGGGACAGGAGGGCTAAACAGCGCCCTCACCCCGGCCCTCTCCCTGGGGAGAGGGGCAACAGCGGTCTTACACCTTGACGGCGGCGATGATGTTCATTTCCACCAGGATGTCCGGCTTGGCCAGCTTGGCTTCGACGGTGGTGCGACCCGGGGTGGCACCCTGGGCGGCCCACTCGTCCCAGGCGCGGTTCATGCCCTCGAAGTGCAGGGCGATGTCGCGCAGGAAGATGGTCACCACCAGGATGTGCTGCTTGTCGCTGCCGGCCTCGGCGAGGAATTTGTCGACATTGGCCAGGGTCTCGCGGGTCTGCTGGTAGATGTCGCCGGAAAAGTCGTCGGCCAGCTGGCCGGCTAGGTAGACGGTGCCGTTGTGGATATTGATTTCGCTGAGGCGGCGATCAGTGTGCAGACGCTGTACGGGCATTGCGCGAGGACTCCTGGGTAGCGGAATAACGGGAGATGTCGAGACCCTCGGCGCTGATCTGCGGCTGCTTGCGGGCGATCAGATCGGCCAGCAGGCGACCGGAGCCGCAGGCCATAGTCCAGCCCAGCGTCCCGTGCCCGGTATTGAGGAACAGGTTGCGATAGCGGGTGGCGCCGACGATGGGGGTCCCGTCCGGGGTGGCGGGCCGCAGACCGGTCCAGAAACTGGCCCGGGCGAGGTCGCCGCCGCGAGGATAGAGGTCCCCGGTGATCATTTCCAGGGTGGCGCGGCGACGCGGGTCCAGGCTCAGGTCGAAGCCGCAGATCTCGGCCATGCCGCCGACACGGATACGGTCGTCGAAGCGGGTGATGGCGACCTTGTAGGTCTCGTCGAGGATGGTCGAGGTCGGCGCCATGGCGGCATCGACGATGGGCACCGTCAGCGAATAGCCCTTGAGCGGATAGACCGGGGCGCGAATGCCCAGGGGCGCCAGCAGGTGCGGCGAATAGCTGCCAAGGGCCAGGACGTAGTGATCGGCGGTGAGCAGTTCGCCATCGACCCTGACGCCATCGATGCGATCGCCATTGGCACTGAGTTGCTGGATCTCGGCGCCGAAGCGGAATTCCACGCCCAGGCGGCGGGCCTCCTCGGCCAGGCGATTGGTGAACAGGAAGCAGTCGCCGGTCTGGTCGTTGGGCAGGCGCAGGCCGCCGGCCAGCTTATGCTTGACCGCTGCCAGCGCCGGTTCGACCCGGGCCACGCCCTCGCGGTCGAGCAGTTCGAAGGGCACGCCGGAACGCTCCAGCACGGCGATGTCCTTGGCCGCGGCCTCCACTTGCTGCTGGGTGCGGAAGATCTGGGTGGTGCCCAGCTGGCGGCCTTCGTAGGCGATGCCGGTGTCCTGGCGCAGCTCGTCGAGGCAGTCGCGGCTGTATTCGGACAGCCGCACCATGCGCTCCTTGTTCACCGCGTAGCGGGCCGCGGTGCAGTTGCGCAGCATCTGCGCCATCCACAGGTACTGGCTGCTGTCGCCGGTCAGGCGGATGGCCAGGGGCGCGTGCTTCTGGAACAGCCACTTCAGCGCCTTGAGCGGTACGCCGGGCGCGGCCCAGGGCGAGGCATAGCCAGGCGAGACCTGACCGGCGTTGGCATGACTGGTCTCCAGGGCGGGACCGGCCTGGCGATCGACCACGACCACCTCGAAACCCTGACGGGCCAGATAGTAGGCGCTGGTCGTGCCGATGACGCCGCTACCCAGAACCAGTACACGCATCGCTAGCTCCTGGCCGGTGAGAGGATTTCGCCGGCTTTCGTCGGAATGAAGGCAGATACGGCAAGTATAGAAAGCCGCTCGCAGTGCTAATCACTGAAGAATTGCCTATATTCGGAGTAATTTTCCGGTAAAGCCCCCTTTGGCAGAGACCCCCGCGATGCGTACCCATCACCAGGCCAGACGCGAGCTGGACAAGATCGACCGCAACATCCTGCGCATCCTCCAGGACGATGGCCGCATCTCCTTCACCGAGCTGGGCGAACGGGTGGGGCTGTCCACCACGCCCTGCACCGAGCGTGTCCGCCGGCTGGAGCGCGAAGGCATCATCCAGGGCTACAACGCCCGCCTCAATCCGCAGCACCTCAAGGCCGGCCTGCTGGTGTTCGTCGAGCTGAGCCTGGACTACAAGTCCGGCGACACCTTCGAGGAATTCCGCCGCGCTGTGCTCAAGCTGCCCCAGGTGCTGGAATGCCACCTGGTCTCCGGCGAATTCGACTACCTGGTCAAGGCGCGCATCTCCGAGATGGCCTCCTATCGCAAGCTGCTGGGCGACATCCTGCTCAAGCTGCCCCACGTGCGCGAATCCAAGAGCTACATCGTGATGGAAGAGATCAAGGAGACCCTGAGCCTGCCGGTGCCGGACTAGCGCTCGCCTGGCGATCCCGGGGATCACCGTCTAGGCTGCGGTCTTTCGTCAGATCGCCAAGGAGGCAGCCCATGGACCCCCGCCAACGCCAACTCATCACCGCCGCCAATCGCCAGGCCTGGGAGGTGTCGGCGCCGCTCCATGCCCAGGGCGAGGACTGGCAGCGCCTGCTGGAACAGGCCCGGCAACCCGGCTTTTCGGTCCTCGACGCCTGCCTGACCGCCACCCTCTCCGGACTGGACATCCGCAGCCTGAGTTGCGCACAGGTGGGCTGCAACAACGCCCGCGAATTGCTCTCCCTGGCGTCCTTTGGCGCCCGGCCCGCACTGGGCATCGACCAGTCGCCGACCTTCCTCACCCAGGGCGAGCAGCTGGCCGCGGCGGCGGGCCTGGCGCCGCGGCTGGTGGCGGCCGACATCTACGCCCTGCCCGCCGGGCTCGGCCAGCACGACCTGGTGCTGATCACCATCGGCGTGCTGAACTGGATGCCGGACCTGCCGGCCTTCTTCGCCGCGGTGCAGGGCCTGCTGGCGCCGGGCGGACGCCTGGTGATCTACGAGACCCATCCCTTCCTGGAAGTCTTCGAGCCCCACGCGGACCAGCCGCTGGTGCCGCACTACAGCTACTTCCGCCGGGAGCCGCTGGTCAGCGAGGACCTCATCACCTACGACGGTCTGGATCACGGACACGGCGCGCCGAGCTACTGGCACATCCACACCCTGGGCGCCATCGTCACCGCCTGCCTGGATGCCGGCCTGAGGTTGCAACGGCTGGAGGAGCATCCGCACTCCAATCGCGAGGCCGACTATGACCGCTACATCGGCCAGGCCGCCCAGTTGCCGATGAGCTATACCCTGGTGGCTCAACGCCCGACGGCTTAGCATGGTCCTCTTGTCCCCAGCCGACCTCTGTCTTCCATGCAGCCCCACGCGCCTTCCTACTACGCCGCCACCGCCAACCAGACGCTGAGTGCTCCGCCCCTGGAGGGCGAGGTCCAGGCCGATGTCTGCGTGGTCGGCGGTGGCTTTTCCGGGCTCAATACCGCCCTGGAACTGGCCGAGCGCGGCGCCCGGGTGGTGCTGCTGGAGGCCCGCCGCATCGGCTGGGGCGCCAGTGGCCGCAACGGCGGCCAGCTGATCCGCGGCGTCGGCCATGACGTCGAGCAATTCGAATCGGTCGTCGGTGCCGAAGGGGTGCGCGAACTCAAGCGGCTGGGCTTCGAGGCGGTGGATCGGGTCCGCCAGCGCATCGCCCGCCATGGCATCGACTGCGATCTCACCTGGGGCTTCGCCGACCTGGCCAACAAGCCGCGCCACTGGCAGCACCTGCAGGAGGAGCATGCCGCGCTGCAGGCCCTGGGCTATCCCCATCCGCTGCGCCTGGTGCCCAAGGCCCAGCTGGCCGAAGTGGTCGGCTCCGACCGCTACCAGGGCGCTCTGGTGGACGAGGGCTCCGGCCACCTGCATCCGCTCAACCTGGCCCTCGGCGAAGCCGCCGCGGCCCGGGCGCTGGGCGTACAGCTGCACGAAGACAGCCAGGTCACCCGCCTGGAATACGGCCCCAAGGTGCGGGTGCATACCGCCCGCGGCCAGGTCTCGGCCGATACCCTGGTGCTCTGCTGCAACGCCTATATCGACGACCTACAACCCGATCTCGCCGCCCAGGTGCTGCCGGCCGGCAGCTATGTGATCGCCACCGAGCCGCTGTCCGCCGAACGCGCCGCGCGCCTGTTGCCGGGCAATCGCGCGGTCTGCGACCAGAACGTGGCGGTGGACTACTTCCGCCTCTCCACCGACCGCCGCCTGCTGTTCGGCGGTGCCTGCCACTATTCCGGGCGCGATCCCAGGGACATCGCCGGCTACATGAGGCCGAAGATGCTGGAGGTGTTCCCCGAGCTGGCCGACGTCCGCATCGACTACGCCTGGGGCGGCATGATCGGCATCGGCGCCAATCGCCTGCCGCAGATTGGTCGGCTGCGCGAGCATCCCAACGTCTTTTATGCCCAGGCCTATGCCGGCCACGGGGTCAACGCCACCCACCTGGCCGGTCACCTGCTCGCCGAGGCGATCCTGGCCCAGTCGGCCGGTTTCGATCTCTTCGCCCAGGTGCCCCATGCGCGCTTTCCCGGCGGTCGCCACCTGAGGTCGCCGCTGCTGGCCCTGGGCATGCTCTGGTATCGCCTCAAGGACAGCCTGTGATCCGTCTGGTCGTGCCTCTGCTGCTGGCGCTGCTGGCCGGCTGCGCCACCCCGATTCCGCGCCACGCCTCCCAGGTCCTGCCGGTCGCCGGCACCGCCCTCGACAGCCAGGTGCGCGCGGCCGGCGCCACGCACCCGGGCCGGTCGGGTCTGCGTCTGCTGGAAACCAGCACCGACGCCTTCACCGCTCGCGCCGAGCTGATCCGCAAGGCCGAGCGCAGCCTGGACATCCAGTACTACATCGTCCACGACGGCCTCACCACGCGGCTGCTGGTCAACGAGTTGCTCAAGGCGGCGGATCGCGGCGTGCGCATCCGCTTTCTCATCGATGACACCAGCAGCGACGGCAACGACTACCAGATCGCCGTGCTGGCGGCCCATCCCAATGTGCAGATCCGCGTCTTCAATCCGCTGCACCTGGGTCGCAGCACCGGTCCGACCCGAGCCCTGGGCCGCCTGGTGGATCTCAACCATCAGCACAGACGCATGCACAACAAGCTGTGGCTGGCCGACGACAGCGTGGCCATCGTCGGCGGCCGCAATCTGGGCGACGAGTACTTCGATGCCCGCCCGGAGATGAACTTCACCGATCTCGATCTGCTCGCCGCCGGTCCGGTGGCGCGCCAGCTGGGCACCAGCTTCGACCAGTACTGGAACAGTCCGCTGAGCCAGCCGGCCCGGCGGCTGCGCTGGTTCGCCCCCTCGCCCACCGCCCTGGTGCGACTGCGCGCGCGGCTGCACCACTACCTCGACAGCGAACGCACCCGCGACCTGGCGCTGTACAACCGCCTGCGTCGCTACGCCACCGCGCCCCAGCTCGACGGCTGGCTGCGGGAGCTGACCTGGGCCCACGCCCAGGCGTTCTGGGATGCGCCGCGCAAGGTGCTGGCCGAGGACGAACCGGACTGGCAACTGCTGCTCACCCATCAGCTGCAACCGACCCTGGACGGCGCCCAGCGCGAACTGCTGCTGGTCTCCTCCTACTTCGTGCCGATGAATCAGGGGGTCGCCTACCTGGGTGGCCTGGCCGCCCGCGGCGTGGAGGTCCGGGTGCTGACCAACGCCCTGGAGGCCACCGACGTGCCCGCCGTGCACGCCGGCTATGCGCCCTATCGCGCGGCCCTGCTGGCCCAGGGGGTCAAGCTCTATGAGTTGCGCGCCCGCCCGGACCAGAAACGATCCGCCCTGCCCTACAGCTTTGGCGAATCCGAATCCAGTCTGCACAGCAAGGCCATGGCCATCGACGGGCGCTGGTCCTTCATCGGCTCCTTCAATTTCGATCCGCGCTCGGTGCTGTGGAATACCGAGGTCGGCATCCTGGTGGACAGCCCGGCCCTCACCGGTCGCCTGCGCCAGCTGATGCTGCAGGGCATGGACCCGAGCGTCTCCTATGCGGTCAGGCGCGTCGATGATCGGGGGCGGGTGCGGCTGGAATGGGTCAGCGAGCGCGACGGCCAGCCACGGGTGCTGCACCACGAACCGGGCAGCGCCTGGCGTCGCTTCAACGCCTGGGTGGTCAAGGCGGTCGGGCTGGAGCGGATGCTCTAGGCTTCGCCCTCCCCCCCAACCCTCTCCCAAGGGGAGAGGGGGCTAGCTCGTAGGTTGGGTTGAGACAGCTCCACTGTCGAAGCCCAACAACCCACGCCGTGCCAACCCTGTTGGGCTTCGCTGGCGCTCAACCCAACCTACGCGCCCACTCCTCCGCACCGTAGGTTGGGTTGAGACAGCCCTACCGTCGAAGCCCAACTACCCACGTCGTGCCGACCCTGTTGGGCTTCGCTGGCGCTCAACCCAACCTACGCGCCCACTCCTCCGTACCGTAGGTTGGGTTGAGACAGCTCCACCGTCGAAGCCCAACGATCAGCACCACGCCAGCCCTGTTCAGCTTCGCTGCGATCAAGCCAAACCGGCGACGCCCTCAATCTCCCTGCAAAAAATCCGGCAATTGCTCATTTTATGAGCAGTAGTCAACCCAGACTTCGGCTAAGGTCGACCGCATTCATCGGCCCCGCTCCGGCACCCGGCCGTTTCAATGCATCGAGGATCTCCCATGAGCGCTACCGCCCTGCGTCACGACTGGACTCTCGCCGAAGTCCGCGCCCTGTTCCAGCAGCCCTTCAACGACCTGCTGTTCCAGGCCCAGGGCGTGCATCGCCAGCACTTCGATCCCAATCGCGTGCAGGTCTCCACCCTGCTGTCGATCAAGACCGGCGCCTGCCCGGAAGACTGCAAGTACTGCCCCCAGTCCGGCCACTACAACACCGGCCTGGAAAAGGAAAAGCTGATGGAGGTGCAGAAGGTGCTGGAGGCGGCCGCCGAGGCCAAGGCCATCGGCTCGACCCGCTTCTGCATGGGCGCCGCCTGGAAGCACCCGTCCGCCAAGGACATGCCCTATGTCCTGCAGATGGTGCAGGGCGTCAAGGCGCTGGGCCTGGAGACCTGCATGACCCTGGGCCGCCTGGACCAGGAGCAGACCCGCGCCCTGGCCGACGCCGGCCTGGACTACTACAACCACAACCTCGACACCTCGCCGGAGTTCTACGGCAACATCATCACCACCCGCACCTACGGCGAGCGCCTGCAGACCCTGGCCTACGTCCGTGAAGCCGGGATGAAGATCTGCTCCGGCGGCATCCTCGGCATGGGCGAGTCGGTGGATGATCGCGCCGGCCTGCTGATCCAGCTGGCCAACCTGCCCGAGCACCCCGAATCGGTGCCGATCAACATGCTGGTCAAGGTGCAGGGCACCCCGCTAGCGGAAGAGAAGGACGTCGATCCCTTCGACTTCATCCGCACCCTGGCGGTGGCACGCATCCTCATGCCCAAGTCCCATGTGCGCCTGTCCGCCGGTCGCGAGCAGATGAACGAGCAGATGCAGTCCCTGGCCTTCCTGGCCGGTGCCAACTCCATCTTCTACGGCGAGAAGCTGCTGACCACCGGCAACCCCCAGGCCGACAAGGACATGCAGCTGTTCGCCCGCCTCGGCATCCAGCCCGAAGCCCGCGAAGAGCACGCCGACGAGGTGCACCAGGCCGCCATCGAGCAGGCCCTGGTGGAACAGCGCAACAGCGAACTCTTCTACGACGCCGCCACCGCCTGACCCACGCCCCGCCCCGCTTCTACCCCTCTCTCTCTGAGAGGGCTGGGGTGAGGGGCCTTGCAACCTGATCGAGAACCCCATGGCCTTCGACCTCGCCGCCCGCCTGGCCCAGCGTCACGCCGAGCACCTCTATCGGCGGCGCCCGCTGCTGGAAGCCCCCCAGGGTCCCGAGGTGGTGGTGGATGGCGAACCCCTGCTGGCCTTCTGCAGCAATGACTATCTGGGCCTGGCCAATCACCCCCAGGTGATCGCCGCCCTGCGCGCGGGCGCCGAGCGCTGGGGCGTGGGCGGTGGCGCCTCGCACCTGGTGATCGGCCACAGCGGCCCGCACCACCAGGTCGAAGAGGCCCTGGCCGAACTCACCGGACGGCCGCGCGCCCTGCTGTTTTCCACTGGCTACATGGCCAACCTGGCGGCGGTCACCGCCCTGGTCGGGCGTGGCGACACCGTACTGGAAGACCGCCTCAACCACGCCTCCCTGCTCGATGCCGGTCTGCTCAGCGGCGCGCGCTTCGGCCGCTATCTGCACAACGATCCCGTTAGCCTGGCCACGCGCCTGGCCAAGGCCGAAGGCGACACCCTGGTGGTCACCGACGGGGTCTTCAGCATGGATGGCGATCTGGCCGCCCTGCCCGAACTCTGCCAGGTCGCCCAGCGTCACGGCGCCTGGACCCTGGTGGACGATGCCCACGGCATCGGCACCCTGGGCGCCAGCGGTGGCGGCATCGTCGAGCACTTCGGCCTGGACCAGAGTCAGGTCCCGGTGCTGGTCGGCACCCTGGGCAAGGCCTGCGGCACCGCCGGGGCCTTCGTCGCCGGCAGCGAAGCGCTGATCGAGACGCTGATCCAGTTCGCCCGGCCCTACATCTACACCACCAGCCAGCCGCCGGCGGTGGCCTGCGCCACCCTCGCCGCCCTGCAGCTCGTCCGTGAGGAAGGCTGGCGCCGTGAGCTTCTGCACACTTTGATCCAGAGATTCCGCAGGGGCGCGACGGCTCTCGGCCTGGACCTTATGCTCAGCGCCACGCCGATCCAGCCCATCCTGGTCGGCGACAGCGCGCGCGCCCTCGCACTCTCCGCCGCCCTGCGCCGACGCGGGATCCTGGTCACCGCCATCCGACCGCCCACCGTACCGGCCGGCAGTGCCCGCCTGCGGGTAACCCTGACGGCGGCCCATCGCGAAGCGCACGTGGACCTCTTGCTCGACGCTCTGGCCCAGGCCATGGCCGAATTACCGCCTGACGCGGATAAGTGACCGACCCATGCGCGATACCCTGATCTTGCTGCCCGGCTGGGGCCTGGGCAACGCTCCGCTGGAGCCCCTGCGTGACGAACTCGTCGAGCAGGCACCCTTTCTCGACGTGCTGATCGAACCACTGCCGACCCTGACCGACACCCAGGCCTGGTTCACCGACCTGGAAGCCCGCATCGCCGAGGGCGGCTGGCTGGCCGGCTGGTCGCTGGGCGGCATGCTCGCCAGCGAATTCACCCTGCGCCGCCCCCAGGGCGTGCACGGCCTCATCACCCTGGCCAGCAATCCCTGCTTCGTCGCCCGCCCCGGCTGGCAGACCGCCATGGCGCGCAGCGTCTTCACCGATTTCTTCGAGGCCTGCTCGCTGGACGCCGACCAGACGCTCAGGCGTTTCACCCTGCTGGTGGCCCAGGGCGCGCGCGACAGCCGCACCCTCGCCCGCCAGCTGCAGGTGACCCTGCCCGAGATCGACCCCGAGGTGGTCATCGCCGGTCTGGAGTTGCTCGCGCGCCTGGACACCCGCGCCGCCCTGCAGGCCTTCAGCGGTCCCCAGCTGCACCTGTTCGGCGCCCATGACGCCCTGGTCCCGGCGACGGCTGCCCAGGCCCTGCGCGACGAGCTGCCCAACGCCCAGATCGAGGTCCTGGAGCACGCCAGCCATGGCCTGCCCCTGGAACGCCCGGACGAGGTGGCCACCCGTATCCGTGAATTCATCTATGCAGGACGCGATGGCTGACGTATTGCCCGACAAGCGCCAGGTGGCGCTGTCCTTTTCCCGCGCCGCCGCGCAGTACGACGGCGCCGCCCTGCTGCAACGCAGGGTCGCCGACGGCCTGCTCGCCCGGCTACCCGCTCTGCATCCGCAACGCTGGCTGGACCTCGGCAGTGGCACCGGCTATTGCAGCCGTGCCCTGGCCCAACGCCATCCGCAGGCCCAAGGCCTGGCCCTGGACCTGGCGCCCGGCATGCTCCGCCATGCCCGTGCCCAGGGCGCCGGTGCCGGCCACTACCTGACCGCCGACGCCGAACGCCTGCCGCTGCGCGACGCCTGCTGCGATCTCGTCCTCTCCAGCCTGGCCCTGCAGTGGTGCCCGGACCTGCCCGCCGTGCTCGCCGAGGCGCGCCGCATCCTGCGGCCAGGCGGTCTGCTGGCCTTCAGCAGCCTGGTCGAAGGCACCCTCGACGAATTGCGCCAGAGCTGGGCCCAGGTGGACGACCAGGTGCACGTCAATCGCTTTCGCCGCCAGGCGGCCTATGCCGACGCCGCCGCGGCCAGTGGCCTGCAGGTGCTGGGGTTGGAGGTCGCGCCCGAGCGCCTGCACTTCCCCGATCTGCGCGCCCTGACCCAGCACCTCAAGGCCATCGGCGCTCACAACCTCAACCAGGGGCGTCCCCAGGGCCTCACCGGGCGCCAGCGCCTGGCCGCCTTCACCCAGGCCTACGAGGGCCTGCGCGAGCCCGCCGGCCTGCCCGCCACCTATCAGGTGATCCACGTCCTGCTGCGCAAGGAATGACCGCCATGCCCGCCTATTTCGTCACCGGCACCGACACCGAGATCGGCAAGACCACCATCGCCGCCGGCCTGCTGCACCGGGCCCGGCTGCAGGGCCTCGCCACCGCCGGGGTCAAGCCGGTGGCCTCCGGGTGCGAACGCACCGCCGAGGGCCTGCGCAACGGCGACGCCCTGGCCCTGCTCGGCGAGACCTCGCTGCCGCTCGGTTACGGCGACATCAACCCCATCGCCCTGGAACCCGCCATCGCCCCGCACCTGGCGGCCCGCGAAGCCGGCATCGACCTCAGCGTCGCCGCCCTGGCCGCACCGGTGCGGCGGATCCTGGCGCTGCAGGCCGACTTCAGCCTGGTGGAAGGTGCCGGTGGCTGGCGCGTGCCCCTGGCTGGCCGCGAGTCCCTGTCCGATCTCGCCCGCGAGCTGGGTCTGCCGGTGATCCTGGTGGTGGGTGTGCGCCTGGGCTGCATCAACCACGCCCTGCTCAGCGCCGAGGCCATCCTCGCCGACGGCCTGCCGCTGGCCGGCTGGGTCGCCAATCTGGTGGCGCCGGCCACCCTGCGCCTGGACGACAACCTCGCCACCCTGCACGAACGCCTGCCGGCGCCCTGCCTGGGCACGGTGCCGCACCTGGCCGCGGCCACCCCCGCCGCGGTCGCCGCGCACCTGCGCCTGCCGGGCTGATATCAGTCTTTCGGGCGATGGCCGCAGGGTCAGGCCGGCGGCAGACTGCCCTGTCTACCGCTGCCGGATCGCCCCAGTGCCTACCTTCAAATTCCTGACCTGCCTGGGCCTGCTCGGCCTGACCAGCCATGCCTGGGCGCTGGACAACCAGACCCTCGTGGAGCAGCGCGGCGAGCGCCTCGGGGCCTTCCTCAGTCAGGCAGCGGATACCCGCCAGGGCACCCTGGAGGTCAGCCAGAGCGGTCGTGCCAGCCAGGCCTATCTGACCCAGAGCGCCTCCCAGGGCGACCGTACCCGCGTCGAGCAGGGCGGCGTCGGCAACTTCACCAATGTCACCCAGGCGGCCGGCGGTGCGCGCGAGGTCCTCATCGACCAGCGCGAGGCCAGCCAGAGCCACGCCTATGTCTATCAGGGCCATGGCCAGCGCAACACGGTGGACATCGTCCAGCACGGCCTGCTCGACGAAGCCCTGGTGCGCCAGGGCGGTGACGACCAGCAGCTGCGCATCGAGCAACAGGGCGAGCGCAACGGACTGAATCTGTTCCAGGACGGTCGCGACAGCGTTGCGCGACTCAGGCAGGTGGGCGCCGATCATGTCCAAGACGTACTGAGCCTGGGCGCGCGCAACGAGGTCGAGCTGCTGCAGGGCGGCGGTGCCAATCGGGCGGAGGTCGAGCAGCGGGGTGACGACAACCGGGCGACGATTCGCCAGAGCACGCGACAGCAGGAGGCGGAGCTGGTCCAGATCGGCCAGCGCAACGGCGCGACGGTGCAGCAGAACAGCCTCGCCGATCGACCCCAGCGCGTCAGCGTGCGACAGCTGGGCGACGACAATGCCGTCCAGGCGAACGTGACCGGCAATGGCAATCGCCTCGATCTGCAACAGCAGGGCAAGCGCAACAGCGCCAGCGTCCTGATCGGCGGTGACGACTCCCGCCTGACCCTGGCTGCCCAGGGCAACGATAACGAGATCAGTGCGGTCTGGGTGGGCGACAACGTCGAGCTTGGCGTCGAGCAGTTGGGCGACGGCCATCTCCTGCAGGTGGGACTGGCCAGCGACGCCCGGGTCAGCGTCAGCCAGCAGGGCGCCGGCCAGTACGCCTCGATCAGTCAGGCAGGCCCGGGCAACGGCCTCGATCTGCGCCAGAGCGGCCAGGGCAACCGGGCGACCATCCGGCAATAGCCGGACACAGGCGGCGACACGGGCTGCTGGTTCTTTGGCGTCAAAGCTGCTTCAATAGCCCTTTGACATCACCGTCGAGGACCCTGTCCATGAACGTGACCTCAAGCAATTCACTTTACGCCGGGGTGCAGGCCTACCAGAACGGCAGCCGCACGGTCGAAAAGGCCGGTGCCGCCCTCGCCTCCCAGACGGCGCGCAACGAGCAGGACGCCCTGGGCGCGACCACCAACAGCCAGGCCGATCTGGCCAGCGAACTGGTTAATCTGGATGTCGGCAAGTACCAGGCATTGGCCGGTACCAAGGTCATGCAGGCCTCGCAGGAAACCCTGGGCCGGCTGCTCGATACTCGCGCCTGATCAGCCATGCTTTGAATGGAAGGGGCGCCCTGAGAGGCGCCCCTTCTGCGTTCTAGCCCAGGCGGAAACGGGTGGTGTTGGCCGTCAGGGTGCGACTGCCCGCCTCCAGACCCACCGCCGTGCTCTGCACCGTGCGCGCGTTGCCGAGCAGATCGGCCGCGGCCCCATCGACCTGCTGGATGTTGCCACTGACCTGATCGGCGGTGACCGCCTGCTGCTCGGCGGCGGTGGCGATCTGCACCAGGGTGTCGGAGACGCCCTGTACCGACTCGGCGATCTCTTCCAGTCGCCGTCCCAGCCCGGTGATCGACTGGGCGTCGCTGGCGGCCTGGCCGCAGGCATCCTGCATCAGGGACACGGCCTGGGCCACGGTGCCGCTCAGGCTGCCGACGGTCCCGGCGATCTGCGCCGTGGAGGCCTGGGTGCGCTGCGACAGCGAACGCACCTCGTCGGCGACCACCGCGAATCCCCTTCCCTGGTCACCCGCCCGGGCCGCCTCGATGGCGGCGTTGAGCGCCAGCAGGTTGGTCTGTTCGGCGATGCCGCGGATGACGTCCACCACCTGCTGGATCTGTCCGGCCTGGGCATTGACCTGGGCCATGGCCGCCGCCGTCTCGTCCAGGCGCTGGTTAAGGCGCTGGATGCTGGCCGTGGTCTGGCGACTGTCGCTCTGGCTGGCCTCGGCGATGCCGCGCATCTGCTCGGCGCGGCCGGCGGCCTCTTCGCAACTCCGCGCCACGCCTTGGGCAGTGGCGGCCAGTTCGGTGGCCGCGGTGGCGATCTGGGTGATCTGCTGGCGCTGGGCTTCCACGGCACCCAGCGCCGCCTCGGCCTGCTGACCCAGCTCGCCGGAAGCCGTGCCGACCTGGCGACTCTCCTGCTCGACCGCCTGCAGGCTGCCGCGCAGCTGCACCACGGCCAGGTCCAGGGCGCGCCCGATCTCGGCCAGTTCGTCCTCGCCACTCACCTGGGCCGAGCGGGTCAGATCGCCATCGCGCAGGCCTTCGGCCAGGGTGGTGATGCGCCGCGCACTGCCGCGAATGGCGGTCTGCATGCATAGCAGCAGATAGCAGGTCACCACCAGCAGCAGACCGAAGCCGACGGCGATGGCGCCAAAGCTGCGCACGGCATCGGCGCCATAGTATTGCAGCCGTTGATCCAGGTTCTTCAGGGTCTGCTGGCGGAAGGTCTGCAGACCCTGCAGAACCCCGTCCAGGGTGGCTTCGAACTGCTCCGGCTTGAGCGTGATCTCGCCGCCGAACACCCCCTGATCGAGGGTCTTGAGACTGGCGTCCAGCTGACTGCTGACCTTCTGGTAGTCGTCCTTCCAGCCGGCCATGTCGGCGGGCAGCTTGTTGCCGAGCAGGACGGCGACCTTGGCCAGGCTCTCGCTGGAGTCGCCGACACGCGCGCGCAGGTCGCGCAGCTGCAGGCGGCTCTGCAGGCTGAACTGGCCGGAGACCACACTGGCCTGACCGACGCTGGCCAGGCGGCCGAGGCGTTCGTACAACTCGACCGACTGGGTGGTGCCGATCTGCATCAGCAGATAGGTTTCCAGCCAAGGGTCGAGGATGAGACCACTGTCCAAGGCGATTTCCTCGCGCAGCGCCTGGACGGCGCCAAGGGCAGCGGTGAATCTGTCATAGCCATCTGGCCACCAGCCCAACCCGCGCAAGTCGTTGACCTCGAGACCGGCGAGCGCCTGCTGCAGGGTCTTGAAACGGGCCTGCACATCCGCGCCGGCCCCTTCGATCTCCAGTTGCTGTCCGAGCCGGGCGAGCCGCTCGCGACGACTGTCGTCGCGACTTTCCAGGGCGGCGATGGCGGCCTGCACGGCCGGCGTCTGCTGCCGACTGGTGTCGATCGCCTTCCAGCGCGCGGTCAGGTTGCGCCGGAGGGTGAGTTCTTCTTCTACGGCGTCGAGCCGTTGCAGCAGCCGCACGCCACTGCGCTCGCCACTGACGGTGGCCAGCCTGGCCTGGAAATCGGCGCCCAGCAGCCAGAGACTGACCGCCAGGGGGAGGATGAACAGCACCAGCAGCAGGGCGAACTTGCGGGCGAAGCTGAACTGGCTCAGCACGCGAATCCCCGGTGACAACAAAACACCCATGTTCGACCACTCCTGTGCCAGCCACCGGCAAGCGTCAGCTATCCGTTGCGGATAGCGATAAGACGATTTGTCGGCAAACTAACGACTTTCTTGAAAGATAGGGCACAATCGCCGCCCTCCCGTATTCCCCGACCCGGTCCTGTACTCAGGCCCGGGCGTTGCCGTTAAAGGACCGTCCGCGTGGAACGCCTCAAAGCCAAGATTCGCAGCGAAGGCCAAGTACTCTCCGAGCAGGTGCTCAAGGTCGATGCCTTCCTCAACCACCAGATCGATCCGGCGCTGATGCGCGACATCGGTCAGGAGTTCGCCCGCCGTTTCGCCGACGCCGGCATCACCAAGATCGTGACCATCGAAGCCTCGGGGATCGCTCCGGCGGTGCTGACCGGACTGGAGCTGGGCGTGCCGGTGATCTTCGCCCGCAAGCACCAGTCGCTGACCCTGACCGACAACCTGCTGGTGGCCAGCGTCTATTCCTTTACCAAGCAGACGGAAAGTACGATCGCCGTCTCTACCATGCACCTTTCGTCCGACGATCGGGTGCTGATCATCGACGACTTCCTCGCCAACGGTAAGGCGGCCAAGGCGCTGATCTCCATCATCGGTCAGGCCGGGGCCCAGGTCGCCGGCCTTGGCATCGTCATCGAGAAGTCCTTCCAGGTTGGTCGCGCCGAACTGGATGCCCAGGGCTATCGCGTCGAATCCCTGGCCCGTGTCGCCTCCCTGGCCGATGGTCAGGTCACCTTCGCCGAGTAAGCCATGGCTCAGATACTGCGCATTCTCGGTGCCGATCTCGATCGCACCGAAACCTGGATCCGTTACGACAAGGCCATGTGCCTGGACTGCGTGTCCAGCTGCTGCACCCTGCCGGTGGAAGCCCGCCTGTCCGATCTGATCCGCATGGGCGTGGTGGATGAGTTCGAGAAGGGCGAGCCGCTCAAGGACATCGCCAAGCGGCTCAAGAAGGACGGCGTGGTCGAACGCCTCAACGCCAAGACCGGGTTGTTCACCCTGGTGCGGCTGTCCAACAACGACTGCATCTATCTGCATCCCAAGACGCGGCTGTGCACCATCTACGACCAGCGCCCGGAAACCTGCCGCAACCACCCAAGGGTCGGCCCGCGCCCGAACTACTGCGCCTACAAGCCGCAGAAGCTGCGTTAGACGGCGGCCCATCGTCGGTTGGGTTGAGCGCTAGCGAAGCGTGTCATGACATGCCTGCATTGTTAGGCTTCGACGAAGCAGCCGTCTCAACCCAACCTGCGGTCTATCGCGGCCCTGGCCACAACAAGACGCTAGAACTCACCGCTCTCCATCGCCCTTTTCATGTCCGCCCGTTCTTCCAGGCATTCCGGACCGGCCATGTCGAAGATCCGACAGACCCACGGGCGTACCTCGTAGATGCTGCAGTTCATCTCTTCGCGATCCAGGGCCGCGCACCAGCCGTCGTCGAGACGCTTCATGCGGGTGCCGGTCCAGTCTTCCTCGATGTAACGGGCAGGCACGCCGGCATCGTCGAACAGCAGGACTTCCTGGCGGCAGCACCAGGCCTGACAGCTCTCGCAGGTCACGGTAGGGGTGGAAAGGTCATGCAGGGGGATGTCACTCATGTGCGCAGTGTACCGCCCCTGACCGCCCAGCGGTTTCCGGCCGATGGCTGGACCAGTTACCATGCGCGTCCCTGACGGTTGTAACCAGTTGTGACCATGCCCAAGCCCTCTTCTCGCGCAGGAGCCGCCATGACGGCCGCACCCCGCTATCGCTTCTATGTCGTGGTCGCCGTGCTGATCCTGCTGACCTGCGTGGTCGCCGGCCGCATCACCTACCTCAAGCTGATCGATGCCGCCTTCCTCGGTGACCAGGGCGACCGCCGCTCGGTGCGCCACATTCCCATTCCGGTCACCCGCGGCATGATCACCGACCGCAACGGTGCGCCCCTGGCGGTTTCCACCGAGGTGGTGACCATCTGGTGCAACCCGGCGGAGATGCAGGACAGCGCCGACCAGCTGGGTCGCCTGGCCCAGGCCATCCACAAGCCCGAGGCGGAATTGCGCAACCTGATCCTCGGCCATCCGGAAAAGCACTTCCTCTACCTGGCCCGGGCGCTGTCGCCCATCGATGGCGAGAACATCATGGCCCTCGGCATGCCCGGGGTACGCCAGATCAAGGAATACAAGCGCTATTACCCCAGCTCCGACCTGGTGGCCCAGGTGATCGGCATGGTCAACATCGACGGCCATGGCCAGGAGGGGCTGGAACTGGGCTTCGAGGACTGGCTGGCCGGCAAGGGCGGCGTGCGTGAGGTGCTGATCAATCCGCGGGGCTCGGTGGTCAAGAACATCCGCGTGGTGCGCCAGCCGCAACCGAGCAAGGACGTCGCCCTGTCCATCGACCTGCGCCTGCAATTCATCGCCTATCGCGCGCTGCAGACCGCGGTGGAGAAGTTCGGCGCCCAGTCCGGGTCGGCGGTGCTGGTCAATCCGAAGACCGGCCAGATCCTGGCGATGACCAACTTCCCCTCCTACAACCCCAACAACCGCGCCACCCTGCAGATCCCCAACATGCGCAACCGCACCCTGACCGACGCCTTCGAGCCCGGTTCGGTGATCAAGCCGTTCAGCATGTCGGTGGCCCTGGCCTCGGGCAAGTTCAACGAGAACAGCACCGTGGACGTGGCGCCGGGCTGGATGACCATCGACGGCCATACCATCCACGACGTGGCCAAGCGCGGCGTGCTGACCATGACCGGGGTGCTGCTCAACTCGTCCAACATTGGCATGAGCAAGGTGGCCCTGCAGATCGGGCCGCTGCCCATCTACGAGCAGCTCAGCCGGGTCGGCTTCGGCAATCCCCTGGCACTGGGCTTCCCGGGCGAGAACGCCGGCTACCTGCCCGGCCACACCAAGTGGTCGCAGATCGCCACGGCCAGTATGTCCTTTGGCTACAGCCTGGCGGTCAACGTCGCCGAACTGGCCCAGGCCTACTCGGTGATCGCCAACGATGGCCAGCTGACGCCCCTGACCCTGCTCAAGGACCAGAAGCAGCAGAGCGTCCAGGCCATGGACCCGACCATCGCCCGGCGCATCCGCATGATGCTCAACCACGTGGTGGAAGACGACGGCGGCGTGATCCGCGCCCGGGTGCCCGGCTATCACGTGGCCGGCAAGTCGGGTACCGCGCGCAAGGCCGGCTCCGGCAGCTACACCGAGCACGCCTATCGCTCGATGTTCGTCGGCATGGCACCGGCGGCCGATCCCAAGCTGGTGCTGGCGGTAATGCTGGATACCCCGACCAAGGAAGGCTACTTCGGCGGCCTGGTCTCGGCGCCGACCTTCAGCGAGATCATGTCCGGTGCCCTGCGGGCCCTGGCCGTACCGCCGGACAACCTGCCCGACACCAATACCGCCCAGCAGGCTAAGTCCGAGCCGCACCCCCACGGCTAGCCGGGGAACGGCCACAAAAAAGGGCGACCCTAGGGTCGCCCTTTTGCATGCCACGCCCTCTGTCAGCGGTGCAGCACGTACTGACCGGTGAAGCGCACCCCATCCTCACCGCTCTCGGTGACGATGCGCGACTGCAGGGTGATGCGCGCGCGACCGCGGCGGCGGAAGGTGGTCTCGAAGCGTTCCCAGGCGCGGGCTTCGGGCGGTTCGCCATAGGCCAGGGCGTCGGCGGTGATGGGCCGCGGATAGCTGATCTGGCCTTCCTGGATGAGGATGTGGCCTTCTTCGATGCCGGCTTCGCGCAGACGCAGGTACAGCCAGCCCCAGCCGGCCAGCACGGCCACGCAATAGAGACTGCCGCCGAACATGGTGCTGGCGTGGTTGATGTTGGCATCCAGCGGAGCATGCAGCTGCAGGCGCTGCTCGCTCCAGTCGCGGACTTCCAGGCCCAGGGCCTTGGTGATGGGAATATCGTGGTGCAACAGGGATTCGAGGTGACGGCAGTCGCGGCTCATGCCGGGGTCCTTACAGACAGAATTTCACTATCAGGAGCAGACGCAAGCCATGACCCATGGGTCACGTCCTGGCGCCATTGTGCACCAAGGAAGGCCGCTCCGGGGAAATCGCCGCCGGCAGGCGGAAGCGGATGCGGGCGCCGCCCAGACTCGACTCGTCGATGGTCAGGCTGCTGCGATAGCCTTCGAGAATGTCCTGCACCACCGCCAGGCCGATGCCCTGCCCAGGGTGCCGGCTGTCCATGCGCATGCCGCGGCGCAGCACGCTTTCACGCCGTTCGGCAGGGATGCCGGGACCGTCATCCTCGATATCGAGCACCCAGTGCTCGGTATGGCGACGGGCGCTGACCCGCACCTGGGTCAGGCAGAGGCGATAGGCGTTTTCCAGGAGATTGCCGAACACCTCCAGCATGGCGGCTTCCTCGGCCTGCACCCGCAGATTCGGCGGCAGGTCCATTTCGGCCTGGACGCGTTTCTCGGCATAGACCTTGTCCAGGGTGCTGAACAGGGATTCCAGCAACGGCGCCAGCTCCAGCGGCCGGCTGAGCACCGCGCCGCCCTGACGGGTGGCCCGCTGCAACTGGTACATCACCTGCTGGTTCATGCGCTCGATCTGGGTCTGCAGGGTGCCGACTTCCTGATCCAGCTGCGGCCGCCGGCGCAATTCTTCGGTCACCCCCTGCAACACCGCCAAGGGGGTCTTCAGGCTGTGGGCAAGATCGCCCAGGGTGTCGCGGTAGCGCTCGCGCTGCAGCCGTTCGTGGTCGAGCAGGCGGTTGAGCGAGCGGATCAGGCGGCTGATCTCGCTGGGTACGTTCTTTTCGTCGAGCAGCTCGCGCTGGTCGGTTTCCACCGCGTCCAGCTGCTGGCTGAGGCGGCGCAGCGGTCTCAGGCTCCATTGCATGACCAGGGCCAGCAATACCAGCAGCGCACCCAGCACCCCGACCAGCCAGAGAATCACCTGGTGCACGAAGGTCGCGCGCAGCCGCTCGTACTCCTCGGCGGGTTGCATGGTGACCACGCTGAAGCCGGCCACCGGCGGATTGCCCAGCAGCACCTCGCGATCGAAGACGAAGAAGCCCTGGCCCTGGTCGTCGGTGGCCTTGACCAGCTTGACCCCGCCCCCGTCGAAGGTCGGCCGGTAGTTGGGCCGCTCCTTGATCGCCGAGCGCGAGCGCCAGAGCAGGCGACCGTTCTGGTCGTAGACGTAGCCGAGGATGGGTGAACCGGGTCGGTCGAAGACCTCTTCGGCGATCATCTCCGGCATTGCCAAGCGCCCGTCGATGGCCCGCGCCGCGCCGATCAGGGTGTTGGCGTTGGCCTCCAGCCGTGCGGCGACGAAGTTTTCCACGGTACGGTCGAACGCATTGCGGATCGCCGGCACGATCAGCGCCAGGCAGACGATCACCAGCAGCGCGGCGCTGAGCAGCAGCCGCACGCGAAAGGAACGGATCACTGGCAGCGCTCGGTGAACAGGTAGCCGCGGCCCCGGACCGTTTCGATGGGTTGCATCTGGCAGCTGGCCTCCAGCTTGCGCCGCAGGCGGCCAACCAGCACCTCGATGACGTTGCTGTCGTGCTCGCCATCATCGTCGTAGAGCTGCTCCATGAGCCGCTCCTTGGTGATCACCTGCTGGTGGTTGCGCATCAGGTATTCCAGCAGGCGGTATTCGTAGGCGGTCAGCTGCAGCGGCTGTTCTTCATTGAAGGCCTGCTGGCGGCCCAGGTCCAGCTTCAGCGACCCGGCGCGGATGCTTGGCTGGACGAAACCCGCCGAGCGACGCAGCAGCACATTGAGGCGCGCCTCCAGCTCTTCGAACTGGAAGGGCTTGACCACGTAGTCGTCCGCCCCGGCACCGAGGCCCTCGACCTTGTCCTGCCAGCTGCCGCGGGCCGTGAGGATGAGGATTGGCAGGGTGGCACCCTGGTTGCGCAGCTGACGGATCAGATCGAGGCCGCTCATGCCGGGCAGGCCCAGGTCGATGATGGCGAGATCGTGATGGAATTCGCGGGCGCTGTAGAGCGCTTCTTCCGCATCGGCCACGGCATTGACGACATGACCGGCTTCACCCAGACGCACCTTGAGGTGGTGGCGCAGCAGGTTTTCGTCTTCGACGACGAGGATCTTCATGCAGACTCCTGAACAGCTAACGAGACTCTCTGTGGCTGCGACCGCACGTAGTTCACGCTGCGCGCAGCGACGCCCGGGTACCGATTATGGCGGCTTTGGCGGGCTGACGGCGAGCGTGGGGAATACATGGACGGGGTCACTCACTTTATTCCAGGCAAAAAAAACCTCTCCAGTTGGAGAGGTAAGGAGCACTTCATGGGGATCGGAAACTGCCGTTGGGGGACGGCTCCGTCGCGAGACGGCTACAGGAGACCAGAGCTGACTTGGTGACCCTGCAGTGGAGTTACAAGGATGAACATCGCCAGGTCGGGTCGAAGTGTCCGGACGATCTGCCGTAGCGGGAGCTGCGCTAGGGTGAACATGTCCGGGCGACCTCGGCGTTGCTGATCTGACAGTTGCAGATTAGGCCAATGGCCCTGAACGCTGCCTGAACTCGTCCTGAACGCAAGCTGAACGGCCGCGAAGTGGCCCAAGGGCGACGGATGGCAGCGGGTGCCGCTCCGTCGCCCGGCAGCGCTTCAGGGCAGCTTGCTCAGGCAGCCACCCAGGGTGTCGGCGACGTTCTGCAGGAGCTGGCCATAGCCTCCGGCACCGGCCGGAATGTGCGCGCCGAGGGGATCGAGCTCCACCAGGGTCACCGGCAGACCGCTGCTCAGGGTGGTGGCGATCTTTGGCTGCAGTGGCGGTTCGGTGAAGACGCAGGTCGGGCCGGCGGCCTTGAGTTCTTCGCGCATGGCGGCCACGTGGCGGGCGCCGGGCTGGACGTCGGCGCCCAGGGCGAAGACGCCGCGATGGCTCAGGCCATAGGCTTCCTCGAAATAGTCGAAGGCTTCGTGGAAGACGAAATAGGGCTTGCCGGCCAGTGGCGCCAGCTGGGCGCGCAGGCTCTGGTCCTTGGCGGCCAGGCCGCTTTCGAAGGTCTTGAGGTTGGCCGCATAGCGCTGCGCATTGGCCGGATCGGCCTGGCTCAGGTCGGCGGCCAGCCGGGTGGCGATCACCCGGGCATTGGCCGGGCTCAGCCAGAGGTGGGCATCCAGGCTGCCCGGACGATGGTCGTGGTCGTGGGCGTATTGCGGTTCGCCGCCCTGTTCCTCACCGTGCGCATGCTCGTGCTCGTGCTCGTGCTCATCGCCGTGATCGTCGTCATGGGCGTCCGCATGCTCTTCGCCGAAGCGGCGCAGGTGCAGGCCGGGCAACTCCTGGATGGCCAGGCTGGGGCCCTGGCGTTCCTTGAGCACCGCCGGCAGGAAGGTCTCCAGATCCGGGCCGATCCAGTAGACCAGGTTGGCCTCGCGCACCTGGCGCAGATCCGAGGGCCGCAGGGCGTAATGGTGCGGCGAGGCGCCCGGCGGCAGCAGCACGGCGGGCTGGCCGGCGCCGTCCTGGATGGCCGCGGCGATCAGTTGCAGGGGCTTGATGCTGGTCAGCACCTTCACCTCGGCCTGGGCGGGCAGCAGGGTGCAGGCGAGCAGCAGGGAGGCGACGAGGGGTAGGAGGCGCGGCACGTGAAAATCCCGATTCTTAAGAGAGGTGCAATATAATAACGTCCTGGCTCCCAAGGTACTGTTTCATGTCCGACGCCCCCCTGGCCTTTCGGCCCCACGATCATTCGCGCTGCGTCGCCCACGCGCTGGCCGAGGCCGACACACTCTGCAGTCGCGCCGGCGTGCGCCTCACCGACCTGCGCAAGCGCGTGCTGGAGCTGGTCTGGCAAAGCCACAAGCCGCTCGGTGCCTACGACATCCTGGCCGTGCTCAGCGAGCAGGACGGCCGCCGCGCCGCGCCGCCCACCGTCTACCGGGCGCTGGATTTCCTGGTCGAGAACGGCCTGGTGCACCGCATCGCCTCGCTCAACGCCTTCGTCGGCTGCAACCATCCCGGCGAGGCCCACCAGGGCCAGTTCCTGATCTGCCGCAGCTGCCAGGTGAGCATCGAGCTGGAACAGCCGGCCGTGCACCAGGCCATCCTCGACGGCGCCAGCGCCGTGGGCTTCCAGGTGGAAGGCCAGACCGTGGAAGTGGTCGGTCAGTGCGCCGCCTGCCGGAAGCAGGCATGAGCGAGGCGCTGATCCGGCTGCAGGATGTCGGCGTGACCTTTGCCGGGCAGTCGGTGCTCGACCAGGTCAGCCTGACCCTGGATCCCGGCCGCATCGTCACCCTCATCGGCCCCAACGGCGCCGGCAAGACCACCCTGGTGCGCAGCGTGCTCGGCCTGCTCACACCCGATCGCGGCAGCGTCTGGCGTCGCCCGCGGCTACGCATCGGCTACATGCCGCAGAAGCTGCAGGTGGATGCCACCCTGCCGCTGTCGGTGCTGCGCTTCCTGCGCCTGGTGCCGGGCGTGAATCGCATCAGTGCCCTGGCCGCCCTGGGTGAAGTGGGCGCCGAGGGCGTCATCGACAGTCCCCTGCAGAGCATTTCCGGCGGCGAGTTGCAGCGGGTGCTGCTGGCCCGCGCGCTGCTTCGCCAGCCCGAGCTGCTGGTGCTCGACGAGCCCGTGCAGGGCGTCGACATCAACGGCCAGAGCGAGCTGTACCGGCTGATCGGCCAGTTGCGCGAGCGCCATGGCTGCGGCGTGCTGATGGTCTCCCACGACCTGCATCTGGTGATGGGCGCCACCGACCAGGTGATCTGCCTGAATCGCCACATCTGCTGCTCCGGCCATCCCGAGCAGGTCAGCGGTGATCCGGCCTATCAGGCGCTGTTCGGCCAGAGTGCGCGCAACCTCGCCGTCTATCACCATCACCACGATCACGCCCACGACCTGCATGGCGGCGTGGTCAAGACCCCGCATGTCCATGGAGCCCACTGCAAGCATGGCTGATTTTCTGCTGTATGCCCTGCTCGCCGGTCTCGCCCTCGCCCTCGTCGCCGGTCCCCTCGGCTCCTTCGTGGTCTGGCGGCGCATGGCCTACTTCGGCGACACCCTGTCCCACGCCGCCCTGCTCGGGGTCGCCGTGGGCTTTCTGCTGGATGTCAGTCCGACCCTGACCGTCACCGTCGGCTGTCTGGCGCTGGCCGTGGTGCTGGTGGTGCTGCAGCGCCGTCGTGGCCTGGCCGCCGACACCCTGCTCGGCATCCTCGCCCACAGCACCCTGTCGCTGGGCCTGGTGGCACTGTCGTTCATGCACGAGGTGCGCATCGATCTGATGAGCTACCTGTTCGGCGATCTGCTGGCGGTGGGTCCCGGCGATCTGCGCTGGATCCTTGGCGGCAGCGCCCTGGTGCTGGCGGCCCTGGCCTGCCTGTGGCGCCCGCTGCTGGCCATCACCGTGCACGAGGAACTGGCCCAGGTCGAGGGGCTGCCGGTGACCTGGATCCGCCTGGCGCTGATGCTGCTGGTGGCCATCGTCATCGCCGTGGCCATGAAGATCGTCGGGGTGCTGCTGATCACCTCGCTGCTGATCATTCCTGCCGCCACCGCCCAGCGCCACGCCCGCAGTCCCGAGCAGATGGCCTGTGGCGCCAGCCTGCTGGGCATGGCCGCGGTGTGCCTGGGCCTGACCCTGTCCTGGTACCAGGACACCCCGGCCGGGCCCTCGGTGGTGGTGGCCGCCGCCGGGATGTTTCTGCTGGGCTACCTCATACCCCGCCGCGCCTAGGCGTTCTAGCGCGGCGCCCGCCAGACCGCCTGGCTGACGTCCACCGGCCGGGGAATCAGCCCTTGGGCCTTGAAGATGTCGGCGGTCTGCTGCTGGGTGGCGATGATCGCCGGCGTCAGCGCCGTCGCGCCATACCCGGTACGCGCCTGCCAGGTGGCGATCACCGTTTCCGGCAGTCCGATCTGCTTGGCCAGGATGCGCGTCACCTCCGGCTTGTGGGCATTGGCCCAGGCGCCCGCCTTGGCCAGTTCCGCCAGCAGCAGGCGGATCGCCGCGGGATGGGCGTCGGCGAAACGGCGCGAGCCTTCATAGAAGCTGTTGGCGTGCAACAGGCCCTTGTAGTCGGCGAGCACGCGCACCGGCTGGCTCTGCTGGATGGCCGCGAGATAGGGGTCCCAGACCACCCAGGCATCCACCGAACCGTTGACGAAGGCGGCGCGGGCATCGGCTGGCGGTAGATAGACCGGCTGGATGTCCCTGAAGCTCAGCCCGGCCTTTTCCAGGGCGGCGACCAGCAGGAAGTTGGCGCTCGAGCCCTTCTGCACCGCCACCTTCCTGCCCTTGAGGCCGGCAACGTCACGGATCGGCGAGGCGGTCGGCACCAGAATGGCCTCCACCGCTTCGCTGGCCGGTTCGGCGCCCAGGTAGACCAGATCGATCCCGGCCGCCTGGGCAAAGATCGGCGGCGGTGAACCTGTGTAGCCGACGTCGATGCTGCCGGCGTTGAGCGCCTCCAGCAGCTGGGGACCGGCCTGGAATTCGCGCCAGCTCACCTGATAGCCCTGAGCGCCCAGAGCCTGCTCCAGAGTGCCCTGGGCCTTGAGCACGGCCAGCAGACCGCCGCCCTTCTGATAGCCGATGCGCAGGACCTGGTCGGCGGCCTGCGCCGGCGCGAGCATACCGAGTGTCAGCAACAGGACGGCGCCGTGCGCCAGCCATCGTTGCAGAGAGGAGCGAAACATGGTGACCTTCCTTATATTCCATTTGGAAAGGTCAGCCTGGCCTATCCAGACCAGAATGTTTAATACGTTTCGCTGCTAAGGCTATGCCCGGTCCAGGCAGCGTTGACAAGCCAAGGTCCGATTGACGCTGACACCAGGATCACGCCACCCTGCGCCAGCGGCGGCCACCGGGGCCGTCGACCCTATCGGAGCCTGCCATGCCTTTTCTGATCGAGACCTTCGACAAGCCGGACAGCCTGGCCCTGCGCCAGCAGCATCGCCCGGCCCACCTGGATTTCCTGCGCGAGAACGCCGCTGCCCTGCTGGCCTGCGGCGCCAAGCTCAGTGACGATGGCGAGACCGCCACTGGCAGCGTCTATATCGTCGATGTGGAAACCCGCACCGAAGCGGAAGCCTTCATCGCCCGCGATCCTTTCACCAGCGCCGGTCTGCCGGGCGAGGTGCGAATCACCCGCTGGCGCAAGGCGATTCTGGACGGCAAGGCGTTCGTCTGAATCGGCCCCTGGCGGCCTGACCGGCCGCCTCCGCCTTACCGCACCTTGGCTTAAGAACCCCTTAAGACTGGCACAATGCCACCTTAATCAGCGCTGTTCGCTGCCGTTGCAAGTTCACACTTCTAGGAATCGCTTCACAGAAAAGTGATGCAGCGCAAGAAAAGCCGGACTTTTCCCGCCCTCACCGCAAGGAAGCTAACGAACTAGCCTAAGCTCACCGGGCTCAGATGATCTGATGCGCCGACATCCTTTCCCACTCCTGTGGAAACGCTGTCTCGCTTAGCTAGTACAGAGGACTCAGCATGACCAAGACCACGCCTGAAAAGGATCTGCGCATCGAGACGATTCGCGGACTGGCGCTGTTTCTGATGGTAGCGGGCCATGTCATCGGCAGTTCGTCGACCCTGGGCATGAAGGTGCCGGACGAATCGGTGCTGCGCTATCTCTACGATTCTCTCGTCTATGTCCGGATGCCGCTGTTCACCGCAATCTCCGGCTATGTCTATGCGCTCCGCCCGGTGAATACCGGCAGCGACCTGTCGCGCTTCTACCAGGGCAAGTTCAAACGCATCGGCATTCCCCTGCTGGTGGTGTCGACGCTGTTCTTCGCCTTGCAGATGGCGGTGCCCAACACCAACTACAAGCCGCAGCTGACCGACATCTTCAGCATCTACTTCTTCAGCTACGCGCACTTCTGGTTCCTGCAGTCGATCTTCTGCATCTTCGTGGTGATCGCCCTGCTGGAGAAAGCCGGCCTGCTGCTGACCCTGCGCAACTTCGGCCTGGTGTTCGCCGTGGCCCTGGCGGCGTCCTTTGCCTGGGAGAGCTTTCCAGACCTGTTCAGCCTCTACAAGGCGGTGCAGCTGTTCCCCTTCTTCCTTTTGGGCCTGGGTCTCTACCGCTTCGGCGCGCAGCTCATCACCCAACGCAATGTCGTGACCATGGCCGTGGCCCTGGTGATCCTGGTGATCCTGGACCAGGCCTACCTGTTCGAGCTGGTCGATCTCGACGAGACCGACATGGCCATCATCGGTACCGCCCTCGGTCTTGCCGCCATCAGCCTGCTGATCGCCCGCCGCTTCTACTTCAAGCCGCTGGCCTGGCTGGGGTACTTCTCCTTCGAGATCTACCTGTTCCACGTCTTCGGCACCGCCGGTGCACGGATCGTGCTGAACAAGCTGCAGGTGCACGATGTCTGGGTGGTCTTTACCGTCAGCATGGTCATGGGTCTGTTCCTGCCGGTGGCGCTCAAGCTGGTGCTGGAACGGATCAGTCCGCTGCACTTTCTCAGCGTGGCCTTCTTTGGCGCCAAGACGCGCGTCAATCGCGCCACGCCGCCGCTGCAGAAGAAAGCCGCCGCCTAGCCCCACGGGCCACAAAAAACCCACGCCTTGGCGTGGGTTTTTTTGTGGCCTGATCCATCACTCGACGCTGATAACGACACGTCCCCGGGTAGGGCACTGCTCCATGCAGCGGTGGGCCTCGACGAACCGCTCGAAGGGAAAGACCTGTTTGATCTGCGCTTTGAGCAGGCGATCACGGGTCAGCTGGTCAATGTGCTGCAGGGCCTCGCGTACCGCGGCGCAATCGGCTTCCAGGCCCATCTCCGGCTGGCCGGTGAAGTCCTGCACGCAGTGGATGTAGAGCTTGAATTTCTTCTTGAAGGCCGCGCAGGCCGGCAGCGGAGTCTGGTTGCCACCGTTGAGGCCATAGAGCAGCAGCCGGCCGCGGGGCGCCATGGCCTCGCCGAGCAGCGCCAGTTGCGGCCCGCCCAGGGCATCCAGGGCCACGTGCACGCCGACGCCGTCGGTGATGCTGGCGATGCGGCTGACCAGATCCTCTTCCTCGGCGGCGATGACCCGTTCCGCACCCAGCTCCCGGAGGTAGTCACGGTCGCCGGCGTCGTGGGTACTGGCGATGACCCGGGCACCCAGGGCCTTGGCCAGCTGGATGGAGGCCGGGCCGCAGCAGCGGCTGGCATCGGTGATCAGCACCCATTCGCCCGGTTGCAGCCGGGCCTGATGCATCAGCGCGGTATAGACGGTGAGCAGCGGGTTGTAGTGCACCGCGGCTTCCACCGGGGTGAGCACGTCCGGGTAGCGCACCAGGGAGGTGGCCGGATAGACCAGGTCGTCGCCATAGGCCGGGTAGCGATTGATGTCGTGACCCAGAAAACTGGCCACGCGATCGCCTACCGCCAGGTCGGCCACGCCTTCGCCCAGGGCGGTGACCACCCCGGCCAGCTCGCAGCCGAGACCGGCCGGCGGTACGGCCTGCTCGGGGGCCAGATTCTGCCGCCAGAGCACGTCGTACCAGCTCACGCCGATGGCTGCTACCCGCACCAGCACCTCGCCTGGACCCGCCACGGGCGTGGGCCGATCGATGCAGGCGAGCACCTCCGGCGGGCCGAATTCGGTGAACTGGATCAGGCGGGACATGGCATTACCTCGCGTTGATGCCAACCCCGGGACGTTTGCCGAGGCGGACTGCTATGACTAGGACTCTAACCAGCCTTCCCTTAGGATTCTATGCATCCCCATCGATAATGGACATCGGGGGTATCGATCCACTCCCTGCCGGGGCCTGAATGAACCGTACCGATTTGCGTCGCGTCGACCTCAACCTGCTCATCGTGTTCGAGACCCTGATGCTCGAGCGCAGCGTCACCCGTGCCGCGGAAAAGCTGTTTCTCGGCCAGCCGGCGATCAGCGCGGCCCTGGCGCGGCTACGCACCCTGTTCGACGATCCGCTGTTCGTCCGCACCGGGCGCAGCATGGAACCCACCCCGCGGGCTCAGGAGATCGCCGCCCTGCTGTCGCCGGCGCTGGACCAGATCTCCAGCGCGGTGAGCCGCACCCAGAGTTTCGAGCCAGCCAACGCCGACCGAGTATTTCGTGTCGGCCTGTCCGACGACGTCGAATTCGCCCTGCTGCCGCCGCTGCTCAGGCGCATCCGCATCGAGGCACCCGGCACCACCCTGGTGGTGCGGCGGATGAACTACCTGACCGCCGCTGGCATGTTGGCCTCCGGCGAGATCACCGTGGCGGTGGGCTATACCGAGGAGTTGCCGGCCAATGCCAAGCGCCGGCCGGTACGCCGCTTCGGCTTCAAGGTGCTGCGCGCCGACAGCAAGCCCGGGCGCCTGACCCTGGACGAATACTGCGCCCGCCCCCATGCCCTGGTGTCCTATGCCGGCGATCTCACCGGCTATATCGACGAATTGCTCGACAAGCTCGGCCGCCGCCGCCGGGTGGTACTGGCGGTGCCCCAGTTCAATGGCCTGGGGTCACTGCTGGCGGAAACCGATCTGCTGGTGATGGTGCCGGACTACACCGCGCGCCTACTGGCCAGCACCGGCGGCCTCAGGTACGAGGACCCGCCGGAAGAGCTACGCGACGGCAGCCATGAGCTACCCATGGCCTGGAGCGGCGCCCAAGATCACGACCTCGGCGAGCGCTGGCTGAGGTCGCGCATCCAGATGTTCATTGGCGATCCGGACAGTCTCTAGCGCTCGCCAGCGTCGTACCTCTGGTTGCCGCGATGCGTCCGACGATTAGGGATAACGGTTCCCTCGGCACCGTCCGCACCCTTGGCGCCGGGAACGCCGCCAGGCCCAGCGGCGCCGCCCTGCCCCCCGCTACCACCCTTGCCCGGTAGCGCGCCGCTACCGCCTGCGCCACCTGCACCGCCGGCTCCCCCGTTGCCGGCCAGGAACAGGTATTTAGAATGAGCAGGTGCGGGCGTCGGCAAGACCGGCTGGGCGGCCGTTGCCGCGCTGGCCAGTAGCGCGGTGATCAATACCAGGGCGTGGCTAGATAGCAACATCGTCATCCTCCAGCGGGATCTGGGCCGGAGCCTGGAGACCATCGCGGCGCGCATGAGCAAGGCCAGGGTCTGCAGCCCTGCCACTCTAGCCCAGGGCGAACGCCGAGCTGAAGCGCTCTAGGCTGCAGCTCTACACTCAGCGCCATCACCGCCAGCGATACCTACAGTAAAACCATCATCGCCATCGATAAATAAGTTCGAGCCCTTCGATTCGTCGCTGCCCGCGCGCGGCGGCAGACTCGCCTCCCTGACCTCTTTCCACCTCGGGCGGACTCGAACATGGATCTCTTCGCGAAAACCCTCGGCCCCTTGGCCCTGACCTCAACACTGTTCCTGGCCGCCTGCGGCGATTCCCATCCCCAGGCCAGCGCCGCACCGCCCGCGCCCAAGGTGAGCGCCGCCGAGGTGCTGCGCCAGCCGGTGGTGGAATGGGACGAGGTGACCGGCCGCCTGGAAGCGCCCGAGTCCGTGGTGGTGCGTCCTCGCGTCTCCGGCTACGTCGACCGCGTACTCTTCCACGAGGGTGCCCGGGTCAAGCGTGGCGACTTGCTGCTGCAGATCGATCCGCGCCCCTTCCAGGCCGAGGTCAAGCGCCTCGAAGCCGAGCTGCAACAGGCCCGCGCCAGCGCCAGTCGCACCGCCGACGAAGCCGCCCGCGGCGAACGCCTGCGCAGCAGCAACGCCATCTCCGCGGAAATCGTCGAGGCCCGCCGCAGCGCCGCCCAGGAAGCCAAGGCCAGCGTCGCCGCCGCCCAGGCACAACTGGATGCCGCACGCCTGAACCTGGGCTTCACCGAGGTCCGCGCCGCCATCGACGGGCGCGTCGGCCGCGCCGAGGTGACCGCCGGCAACTTGGTCAACGCCGGTGACACGCGTCTCACCACCCTGGTCTCCACCGACAAGGTCTATGCCTATTTCGACGCCGACGAGCGCGTCTTCCTCAAGCAGCAGGCCCTGGCTCGCCAGGGTCAGCGCGGCACGGCCAGCCCGGTCTACATGGCGCTGTCCAACGAGGACGACTTCTCCCACGAAGGCCACATGGACTTCATGGACAACCAGCTCGATCCGCGCACCGGCACCATCCATGGTCGCGCCGTGTTCGATAACGCCGACGGTCGCTTCACCCCGGGGCTCTATGCCCGGCTGCGCCTGGTGGGCAGTGGCACCTACGACGGCACCCTGATCCAGGACGCCGCCGTGGGCACCGACCTGGGCAAGAAATTCGTGCTGGTGGTGGATGGCCAGAGCAAGACGGCCTACCGCACCGTCGATCTGGGTCCGCGCCTGGAAGGCCTGCGCATCGTGCGCAAGGGACTGGAAGCCGGCGATCGCATCGTGGTCAACGGCCTGCAGCGGGTGCGCCCGGGCATGACCGTCGACGCCCAGTCGGTGCCCATGGCCGATGCCACCACCCTGGCTGCCCTCAAGCGCCAGCGCGACGCGGTACTGGCCAGCCTGCCGGCGCCTACCCAGCCGCTCAAGGTGGGTAGTCGCTAACCGCCGCCGTAGACCGCTTCCCAGATCCGATCGACAACGCGACCTCAGAGGTCGCTCCTGCCTCCACCATGAGGCGGGAGCGACCCCGCGTGGCTGCGTTCTGCACGCCTCCTTGCCAGGACATTTCCGATGAACTTCTCCCAGTTCTTCATCCGCCGGCCGATCTTCGCCGCCGTGCTCTCACTGATCATCCTGATCGGCGGGGCCATCTCACTGTTCCAGCTGCCGATCAGCGAATACCCCGAGGTGGTCCCGCCCACCGTGGTGGTGCGCGCCACCTTCCCCGGCGCCAATCCCAAGGTGATCGGCGAGACCGTCGCCGCGCCCTTGGAGCAGGCCATGAACGGCGTGGAGCACATGCTCTACCTGTCGTCCCAGTCGACCGCCGACGGCAAGCTGACCCTGACCATCACCTTCGCCCTGGGCACCAACCTGGATACTGCTCAGGTGCAGGTGCAGAATCGCGTTACCCGCACCCTGCCCAAGCTTCCGGAAGAGGTGCAGCGCCTCGGCGTGACCGCCGACAAGGCTTCGCCGGACCTGGCGATGGTGGTGCACCTGACCTCGCCGGATCAGCGCTACGACATGCTCTATCTGTCCAACTACGCCCTGATCAATGTCAAGGACGAGCTGGCGCGACTGGACGGCGTGGGCGATGTGCAGCTGTTTGGCATGGGCGACTATTCCCTGCGCGTCTGGCTCGATCCGGACAAGGTCGCCTCGCGCGGCCTGACCGCCAGCGACGTGGTCACCGCCATCCGCGAGCAGAATCGCCAGGTCGCCGCCGGTGCCCTCGGCGCACCGCCGGCCCCCGGCAGCACCAGCTTCCAGCTGGCCATCAACACCCAGGGCCGCCTGGTGGATGAGGAAGAGTTCGCCAACATCATCGTGCGCGCCGGCAGCGACGGCCAGATCACCCGGCTGCGCGACATCGCCCGCATCGAACTGGGCTCCAACCAGTACGCCCTGAGATCCCTGCTGAACAACCAGCCGGCGGTGGCCATCCCGATCTTCCAGCGCCCCGGCAGCAATGCCATCGACCTGTCAAACCAGGTGCGCGCCAAGATGGCCGAGCTCAAGCAGAGCTTCCCCCAGGGCATGGACTACGAGATCGTCTACGACCCCACCATCTTCGTGCGCGGCTCCATCGAAGCCGTGGTGCATACGCTGTTCGAAGCCATCATCCTGGTGGTGCTGGTGGTGATCCTGTTCCTGCAGACCTGGCGCGCCTCCATCATTCCCCTGGTGGCGGTACCGGTGTCGCTGATCGGTACCTTCGCGGTGATGCACGCCTTCGGCTTCTCGCTCAATGCGCTGTCGCTGTTCGGCCTGGTGCTGGCCATCGGCATCGTGGTGGACGACGCCATCGTGGTGGTGGAAAACGTCGAACGAAACATCGGCCTGGGCCTGGAACCGGTGGCGGCCACCCGGCGCGCCATGAGCGAGGTGACCGGGCCCATCATCGCCACCGCCCTGGTGCTCTGCGCGGTGTTCGTGCCGACCGCCTTCATCTCCGGTCTCACCGGGCAGTTCTATCGCCAGTTCGCCCTGACCATCGCCATCTCCACGGTGATCTCGGCCTTCAACTCCCTGACCCTGTCGCCGGCCCTGGCCGCAGTGCTGCTCAAGGGCCACGACGCGCCCAAGGACCGTTTCTCGCGCCTGCTCGACCGGCTGTTCGGTGGCTGGCTGTTCGCCCCCTTCAACCGCTTCTTCGAAAAGGCCAGCCACGGCTATGTCGGCGCCGTGCGCCGGGTGCTGCGCGGTAGCTCCATCGTGCTGGTGCTCTATGTGGTGCTGCTGGGCCTGACCGGCCTGGGTCTGGTGAAGACGCCGACCGGCTTCGTGCCGCCCCAGGACAAGCAGTACCTGGTGGCCTTCGCCCAGTTGCCCGACGCCGCCACCCTGGATCGCAGCGAAGAGGTCATCCGCCGCATGTCGGCCATCGCCCTCAAGCACCCGGGCGTGGAAAGCACCGTGGCCTTCCCCGGCCTGTCCATCAATGGCTTCACCAACAGCCCCAACAGCGGCATCGTCTTCGTGACCCTGAAGCCCTTCGAGGAGCGCCGTGATCCCCAGCTGTCGGCCGGCGCCATCGCCGCCCAGCTGAACGGCGAATTCGCCGCCATCCAGGAATCCATCATCGCCATCTTTCCGCCGCCACCGGTGCAGGGACTGGGCAGCATCGGCGGCTTCCGCCTGCAGGTGGAGGACCGCGGCAACCTGGGCTACGAAGAGCTCTACGCCCAGACCCAGAGCGTGCTGGCCAAGGCGCGGCAGCTGCCGGAACTGGCGCCGGAGTCGCTGTTCACCAGCTACCAGGTCAACGTGCCGCAGATCGATGCCCACATCGATCGCGAGAAGGCCAAGACCCACGGGGTGCCCATCGACGCCATCTTCGACACCCTGCAGGCCTACCTGGGCTCGGTCTACGCCAACGATTTCAATCGCTTCGGCCGTACCTTCCAGGTCAACGTCCAGGCCGACCAGCGCTTCCGCCTGGAGCCCGAGCAGATCGGCCAGCTCAAGGTGCGCAACGACCGCGGCGAGATGGTGCCCCTGTCCACCTTCGTCAAGATCAGCGACACCGCCGGCCCTGATCGGGTGATGCACTACAATGGCTTCCTCACCGCCGAAATCAACGGCGCGCCGGCCCCGGGCTACAGCTCCGGCCAGGCTCAGGCGGCCATCGAGGGGCTGCTCAAGCAGGAGCTGCCCAACGGCATGACCTTCGAATGGACCGAGCTGACCTACCAGCAGATCCTCTCCGGCAATACCGCCCTGCTGGTGTTCCCGCTCTGCGTGCTGCTGGCCTTCCTGGTGCTGGCCGCCCAGTACGAGAGCTGGAGTCTGCCGCTGGCAGTGATCCTGATCGTGCCCATGACTCTGCTTTCGGCCATCACCGGGGTGATCCTGGCCGGCAGCGACAACAACATCTTCACCCAGATCGGCCTGATCGTGCTGGTGGGCCTGGCGTGCAAGAACGCCATCCTCATCGTCGAGTTCGCCAAGGACCAGCAGGCCACCGGCAAGGACCGCGTCGCCGCGGTGCTGGAGGCTTGCCGCCTGCGCCTGAGACCCATCCTGATGACCAGCTTCGCCTTCATCATGGGGGTGGTGCCCTTGGTGACCTCGACCGGGGCCGGTGCCGAGATGCGCCATGCCATGGGCGTCGCCGTGTTCTCCGGAATGCTCGGGGTGACTTTCTTCGGCCTGCTGCTCACGCCGTTGTTCTATGTGCTGGTACGCGCCTTCGTGGAGCGTCGCCAGGCCCGCTCCGCCGTTGCCCAGGAGGCCCAGGCATGAAGGCTTTCGCTCCCCTGCTGCTGGCGCTGGCGGTCTCCGCCTGCGCCGTCGGTCCGCACTACCAGGCGCCCGAGCAGGCGCCCGCGCAACTCCAGGCCAGCCAGCAGCCCGCGGTCTACGACCAGGGGCGCTTCGAGACACTCTGGTGGCGCCAGTTCGAGGACCCGACCCTCAACGCCCTGGTCGCCAGCAGCCTGGACGGCAACCGCGAATTGCGCGCGGCCTTCGCCCGGCTGCGTGCCGCCCGCGCCCTGCGCGATGACGACGCCAACGACCTCTATCCCACGGTCACCAGCCGCGCCAGCAGCCAGCTCGGCAAGGCCCAGCAGCCCGGCCTGACCGAAGAGCGAGTTAACAGCGAGCGCTATGACCTGGGCATGGACATGGCCTGGGAGCTGGACCTGTTCGGTCGCGTGCGCCATACCCTGGAAGCCAGCGATGCCCGCGCCGAAGCCGCGGCCTCCGACCTCGCCGGCCTGCAGGTCAGCCTGATCGCCGAACTGGTGGACGCCTACGGCGACCTGCGCGGCGCCCAGCTGCGCGAACGCATCGCCCGGGACAACCTGGGCAACCAGCGCGAGGCGCGCCGCCTGACCGTGACCCTCAGAGACGAAGGCATGGGCAGCGACCTGGACGTGCAGCGCAGCGAGGCGCGCCTGGCGGCCACCGAAGCCAGCCTGCCGGAATTCCAGGCCCAGGCCACCCGCGCGCGCAACCGCATCGCCACCCTGCTCGGCCAGCGCCCGGATGCGCTGAGCGTGGATCTCTCGCCCAAGGCCCTGCCCGCCATCGCCAAGCGCCTACCCATCGGCGATCCCGGCGAACTGCTGCGCCGCCGTCCGGACGTGGCGGCCGCCGAACGCCGGCTGGCCGCCGCCACCGCCGACGTTGGCGTGGCCACCGCCGATCTGTTTCCGCGGGTCAGTCTCTCCGGCTTTCTCGGCTTCACCGCCGGACGCGGCTCGCAGATCGGCAGCAGTGCCGCCCGCGCCTGGGGCCTTGGCCCGAGCATCAGCTGGGCGGCCTTCGACCTGGGCAGCGTGCGCGCCCGCCTGCGCGGCGCCCGTGCCGGTTCCGACGAGGCCCTGGCCAACTACGAGCAGCAGGTGCTGACCGCCCTGGAAGAGAGTGCCAACGCCTTCAGCGACTATGGCCGTCGCCAGGAGCGCCTGCAGGCGCTGATCCGCCAGTCGGTGGCCAGCCGCGCCGCTGCCGACCAGGCCGAGATCCGCTACCGCGAGGGCGGTACCGACTTCCTGGTACTGCTGGACGCCCAGCGCGAACGCCTGGCCGCCGAGGACCAGCAGGCCCAGGGCGAAATCGAGCTCTATCGCGGCATCGTCGCCCTCTACAAGGCTCTGGGTGGCGGCTGGGACGTCCAGCCCGCCCGTCTCGCCCAGGGCAACGCTTCCCCCGCGCCGGCGCGCTAACCGCCGGCGCTTACCCCCGACACGCGTGTTCTCTTGCTCCTTTGGCGTGTCGGGTTTTTTCTTCCGCTCCCCGGTGCGGTGCCTCGGGCACCGCACCGGGGAGCTCTCCTCCGCGCAGATCTGAGCAAAAGCCCGTCCCAGAGGTCTCAGTGAGACCCTGACAGCGCCCGCCGGGCGTTTGCGTCCTGCGCTGAACGCGGCATGCCTGTTTCCTAATATTTTGTAAGGGAGACGGAGATGGGATTTTGTGGTCTCTCTTTTATTATCACCTTAGGTTATTAAACCTTCGGTTCTTGTACGAAACTCGAACATCGATTTCTTCGCTTCTCGCCGTCTTGGCGATCGCTGCGTGGATGGATCGAATGCCGCTCGAGGTCTGAGGGAGCCCCATCTACCAACCGCCGTGAGGCGGCTCAGTTAAAGGATGCAGGCATGGTATTGGCGCTGATCATCGCGTTGCCCTTCCTGGGAACACTGCTGTCGCTGGCGACCGATCGCTTCGGCCGGCGCGCCTGCGCCCTGGGCACTGCCGTGGCCCCCGCCCTGGCCCTGGCCCTGCTGGCCACGCAACTGCCCGCGGTCCTGGACGGTGCCGTGCTGCTGCACCGGGTCGACTGGTTGCCGGTGCTGGGGCTGAATCTCAGCCTGCGTCTGGACGGCCTGGGGCTGATGTTCGCGCTGATGATCCTAGTCATCGGCCTGCTGGTGATCCTCTATGCCACCTATTACCTGAGCAAGGATGAAAAGGTCGGGCGCTTCTTCGCCTACCTGCTCTTGTTCATGGGCGCCATGCTGGGCGTGGTGCTGGCGGAGAATCTGCTGCTGCTGATGGTGTTCTGGGAGCTGACCAGCCTGTCGTCCTTCCTCTTGATCGGCTTCTGGAGCCACAGCAAGGAAGCCCGCCAGGGCGCGCGCATGGCCCTGACCGTCACCGGCGGCGGCGGCTTGGCCCTGCTCGCCGGCATCCTCCTGCTCGGCCATATCGTCGGCAGTTTCGAGCTCACCGACGTTCTCGCCGCCGGCCCGTTGATCACCGGCCATGCCCTCTATCCGCTGGCGCTGATCCTGGTGCTGCTCGGCGTCTTCACCAAGTCCGCGCAATTCCCCTTCCACTTCTGGCTGCCCCAGGCCATGGCCGCACCGACACCGGTCTCGGCCTATCTGCACTCGGCGACCATGGTCAAGGCTGGGGTCTTCCTGCTGGCGCGCCTCTATCCGGCACTGGCCGACTCCGAGTGGTGGTTCTACATCGTCACCCTCACCGGCCTCACCACCCTGGTGGTGGGCGCCATCCTGGCGCTGTTCCAGCACGACCTCAAGGGCCTGCTGGCCTACTCCACCATCAGCCACCTGGGGCTGATCACCCTGCTGTTCGGTCTGGACACCCAGCTGTCCACCGTGGCGGCGGTGTTCCACATCCTCAACCACGCCACCTTCAAGGCCTCGCTGTTCATGGCAGCCGGCATCATCGACCACGAGACCGGCAGCCGCGACATGCGCCGCCTGGCCGGACTCTGGCGCTACATGCCGCACACCGCGGTGCTGGCCATGGTCGCCGCCGCGGCCATGGGCGGGGTGCCGCTGCTCAACGGCTTCCTGAGCAAGGAGATGTTCTTCAACGAGACCCTCAACCACGGCCTGTTCGGCAGCTTCAGCTGGATCGTACCGGCGGTGGCGGTGCTCTACGGGGTCTTCTCGGTGGCCTATTCGCTGCGCTTCATCCATGACGTCTTCTTCAACGGCGAGCCGCGCGACCTGCCCCACTACCCGCCCCACGAGCCGCCGCGCTACATGAAGATCCCGGTGGAGATCCTGGTGCTGCTCTGCCTGCTGGTGGGCGTGGTGCCGGGCTACACCGTGGCGCCGCTGCTGGCCGCCGGGGCCAGCGCCGCCCTTGGCGGCAGCCTGCCCGACTACAGCCTGGCCATCTGGCACGGCTTCAACACCGCCCTGGTGATGAGCATCCTGGCCATGGTCGGCGGCGTGCTGGTCTATGCCTTCCGCCAGCCGCTGTTCCGCTGGCAGCAGGGCCTACCCGACATCGATGCCCTCCAGGTCTTCGAGAAGAGCATGAGTCGGCTGACGGGCTTCGCCCAGCGCCTGACCCTCGGCCTGGAAAGCGGCTCGCTGCAGCGCTACATCACGCTCATGCTGCTGGCCACGGTGGTGCTGCTGGTGGCGGCGCTGTCGGGTCTCGATACCCTGACCGGTCCGGTCGCTCTGTCGCCCTTCGATCCGCTCACCGCCCTGGGGTTGGGCATCCTGATGCTGACCGCGGTGCTGACCGTCTATTTCCACCGCAACCGCCTCAAGGCACTGATGGCCCTGAGCACCGTGGGCCTGATCGTCGCCCTGCTGTTCGCCCGCTACTCGGCGCCAGACCTGGCGCTGACCCAGCTGTCGGTGGAGGTGGTGACGGTCATCCTGCTGGTATTGGCGCTGTTCTTCATGCCCGATCGCACGCCCATCGAATCCAGCAGCCTGCGCGCCCTGCGCGATGTCCTGCTGGCCGGCGGCCTGGGGCTGCTAGTGGCCCTGCTGGCCTATGCCGTGCTGACCCGTCCCTATACGCACATCGGCGACTTCTTCCTGGCCAACTCGGTGTCCGGCGGTGGCGGCTACAACGTGGTCAACGTCATCCTGGTGGACTTCCGCGGCTTCGATACCCTTGGTGAGGTGACGGTACTGGCCATCGCCGCAGCGGGTATCTACGGCCTGCTCAAGCATCTGCACCTGCCGCATCCGCTGGTCGACCCCAAGGGCACGCCCTGGTCCCGCGACAGCCACCCGATGATCCTCGACAACGTGGCACGGCTGCTGCTACCTCTGGCCCTGCTGGTATCGGCCTTTATCTTCATCCGCGGACACAACCTGCCGGGAGGCGGCTTCATCGCTGGCCTGGTCACCGCCATTGCCCTGATCCTGCAGTACGTGGCCCATGGCGTGGCCTGGACGCAGCGCCGCCTGCCGATCAGCTACCACGCCATCTGCGGCGCGGGGGTACTAATCGCCGCCCTGACGGGGCTGGGTTCGCTGGCGTTTGGCCGGCCCTTCCTGACCACCGCCTTCGATTACTTCGCCATCCCCCTGGTCGGCAAGACCGAACTGGCCACCGCACTGATCTTCGACCTTGGCGTCTATCTCGCCGTGGTCGGCGCCACGTTGCTGATTCTCTCCAACCTGGGCCATGTCAGCCGGGACGAGAAGGACACCGACGGTTCCAGCCAGGAGGTGCTCTAACATGGAAATCCTGTTCTGCACGACCCTCGGGGTTCTGGTCGCCACCGGCGTCTACCTGTTGCTCAGGGCGCGCCTCTATCCGGTGGTGCTTGGTCTCACCCTGCTGTCCTATGCGGTCAATCTCTTCCTGTTCGCCATGGGTCGTCTGCGTACCGGCGTGCCGGCGGTCATCGGCAAGGCCGCCGAGCACGCCGATCCGGTGCCCCAGGCGCTGGTGCTCACCGCCATCGTCATCGGCTTCGCCATGACCGCCTTCGTGGTTGCCCTGTCACTGCGTGCCCTGGGTGAATTGCGCACCGACCACGTGGATGGCGAGGAGCCGCGCCGATGAACCCTCTGCTCATCCTGCCCATCCTCATCCCGCTGTTTACCGGCGGCTTCCTGCTGATGCGTCCGCGCCTCTCCGTAACCGCCTCGCGCTGGGTGTCGCTGCTGGCCACCGGGAGCCTGCTGCCGCTGGCGCTGCTGCTCCTGCAGCGCGCCAATGGCGGCCAGCTGGAGGTCTATGCGCTGGGCGACTGGCCGGCACCCTTTGGCATCGTCCTGCTGCTGGATCGCCTGGCCGCGCTGATGCTGACCACCGTGGCGGTACTGGCCGCGGGTGCGGCGCTCTATGCCTGCCGTGGCGACGACGAACGCGGTCCGGATTTCCATGCGCTGTTCCAGTTCCAGCTGCTGGGGATCAACGGTGCCTTCCTCACCGGCGACCTGTTCAATCTCTTCGTCTTCTTCGAGATCCTGCTGATCGCCTCCTATGCCCTGCTGGTGCACGGCGCCGGACCGGACCGGATACGCGCCGGCCTGCACTACGTGGTGCTCAACCTGGTGGGCTCGGCGCTGTTCCTGATCGGCATCGGCCTGCTCTATGGCCTGCTCGGCACCCTGAACATGGCCGATCTGGGCCTGAGGGTCGCCAGCGCCGACCCCGAGCGCGCGCCCCTGTTGGCCGCTGCGGGCTTCCTGCTGCTGGTGGTATTCGGCCTCAAGGGCGCCATCCTGCCGCTGTACTTCTGGCTGCCCAGCGCCTATTCGGCGGCCAGCGCGCCGGTCGCCGCCCTGTTCGCCATCATGACCAAGGTCGGGCTCTACGCCATCGTCCGCGTCTTCCTGCTGGTGTTCGGCACCGCCGCCGGCCCGCTCGCCCACTATGTGCTGCCCTGGCTCTGGCCGCTGGCGGCGATCACCCTGGCCGCCGGCGTATTCGGTGCCCTGGCCGCCCATCATCTCAAGGCGCTGCTCGGCTATCTGGTGGTCATCTCGGTCGGCATGCTGCTGACCGGCGTCGCCCTGGGCAGCGTCTCCGGCTTGGCCGCCGCGCTGTTCTATCTGGTACACAGCACCTGGATTGCCGGTGCGCTGTTCCTGCTGGCCGATCTCATCGCCCAGCAGCGTGGCGGGCACGGCGACCTGCTCAAGAGCGGTCCGCCGCTGCGTCACCCACGGTTGCTCGGCGGCCTGTTCTTTCTCGGGGCGATCTCCGTTGCCGGCCTGCCGCCCTTCCCCGGCTTCCTCGGCAAGGTGATGCTCCTGCAGGCCACTGGCACCGCCTGGCCGGCGCTGATCATCTGGCCGGTGGTGCTGCTGGGTGGGCTGGGCATGCTCATCGCCCTGTCCCGTGCCGGGACCACGCTGTTCTGGCGCGGCAAGGGTGCCGCCCTGGACGGGCATCTTGATCGCGTCCAACTCGTCGCCACCCTGGGTCTGCTGCTGGGCAGTCCGCTACTGGTCGCGCTGGCCGCTCCGCTGCATACCTATGCCCTGGAGACCGCCCGGCAGTTGCTGGACGTCGCTCCCTACTTCGACATCGTCCGGGGGGGCGGCCCATGAAGCACTGGCGCCTATTGCCACATCCGCTGCTTACCCTGCTGCTGACCCTCGCCTGGCTGCTGCTCAACAACAGCCTGAGTCTGGGCCAACTGCTCCTCGGGCTGTTCCTCGGCTGGGGCATTCCGCTGCTGTGCCGGGACTTCCTGCTGCGGACACCACGATTGCGGCGGCCCGGGTTGCTGCTGCGCTACATGCTAGTGGTGCTGTACGACATCGTCGTTGCCAACCTGCATGTCGCCCGTCTGGTGCTGGGCCGTCCCGAGGCCCTCCGGCCGGCCTTCATCGAGGTGCCCATCGACATCGAGGACGAATTCCTGCTCACCCTGCTGGCCTGCGTGGTGTCCCTGACCCCCGGCACCGTGTCCTCAGGTCTCAGCGGCGATCACAAGACCCTGCTGCTGCACGGTCTTGATGTCCCCGACAAGGACGAGGTGATTCGCCAGGTCAAGACGCGCTATGAAGCCCCGCTCAAGGAGATCTTCGAATGCTCACCTACGTGACCCTGCTGTGCCTGGGGATGATGGGCGTGGCCGCCGTGCTCAACGTCTATCGCCTGGTGAAGGGACCGGACATCCCGGATCGGGTGCTGGCCCTGGATACGCTCTACATCAACGTCCTGGCGATCATCATCCTATTCGGCATCTGGCTGGCTACCGACGTCTTCTTCGAAGCGGCGCTGCTCATCGCCGTGACCGGCTTCGTCGGCACCGTGGCGCTGGGCAAGCACATGCTGCATGGCGAAATCATCGATTAACGGAGCCCTATCCCATGCCTTTCTGGCTCGAACTCCTGATCTGCGCCCTGCTGCTCATCGGCAGCAGCTTCGCCCTTATCGGCGCCATCGGCCTATACCGGCTGCCGGACTTCTTCATGCGCCTGCACGGCCCGACCAAGGCCACCACCCTGGGCGTGGGCAGCACCATCGTCGCCTCGATGCTGTTCTTCAGCGTCCAGGGCGAGGGTCTCAGCCTGCACGAACTGCTGATCGCCCTGTTCATCTTCATCACCGCGCCGGTCAGCGCCCACATGCTAGCCCGCGCCGCCATCCAGCAGAAGGTCAAGCAGGTCGAGCGCACCGACGGCCAGCCCTGGCGCTAGGACTGGCCGCGCACCGCTCGCCGCGCCGGAGCGGGCGAGTCGCCAGCGGTCCTAGCGACCGCCACTGACCTTGCTGAAGTCCTGGCGGCCGAAGGGGTTGGGCTGGTAGCCCTCGACGCCGCTTCTGGCCAGCACCGTCACCGTCGGGTGCGCCAGTGGCAGCCACAGCGCTTGGTCGTGGATGATGCGCTGCGCCTGGTGATACACCGTGGCACGTGCCATCTGGTCGGACAGGGTCTTGCCCTTGCTGATGGCGCCGTCCAAGGTCTTGTCGCAATAGCGGGCGAAATTCAGGCCCGACTGCACCGAGGCGCAGGAGAATTGCGGCGTCAGGTAGTTGTCCGGGTCGCCGTTGTCGCCGGCCCAGCCCATGAACAGCAGGTCGTGCTCGCCGGTCTTGGCGCGGCGGATCAGTTCGCCCCACTCGATCACCTGGATCTGCGCATCGACGCCGATCTTCTTCAGGTCGGCCTGCAGCATCTGGGCGCCCAGTTGCGGATTGGGATTGAGCAGACTGCCGCTGGGGCGCGTCCAGATGGTGGTCTTGAAGCCGTCCTTGAGGCCCGCCTGGGCCAGCAGCGCCTTGGCCTTGGCCGGGTCATAGGGATAGGCCGGCACGTCCTTGGCATAGCCCCAGGTGGTAGGCGGATAGACGTTGTCGGCAGCCACCGCGGTGTCCTGGAACACCGCCTTCAGATAGCTCTGCTTGTCGAACGCCAGGTTGATGGCCTGGCGCACCTTGATGTTGTCCAGCGGCGGATGGCTGGTGTTGATGCCGACGAAGGCGGTCATGAAAGCCGGCGTCTGCAGCACCTGCAGGCTCTTGTCCTCCTGGGCGCTCTGCAGATCCTGGGGCTTGGGCGACAGGGCGATCTGGCACTCGCCGCGCTTGAGTCGCTGCAGGCGCACCGCCGAATCCGGAGTGATGGCATAGATCAGCCCATCCAGCTTGGGCTTGCCGGCGAAGTAGTCCGGATTGGCGACGTAGCGCACCGCGGCATCCTTCTGGTAGCGCTTGAAGATGAAGGGGCCGGTGCCTATGGGTTCGTCGTTGAGCTGGGCGGTCTTGCCGGCCTTGAACAACTGCTCGGCGTATTCGGCGGAGTAGATGGAAGCGAAGCCCATGCTCAGGGTCGGCAGGAAAGTGGCGTCCGGGCTGTTGAGCACGATGCGCACGCCGAGGTCACTGGTCTTTTCCACACTCTTGATCAGCTTGGGCCACTGCATCGACTGGGCATGGGGATAGCCGCTCTTGGCCACCGCGTGCCAGGGGTGATCCTTGTCCAGCATGCGCTGGAAGCTGAACACCACGTCGTCGGCGGTCAGGGTACGGCTGGGGGTGAAGTAGTCGGTGTGGTGAAACTTCACGTCCGGGCGCAGGGCGAAATCATAGGTCAGGCCGTCGCTCGATACCGTCCAGCTCTGCGCCAGGCTCGGCACCAGCTTGGCTTCGCTGGCGTCGTATTCCACCAGGCGATTCATCAGCACGTCGGCCGAGGCATTGGTGGTGGTCAGGGAGTTGTACTGCACCACGTCGAATCCATCCGGACTGGCTTCGGTACAGACGCTGAGCGTGGCGGCCTGCGCCATCAGGGGCGCGAAGAGCAGAGGCAAGGCGGCGAGACGCATAGAACGATTCCTTGTGGATCCGAAGTGGGCAGACGGCGCCTGGATGGCTGGCAACGGCTGACGGGCGCTGCGGGCGGTCGTCTGACGGCCGTGGATTGAAAATGGCAGTGGCTCTAAACTAGACCACCCGTCCGTCCGTCACAATGCTTCTGACCGACGAACGGTTGGCATTCCGGCCGGGCTCGCACAGCGCCCGGTGCGCGGGCATTTCATCCGTCGCCCTACCTTGTTATGCCAGAGTACTTCTGGTATAAAACAGCGCTCTTTTTTCGGGGTATGGCCGCTTCAGGTCCCCGGCATTTGCCGGCTCTCCCCGTCAAAACAGGAATCAATACAGTTACAAGCGGCCAACCCATGCCGGGTTTGGCATGAGGTTTATGAGGGCTGAGCCATGTCGAGAGTTTGCCAAGTAACCGGTAAGGGTCCGATTACTGGGAACAACGTTTCCCACGCTAACAACAAAACCCGTCGTCGTTTCCTGCCGAATCTGCAGCACCACCGTTTCTGGGTAGAATCCGAGAAGCGCTTCGTGCGTCTGCGCGTTTCTGCCAAGGGCATGCGTATCATCGACAAGCGCGGTATCGAAACCGTACTGTCCGAGCTGCGTAGCCGCGGCGAAAAATTCTAAGGGGATTCGTCATGCGTGAATTGATCCGTTTGATTTCCAGTGCCGGTACCGGCCACTTCTACACCACTGACAAGAACAAGCGCACCAAGCCCGAAAAGATCGAAATCAAGAAATTCGATCCGGTCGTGCGCAAGCATGTCATGTACAAGGAAGGCAAGATCAAGTAATTGATCGCCCCTTGAACAAGAAACCCGCCTCGGCGGGTTTTTTGTTGTCTGGCGTCTGGCCCGGCGGCGGGCGCCGCCGGAGCCTGGTCAGCGGCTCACTTGAACTGGCCTGTCAGCTCGCGCAGGGCGGCTTCGGCGCCAAGGATCTTCTGCATGCATTCCCGCGCCTTGGTCGGATCGATGCTCAGGCGCGCATAGAGGTCGTCGGGAATCGGCTGGGCCGGACCGTTGCCGATGCCCTCGGCACGCAGCAGCTGCACAGCGAGGAAGATCAGGTTGGGATAGACCGCCTGTTCGCCCTGATAGGCCGGATCGCCCTGGAAGCGCAGCGCCGTCACCACCTCTTCGGGCATCTCCCAGCAGCGCATCAGGGCCGCGCCGATCTGCTCGCGGGTGATGCCCAGCAGGTGGTGCTCGATCACCTGGTGATCGAGCTGGCGGTTGGCCTCCAGATGGCGGCAGATCAGCGAGAAGTGCGGCGGAAAGACGTGGGCCAGCACCAGATAGCCGAAGTTGTGCAGCAGGCCGCCGAGATAGGCCAGGCCCATCTCCGGTCGCTCCGCGCGCGGCATGGCGCGCGCCAGACCCTCGATCAGGGCGGCGGTGTAGATGGCCTGCTTCCAGTAGGGCGTCTCGTGCTGGGCCTGGTCGCTGGGCAGGCTCAGGGTCTTGCCCAGGGCCAGGCCAAGGGCCAGGTTGATCACCAGGTCGAAGCCCAGCACCCGCACGATGGCATCTTCCACCGAGCGGATCTTGCCAGGCGCGGCATAGTAGGGCGAGGCGGCCCAACTGATCACCTGGGCCGCCAGCGCCGGGTCGGTCTCCACCACATTGGCTAGGTCGTCCACCGTAGCGTCGGGGTCGACCCGCAGCTTGATGACCTTTTCCGCGGTCTTGGACAGCGGCGGGATCTCCAGCGTCTCCTCCAGGCGCTGGCGGATGCGCCGCGCAGTGAAGGCGGTGGCGGCATGGAGGATTTCCGCCTCGTCGCGCTCCGGTTGCCGCAGATTGGGCTGGATACCGGCCGCCGGGATGCCGAAGCTGCCGGCGGTGGCCTGATTCAGCAGGCGTCTATAGTCAGATGTTTCAACTTCCAGCAGCAGCGAGCGCTCACCGGATTCCAGCAGCAGTCGGGGCGCTTCCAGCAGACGCTCGTCATACAGGCAGGGGGAATTGGTCAGCGACGGCAGCCCCGGCAGTACATCCAGTTCGTAGCGCTCGAGGGTGCGCATCAGCCGCTCCGGCGCCACCACCGTCAGCTGCCGCCCGGTGAATTCCACCAGCCGGCGCAGATCCAGCAACTGATCCTCGGGCAGCAGCACCAGCAGCATGCCGACGCTGTCGCTCAGGAGCACCGTATGCACCCGATTCGCCTGCGGCTGGCGCGTCGTCGCCGGGGTCGGCCGATAGGCCAGGTTCAGCTGGGCAAGCAACTGCTGGATCGAAGGGGGAACCTCAGGGAGGGGCGAAGCGAGCGCTACATCGGTCATGGCATTTTCTTCCTCACGTACGCCCTGGAGTATAACCATTCGGCTTCGTAGGTAGCGTCGTCTGTATAAGCTTTGTCAAACCTGGCCGTATTGCTGCCCGTGGCGCAACCAGCGCTCCAGCAGCGGACCGGCATGACTGGGCCAGCGCGCCAGCAACTCCTGGGCAGCATCCCGGACCGCCGGCAGCCAGTGGGCGTCGCGTATCAGGTCGGCCACCTTGAACTGCAGCAGACCGGTCTGGCGGGTCCCCAGCATCTCGCCTGGGCCACGCAACTCCAGATCCTTCTCGGCAATGATGAAGCCGTCGTTGGTCTCGCGCATGATCGCCAGCCGCTCGCGACCGATCTGCGACAGCGGCGGATGGAACAGCAGCACGCAATAGCTCACGGCACTGCCCCGCCCGACGCGACCCCGCAGCTGGTGCAACTGGGCCAGACCCAGGCGTTCGGGATTCTCGATGATCATCAGACTAGCGTTGGGCACGTCCACCCCGACCTCGATCACCGTGGTGGCCACCAGCAGTTGCAGATTGCCGGCCTTGAACTCGGCCATCACCGCGGCCTTTTCCGCCGGTTTCATGCGCCCGTGGATCAGCCCGACGTGCAATTCGGCCAGGGCCAGCTGCAATTCCTCGTAGGTGGTCTCGGCCGCCTGACAGGTGAGTTCCTCGGATTCCTCGATCAGGGTGCAGACCCAGTAGGCCTGGCGCCCTTCGTGACAGGCGGCGCGCACCCGCTCCACCACCTCCTCGCGACGGCTGTCGGTGACGCTCACGGTATTGACCGGCGTCCGTCCCGGCGGCAGTTCGTCGAGCACCGAGGTGTCCAGGTCGGCGTAGGCGCTCATGGCCAGGGTGCGCGGGATGGGGGTGGCGGTCATGATCAGCTGGTGCGGTGCCAGGCGGCCGTCGACGCCCTTCTGGCGCAGGGCCAGGCGCTGCTGCACGCCGAAGCGGTGCTGTTCGTCGATCACCACCAGCGCCAGGCGGGCGAAGCGCACCTCGTCCTGGAACAGCGCATGGGTGCCCACCACCATGGGCGCCCCTGCGGCGATGCGCTCCAGGGAGCTGGCGCGGGCCTTGCCCTTGAGCTTGCCGGCCAGCCAGGCCACCTCGATGTCGAGAGCGGCGAACCAGCGCTGGAAGTTGAGGAAGTGCTGCTCGGCGAGGATCTCGGTGGGCGCCATCAGCGCCACCTGGTAGCCGGCCTCGATGGCCTGCAGGGCAGCCAGCGCGGCGACCACCGTCTTGCCCGCGCCCACGTCGCCCTGCACCAGCCGCAGCATGGGCTCGGACTGCGCCAGGTCATGGGCGATCTCGCGGCCCACGCGCTGCTGGGCACCGGTGGGGGTGAAGCCGAGGTTGTCCAGGTACAGCTGCGGCAGCCGGCGAGCGGCCGGCAAGGGTACCGCGCGCTGGGCGCGCAGGGTTTCGCGCAGGCGCTGCAGGGACAGCTGGTGGGTCAGCAATTCTTCGAAGACCAGCCGCTCCTGGGCCCAGTGCCGGCCCTCGGCCAGCTCTTCCAGGTCGGCGTCCGGCGGCGGCCGGTGCAGATAGCGCAGGGCATCGGCCAGCGGCCCCAGGCGATAGTGCTCGGCCATCTCCGGCGGCAGCCAGTCGGGCAGGGATTCGGGCCCGAGCCGCTCCAGCGTTTGGGCGCTGAGCTGGCGCAGGCGCAGCTGGGTGAGGCCTTCGGTGGTCGGGTAGATGGGCGTCAGCGTCTGCTCGACCGGCGCCGGGGCGTTCTCGTCCTGGGCGCGGTATTCGGGATGGTAGATCTCCAGGCCCGAGGCACCGGGGCGCACCTCGCCATAGCAGCGCAGCAGGGTGCCACGCTTGAGGCCGTCCTTTTGCGCCTGGCTGAAGTGGAAGAATCTCAGCGACAGGGTGCCGCTGCCGTCCTGCAAGCGCACCAGCAGGCTGCGGCGGCGCCCCATGAGCACCTCGGCGGAGGCGACCATGCCCTCCACCACCGCGTCCTGACCGGGCCGCAGGGCGCCGATGGGTACGATGCGGGTGCGGTCCTGGTAGCGCAGCGGCAGGTGGAAGAGCACGTCCTGCAGGGTTTCCAGGCCGACCCGGGCGAGTTTCTCCTGCAGGGCGGCGCCGACCCCCTTGAGGGCGGTGACCGGCGTCGCGGCCAGTTCACTCATGCCGGCTGCACGACGCCCTTGGCTTCAGGCCGCGCCACCGAGCAGAGGCGGACCGAGTCGGCCAGCACCTCGATGGCCTTGGGCCGCGGAAAGCTGGCGCGCCAGGCGATGGCCACGGTGCGGTAGGGCACCGGCCGCTCGAAGGGCCGTACCTCGATGATCCCCGGCGCATAGTGATGACTCTCCACCGCCGAGAACGGCAGCACCGAGACGCCCAGGCCCGAGGCCACCATGTGGCGAATGGTTTCCAGCGAAGACGACTCCACCGTGGAATTCTTGTTTTCCTCGTGCTTGCGCACGGTTGGGCAGGCTTCCAGGACCTGGTCGCGGAAGCAGTGGCCTTCGCCCAGCAGCAGCAGGCTCTTGTCGCTCAGCTGGTTCTGCGGAATGGCCTTGAGCTTGGTCCAGGGGTGCCGCGCCGGCATCATCACGTAGAAGGGCTCGTCGTACAGCGGCAGGGTCAGGACGTCCGGCTCGTTGAACGGCAGGGCGAGGATGACGGCATCCAGCTCACCGGTACGCAGCTTGTCGCGCAGCAGGTGGGTGAAGTTTTCCTCGATGTACAGCGGCATCTCCGGCGCCACCCGGTTGAGCTGCGGGATGAGGTGCGGAAAGAGATAGGGCCCGATGGTGTAGATGGCGCCGATCTTCAGCGGCGCGGTGAGCTGGTTCTTGCCGGCCTGGGCCAGCTCGCGGATGCCCTGGGCCTGCTCCAGCACCTTCTGCGCCTGGGCGACGATGCCCTCGCCGGTGGGGGTGAGGCGCACGGCACTCTTGCTGCGCTCGAAGATCAGAATGCCCAGCTCGTCCTCGAGCTTCTTGACGCCCACCGACAGCGTCGGCTGGCTGACGTGGCAACGCTCGGCAGCTCGGCCAAAGTGCTGTTCCTGGGCGAGCGTGACGATATAGCGCAGTTCAGTCAGGGTCATAGTCAAATTCCATGGGGTGCCGGCCAATCTTAGCGGCTGTCTCTATCAACGGCCAAGCGCGACGGGCAGCTGCCTGTTCTCCCGGGTTGGACCACGGCCAGGCGCAGGCTACCCTGGCCGTCTGTCCAGGCCTTTGCAGAAGGAAACACCGATGAGCACCATCCTGATCGCCGGTTGCGGCGATGTCGGCAGCCGTCTTGGTCTGCAACTGGTCGCCCAGGGCCATCGCGTCTTCGGCCTCAGACGCAACATCGCCGCCCTCCCCGCCGAATTGCTGCCGGTCGCGGGCGATCTCGCCGACACCGTGCCCCCGGCCGCCTGGCCGCGCGAACCCCTCGACCAGGTGGTCTATGCCACCGCCGCGACCCACCATGACGAAGCCGGCTATCGCGCCGCCTATGTCGATGGCTTGCGCCATCTGCTGGGCTGGCTGGCCGCCTGCGACCAGCGACCGCAACGGTTGCTGTTCGTCTCCAGCAGCGGCGTCTATGCCCAGGGCGACGGCGCCTGGGTCGACGAAACCGCCCCTGCCGAACCCGAGCGCTTTTCCGGACGCATCCTGCGCGAGGCGGAAGACCTGGCGCTGGGCAGTGGCCTGCCCGCCAGCGTGGTCCGCCTGACCGGTATCTACGGCCCGGGCCGCGAGGCACTGCTGCGCCAGGTGCGCGAGGGCTCCCGGGTGACCCGCGAACCGCCGCTGTATGGCAATCGCATCCATGTCGAGGACGCCGCCGGCCTGCTGGCGCTGCTGCTGCAGCGGGATCGCGAAGGGATCGCCCTGGACGCATTCTATCTGGGCGTGGACGACGATCCGGCGCCGCTGGACGAGGTGGTGGACTGGCTGCGGGCGCGCCTGGGCATCACCTTCTGGTCCGACGAAGCCCAGCTGCGCCGCGCCGGCAGCAAGAGGTGCCGCAACGCCCGCGCCCGGGCGCTGGGCTGGACGCCCCGCTACCCCAGCTATCGCGAAGGCTACGCGGCCATTCTCGACCGCTGAAACGACAGAGCCCGGCAGGGGGCCGGGCTCCGGACTGGAACGGCGACGCCCTTAGTCGCGGAGGGCTTCGCCACGGGTGGCCTGAGGACGTTCCTCGGCCTTGGCGGCGCTCTTCAGGTGCGGCAGGGCCGCCCAGTAGGCGGCGCCCTTCTCGGCGTCGTAGAGGCCTTCCCACTTGGCGATGACCAGCGCGGCCAGGGCGTTGCCAATCACGTTCAGGGCGGTACGCGCCATGTCCATGATGCGATCCACACCGGCGATGAAGGCCAGGCCTTCCAGCGGAATGCCGACGCTGCCGAGGGTGGCCAGGAGCACCACGAAGGAGACGCCCGGCACGCCGGCGATGCCCTTGGAGGTGACCATCAGGGTCAGCACCAGCAGCAGTTGCTGGCTCAGCGACAGGTCGATGCCATAGAGCTGGGCGATGAACAGCGCCGCGATGCTCTGGTAGAGGGTGGAGCCGTCCAGGTTGAAGGAGTAGCCGGTGGGCACCACGAAGCTGGTGATGGACTTGGGCGCGCCATAGGCCTCCATCTTCTCGATGATGCGCGGCAGCACGGTTTCCGAACTGGCGGTGGAATAGGCCAGGATCAGCTCGTCCTTGAGGATGCGGATGATGCGGAAGATCGAGAAGCCGAACAGCTTGGCCACCAGGCCCAGCACGCCGAGGGCGAAGAAGCCGATGGCGACGTAGACCAGCACCACCAGCTTGGCCAGCGGCAGCAGGGAGGCGAAGCCGAAGTTGGCCACGGTTACCGCGATCAGGGCGAAGACGCCGATGGGGGCGTAGTTCATGATCATGTGGGTGACCTTGAACATGGCCTCGGAAATGCCCTGGAAGACGCGCACCACGGGCTCGCGGGTGGCTTCCGGCAGAGCGCCCAGGCCCAGGCCGAACATCACCGCAAAGAAGATGATCGGCAGCATCTCGCCACGGGCGACGGCGGCGAAGACGTTGGACGGGATCAGGTTGAGGATGGTCGCGATGAAGGCATGGTCATGCTGCACCTCCGCGGTGGTCTTCTGGTACTGGGAGATGTCGGTGGTGCCCAGGGTGCTCATGTCGATGCCGGCACCGGGTTGCACGCTGTCGGCGAAGAACAGGCCGACGACGATGGCCAGGGTGGTGACGATCTCGAAGTAGAGGATGGTTTTGAGGCCGATACGACCGAGCTTCTTGGAGTCGCCGACGCCGGCGATACCGACCACCAGGGTGGCGATGACGATGGGCACCACGATCATCTTGATCAGCCGGATGAAGATATCGCCGGCCGGCTTGAGGACGTTCGAGATCCACCAGGCCTTCTCGGCGCTGAAGTGATTGAGCAGTGCGCCGACGGCGATCCCCAGCACGAGGCCGATAAGGATCTGCCACGCGAGGCTGAGCTTGGGCTTGGTCATGTACCGACACCTTTGTTCTATTTGGATGGAGTTCGGGACGAACGTCACCGTGCCGGGTCGTGATGCGCAAAGCGCATGCAACGCCAACGTGGAGGTGCGTTCAGGCTGCGGAAGCGGTGCTCGAAAAGGACGAGGAGCACCAAGGCGTCACACTTTTGCCAGAGGGTAACGGGGTATGTCTAATGCCGCTGTCGCCTGCCCTATGCCGTTCCGGCATGAGGTGTCCCGAAAGGGCCGCGCAGCATACAGGCACTGGCGCCTTGCACGCCAGGCATACAGAGGCGCCGCTCATCGCGGCGCCCCGTGCACGTCAGCCGTTGAAGGTGGCGGGATCGGGACCGAGGCGCTTGTCCTGATTCAGCCCGGCGATCTGCCGCAGGTCCTCGTCGTCCAGGGCGAAGTCGAAGATCTGCATGTTTTCTTCGATGCGCTTGGGCGTCTTGGATTTGGGGAAGATGATGTTGCCGAGCTGGATATGCCAGCGCAGTACCACCTGGGCCGGCGTCTTGCCGTGCTTGGTGGCCAGTTGCTGCAGTACCGGGCTGGCCAGCAGCTCGCCGCCCTGGGCCAGCGGACTCCAGGCTTCGGTGGCGATGCCCTTGTAGGTGTTGAAGTCGCGCAACTCCTGCTGCTGCAACAGCGGATGGCACTCGATCTGGTTGACCACCGGCACCACACCGGTCTCGGTCAGCAGGGTCTCGATATCGGCCTGGCGGAAGTTGGACACGCCGATGGACTTCACCCGACCCTGGTTGCGCAATTCGATCAGCGCCTTCCAGCTGTCGAGAAACAGGCCCTTTTCCGGCAGCGGCCAGTGGATCAGGTAGAGGTCGACATGCTCCAGGCCCAGCTTGGCCAGGCTGGTGTCGAAGGCGCGCAGGGCGCTGTCGTAGCCCTGGTCGGCATTCCACAGCTTGGTGGTGACGAACAGCTCGTCACGCGGCAGACCGGCCTGGGCGATGGCCTTGCCGACGCCTTCTTCGTTGCCGTAGATGGCGGCGGTATCTATGTGTCGATAGCCCAGGTCGAGGGCCGTCTTGACCACCTGGGCGGTCTCTTCGGCCGGAGTCTGCCAGACCCCCAGACCGAATTGCGGAATGTGGTGACCGTCGTTGAGCTGAAGACGGGTGATCGCGGACATGCGTCGCTCCTCTGGAATGAGTGGGATACCAGAGGTGTGACTGGTGGCGGTGGCCTTTTGCTCCCGATCAGTCGAGGCGCATGGCTTCGGGCACGCTGTAGCTTTCCACCCAGCCCAGCAGGGTACGGCCGTCCTGCTGCAGCTCGATGCGCTTCCAGCGCTGGAAGGAGCGGGTCTCGATCACCCGCACCTGAGTATCGCCGTCCAGCCGTACCAAGGTGTTGCGCGCGCGCTCGCGGCTACGGTCGTAGACGAAGGGCCACTTGAGGACATCGACCGGGCCGCGCAGCATCCAGCCCTGCCCTTCTTCGGCGAAGCGAAAGGACACACCGCCCTCGGCGCGGGCCAGGTTGCTGCCCAGCAGCAGTACGGACGCCACGAGCAGTGAGGGAAGGATACGGCGAAGGGTCGAAAGGACATTCGGGGTCATACTGGCCTCGTCTGTAGCACCAAAAAAAACAGCGCCCGAATCGGACGCTGCGAGGGTAGACCCTTTGGTGTGGCAAACGACTGCAGGCTTTGCCCGAGAATGCCAAATGGCCAGCATTCCCGAACGAAACCCTTGCCGCGATGATCAGGCCGCGCTGAACAGCTTGTGCGGATCGATGACGAATTTCTTCGGTACGCCCGCATCGAACTCGCTGTAGCCGCGCGGGGCCTCGTCCAGGGTGATTACCTGCACGCCGACGATGTCGGCGATCTTGATGCGATCCCACATGATGGCCTGCATCAGCTGGCGGTTGTACTTCATCACCGGGGTCTGGCCGGTGTGGAAGCTGTGGGACTTGGCCCAGCCCAGACCGAAGCGGATGCTCAGGGCACCCTGCTTGGCCGCGGCGTCGACCGCGCCCGGATCGTCGGTGACATAGAGACCGGGGATGCCGATCTTGCCAGCCACCCGCACGATGCCCATCAGCGAGTTCAGCACCGTGGCCGGGGCCTCGCTCTTGGCGCCTTCGTGACCATGGCCACGGGCTTCGAAGCCGACGGCATCGACGGCGCAATCCACTTCCGGCGTGCCCAGCAGCGCGGCGATCTGCTCGTGCAGCGGAGTATCCAGAGACAGGTCGGCGATCTCGAAACCCTGGGCCTTGGCGTGGGCCAGGCGCACCGGGTTGACGTCGCCGACGATGACCACCGCGGCGCCCAGCAGGCGGGCCGAGGCGGCAGCGGCCAGGCCCACGGGGCCGGCGCCGGCCACATAGACGCTGGTGCCCGGGCCGACGCCGGCGGTGACGGCGCCGTGGTAGCCGGTGGGCAGGATGTCGGACAGGCAGGTCAGGTCACGGATCTTTTCCATGGCCGCGTCGCGATTCGGCAGCTTGAGCAGGTTGAAGTCGGCATAGGGGACCAGCACGTATTCGGCCTGGCCACCGACCCAGCCGCCCATGTCGACGTAGCCGTAGGCACCGCCGGCGCGCGAGGGATTGACGGTCAGGCAGACGCCGGTGTCCTGCTCCTTGCAGGTGCGGCAGCGACCGCAGGCGACGTTGAAGGGCACCGAGACCAGATCGCCGACCTTGAGGGTCTCGACGTCGCGGCCCGCCTCGATGACTTCACCGGTGATCTCGTGGCCGAGAACCAGGCCTTCGGGGGCGGTGGTCCGGCCGCGCACCATGTGCTGGTCGGAACCACAGATGTTGGTGGAGACCACGCGCAGGATGACGCCGTGGTCGATACGCTTGCCCTGCGGGGTTTCCATCTTCGGGTAGGGAATGGTCTGCACCTCGACCTTGCCCGCGCCCAGATAGACGACGCCACGATTACCGGACATGTTGCACCTCGCTGTTGTTGTTGGACTGGCTCTAGCGGTTCGAGCCTAGTCTTCGCGAAGCACGGCGTCTGTGGGGATGGCGTTTTTGGTGATGCCGAGGTCGCCCTTGCAGGTCGGTCTGGCGAACCCGGTCACGCCGCCGGTGCGGGCGGCGTGACCGGTCGGGGTCAGGCGGGCGCCAGGGCGGCGGCGCGGCGCTCGCGGCTAAGCAGGTAGCAGCCGATGCCCACGCCCAGCAGGGCCAGCCCCATGACGTACCAGGCCGGGCCCAGCGGATGCTCCTTGAGCATCAGGGTGACGACCATGGGCGTTAGGCCGCCGAAAATGGCGTAGGCGACGTTGTAGGAGAACGACAGCCCCGAGAAGCGCACCTTGGGCGGGAAGGCCAGCACCATCACCCGCGGCACGCCGCCGATGACGCCGACCGCCGCACCGGCAAAGGCATAGAGCGGGAACAGCCACTCCGGATGGACCTTCAGACCGGCATAGAGCGCCCAGCTGGCCACTGCCAGGATCAGGCCACCGACGATGAACACCGGACCGCTGCCGAAGCGATCGGACAGGGCGCCGGAAACGATGCAGCCCAGGGTCAGGAAGACGATGGCCAGGCTGTTGGCCTTAAGCGCCATGGCGGCGGAGAAGCCGTACTGGGTTTGCAGCAGGGTCGGGGTCATGAGGATGACCACCACGATGCCGGCGGTGAGCATCCAGGTCAGCAGCATGGACAGGATCACGCTGCTGCGGTGGTCGCGCAGCACCGCCTTGAGCGGCACTTCCTCGGCCAGCGACTTGTGGATCGCCAGTTCGGCGAACACCGGCGTCTCGTGCAGCCAGCGGCGCAGATAGACCGAGAACAGGCCGAAGACGCCGCCGATCAGGAAGGGAAAGCGCCACGCGTAGTCGGCTACCTCCAGCGGAGTGAAGACGGTGTTGATCAGGGTCGCCATCAGCGAGCCGAGCAGGATGCCGAAGGTGAGGCCGGCGGTCAGGGTGCCGCAGGCATAGCCGACGTGCTTGCCGGGAACGTGTTCGGAGACGAACACCCAGGCGCCGGGCACCTCGCCGCCGATGGCCGCGCCCTGGATGATGCGCAGCACCAGCAGCAGGATCGGCGCGGCCACGCCGATCTGGGCGTAGGTGGGCATCAGGCCCATGCCCAGGGTCGGCAGCGCCATCATGAAGATGCTCAGGGTGAACATCTTTTTGCGCCCGAGCAGGTCACCGAAGTGGGCCATGATGATGCCGCCCAGCGGGCGCGCCAGGTAACCCGCGGCGAAGATGCCGAAAGTCTGCATCTGCCGCAGCCAGTCAGGCATGTCGGCGGGAAAGAACAGCTTCCCTACCACCGCAGCGAAGAAGACGAAGATGACGAAGTCGTAGAACTCTAGCGCACCGCCCAGGGCGGACAGCGAGAGGGTCTTGTAGTCGTTGCGGCCCAGAGGGCGCGACGTGAGTGGCGCGGCGGCGGATTGCAGTTTCATCGAGGATCCCGGACAAGAGAGGAGCGCAAAGGAAATTCGGCCTCTGGCATCCCTCCGGGTGTAGCGGACAAGACGCGGCCCCGAGTGACCGTCCGCCTGGGGCGGCTGGCAGGGATCGGGCGGGTCGCCGGATGGGCGCCGGACCTGCACCGCGCCGCCTGCGCTCTTGTGGAGCACGGCAGCAGCAGGTCTACCGATCATTACCTGATCATCGGACGTGCACGACCCTCTGGATTGCCTGGCCGTGCACGGTCTCCACGATAGCAAATCTGCAAGGAATTTCCGCTATTCATTCAGTGCCCATTCAGGGCCCATCTGCCGAGCTATGACTGTTCCATCCTGGTGCAAAAGCGGTCGAGCCGCCCTGCCCCAGGCGTTATACTGTAGCCCCCTAACGATCTCCACAGAGAGATTGGCAGCATTCTTGCGTGCAGATGCTGAACGTTACCTACCTATCCGGGCTCCCGAGGGCCCTGTCATGATCGAAGAGCTCGAACAAGAAGATCCCATCCCCCAGGGCGACCTGGCCATGCAGATCACCGCTCTGCCCCGCGAGACCAACGGCTTCGGCGACATCTACGGCGGCTGGCTGGTGGCCCAGATGGACCTGGCCGGCAGCGCCATGGCCAGTCGCCTGGCGGCTGGCCGCGTGGCCACGGTGGCCATCGACCGCATGGCCTTCATGACGCCGGTGCCCGTGGGCGCACAGCTCTCCTTCTATACCAACACCCTGGAGGTGGGCCGTAGCTCCATCCAGATCCTCATCGAGGTCTGGAGCGACGACCCCCTGTCCAGCGAATGGAGCAAGGTGACCGAGGCGGTGTTCGTCTTTGTCGCCATCGATGGCAGCGGTCGCACCCGGCCGTTGCCCGCGCGGCGCTAGCACCCGCCGGCCTTGCCGCTAGGGCTCCTGGGCCAGCGGCGTCTCTCGCACCTTGGTCGGCCGTCCGTGGCGAATGCCTTCGACCTGCTCCAACGCCTGCCGGACCTCGGCGGCGGTGGCCAGCAACCGATAATCGAGGGTGAAGTCGCGTGTGCCGCCGGCTTCGATCCGCGGCACCAGCCCCAGCGCCCGCTGCTGACTGCGGTTGTAGGAAAAGCTGGTTCCCGGTTCCAGGCCGGTGACATAGCCCTGGGCCTTGGCATCGGTGTTCTTCCACAGGGTGAAGACCGGCAGCTCCCGCACATTGAAAGCCAGCGCCACGCCCTGGTGGGCACTGTGATCGTGCAGTACCGCCAGGCTGCGCCCCTGATCGTCGCCCCAGGGGTAGAGGTTGTAGACCGTCTCGCCATAGCCCGGCATAGGCGCGCGATAGGCCTGCCATTCCCCCAGCTCCTGGCGTGCCCGCGCATCGAAGGGTGACATCTCCCGCACCGGAGCGGCGAACCGGGAGCCCTCGCCGAGCAGCGGCGGACCGAAATTGCTGTGATAGAGCACCTGGTACTCGGCGGTATGTGCCCCCTGGTTGGTCAGGCGGTCGTGCAGGGTGAAGCCGGTGGCCCCGGCCTGGGTCACCAGTTCGGTGTCGATGCGGAAGTTGGCCTGCTTGAAGGCCTCTTCGTGCAGCACGCCCTTGAGGCTGATGCGGTGCGGCGGCTGTTCGTCGATGGTCAGCACCACCTGGCTGGCCGGCAGGTAGCTGGCCCGGCCATGCAGGGTCAGCAGCTGCCCCCTGTCCATGCCCGGATGGCCGACCCACTCGAAGCCGGCGCGCGCCACCAGTTCGTTGAAGCCTTCCAGCCAGCCCAGGCCATTGCGACTTTCCAGGTTGACGAAGGCCGGATTGACCACCTCGCGTACCGGGGAATCCCAGCCCAGTCGCAGGGTGCCGGCCTGGGCGCGCAGGACGTTCATGCCGCGGGTCGCCACCACGGTGAGTTGCATAGCGCCGGTATCGATCTCGATCAGCACCGAGCCCTCCTGCCGCCCGCCACTCAGGCGGTGCACGCCGACGGTAAAGGCCAGGCCATCGCGCAGACCCAGGCGATCGCTGCTGATGCTCCAGTTCTGCACCGGCTTGTCGGGAGCGATGAGGGTGTATTCCCAGGCCGAGGCGCTGGCACTGGCAAGGAACAGGAGACAGCCAGACAACAGACGAGCACGGATCATGGAGTCCCTTGGCAGCGCGATCGCCTTGAGTCTAGACCAGCCTGGGCCAGGCTGCAGACCCTGCTCCAGACGCGTTCAGCGGCGCGAGACCCACCAATCCCGTATAGGTTTGTTCAAGGAAATCAAAGGAATGGGTAAAGACAACCTTTACCATTCAAACGACCGTTCGGTACTTGCCAGGGCAGCGATTTTTGCCGAGGATCGACTCGTCTCTACCACGGAGTGGACTCCATGAAACCTTCAGCCCTGTTCTTGTTGCTTGCCCTGGCGGGCGTTGCCCCGGCTTATGCGGGTAATACCGAAGCCGGACTCGGCGGCGCCGTGGGTGGCGTACTCGGCACTCTGGTCGGCCAGCAGGTCGGCGGCAGCACCGGTGCGGCCATCGGTGCCGGCGTGGGGGGTGCAGCAGGTGGTGTACTGGGCGCGGACCGTCGCAATCGTACCGAGGCCGCCCTTGGCGGTGGCCTGGGCGCCGCTGGCGGTAACGTGATCGGCAATCGGGTCGGTGGCAGCACCGGTGGCCTGGTTGGCGCGGCCCTGGGTGGCGGTGCCGGCAGTGCCCTGGGCAACAACCTGGGCGACAGCGGCCGCGACGACCGCCGCTATCGCGACCATCCCGGCAAGGGCTGGAAGCACGCCAAGCACCGACATAGAGGTTGGGACCGCTAACTAAAACGCCCGGCATTGCCGGGCGTTTTCTTGTGCGCTCGAGCCTACTGACCGAGATCGCGCAGGCGCTTGCCCTGCATCAGATTGCGTTCGATGCGCTCCAGGGTGACACCCTTGGTTTCCGGTACGAGCAGGAACACCAGGAAGATGAACACCACGTTCAGTCCGGCATAGATCCAGAAGGTGGTGCCCTGCCCCAGGGTGCCCAGCATGGTCAGGAAGGTGGCGCCGACGATCATGTTGGCGATCCAGTTGGTGAAGGTGGAGCAGCCGATGCCGAAGTCGCGACCCTTGAGCGGCTGGACTTCCGAGCACAGGGTCCAGATCAGCGGACCGGCCGACATGGCGAAGCCGACGATGAAGATCAGCAGCATGATCACGGTAAAGGTCTGCTGACCATGGCTCAGGTTGCCCATGCCGAGCATGGTGCCGACCACGCCCAGGCCCACGGCCATGACCACGAAGCCGGTATAGAGGATGGGTTTGCGGCCCCACTTGTCGACCAGGAAGATGGCGATGAAGGTGGCCAGCACGTTGGTCAGACCTACCGCAGCGGTAAACCACATCTGGGCGGCGGTATCGTAGCCCATGCCTTCGAAGATGCGCGGCGCGTAGTACATCACCACGTTCATGCCGGTGAACTGCTGCACCACCTGCAGCAGCACGCCCAGGCCCACCGAGCGGCGGAAGTTGGGATTCTCCTTGAACAGCGACCAGCCCTTTTGCGGGACCTTGAGCTGCTCTTCGATCTCGGCGACCTCCTGCTGGATGACCTTTTCGTCACCGCGCAGCCGGTGCAGGACCTTGATGGCCTCCTCGCGGCGACCCGCCATGATCAGCCAGCGCGGGCTGTCGGGCAGGGCGAAGACGCCGATCAGGAACAGCACCCCGGGGATGGCGATGATGCCGAGCATCCAGCGCCAGGCTTCGTAGTAGCTGAAGGCGGTGTTGGACAGGAAGGCGATCAGGATGCCGGCGGTGATCATCAGCTGGTACAGCGAGATCATCGAGCCGCGGATGTTTTCCGGAGCCACCTCGGCCAGGTACAGCGGCGCGGTGAAGGAGGCGATGCCGATGGCCAGGCCCAGCAGGAAGCGGGCGAAGATCAGCATGGTCGGCGAGGTGGCCAGGCCACAGAGGATCGAGCCGATCACGAACAGCACGGCGCCCAGCATCAGCGACTTCTTGCGACCCAGCTTGGCCGACAGCGAGCCGGCGCCGAGGGCGCCCAGGGCGGCACCGGCCATCATGCTGGAGACGATCCATTCGATCACCTGATCGGAGATCTGGAATTCCTGCTGGATGAATTTGGTGGCGCCGGAAATGACGCCGATGTCGAGGCCGAACATCAGACCGGCCAGGGCGGCCATCAGGCAGGCGAAGATCGCCTTGGGCTGGGCCTTCTCGGTGACGTGACCGTCGGCGTTGGTAGTGGTGTTGCTCATGACTGAGGCTCCTCGCTCGCCTTGTGGGCGATCTTGTTGTCGCGGGTCGTTCCGTATCCGCTTGTTACAGACCCGTCTGACGACCCTTGGTTCGGCCGGTGAGAGGCCCTTACCAGAGCCGCGCCGGCTGGGCGTTCACATAGGTGGCATAGAGCGAACCGCCGCCGGTGATGAACAGGCGATTGCCCTTGAGGCCGCCGAATTCGACGTTGGAGACGGTTTCCGGCAGGTGCAGGGTAGCCAGCGGCTGGCCGCTCGGGTTGAACACGCGCACGCTGTTCTGCTCGGCCGAGCCGGCCCAGCTGCACCAGAGATTGCCGTCGCTGTCGACGCGGAAGCCGTCGATCACGCCCTGCTCCTTGGCATCGATCAGCACCTCGCCACCACTCAGAGTGCCGTCATCCTTCAGCGTGAAGGCACGCAGGTGGTTGGGCTTGCCGGGATTGCCGCCGCCGGCGGTGTCGCTGATATAGAGCCGCTTGCCATCAGGCGCGAAGGCCAGGCCGTTGGGGCGGCCAAAATCCCCCGCCGCCACCGTGGCCTTGCCCTGGGGATCGATGCGATAGACGTTGGTGGGCAGCTCGAACTCCGCCTTGTGGCCCTCGTAGGCGCCGAGGATGCCGTAGCCCGGATCGGTGAACCAGATAGCGCCATCGGCGCCGACCACCACGTCATTGGGGGCGTTCAGCGGCTTGCCGTCGAAGCGGTCGAGCAGCACCGTGACGCTGCCGTTCAACTCGCGGCGGGTGACGCGGCGGCTGTCGTGCTCGCAGCTGATCAGCCGGCCCTCACGATCACGGGTATGGCCATTGGCGTTGTGGGACTGGTCGTCATAGACGCTGACGTGACCGTCGTCGGCGCTCCAGCGCATCACCCGGGCATTGGGGATGTCGCTGAACAGCAGGCAGCGCCAGTCGGCCATCCATACCGGCCCTTCGGTCCATAGACCACCGGACCAGAGGCGCTCGACGAAGGCATTGCCCAGACGGCCCTTGAAGGCCTGGTCGTGGATCTCCCAGGCGGGATCGGGCATGACGATGGGCGGCTTGCCCTCCCAGTTGCGGGAGAGACCGAACTTGTCGTCGGCCAGGGCGCGACTGGCGACCAGGCCGGCCGAGGCGGCCAGGGACACGCCAAGAAAGGTGCGGCGGGCGAGAGGCATGAGGAGACTCCTTTGTTGTCGTTATGGGTCCGGCAAGGCCGCTGGCAGAGCGCCTCCGCATCCAGGACGGGAGGCGCCTCCGGCGAGCGCTTCTTTAGTCGCCCTTATTCGGGCAGACGTTCCACCTTGCCCACCACCAGGCCATAGCAGAGGGCACCGACCAGCGCGGTCACGCCGATGAAGGCAATGGCCGGGGCGAAACTGCCGTCCTTGACCAGGAAGCCGATGACGATGGGCACGCAGATGGCCGAGAGGTTGCCGATGAAGTTGAACATCCCGCCGGTGAGGCCGATCAGTCGCTCCGGCGCCATGGCCGAGACCATCGACCAGGTGATGGACGCCAGGCCGTTGCCAAAGAAGGCCAGCGCCAGGCAGGCGATGATCAGGGCGGGCGAGTCGACGAAGTTGGCGCCGACGATGCTGGTGGAGATCAGCAGGCCGCCAATGATCGGCAGTTTGCGCGCCAGACCCACAGAGGCGCCGCGGCGGACCAGCCAGTCCGACAGCAGGCCCGAGCAGATCACGCCGAGGAAGGCAGCCAGGAACGGCAGCGAGGCGAGAAAGCCGGCCTTGATGAAGTCCATGCCGCGGTATTTCACTAGGTAGGTGGGGAACCAGGTGAGGAAGAACCAGAGGGTGGAGTTGAGGCAGAACTGCCCGATGTAGATGCCCCAGAGCTTGCGCTTGTTGAGCACGCTCCAGAGGTCACGCCACTGGAAGGCGGCGCGACTGCGATTCTTCTGCTCCAGATCGACCAGACCCCCACCTTCCTGGATCAGCGCGACCTCGGCGGCGTTGGCGCCGCGGAAATCCTTGGGTTCGCGATAGATCCCGTACCAGATGACCGCCCAGAGGAGGCCGACGCCGCCGGTGACGACAAAGACCATGTGCCAGCCAAAGGTCTGCTGCAGGTAGATCAGCACCGGGGTGAGAAAGGCCAGGCCGACGAACTGGCCGGAGGTATAGAAGCCGATGGCGGTGGCCCGCTCGCGCTCGGGAAACCAGGTGGTGACCACCCGGTTGTTGATCGGATAGGCCGGTGCCTCCAGGGCGCCCACGGCGAGACGCAGGATGATCAGGCCGATGAAGCTGCCGACGAAACCCAGGCCGATGGTGGCCAGCGACCAGAGCGCAATGGCCACTGGATAGAGAATGCGCGGGGCGACCTTGTCCACCAGCCAGCCGCCGGGGATCTGCATGGCGGCGTAGGTCCAGCCGAAGGCCGAGAGGATCAGCCCCATGTGCACCGGCTCGATGCCCAGGTCCTGGGCCAGGTGCGGAGCGGCGATGGAGAGGTTGCTGCGGTCGAGGTAGTTGATCACCACGGTGACGAACAGCAGCGTCATGATGAAGAAGCGTGCCCGGCTGGGCTTGGCCAGGGTCGGCGCGGCCGCGGCTGCCGCCGGGGCGGCGTGGGTAGGGGTTGGCATGGCTCGGGTCCTGTAATTGACGTTGTGGCGAGCGTTGTTGCTGTCTGGGGTTCGGGGCGCCGCGGCGGCCCTCACCCTGGCCCTCTCCCAGCGGGAGAGGGGATGGTCGGTGCGGTAGTCTTACCCCGCGCTCCTGCTCCTGCTCCCTCTTCCCTCGGGAGAGGGTTGGGGTAAGGGAGCAGCGGCGCCAATCTTCGAAAGCAACGCGTCGCGAGCGCAGGCGGAGCAAGGCGAAAGCCGGTGAGAAAGCGGAGTGCACATCAAGTGCATGAGCATTTCGAACCGGCTTTCAACGCCGCTCCGGCAAGCGCAGCAGCGTTGAATCGAAGAGTTACCACTCGGCGAAACTGCCGTCCTTGTGCCGCCAGATCGGGTTGCGCCAGCGATGGCCGATGGCGGCTTGTTCCTTGACGTATTCCTCGTTGACCTCGACGCCCAACCCCGGCCCCTGGGGAATCTTCACGTGGCCATCGGCGTAGTCGAACACCTCGGGATTCTTGATGTAGTCCAGCAGGTCGTTGCCCTGGTTGTAGTGGATGCCCAGGCTCTGCTCCTGGATGAAGGCGTTGTAGCAGTTGGCGTCCAGCTGCAGGTTGACCGCCAGGGCGATGGGGCCGAGCGGGCAATGCAGGGCGATGGCGACGTCGTAGGCCTCGGCCATGTTGGCGATCTTGCGCGTCTCGGTGATGCCACCGGCATGGGACGGATCCGGCTGCAGGATGTCGACGTAGCCTTCCTGGAGGATGCGCTTGAAGTCCCAGCGCGAGTACAGCCGCTCGCCCAGGGCGATGGGCGTGTTGCTCATCAGGGCGATCTCCTTGAGCGCCTCGTGGTGCTCGCTGAGCACCGGCTCCTCGATGAACATCAGGCGGAACTGCTCCAGCTCCTTGACCAGCACCTTGGCCATGGGCTTGTGCACCCGGCCATGGAAGTCCACGCCGATGCCGAAGTGCGGGCCGCAGGCGTCGCGGATGGCAGCGACGTTGGCGATCACCTGGTCGACCTTGTCGTAGGTGTCGACGAACTGCATCTCTTCGCTGGCATTCATCTTGATCGCGGTAAAGCCCTTGGCCTGGCGCTCCAGCGCCTGGGCCGCGGTCTCCGCCGGGCGATCACCGCCGATCCAGGAATAGACGCGGATGCTGTCGCGCACCTGGCCGCCGAGCAGTTCGTGCACCGGGACGCCCAGGGCCTTGCCCTTGATGTCCCACAGCGCCTGGTCGATGCCGGCCAGGGCGCTCATGTGGATGCCACCGCCGCGATAGAAGCCGCCGCGGTAGAGCACCGTCCAGTGGTCTTCGATGTTGCGCGGGTCCTTGCCGATCAGGTAGTCGGCCAGCTCCTCGACCGCCGCCGCCACGCTGTGGGCGCGGCCTTCCAGCACGGGTTCGCCCCAGCCGTGGATGCCCTCGTCGGTCTCGATCTTGAGAAAGCACCAGCGCGGCGGGACGACATAGGTGGTGAGTTTGGTGATCTTCATCGTGTGGGAATCTCGACTGTAATTATTGGGATCGAGGGATCAGGCGCCCTTGGTAGCCTGCCACCCCGCCGCGAAGGCCTGGGCGTTGGCACTTACCTGGGCAGCGCTCAGGCCCGGCTTGTACAGCGCAGAGCCAAGGCCGAAGCCGTTGGCGCCGGCGGCCACGTAGGGGCCCATGTTGTCGGGCGTGATGCCGCCCACCGGCAAGAGCGCCAGCTCCTTGGGGAACACTGCGCGCCAGGCCTTCACCACCGCCGGACCGAGTTGCTCGGCGGGAAACAGCTTGAGGCTGTCGGCGCCGGCGTCGAGGGCGGCGAAACCTTCCGACGGGGTGGCCACGCCCGGGGCACTGACCAGGCCGGCGGCCTTGCTGGCGCGAATCACCGCCAGGTTGGCATTGGGCGAGACGATCAGGCGGCCACCGGCGGCGTCCACCTCGGCCACCTGGGCCTCGGTGAGCACGGTGCCGGCGCCGATCAGGCAGCTTTCGCCCAGTTCGGCGGTGAGCCGGCGGATGCTCTCGAAGGGCTGCGGCGAGTTGAGCGGGATCTCGATGACGCGAAAGCCGGCGTCATAGAGGGCTCGGCCGACCGCGACGATCTCGTCCGGGGTGACGCCGCGCAGGATGGCGATCAGCGGCAGGTCCTTGAGATAGGTATCAAGCATGGGAGCCTCCAGAAGTGGGGAGCAGGCCGGCGGCCTGGGCCAGGCGCCAGAGCCCGGCCCGGGTGGCCTGCTCCAGCAGGCGGACCTGGTGGATGTCGAACAGCGCCAGGGCGTCGCGATAGCGCTGGCAGAGCGCCGCGTCGCCGATCAGCACCAGCGGTGGACAGGGGGCGCCCGCGAGGGCGGCGACCTGGCTGCGCAGCTCTTCGCCGATCAGCAGGCCGGAGAGGTAGTCGAGGCTGTGCGCCGCGCCCAGGTCGCCGGCCAGGAACCGGCTGCGGGCGGTGAAGAGGCGGCCGAACAGACCCTCGGCGCCGGCATCGCGGGCGGTGGTGAGGCCCAGGCGGAAGGCTTCGGCGCTGGCGGCGGGCCCCGCCTCGCTGGCCGGACGCCCCAGGATGGAGTGGTCGCGCAGCACGGCGAACAATTCGCCGGTCATGTAGGTGGCGAAATCGGTCAGGCGACCGTCTCGTACCCGCACCCACTTGCTGTGGGTACCGGGCAGCACCAGCAGGGCTTCGGCGGCCAGGTCCGGCTCCAGTTCGAGGGCGCCGAACACCTGGGTCTCCTCGCCGCGCAGGACATTGGGCAAGGCGCCGCGCTGCATCACCCCGGGGACCAGGTGGAGTTCGCCGCAGCCCGTGTCCAGGCGCAGCAGGCCGGCGGCCAGGCTGTGTACGTCGGCCGGGCAGTCTGCATAGGGCACCTCGCGCCAGCCGCCGCGGCTGCCGACCATGCCGCAGGCGATGGCGGGCAGGTCCGGCTGAGCCTCGCGCCAGTCGCCCACCAGGGTGCGATAGGCCGCGGCGAAGTCACCGTCGGGCACGTGCATGATGCCCCAGGGGCGGCTGCGGGTTTCCAGCACGGCGCCTTGGGCGTCGAACAGCTGGGCCCGCAGGGACGAGGTGCCCCAGTCGAGGCCGATGAGGTGTGGGGTGGCGGTCATGCAGGACTCCAGCCGAGTTCGCGGGAAATGGCCCGGGCGCAGGCAGTGACCTCGGGCTGCAGTTCATGCAGCCGCGCCTCGGGCATGTAGGGGATGGCACTGGCCACGCTCAGGGCCGCGACGATGGCGCCATCGGCGCTGCGGATGGGTGCGGCCACGCAGCGGATGCCCAATTCGTTCTCTTCTAGATCCAGGGCATAGCCCTCGGCGGCGTGGCGCCGCAGCCGCGCGCAATAGTCCGCCCAGGGCAGGAAGTCCTCGCGCAGGCCGGGCTGACCGGTCCGCCGGGTCACGCCCTCGCCATAGAGGGCCTCCCATTCGCCCTCGGCGAGATCGAGCATCAGCGCCTTGCCGACCCCGGTCAGCGCCAGCGGCATGCGCAGGCCGACGCGGGATCTCATCTCCAGGCCCCGGCTGCCCGGCAGCTTGTCGAGATAGAGCACATCGCCGCCCTCGCGCACGCCGAGGTGCACGGTGTCGCCACAGTGCTGGGCCAGGCGTTGCAGATGGGGCCGGGCCACACCGGTCAGCGGTAGTTGCTCGCGGGCCTGGTAGCCGAGGGCGATGAGATGGCTGCCCAGGATCAGCCGCCCGCCGTCATGGCGCAGATAGCCGGCCTGGGTCAGGGCAGCGACCAGCCGATGGGTGGTGCTGCGGGTGCAGCCGATGGCGGCGCCGACCTGGGCCAGGCTGTCGGCCCCGGCGGCCACGGCTTCGAGCACGGCCAGGCCGCGAAACAGGGCCTGGGCCCCACTGGGCGCTTCGCCCTTGTTGGAATTGTTGTCGTTCATGGCCTTCACTCTAGAAGCCTCGTCGGTAAATCTCAATATGTGATACGTCATCCCATATTGTGGGATGAAAGTTAGATATGACAGCCTTGTCACATAGCTGCAATATTGGCGCTATCTAATGCACGGCACATTGCAAGGACTCGAGAGGCAGAGCGCTCCATGACGGGTAAATCCATCCTGATCGTCGACGATGAGGCGCCCATTCGCGAGATGATCGCCGTGGCCCTGGAAATGGCAGGCTATGAATGCCTGGAGGCGGACAACAGCAAGGACGCCCACGCCCTGATCGTCGATCGCAAGCCCGATCTCATCCTGCTCGACTGGATGCTGCCCGGCACTTCCGGCCTGGAACTGGCCCGCCGCCTCAAGCGCGACGAGCTGACCGACGCCATCCCCATCATCATGCTCACGGCGAAGGGCGACGAGGACAACAAGGTCCAGGGGCTGGAAACCGGCGCCGACGACTACATCACTAAGCCCTTCTCGCCCCGCGAACTGGTGGCGCGCCTGAAAGCCGTGCTGCGCCGTACCGGCCACATGGAGAGCGACGGTCCGCTGGAGGTCAACGGCCTGATACTCGATCCGATCAGCCACCGGGTGACCATCGACGGCGCCCCCGCCGAGATGGGTCCCACCGAGTACCGGCTGCTGCAGTTCTTCATGACCCACCAGGAACGCGCCTACACCCGCGGCCAGTTGCTGGATCAGGTATGGGGCGGCAACGTCTATGTCGAGGAACGCACCGTGGACGTGCACATCCGCCGCCTGCGCAAGGCCCTCGGCGAGACCTACGAGAACCTGGTACAGACGGTGCGCGGCACCGGGTATCGCTTTTCCACCAAACTCTGACGCGGGATCACCGCCGCCGTGAACATCAACTGGCGCTCCCGCCTGGCCACCCAGCTGTCGACCGTGGTCGCCGGCTGCGCCCTGGCCGGCTGGCTCTTCGGCCATGTCGGGCTGGCGGTGGCTCTGGGACTGGCGGGCTATCTGGCGGTCACTCTGAGGCACCTGCTGCGCCTGCACGCCTGGCTGCTGAGCGAGGCCCCGGGCGCACCGCCGGAAGCCGAGGGGCTATGGGGCGAGGTGCTCGACCGGCTCTATCGTCGCCAGCGCCACGAACAGCGTCAGCGCGAGGAATTGCTCGCCGTCATCGGTCGCGCCCAGGCCTCCACCGAGGCCCTGCGCGACGCCATCATCCTGGTGGATCGCCACGGCAACCTGGAGTGGTGGAATCGCGCCGCGGAAACCCTGCTCGGCCTGCGCCAGCCTCAGGACCTCGGCCAGCCCATCACCAACCTGGTGCGCCATCCGCGCTTTTCCAGCTACTTTCTCGGCGGCGACTACGGCGAGCCGCTGGAACTGGCCTCGCCGCTCAACGACGATGAATACCTGCACATCCTGGTCACCCGCTTCGGCGAGGGCGATCGGCTGCTGCTGGTGCGCGACGTGACCCGTCTCCACCAGCTGGAACAGATGCGCAAGGATTTCGTCGCCAACGTCTCCCACGAGTTGCGCACCCCGCTAACGGTCATCACCGGCTACCTGGAGACCCTGCTGGACAACGCCGACCACGCCACCCCGCGCTGGCGGCGGGCGCTGGGGCAGATGCAGCAGCAGGCCGGACGCATGCAGCACACCATCGACGACCTGCTGCTGCTGGCGCGCCTGGAAGCCACCGACTATCCCGCCGACAACCGCCCGGTAGCTCTGGAGCCGCTGCTCGCCTCCATCCTGCAGGACGGCCGCGCCCTGTCCGGCACCATTGGCCACCGGCTGAGCCTGGAGTGCGAACCGGGCCTGGCGCTGCTGGGCAGCGAGACCGAATTGCGCAGCTGCTTTTCCAACCTGGTGTTCAATGCGGTCAAGTACAGTCCCGGGGGCGGCGAGGTGCGGGTGCGCGCCTGGCAGGACACCGAAGGCGCCCACGTCGCGGTGCAGGACAATGGACCCGGCATCGACGCCCGCCACCTGCCGCGCCTGACCGAGCGCTTCTATCGCCTCGACGCCAGCCGCGCCTCCAGCACCGGCGGCACCGGCCTGGGCCTGGCCATCGTCAAGCACGTGCTGATCCGCCATCGCGGCGGCCTGGACATCCACAGCGTGCCCGGCGAAGGCAGCTGCTTCACCTGCGATTTCCAGCCCGAACAGATCGCCCAGCGCACCGCCGCCTCGGCCTGAGCCGCCCCCTCCCGCCGTGCTATCGTCCGGCCATCCCTGTCACGGTCCCCTGCCATGCCCCCAGCCCTGCGCCTGCTGCCGGTCCTGCTGCTCGCCCTGATCGGCTGCCTGTTGCTAGGCAGCCAGGCCTGGCACCGCGCCGAACAGGCGAGCCTGGCCGAGGCCAGCCTGCTCGGCCAGGAGCAGTTGCGCCTGCATGCCAGCGGCCTGCAGACCCTGATCGACCGCTTTCGCGCCCTGCCGACGGTGCTGGCCCAGGACCCGGAGCTGATCGCCGCGCTCACCACCCCGCCCGATGCCGCCGCCACCGAGCGCCTCAATCTCAAGCTGGAGCGCCTGAACACGGCCGCCCAGTCCTCGACCCTGGAGCTGCTGGATCGCACCGGGCTGGCCATCGGCGCCAGCAACTGGCGGCTGCCCTCCAGCTATGTCGGCCACAACTACGGCTTCCGGCCCTATTTCCGCGAGACCCTCGCCGGCGGCAGCGGTCGCTTCTATGCCGTGGGGGTCACCACCGGCATTCCCGGCTATTTCCTTTCCCATGCGGTGCTGGACGCCCAGGGGCGCTTTCTCGGCGCAGTGGTGGTCAAGCTGGAATTCCCCGCCATCGAGGCACGCTGGGGCGAGCATCCCGAGGTCCTGCTGGTGAGCGATGCCCGCGGCGTGGTCTTTGCCGCCAATCGCCCGGCCTGGCGCTATCGCCTGCTGCGCGAGCTGACCCCGGCCGATCGCGCCGAACTGGCCACCACCCGCCAGTACGACCGGCGCACCCTGCAACCCCTGCCCTATCGCCAGGAGCGGGTGCTCGGCGAGCAGCGCCAGGTGGCGCACATCCAGGCCCCCGAAGGCAGCGCCGACTACCTCTGGGACAGCCTGCCGCTGCCCAGCGAAGGCTGGACCCTGCACCTGCTCAGGCCTACCCAGGACCTGCAAGGCGGCGGCCCGGGCGCGGCGCTGGCCGCCGCCTGCGTCTGGCTGCTGCTGGTCTGCGCCGGTCTCCTGTGGGCGCAACGGCGCCGCCTGCAGCGCCTGCGCCAGCGCAGTCGCCTGGAACTGGAGCAGTTGGTGGAAGCTCGCACCGCCGAACTCCGTACCGCCCAGGACGGCCTGGTGCAGGCCGCCAAGCTGGCCGCCCTGGGGCAGATGTCGGCGGCCCTGGTGCATGAACTCAACCAGCCGCTCACCGCCCAGCGCATGCACCTGGCGAGTCTGCGCCTGCTGCTGGATCACGGTCGGCTGGACGAAGCCCGCGCCGCCCTGGAGCGCCTCGATGGCCTGCTGACGCGCATGAGCGGCCTCACCGCCCACCTCAAGACCTATGCGCGCAAGACCCCCGCCGGGCTGCGCGAGCGGGTCGATCTGGCGCGGGTGGTGGACCAGGCGCTGGAATTGCTGGAGGCGCGGCGCGCCGAACTGGCCGTGGAGCCGATCCTGGAGTTGCCACGTCCGGCCTGGCTGCTGGGCGATCCCATCCGCCTGGAGCAGGTGCTGGTCAATCTGCTGCGCAACGCCCTCGATGCCGTGGCCGAGCGACCCCGGCCGCAGGTCCGGGTCAGCCTCGCGCGGGAGGGGGACAGCTGGTTGCTGGAGGTGGCCGACAACGGCGGCGGCATCGCCGCCGAGCACCTCGACCAGGTGTTCGACCCCTTCTTCACCACCAAGCCGGTCGGCGAAGGCCTGGGCCTGGGCCTGGCGGTGTCCTCGGCCATCGTCCAGGCCCAGGGCGGCAGCCTGGCCGCGCGCAACGGCGTCGAGGGCGCGGTCTTCGCCCTGCGCTTGCCGGCTGCGCCGGAGTCAGCCGCCTAGCGCACGCAGAGCGTCACCAGCAGGGCGAAGCCCCAGCCGAGCAGTCCGGTCACCAGCAGGGTCGCCGCATCCCACGGGCCGCGGGTGGCATCCAGCAGCGGCAGGCCGACGCCGCCGATCAGGGCGCCGGCGAGGATGCCGGCGAGGATCCGGACCAGCGGCCAGTGGCTGTCGACCGACTCCTCGGGAGCGGCAGCAAGGGTCTCTTCTTCGGACATGGCAGGGCTCCGCCGGGAAATACAGAGCGCGACCCTAGCCGGGCAACCTGAAGCTGCGATGAAGCGACGCTTCAGATTGCCTTCAGCTTGACCGCCAAGACTGCACCTCGCATTCCCCCGGAGAGGTCGCGATGCTCGACGTGACTTGGCAGTCCCCGCAAGGTTTTACCCTGGCCGATCGCAGCGGTTCGCTGCTGGCCCGCCTGGAGCCGCTCGAGGCGCCCGGCCGCCAGGCGACCGAGGCCTTCATCGGCGCCCGTTTCGCCCTGGAGCACGGCGCCCGCATCAGCCACTTCCTGCCGCTGCTGCTCGCTCTGCGCGATGCCGAAGGCGTGCTGCAGGCGGCGGTGGGGATCCGCCCCGCCCTGGACCAGCCGCTGTTTCTCGAACGCTATCTGCCCCAGTCGGTGGAGACGCACGTGGCGGCGGCGCTCGGCCGGCCGATCGATCGCGCGGAGGTGGTGGAGGTCGGCAATCTGGCGGCGCTGGGTCCGGGCCAGGCGCGCCTGCTGATCGTCGTCACCACCTGGCTGCTGGCCCGCAGCGGCCGCCGCTGGGTCACCTTCACCGGCCCTACCCGCCTGATCAACAGCTTTCACCGCCTCGGCCTCGCGCCCCGGGTACTGGGCGCCGCCGATCCGACCTGCCTGGGCGCCGAGCGCGAGAGCTGGGGCTCCTACTACGCCCAGGCTCCCCAGGTCTGCGCCGGCGACATCCAGCAGGGCTATCACCAGCTGCTGCAGGCCGGCATCTTCGCCCGCCTGGGCCTTCCCACCCTTGGCGAGGAAGACTGCCATGTCGCATGAAGCCTGCCCTGTCGTCGATTTCTTCACCACCCTGGAGCGCCATGCCTGGCACGGTGACCGACCGGCGCTGACCGGCAGTCACGAGACCTGGAGCTATGCCCGGCTGCTGCAGGAGGTCACCACCCGCGCCGCCTGGCTGCGCGAGCATGAGACCCAGCGACTGGCCCTGGACCTGCCCAACGGCCCCGAGCTACTGGCCTGGGACCTGGCCGCCCTGCATGCCGGACTGCCCTGCGTCATCCTGCCGGACTTCTTCAGCCCGGCGCAGCGCGCCCATGTGCTGCAGGACTGTGGCGCCGATCTGTTGCTGGGCAGTCCCGAGCGCGCCGCGGAATGGGCCGCCGCAGGCTTCACCGAAGGTCCCCACGGCTGGCAGCGTCCAGCCGCGGCGGCCACCGCGCTGCCGGCAGGCACCGCCAAGCTCACCTACACCTCCGGCACCACCGGCACGCCCAAGGGCGTCTGCCTCAAGGCCGGGCAACTGCTGCGGGTGGCCGCCAGCCTGGAAGCCGCCAGCGGCGCCCTGGCGCCCCGACGCCATCAGGTGCTCCTGTCGCTGGGCATCCTGCTGGAAAATCTCGGGGTCTATGCCGCCCTGCTGGCCGGTGCCGAGGTGGTGGTGCTCAAGGCCGAAGACCAGGGTGTCCGCGGCTCCGCCGGCATCGACTGGGCCCAGTTGGCTGCCTGCCTGCAGGAGCGCCAGCCGCACAGTCTGATCCTCATGCCGCAGCTGTTGTAGGGACTCGTGGAACTGGGCGAACGCGGACTGTTGCGCCTGGACGGGCTGCGCTTCGCCGCCGTGGGCGGGGCACCGCTGAGCGCGGCGCTGCTGACCCGCGCCAGCGCCCTGGGCCTGCCGGTGTTCCAGGGCTACGGCCTGTCGGAGTGCGCCTCGGTGGTGGCCCTCAATCGCGCTGACGCCAACCGTCCGGGCAGCGTCGGCCAGCCCCTGCCCCACGTGCGCCTGCGCCTGGCCGACGACGGCGAGGTGCTGGTCGGCGGCGTCGATTTCGCCGGCTACCTCGGCGAACCCGCGAGCGCCACCGACGAGGTGGCCACCGGTGATCTCGGCGAATTCGACGCCGATGGCTATCTCTACCTGCGTGGCCGCAAGAAACACCAGTTCAGCCTGGCCTCGGGGCGCAACGTCGATCCGGGCTGGATCGAAGCCGAACTCACCCAGCGCGGCGCCCTCGCCCAGGCCTATGTGCAGGGCGAAGGTGCCCGGCACCTGGTGGCGCTGCTCTGGCCACGGCAGCCGGACCTGCCCGACAGCGTGCTCGCCGACCAGGTCGCCCGCCTCAACCAGCGCCTGCCCGACTATGCCCGCATCGGCGCCTGGCACCGCCTCGCCGAACCCTTCACCCCCGCCAACGGCCTGCTCACCGCGACCGGACGCCTTCGCCGCGACGCCATCCAGGCGCATCACGCGGCCCTGCTCTCACACCTTCTGGAGGTACCAGCATGAGTTTCTTCGCCACCCTGCAAGCCGAAACCGCCGCGCAGCGCCAGGCGCTGTTCGAGGTGCCCATCATCCGCGCCGCCCTGAGCGGCAACGTCGCCCTGGAGAGCTATGTCGCCTTTCTCGGCCAGGCCTATCACCACGTCCGCCACACCGCGCCGCTGATGATGGCCTGTGGCGCCCGGCTGCCGGCGCGGCTGGAATGGCTGCGCGGCGCGGTCTGCGAATACATCGAGGAGGAATACGGCCACGACCGGTGGATCCTCAGTGACATCGCCGCCTGCGGGGGCGATGCCGAGGCGGTGCGCGCCAGCCGCCCCGAACTGCCCATCGAGCTGATGGTGGCCTATCTCTACGACTTCATCGCCCGCGACAACCCGGTCGGCCTGTTCGGCATGGTCAATGTGCTCGAAGGCACCAGCATCGCCCTGGCCACCCAGGCCGCCGGCGCCATCCGCGGCCAGCTGGGCCTGCCGGCCACGGCCTTCAGCTACCTGGACTCCCATGGCAGCCTCGACCAGGAACACATGGCGACCTACCGCCAGCTGATGGATCGCCTGGACGATCCGGCCGACCAGGCCGCGGTGATCCAGGTGTCCAAGGTGGTCTATCGCCTCTATGCCGACATGTTCCGCGCCCTGCCCGGCGCCGGCCAGCAACCGGAGCAGCGCCATGCAGCTGCCTGACTGCCGCATCCTGCTGACCGGTGCCAGCGGCGGCATCGGCCTGCCGCTGGTGGAACAACTCTGCGCCGGCGGCGCCCAGGTGCTGGCGGTGGCCCGTGACACCCGCGCCCTGCAGCCGCTGGCCGAGCGCCTGGGCGGTCGGCTGCGCGTGCTCGATGCCGATCTCACCCGCCGGGCCGACCGCCAGGCGGTGCTGGCCGAGGCCAGTCGCGGCCAGGGCGTCAACGTGCTGCTCAACGCCGCCGGCAGCAACAGCTTCGCCCTGCTCGACGCCCTCGACGACGACGCCATCGACAACCTGCTGGCGATCAACATCGGCGCGGCCATCCAGCTGACCCGCCTGCTGCTGCCGCTGCTGCGCCGCCAGCCGCGGGCGGTGATCGCCCATGTCGGCTCCACCCTAGGGTCCATCGGCTATCCCGGCTATGCGCCCTATTGCGCCAGCAAGTTCGCCCTGCGCGGCTTCACCCAGGCCCTGCGTCGGGAGCTGGCCGATACCCGCATCCGGGTGCTCTACGTGGCGCCCCTTGCCACCCGCACGGCGATGAACAGCCCGGCGGCCATGGCCGTGAACCAGGCGCTCAAGAGCCAGGTGGACGACCCCGCCATGGTCGCCGGCGCGGTGATCCGCGCCCTGGTCGAGGATCGCCAGGAGCTCCATCTCGGCTGGCCGGAAAAGCTCTTCGTCCGTCTCAACGGCCTGCTGCCCGGCCTGGTGGATCGCGCCCTGCGCCGCCAGCTGCCGGTGATCCGCCGCTTCATCGATCCCGCCTTCGCCCCGGAGAAACACCCATGACGTCCCCGCGCAAGGCCCTCGGCCTGCTGCTCGCCGCGCTACTCGCCAGCCCCTTCGCCCTGGCCGACGATGGCCAGCGCCTGGCCCAGATCCAGCAGCGCTGGGCCGAGATCCAGTACCGCCTGCCCGGCGCCGAAAAGCCCGCGGCCTTCGAACGGCTGGCCGGCGAGGCGCGTGCCTTCACCCAGGCCGCGCCGCAGTCGGCGCCGGCGCTGATCTGGCAGGGCATCGTGCTCAGCAGCTGGGCCGGTGCCCAGGGCGGGCTGGGTGCGCTGGGCAAGGTCAAGGAAGCCCGCACTGACCTGGAGCAGGCGCTCAAGCTCGACCCCACGGCGCTGCAGGGGAGCGCCTATACCAGTCTCGCCGCCCTCTACGACCGGGTCCCCGGTTGGCCAATCGCCTTTGGTGACGCCAGCGAAGCCGATCGTCTGCTGCAGCAGGCCCTCGCCCTCAACCCCACCGGTATCGATACCCTATACTTCTGGGGCGACCACCTGTATCGCCAGCAGCGCTATGCCGAGGCCCGCGCCGCCCTGCTCAAGTCGCAGCAGGCCGCACCACGGCCCGGACGCGAACTGGCCGACCAGGGACGGCGAGGCGAGATCGCCGCGTTGCTCAAGGACGTCGACCAGAAGCTGAAGTGACGAGGCCTCCATGCGCGTGCTGCTGATCGAAGACGATCCCGACCTCGGCGAGGGCATCCGCACCAGTCTGCGGGAAGAGGGCTATACCCTGGACTGGCTCAAGGACGGCGAAAGCGCCGTCCACGCCCTGCGCGAAGAGGGCTTCGACCTGGTGGTGCTGGACCTCGGCCTGCCGCGCCTGGACGGCATCCAGGTGCTGCGCCAGAGCCGCGCCAACGGCCTGACCACCCCGGTGCTGATCCTTACCGCCCGCGACGACACCGAGGACCGGGTCGCCGGCCTCGACGCCGGCGCCGACGACTACCTGGTCAAGCCCTTCGACATCAAGGAACTCAAGGCCCGCCTGCGCGCCCTGCTGCGGCGGCGCAACGGCCCCTCGCAGATCCAGCTCGAAGGCGGCGGCATCGCCCTCGACCCGGCCACCCGCCGGGTCACCTTCGACGGCCAGCCGGTCAACCTCACCCCGCGCGAATACCAGCTGCTGCACGAACTGCTGGCCAATCCGGGCAAGATCTTCAGCCGCGATCGCCTCATGGGGCTGCTCTACGGCTGGGACGAGGGGGTGGAAAGCAACACCCTGGAAGTGCACATCTACAACCTGCGCAAGAAGCTGCGCGCCGACCTGATCCGCACGGTCAGGGGCATCGGTTACCGCCTCGAATGTCCATGACCTCCATCCGCCGCCGCACCGTCGGCCTGGTGCTCTCGCTGCTGCTGATCGGCACCCTGCTGATCGCCCTGACCAACGTCCACGACAGCCAGCGCGAGATCGGCGAGATCTACGATGCGCAACTGGCGCAGAGCGCGCGCATCCTGCAGGGCATGCTGCGCGCCGCCCCCCGCGGTGAAGGCCGCCTGGCGCTGCACGCCAGTGTCACCCAGGCCCTGGCCGAAGCCACGGAGAGTCCCTATGGCCACAGATACGAGGCCAAGATGGCCTTCCAGGCCTGGAACGCCCGCGGCATCCCGCTGATGCGTTCGCCCAGCGCGCCCATCTTCAGCATGCCGACGACCCCGGGCTTCACCGAGCAGACCCTGGAGGGCGAGGCCTGGTATGGCTTCCTGCTGCCCGACCCGGAGCACGACCTGATGCTCTGGGTCGGCGAACGCGAAGAGGTCCGCGCCGATCTGGTCCGCCGCATCCTGCGCCATACCCTCACCCCGCACCTGGTCGGCCTGGTGCTGCTGTCGCTGCTGGCCTGGCTGGCCATCGGCTGGGGCCTGCGACCGCTGCGGCGCATGGCCGGGCTGATCCGCCACCGCGATCCGGAATCCCTCCAACCCCTGCAGCTCGATCCGCTGCCGCGCGAACTGGAACCCATGCAGGCCGCGCTCAATCGCCTGCTGCTGCAGATCGAGCAACTGCTGCAGCGCGAACGCCGCTTCATCGCCGACGCCGCCCACGAGTTGCGCACGCCCCTGGCGGTGCTGCGCCTGCATGCGCAGAACGCCCTGTCCGCGCAGACCGCGGCGGCCCGCGACGAGGCGCTGAAATTCGTCGTCAGCGGCACCGATCGGCTGACCCGGGTGGTCAACCAGCTGCTGATCCTGGCCCGGCTGGAACCCCGGCCGAGCTGGAGCGCCGAGCAGCGCTTCGACCTGCGCACCGCCCTCAGCGCCACCCTGGAAGAACTGGGCCCCTGGATTCTCGACAAGGACCTGGACCTCAGCCTCGACGCCGCAGCCAGCCAGGTACAGGTCCACGGCGACAGCGCCATGCTGGGTATCGCCCTGCAGAATCTGCTGACCAACGCGGTCAACGTCTCGCCCCCCGGCGGCGAGATCCGCGTCCGGCTGGAGGTCACCGCCGGCTGGGCCGAGATCCAGATCCTCGACCAGGGCCCCGGCATAGCCACGGAGATCCAGCCGCGGCTGTTCGAGCGCTTCTACAGCAGCGGCGCGGCCAACGGCGCCGGCCTGGGCCTGTCCATCGTCCAGACCGTCGCCCAGCACCTGGGCGGACGCATCGAACTGGACAACCGTCCCGAGGGCGGCGCCTGCGCCCGCCTGGGTCTGCCGGTGCTGCCGGGGCCCAGCTAGGGACTCGACCACTCGCCAGCCTTAGGGCAAGGTAGCGGCGCACCGGCCGCGAGAGGACGCCCCCATGCAAGCCCAGGTCTATCTGGTCGACGACGAAGCCAGCATCCGCGAAGCGGTGCGCCAGTGGCTGGAGCTGTCGGGGCATCAGGTGCGGCTGTTCGTCCGTGCCGAAGACTGCCTGGCGGCCGTGACGCCGGACTTCGCCGGGGTGGTGGTCAGCGACGTGCGCATGCCCGGCATGGACGGCCTGGCCCTGCTGGACCGGCTGCAGGCACTCGATCCCGACCTGCCGGTGATCCTGCTCACCGCCCATGGCGACGTCGCCCTGGCGGTGACCGCCATGCGTCAGGGCGCCTACGATTTCCTGGAAAAGCCCTTCAGCCCCGAGGCGCTGCTCGGCGATCTCGGCCGCGCCCTGGAAAAGCGCCGGCTGGTACTGGAGAACCGCCAGCTGCACCGCCGGGTCGACGACCAGAGCGCCCTCGCCCGCCGGCTGCTGGGCGTCTCGCCCGGCCTCGTGCGTTTGCGTCAACAGATCCTCGACCTGGCGCCAACGCCGGTCAATGTGCTCTTGCGCGGCGAGACCGGCAGCGGCAAGGAACTGGTCGCCCGTTGCCTGCACGACTTCGGTCCCCGCGCCGGCAAGGCCTTTGTCGCGCTCAACTGCGCGGCCATCCCCGAGCAGCTGTTCGAAAGCGAGTTGTTCGGCCACGAGAGCGGGGCCTTCACCGGCGCCCAGGGCAAGCGCATCGGCAAGCTGGAATACGCCAACGGCGGCACCCTGTTTCTCGACGAGATCGAGAGCATGCCCCTGGCGCAGCAGGTCAAGCTCTTGCGGGTGCTGCAGGAGCAGCGCCTGGAGCGCCTCGGTTCCAACCAGAGCATCGACCTGGACCTGCGCATCGTCGCCGCCACCAAGCCGGACCTGCTGGAAGAGGCCCGCGCCGGGCGCTTTCGCGAAGACCTCGCCTATCGCCTCAATGTCGCCGAGCTGCACCTGCCGCCGCTGCGGGCGCGCCGCGAAGACATCCCCCTGCTGTTCGATCACTTCCTCGCCGAGGCCGGCGCCCGCCTGGGGCGCCCGGTCACCCCGCCCGGCGCGGCGCGGCTGGCCCAGCTGCTGGGTCACGGCTGGCCGGGCAATGTCCGCGAGCTGGCCAACGCCGCCGAACGCGAGGTGCTCGGCCTGGGCGCGCCCGCCGCGACCCAGGGCAACTCCCTGGCCGATCAGCTGGAAGCCTTCGAGGCCCAGTGCCTGCGCGCCGCCCTGGCCCGCCACGGTGGCGAGATCAAGGCGGTGATGGACGAGTTGCAACTGCCACGGCGCACCCTCAACGAGAAGATGCAGCGCCATGGCCTGGTACGCGCCGACTTCCGCGACGAGGATTGAGAGGGAATAGGCGGAAATCCGCTCATTGCTCACCGCCTTTCGGCGATCTTTCGCCGATCCGCCCCGGCAAAACCCAGTCAGGACGCGGCTTCGCGACCTGGCACGCCCCCTGCTATAGCCCTTGTCGACGCCCCGAGCGCCCTAATAACAACGACAAGAGGAACACCCCTGTGGATAGCACCGCTACCCTCGCGGCCGGCCAGACCGCGCCCAAGACCACCTCGCAGCGCATCAAGTCCATCTTCAGCGGCTCCGTCGGCAACCTGGTCGAATGGTACGACTGGTACGTCTACGCCGCCTTCTCGCTGTATTTCGCCAAGGCCTTCTTTCCCCAGGGCGACCAGACCGCCCAGCTGCTCAACGTCGCCGCCATCTTTGCCGTGGGCTTTCTCATGCGCCCCATCGGCGGCTGGCTGATGGGCCTCTATGCCGACAAGGCCGGCCGCAAGTCCGCGCTGATGGTCTCGGTGATCATGATGTGCGCCGGCTCGCTGATCATCGCCCTCACCCCCAGCTACACCACCATCGGCGTCGCCGCCCCCATCATGCTGGTGCTGGCGCGGCTGCTGCAGGGCCTCTCGGTGGGCGGTGAATACGGCACCTCCGCCACCTACCTGAGCGAGATGGCGACCAAGGAAAGCCGTGGCTTCTACTCCAGCTTCCAGTACGTCACCCTGATCTCCGGCCAGCTGCTGGCCCTGGCCACCCTGATCGTGCTGCAGCAGACCCTGACCGTCGAACAGCTGGAAAGCTGGGGCTGGCGCATTCCCTTCCTGATCGGCGCCGCCTGCGCCGTGACCGCGCTCTACCTGCGCCGCGGCATGGAAGAGACCAGCTCCTTCAAGAAGGCCGAGAAGCCCAAGGAATCCCTGATGCGCACCCTGGCGCGCCATCCCAAGGAATTCCTCACCGTGGTTGGCCTGACCATGGGCGGCACCCTGGCCTTCTACACCTACACCACCTACATGCAGAAGTACCTGGTCAACTCGGTGGGCATGAGCAAGACCGACGCCACCTCCATCTCGGCGGCGACGCTGTTCCTGTTCATGCTGCTGCAGCCCGTCGTCGGAGCCCTTTCCGACCGCGTCGGCCGGCGCCCGGTGCTGATCGCCTTCGGCGTGCTCGGCACCCTGTTCACCTATCCGATCCTCACCGCCCTGGGTAGCGTCACCAGCTGGTGGGGCGCCTTCGGCCTGATCATGGTGGCGCTGGTGATCGTCAGCTTCTACACCTCGATCAACGCCGTGGTGAAGGCCGAGCTGTTCCCCACCGAGATCCGCGCCTTGGGCGTCGGCCTGCCCTATGCGCTGACCGTGTCCATCTTCGGCGGCACCGCCGAATACCTGGCGCTGTGGTTCAAGAGCATCGGCATGGAGAGCGGCTACTACTGGTACGTGACCGGCTGCATCGCCTGCTCGCTGCTGGTCTACGTCTTCATGAAGGACACCCGCGATCACTCGCGCATCGTCCACGAATAACCGCTCGTCCCTGGGTGCGGGCCTCTCGGTCATTAGATTTGGCCGTCCGGCCCGCACCCCTTTGCCTGGGCTTTGTGGCACGCCATCGTAGTGCCACCGGCAGCGCTCACAACGGTCATTTCGCTGGCCGCTGTGGCGAGTTCGCCCCCTCCTCCCAAGCCCCGGTTACACACTCATGGAAATCGACTACGGTCCCAGCTACGCCAAACTGGGTATCCAGTTTCAATACCAGTGGAGCACCCTGCTGCGCGATGCCCTGAAGAAACACGGCATCACCGACGCCCAGGCCAAGGCCATCTGCGGCGACTTCGCCTTCGATCTCTCCAAGCTCATCGACGAAGCCGAAATCAAGGCCGACGGCCTCTCCTATCGCCCGGTGATCGCCTTCACCGAGGACGAGGAAACCCTGCTGGTGCAGTCGGCCGAGTTCGACTATCACGAAGCGGCCTACGCCACCGCCGCGGCGGCGTTCGAAAAGAAGTAAGCCTCGCCGGGGGCCTCGCGCCCTCACCCCAACCCTCTCCCCAGGGAGAGGGAGCGGTCTGGAGCGGTAGCGGGCTCTTCCTCCAGGCGTGGGCCTCGATGTTGTTCCAGTGTTACCGCAATAGCGATTAGCGACACCCAGGCTAAGACCAGCTCCGGTGACTACACCTCCTGATCTCCACACCGCCCTCAGCCCGGCTTGACCCTCGGCTTGCGCACGCGCGGCGGTGCGCCACTCGTCTTCGCCGTCGCCTTGGCCTTGCTCCCACCGGTACGCCGCTTCTTCTTCCAGGGCGCGCCCTTGCCCGCCGGCGGCGGTCCGCTGATGGTCAGGGTCAGGCCGAGACAGCGCTCCACCTGCTTGCCCATCCAGGCCGATTGCTTGGTAACGAATTCGGCCAGGCTCAGCTCGCCCTCCTGCACCCGATCCAGCGCCTGCTCCCAGAGCGCCGTGGTGCCCGGATCGGCGATGGCCCGGGGCACGGCGTCGATCAGGCCGAAGGCCGCCGGCGTCGCCGCCAGGGCCTTGCCCTGCTTGACCAGGTAGCCGCGGTCCAGCAGGCCCTGGATGATGCTGGCGCGGGTCGCTTCGGTGCCGATGCCGGTGGTATCCTTGAGCTTCTGCTTGAGGGCCGGATCCTCCACCAGCTTGGCGACGTTCTTCATCGCCTTGATCAGATCGCCCTCGGTGAAGGGCTTGGGCGGCTGGGTCAGCTGATCCTTGCAGCGCACCTCCACCACCGGATAGGACTCACCCTCGCGCAACTCGGGCAGCGCCTGGGGCGGCGGTGCCTCGCGGCCCTTGGGCGGCGTGAGCGATTCGGGCAGGGCGCGCCGCCAGCCCGGTTCCACCAGCCGCTTGCCGGTGGCCCGCAGGCGTTCGCCGCCCGCCGCGAAATCGGCCTGGGTGCGATCGAATTCGTGCGGCGGCAGGAATTGCGCCAGGTAACGGGCGCGGATCAGGCCATAGACGTTGCGCTCCTGGGGACTCAGGCGGCCCAGGTCGCGGGTCACCTGCGTCGGGATGATGCCGTGGTGGGCGCTGACCTTCGCATCGTTCCAGGCCCGCGAGCGGCGACTGGCGTCCAGATGGTCGCGCAAGGGGGCGAGACTGCTGTCGGCGCCCAGCAAGGCGGCCAGCAGCGCCGGCGCCTCGGCGTGCTGGGACAGCGGCAGGTAGCCGCAATCGCTGCGCGGATAGGTGATCAGCTTGTACTTCTCGTAGAGCGCCTGGGCGACGTCCAGGGTCTGCTGGGCGCCCAGGTTGAGGCGCTTGGAGCAGACCTCCTGCAAGGTGCCCAGATCGAAGGGCAAGGGCGCCGCCTCGCGGACGCGCTCGGTCTTGAGCTTGACCAGCCGCGCCTGCCCAGCCGCCTCGATGGCCCGCGCCGCCGCCTGGGCCACCTCGGGCTTGAGACAGCGGCCCTGGTCGTCGCAGACGTCCTCTGGCGGTTGCCATTGGGCCTGGAAGCGACTGCCGGAGGCGTCCAGGGTCGCCTCCACGGTCCAGAAGGGCACCGGCACGAAGGCGGCGATGGCACGATCGCGGTCCACCACCAGGCGCAGGGTCGGCGTCTGCACCCGTCCGACCGAAAGCACGCCCTGATAGCCGGAGCGACGCCCCAGCAGGGTGAACAGCCGGCTCATGTTCATGCCGATCAGCCAGTCGGCGCGCGAGCGTCCCAGGGCGGACTGATAGAGCCCATAGGTCTCGGCACCGGGCTTGAGCGCGGCCAGGGCGCGGCGGATGGAGACGTCATCCAGCGCCGACAGCCACAGTCGGCGAATCGGCCCGCGATAGCGGCAATGCTCCACCAGCTCGCGGGCGATCATCTCGCCTTCGCGATCGGCGTCGGTGGCGATCACCAGTTCGCTGGCCTCGCCCAGCAGGCGCTTGACCGCCTTGAACTGGCTGCCGGTGGTCTTCTTGACCTGCAGCTTCCACTGCTCGGGAACGATGGGCAGGTCGTCCAGCGACCAGCGCTTGTAGCGGACGTCATAGGCGTCCGGTGGCGCCGTTTCCAGCAGGTGGCCGATGCACCAGGTCACGGTCACGCCCTGGCCCTGCAGGCAGCCCTCGCCGCGGCGGGTGGCGCCGAGGATGCGGGCGATGTCCTTGGCCTGGGAGGGTTTTTCGCAGAGATACAGCTGCATGGCGGGCGTCGCACGAGGGGAATCGCCACAGGATGCAAAGCCTGCGCGAGCGGCGCAAGGCCTAATCTGTATATCCGTACAGAAAGCGGTCTTTGCGCAAATTCGCCCAGTGGGCCACAGCGTGCTCAGGACGTGGATCACAGCTTGAACGGCGGCCGCCGCGGACGCGGAATCTTGCCGTGACTGGGCAGTCCTTGGGCTACGGCACTTTCGCCGTCTTTAGCCGAGCTCTGGGAGGCGTCAATGAACACTGTAGCTATGGATCGCGCCACGGCCGAGAGCACCGGCGCCGGAAATATCGTCGACACCGCCAGCGGCCAGGCCCTGCGGGCCAGCATTTCGGCCATGCGCCGGACCACCAGCCAGGTGCAGCGCATCAACGATCAACTCTGGGAAGTCTGGCCGGACGGCCGTCGCAAGCTGCTGCTGCGCTAAGACCTCCCGCCCGACGCCCTAGGCGGGCGTCGGCGTCTCCAGCGCGGCTAGGTAGGTCGCGACCTCGGCCTGGATCCAGGCACTGAAGCGCTCCTGCTTTTCCGCCGATTCGGCGCGTTCCGGCCAGACCAGCCAGTAGGCATAGGGATAGGGCGCTGTTACCGGACTGAGCTGGACCAGACGCCCCTCGTCCAGCGCCGCCTGCACCAGGCTGCGCCGCTCCAGCGCTAGCGCCTGACCAAGGCGTAGCGCCTCCAGTACCACGTTGGAATCATTCACGCTGATGCCGCGATTGGGTGCTGCTTCGCCTAGACCAGCCGTTTCGCCCCAGTGCAGCCAGGTTTCCTCCGTGTGCAATAGCGGCTGCGCGAGAGCCTCGTCCAGGCTGCACGGCACTTGCCCACCGTTGTAACCAGGTGCCGCCACCAGCAGCACATCGTCCTGAAACAGCCGAAGCGCCGTCAGGCCATCCCACTGGCCCTCGCCCATGCGCACTCCGATATCCACCATGCCCTGGCGCAGATCCTGGAAATCCAGGCTGGTCTGGATACGGATGCGATAGTCCGGGTACAGGGCGCGAAAACGCGGCAGCCGCGGCAGCAGCCAGTGGGTGGCGAAGGAGGGAAAGGTGGCGAATACCAGCTCGTTGCGCCGCGGGCGGGCCTGCAGTCGCCGGGTCGCCTCGCCCAGATCCTCGAGCAGCTGGCGGACCTGCTCGGCATAGACGCGACCGTCGCCGGTGACCTCGATCCCGCGCCCCTGGCGCTCGAACAGCACCATGCCCAGCTGATGCTCCAGGCCCTTCACCTGCTGACTGACCGCGGCATGGGTGAGGTGCAATTCATTGGCGGCGCGGGTCACGCTGCCCAGGCGGGCAACCGCTTCGAAGCAGCGCAGGGCATTCAACGGCGGCACACGGGACATGTAAGCTTTCCTTAACGGTCCGGTCAGAATTTCTCGCTGGAAGCAGCTTCGCTGAATCCTTAATGTCTTGTCCAGAGCGGAACCTGGCGTGAAACACGCGGCCAGGATGACGTTCCACGTGAAACAGGATTCACTCTTTCTGACAGGACGCCCCCATGCAACTCATCGGCATGCTCGACTCCCCCTATGTGCGGCGGGTCGCGATCTCCCTTCGCCTGCTGGTTCTGCCCTTCGAGCTGCGCCAGATCTCGCTGTTTCGTGAGGTCGAGCGCTTTCGCAGCTTCAATCCGGTGCTCAAGGCACCCACATTGATCTGCCTGGACGGTCAGCGGCTGATGGATTCGTCGCTGATTCTGGACTATGCCCAGCATCTCGCCTGTGGCAGTCGGCAGTTGCGGCCGAGCGGCCACGCGGCCCGGGCCACCGCCCTCAGTCGCAGCGGCCTGGCGCTGGCCCTATCCGAGAAGGCGGTGCAGCTGGTGTACGAGCGTGATCTGCGACCGGAAGAGAAGCGTCATGCGCCCTGGCAGCAGCGCGTGGAAGGTCAGTTGCGTGCGGCCTGTGGCGCCCTCGACAAGGCCTGGCTGGGCCCGCGTCCGCCGCTGGGTGAAGACAGTATCGGCCAGGACGCCATCGACACGGCGGTGGCCTGGACCTTCCTGCATTTCGCCCTCCCGGGGCTGATCGAGCGGCGTAACTACCCGACGCTGGAGGCCCTGACCGCCGAGGCGGAGGCGCTGTCGGTGTTTCGCGATTACCCGCTGGCGTGACGGAAAAGCATCGCGGCCATGGGCCGCTCCTACGAGACCCTGTTGGAGCGGCCCATGGCCGCGATAAAACGGTCAATCCTCGTCACCGGAGCGGCCGCAGCGGCGGACCGCCATAGCTAGGATCAGCCGGCCCGATCTTTATCCGCGATAATACCGCTGCGGCACGAAGGGGGTTTTGGCGACCTTGACCGGCACCTGCTTGCCGCGCACCACGGCGAACAGCTGGGTATCCAGGGCGGCGAAGGCGCTGTCGACATAGCCCATGGCCACCGGCGCTCCCAGGGTCGGGCCGAAGCCGCCACTGGTGACACGGCCGATGCTGGCGCCATTGGCGTCCACCAGCTCGGCACCCTCGCGCACCGGCACCCGCTCCTGCACCAGCAGGCCGACGCGCTTGCGGCTCACGCCTTCACGCTGCTCGGTGAAGATGCGCTCGGCACCGGGGAAACCGCCGGCGCGACCGTTGCCTTCACGACGCACCTTGGACAGCGCCCATCCCAGGTTGGCCATCACCGGCGAGGTGCCGGCATCCATGTCATGGCCATAGAGGCAGAGGCCGGCTTCCAGGCGCAGGGAGTCGCGCGCGCCCAGGCCGATCGCCTCGACCTCCGGCTCGGCCAACAGGCGGCGGGCCAGGGCCTCGGCGGCGGCGCTGGGTACCGAGATCTCGTAGCCGTCTTCGCCGGTGTAGCCACTGCGACTGACGATGCAGGGCTGGTCCAGCAGCTTGACGCGACGGACCTGCATGAAGGTCATCTCGGCCACTTCCGGCGCCAGGCGCGCCAGCACCGCGGCGGCGGCCGGTCCTTGCAGGGCCAGCAGGGCGCGATCGAATTGCGGCAGCACCTGACAGCGATCGCCGAGGTGCTTTTCCAGGTGGGCGAGGTCGGCTTCCTTGCAGGCGGCGTTGACCACCAGATAGAGGCAGTCACCCAGGTTGGCGACCATCAGGTCGTCGAGGATGCCGCCGTTGTCGTCGGTCAGCAGGGCATAGCGCTGCATGCCGCTGGGCAGGTCGATGATGTCGACCGGCACCAGGGACTCCAGGGCTTCGGCGGCTTCTTCGCCTTCGAGCAGGACCTGACCCATGTGGGACACATCGAACAACCCGGCCTGGGCGCGGGTGTGCTGGTGCTCCTTGAGCACGCCGAGCGGGTATTGCACCGGCATCTCGTAGCCGGCGAAGGGCACCATGCGGGCGCCGAGTTCCAGGTGCAGGGCGTGCAACGAAGTCTTGAGCAGGGACATGGTGGGGCTCCGTGTCGGGTGGCGGCTGTCGCCCCAGGCAAGGGGAACGGGACAGCGCTGGGCTATGAGGTCGCGACGTGGGTGATGGGGTCAGCCCTCACCCCGGCCCTCTCCCTGAGGGAGAGGGGGAAGAGCGGGCGGCTCGCGCGGGACTGCAGCGGGGCCACCGTTCTCCTCCCCTCTCCCCCTGGGAGAGGGGCCGGGGATGAGGGTCAGGCCTCGCCGTAGGCTTCGATCGGCGGGCAGGAGCAGACCAGGTTGCGATCGCCGTAGACGTTGTCGATGCGCGCCACCGGCGGCCAGTACTTGCCGTCCACCAGACTCGGCAGCGGGAAGACCGCCTGCTCGCGGCTGTAGGGGTGGGTCCACTCGCCCGCCAATTCGCGCGCGGTGTGGGGCGCGTTCTTCAGCGGGTTGTCCTGGGGATCCAGGGTGCCGGCTTCCAGGGCGCGGATCTCTTCGCGGATGGCGATCATGGCGTCGCAGAATCTGTCCAGTTCCTGCTTGGACTCGCTCTCGGTGGGCTCGATCATCAGGGTGCCAGCCACCGGGAAGGACATGGTCGGCGCATGGAAGCCGAAGTCGATCAGGCGCTTGGCCACGTCGTCCACGGTCACGCCGCTGCTGTCCTTGAGCGGGCGCAGGTCGAGGATGCACTCGTGGGCCACCAGGCCGCCGGTGCCGCTGTAGAGCACCGGGTAGTGCTCTTCCAGCCGGCGGGCAATGTAGTTGGCGCTGAGGATGGCAACCTGGGAGGCGCGGGTCAGACCGGCGCTGCCCATCATCTTCAGGTACATCCAGGAGATCGGCAGGATGCTGGCGCTGCCATAGGGCGCCGCGCAGACCGCGCCCTCCTTGCGCTCCAGCCGGGCATGGCCAGGCAGGAAGGGCGCCAGGTGCGCCTTGACGCCGATGGGGCCGACGCCCGGACCGCCGCCGCCATGGGGGATGCAGAAGGTCTTGTGCAGGTTGAGGTGGGAGACGTCACCGCCGAACTGACCCGGGGCGCAGAGACCGACCATGGCGTTCATGTTGGCGCCGTCGATATAGACCTGGCCGCCGTGGTCATGGACCACCTGGCAGATCTCGCGGATGGCTTCTTCGAACACCCCGTGGGTGGACGGGTAGGTGATCATCAGCGCGGCCAGGCGCTCGCTGTGCTGCTCGGCCTTGGCCCGCAGGTCGTCAAGGTCGACGTTGCCGCGCTTGTCGCAAGCCACCACCACCACGCGCATGTCGACCATGCTGGCGGTAGCCGGGTTGGTGCCGTGGGCCGAGGCCGGGATCAGGCAGACGTCGCGTTCGCCCTGGCCGCGGCTCGCGTGATAGGCACGGATGGCCAGCAGGCCGGCGTACTCGCCCTGGGAGCCGGCGTTGGGCTGCAGGGAGACGGCGTCATAGCCGGTGGCGGCGCAGAGCATGGCCTCCAGCTCGGTGGTGAGCTGGGCATAGCCCTCGGCCTGGTCGGCCGGGGCGAAGGGGTGGATAGCGCCGAATTCCGCCCAGGTGACCGGGATCATCTCGCTGGCGGCGTTGAGCTTCATGGTGCAGGAACCCAGCGGGATCATGGTGCGATCCAGCGCCAGGTCCTTGTCCGCCAGCTTGCGCAGGTAACGCATCAGCTCGGTCTCGGACCTGTGGCTGGCGAACACCGGATGGGTCAGGAAGGCCGATTGGCGCTGCAGCGCCGCGGGCACTTCCACGCCCTGGGCATCGCCCAGCTCGGCGACCTGGGGCGCGGGCTTGCCGTCGGCCAGGATCTCCAGCAACGCCTGGACATCGGCCAGGGTGCTGGTCTCGTCCAGGGACACGCCCAGGGCCTCGGCGCTGACTTCGCGCAGGTTGTAGCCACGGGCACGGGCGGCCTCGTGCAGGGCGGTGGTGCGCGCCCCGAACACCAGGGTCAGGGTGTCGAAGGCGGTGTGCTGGGTCTCGTGGCCCAGGCGCTGCAGGCCGGCGGCCAGCAGGCTGGTCAGACGCTGCACCCGGGTAGCGATGCGGGTCAGGCCTTCGGGACCGTGGTAGACCGCGTACATGCTGGCGATGTTGGCCAGGAGCACCTGGGCGGTGCAGATGTTGCTGGTGGCCTTCTCGCGGCGGATGTGCTGCTCGCGGGTCTGCAGCGCCAGGCGATAGGCCGGGTTGCCGTGGCGGTCGATGGACACGCCGACGACGCGCCCGGGCATGTCGCGCTTGTACTTGTCCTGGGTGGCGAAGTAGGCCGCGTGCGGGCCGCCGAAACCGAGCGGTACGCCAAAACGCTGGGCGGTGCCGATGGCCACGTCCGCGCCCAGTTCGCCGGGCGGGGTGAGCAGGGTCAGGGCCAGCAGGTCGGCGGCCATGGCCACCAGGGCACCGGCGGCCTGGAAGGCCTGGATGCTCTCCCGGTAGTCACGGATCTCGCCGGTGGTCATGGGGTACTGGAACAGCGCACCAAAGAAGCGGCCGTGGTCCTCGATCTCGGTTTCCACGCCCACGACCACCTCGATGCCCAGGGGCTCGGCACGGGTGCGCAGGACGTCCAGGGTCTGCGGATGGCAGTGCACGGAGGCAAAGAAGGCGCCGGCCTTGTTTTTCGCCAGGCGCTTGCAGAAGGTCATGGCCTCGGCGGCGGCGGTGCCCTCGTCCAGCAGCGAGGCGTTGGCCACCGGCATGCCGGTGAGGTCGCCGATCAGCGTCTGGAAGTTGAGCAGGGCTTCCAGGCGACCCTGGGAGATCTCCGGCTGGTAGGGGGTGTAGGCGGTGTACCAGGCCGGATTTTCCAGCAGGTTGCGCAGGATCGGCGCCGGGGTATGGGTGTTGTAGTAGCCCTGGCCGATCAGGCTCTTGAGCAGGCGATTCTTGCAGGCGATGGCGCGCAGCTCGGCCAGGGCGTCGGCTTCGGACAGCCCGGCGGGCAGGTCCAGCACGCTGGTGCCCTTGATGCTCTCGGGGATCACCTGGGCGGTCATGGCGTCCAGGGATTCATAGCCGAGCAGATTCAGCATGGCGATCTCGTCGAGCTCGCGCGGACCGATGTGGCGCGGGACGAATTCGTCGGCGGTGCTGAGGGTGTCGTGCAGCGACATGGCGGTCTTACCCCTTGATCAGTTGCTGATAGGCGGCTTCGTCGAGCAGCGCGGCGAAGGCTTCGGCATTGGCGGGCTGGAAACGAAAGAACCAGCCGGCGTTCAGCGGATCGCTGTTGATGGTCTCGGGCGCATCGTTCAGCGCCTCGTTGACCGCCAGGACCTCGCCGTCCAGCGGCATGGTGATGTTGCTGGCGGCCTTGACCGACTCCAGCACCGCCACCTCATCGCCCTGGGCGTAGCTGCGCAGCTCCGGCAATTGCACGAAGACCAGGTCGCCCAGAGAGTCCTGAGCATAGTCGGTGATGCCGACGGTAATGCTGCCATCGGCTTCCTGACGCAGCCATTCGTGTTCTTCGGTATAGCGCAGACCCATTGCCAGACTCCTGCGGACCTTTGTCCTGATGGATAGATGGGTCTGGGATTGCAAGGGTGATGCCAGGAACAAAGGCCAGTGTTTTCAGGGGCTTAGCTAAAGAACCCCTATTGCGCCGTAGCGAAATCGTTACGATTGACGCCCCAACCCGCCACACTCGTATCGATTTACAAACGTCGTATCGAAATCGTTACGATATTAGCCAGGCTCCTGGGTCCGACAGCTGGGCTGTACGCCCGGGCCCTGCTGTTCCTTATCACTGTGCCGCAGTCAGAGGCGGATAGAGCGCCTTGCGCGCTAATTTCCTCCCGCAGTGACCCAGTCTTCAACGCGCAGGCCTGGCACCCGGTCGAACTCGCGACGGTTGTTGGTGACCACGATCAGGCCCAGGGAGCGCGCATGCCCCGCGATCATCTGATCGTAAGGACCGATCTGCTGACCCGCTCGGGCTAGTTCGGCGCGCAACTGCCCGGTATGGGCTGCGGCTTCGGGACCGTACGTCAACACCTCCAGCCGCGCGGCGAAGCCCTCGATCACCGCCAGGTTGCGCTCCGGGCTGGAAGACTTTTCCGCACCGTAGATCAGCTCCATCAGGGTGATCGTACTGATGCACAACTGCCCCTGGTGCCGGGTGAAGGCCTCGCGAACCGACGTCGGTCGGTTCTTGATGGTGAAAATGCAGGTGTTGGTGTCGAGCATGAACTTGAGCATCAGAAGCCCTCGCGCTCCTGCTCGGCGGGCTGGTCCCGTTCCGCCATGAAATCCGCCGTGACACCCTCCCCCTCGAACCAGGAATCCCAGGATTCCCCGGCCGGGGTAATGATCCTCGTGCGACCGACCACGACCACATCGACGCGCTTCACGTCTGCGGGCAGGGCAACCGCCTTTGGCAGTCTCACCGCCTGACTGCGATTGCTTTGGAATACGGCGCCTTGATCCATGATCGACCTCTGGGATATATCGGATGTATATCCCATATTAGGGGCAAGGCTGGATCTGTCAATCGGCACCCTCTCGGCATCAGGCATCGCACTCTTCGCGCGGATGACACCTGGTGAAGCCTTGGGAAAGACGCCGGAGGCGGAAATGTCATCGGCGCGGGGCAAGATTCGGACAAGCGCACCCGCCGCGAACTTCCGCCCCGCTTCGTCGGACCAACAAGGCACAACAAGACCTCTGCCAAGCGGCTTTGCCCTCTTCCATCCTTGTCTGGAGTCTTTGTCATGGCTGTGAAAACCGTTGCCGATCTGCTCGTCGCCACCCTCGAAGCGGCTGGTGTCGACACCATCTGGGGCCTGCCGGGCGATTCGCTCAACGGCCTCACCGAAAGCCTGCGCAAGCGTGAGCGCATCCGCTGGCGTGGCGTGCGGCACGAAGAAGCCGCCGCCTTCGCCGCCAGTGCCGCGGCCGACACCAGCGGGCGTCTGGCGGTCTGCGCCGGCTCCTGTGGCCCGGGCAACCTGCACCTGATCAATGGCCTGTTCGACGCCCAGCGCAGCGGTGCGCCGGTGCTGGCCATCGCCGCCCAGATTCCTTCCAGCGAGATCGGCCTGGGCTATTTCCAGGAGACCCATCCGGAGCGGCTGTTCCGTGACTGCAGCGACTTCTGCGAGGTGGTCTCCCATCCCGAGCAACTGCCGCGCATTCTCGAGACCGCCATGCGTTCGGCCATCCTCAATCGTTCGGTGTCGGTGGTGGTGATTCCCGGCGACGTGGCCCTGGCCGAGGCGCCGATCAAGGAAGCCCAGTGGAGCGAGCCGGTGCGTCCGGTGGTGGTGCCGCCGGAGGCCGAGCTGGATGCCCTGGCCGAATTGCTGGCCGGGGAAAAGCGCATCACCCTGCTCTGCGGCGCCGGTTGCGCCGGTGCCCATGCCCAGGTAGTGGCCCTGGCCGAGCGCCTGCAGGCGCCGGTGGTCCATGCACTGCGCGGCAAGGCCCACATCGAGTATTCCAATCCCTATGGCGTGGGCATGACCGGCCTGATCGGCTTTTCGTCCGGCTATCACGCACTCAAGGAGTGCGACCTGCTGCTGATGCTGGGCAGCAACTTCCCCTATCGCAACTTCTTCCCGGATCACGGCCGCGTGGTGCAGATCGACGTGCGCGGCGCCCACCTGGGCGTACGCACCCCGCTGCTCAAGGGCCTGGTGGGCGATGTCCGCGCCACCCTCGACGCCCTGCTGCCGCGACTCCAGCCCAACAGCCACAGCCGCTTCCTGGAAAAGGCCCAGCAGCACTACCGCAAGACCCGCGCCGAGCTGGACGAACTGGCCACCGCCACCGCCGATGGCGAGCCGCTGCATCCACAGTACCTCACCACCCGCGTCAGCGAACTGGCCGCAGCGGATGCCCTCTTCACCTGCGACGTCGGCACGCCCACGGTGTGGGCGGCGCGCTACCTGGCGATGAATTTCGAGCGCAAGCTGGCCGGCTCCTTTACCCATGGCTCCATGGCCAATGCCCTGCCCCAGGCCATGGGTCTGCAGGCGGCCTATCCCGACCGCCAGGTGGTGGCGCTGGCCGGCGACGGCGGACTGTCCATGCTGCTCGGCGAACTGGCGACCCTGGCCAGCGAGAAGCTGCCGGTCAAGGTCATCGTCTACGACAACGCCACCCTGGGCTTCGTCGCCATGGAGATGAAGGCCGCCGGCATGATCGACGAGACCACGGATCTCGCCGCCGTCGACTTCGCCCAGGTGGCCGAGGCCTGCGGCGTGCGCGGCTGGAAGGTGGAATCGGCCAGCCTGCTCGACGCCACCCTGGAAGAGGCGTTCGCCCACCCCGGCCCGGCGCTGGTGGACGTGCGCATCGCCAAGCAGGAGCTGTCGCTGCCGCCGAAGATCGAAGCGGCCCAGGCCAAGGGCTTCAGCCTCTACCTGCTGCGCGCGGTGATGAGCGGGCGCGGCAGCGAGGTGCTGGACCTGGCCAAGACCAACGTGCTGCGTTGATGGTCGGGGGTCGCTCGGCTATTCCAGCAGCCGAGCGACCTCGCCACTGGCCTTGAGCTGCGCGAACGCCGTGCGCAGCCGGGCTACCAGCGGCGCCGGCGTGGTCGGGCTGAACGCCATGTACAGCGGGGTATCGAGATCCTCCAGGGCGGCGAGGCGGCGCAATCCCGGACAGGCGCTAGCCGCGTCCTGGCAGAAGCGAATGGCATCCTGCTCCGGCAGCAGCACGGCATCCACCTGACCATTGAGCAAGCGGCTGAAGTTGTCCTTTTGCTGGCCTGACACCACCAGCTGCTGGAAGCCGAGCGACTGCAAATACTGGTGGCGCACATCGTCGCGCATCACGCCCAGCCGATAGGCGCGGGCGTCGTCGAGACGCTCGATACGCACGTCGTCGCGATTCGCCAGCCGATAGAAGTAGTACCGCAGGCGCATGACCTCCCCGACCCACTGGAATTGGGTCTCGCGAGCCGGCGTGCGGGCGATCAGATAGATCAGCACCCCTGGCTCGTGCAGGGCCAGATCATAGGCGCGAGCCCAGGGATAGAGTTCCAGGCGGTAGTCGGTGATACCCGCCAGGGCCAGGGTACGCTCCACCACCGAGGTCGCCGGCCCACCCACCCGACCGTCCACGCTCCAGCTCAAGGACGTCTCTTCCGTCACGGCGCGCACCGTGGCGGCCTCCACGCCCGGCCCCAGCAAGGCCAGCAGGGCCAGCAGGGCCAGCAGGGCCAACAACAGATGACGCTTCATGGCAGCGGCTCCTCAGGCAGATGACAGCTGCGATGGCGCCCCAGGCTTTTCGCGCGGTAGAGCGCCCGGTCGGCCTGGCGCAGCAGGCTGGCGAAATCGTGCATATCGGTACTCAGGGTGGCATAGCCGATGCTCAGGGTGACGTGGCCAGCAGCCTCCGAGCCGGCATGGGTGATTTCCAGCGCGGCGACGGCCCGGCGCAAGCGCTCGGCCATCGCCCCCGCGCCCGCCAGATCGGTCGCGGGCAGCAGAACCGCGAACTCTTCGCCGCCGATCCGCGCCACCAGGTCGCCTGGGCGCGTGACGACCTGCTGCATGGCGGTCGCCACCTGCTGCAGACAGACATCGCCCTGGGCATGCCCATAGGTATCGTTGTAGCGCTTGAAAAAGTCGACATCGCAGAGCAGCAGCGCGAGGGGCTCCCCGGAGCGTCGCGCGCGGCGAAACTCCACCTCCTCGGCCTCGTCGAAACAGCGCCTATTGGGCAGCCCGGTGAGCGGATCGCTGCGCGACAGTTGCTCCAGCCGCGCGTTGGCGCTGCGCAACGCCTCCTGGGACGTCAGCAGGTCGCGCAATTGCAACTGGTGATGGGAGGCATGCAAGAGCAGTTGGGTGGTCATGTTGATGAGGGCGCGTTCATCGGTGCGCCACTCGCCGCCCAGATTGCAGCCGAAGAGCAGCAAACCGTCTTCGTCCTCGGCGATCCGCAGATGGACCAGCGCCAAGGCTTCGTTACCTAGTGCCAACAGCGGCTCCGCCGCGTCACCGAAGGCGGCCACGAGCGCCTCGCGCGTCGCGAAGGTACGGGGGACCTCGGGTTCCAGCAGGGCTTCCAGCACCTGGGCGCAGGGCGGCGGCAGTGTCAGACCGGCGGCCAACGGCTCGGCGTCGCGGAACCAGCCCTGGTAAAGGCGATAGGACGCATCCCGGGTGTCACGCTTGAACCAGAAGGCCTGACGCGCGCGCAAGCGTTGTGCGACCTCTTGTAGACAGAGCTGGCAATGCCGGTCGAAGTCCGCGTAAGGCGCATGGATCAGTTGGTTGGACAGCCTCAGGATGGTTTGCTGCGCCGTCGCCAAGGCCTCGAGCTCTGCCGTGCGCTCGCGAACTCGCTCCGCCAGGAGATCGCGATGCGCGGCGAGCTCTTCTTCGTGGCGATGCTGTTGGGCCAGGTAGCCCGCCAGGTTGCCCTGCAGGGTATTGATGCCACTCACCAGCAGATCCAGCTCGTCCTGGCGAGTAGGCCGCCGCAGTCGAAGGGGCTCGGCGAGGGTGGCGGCCGTCAGCCGGGACAGGTGGCGGGCGATCCGACGGACATGCAGGGTAACCAGCCGATTGAAGGCCAGGCTGACCAGGCCGGCGAGCAGCAGGGCGAGTGCCAGTTGGGTCAGCAGGGTACTCGCCACGCTGTCGCGCAATTCGCGCCAGAGCAGGGCTTCATTGCCTTGGATGAGGAGTTCGCCGAGCACCTCGTGACCGCCCGGATAGGGACTGTAGACCAGCGAGGAGCTTCGACTCGGCGCCAGGCTCGAGGGCGCCCAGTCGGCCTGCTGACGGGATTGGACGTCGGACTCCTGGCCGTGGCCGGTCAGCCGCAGCTCGATACGGCCGACCGAGGCGATGCGCGACGCCCCGTCCAGTTGCGCCTGCACCGCGGGCTTGTCCAGTTCCCAGATGGCCTTGGTCAGGGTCGACTGGTACACCTGCTCCAGCAATTGCAGCTCGGTATCCATACCCAGGCGATTCTGTTCCCAGATATTCCAGGTGCGCAGCCCTGCCGTGGCCGCGGAAAACAGCAGACAGAACGCCACCGTCAGCAAGGCCAGGCGGTTACCGAGCGAGAGGCGTTTCAGCACGCCCCTCATAGCCAGCGCCGCTGGAGTTCGGCCAGCGTACCGTCCTGTTGCAACGTCACGAAGGCCGCCCGCAGCCGTGCCATCACCTCGGGAGCGGTGCCCAGGCTGGCCGCCAGATACAGCGGATAGGGGGGGGCGCAGTAGGCCTGCCGCAGATCGCCCTGGGGATCGTAGCCGGCCTGGCGAGCGAGGTGATCGGCCACGGCGCGGTTGGCGATCCACAGGTCGACCCGACCGGCTTTGAGTTTCTCCAGGTTGAGGCTGTAATGCGTGCCGGATTGCAGCTCCCGTCCGACGGTGAAGCCCTGCTCCAGCAGGATGCGCTCTCCCGCATCGCCGTTGACCGTAGCGATTTGCAGGCCGCGGGCCGCCTGCAGGCTGGCCAAGGGACACACGCGGTCCCGCCAGCTGAACAGGCAGAGGGTGGTCTCGGTCAGGGGCACCACCCACTCGAACAGCGCCTCGCGCTCGGGCAGACGCGCCATGGAAAAGACGAGGACATCGGGCCGGCCCTGGGCCTGGGCGAAGGCCCGCGCCCACGGCATGACCTGCGGCTCGGCCGCAAGCTCGGCCCGGGCCAACAGCAGCCGCACCAACTCGACGGAAAAGCCGGTCACCCGGCCATCCGGCTGGACCACGCTGAACGGCGGATAGTCCTCGGTCACCAGTTGCAGTGCGCCGGCACGGACGCCCGTGCACACCAGCACCAGACCGAGAATCAGCCAATGCAAGAAGCTGCTCGTCACGAAGCCCTCCCCCCGTCCGAGCGTGATGTCGTCTGACGTTATCGGGCTGCCGTGACGAAACTTGAAGCGGCGGGGCTAGTCTCGCCGGGGGATACCATAACGGCGCAGGCGCATGGCAATGGCCGAGTGGGACGTCTGCAACCGCGCGGCCAGCTGGCGGCTGGACGGGTACTGTGGGTAGAGCCGCTCCAGTAGCGCCGCCTCGTAACCCTGGACGGCGGCCTCCAGGGTGCTGACCTCGGTCTCGACCTGCCCCGCCACCGCCGTCCCGGCCAGGTCGAGGTCGTCGACGTCGATCTGGCCACTCTCGCTGATGGCGGCGGCGCGAAAGAGGATGTTCTGCAATTGCCGCACGTTGCCCGGCCAGGCGTTGCCCAGCAGCACGCCATAGGTGGCCGGCGCCAGGCGGCACGGCGGTCGGCCGATCTGAGCGCAGGCCTGCTGCAGAAAATGCCGTGCCAGCAGCAGGATGTCCTGGCCCCGCTCGCGCAGTGCCGGCACCTGCAGGCTGAGCACATTGAGGCGATAGAAGAGGTCTTCGCGAAAGGTACCGGCGGCGACCATGGCCTGCAGATCGCGATGGGTGGCGGCGAGGATGCGCACGTTGACCTGGGTTTCCTGGGCCCCGCCAACGCGGCGGAAGGTGCCATCGGAGAGAAATCTCAGCAGCTTGGCCTGCAGATAGGGCGACATCTCGCCGACTTCGTCGAGAAACACCGTGCCCTGGTCGGCCAGTTCCAGCAGGCCCGGCTTGCCGCCGCGCTGGGCGCCGGTAAAGGCGCCCGGGGCATAGCCGAACAATTCGCTCTCGGCGAGGCTTTCCGGCAGGGCCGCGCAGTTCAGCGCCAGAAAGGGCGCCTCGCGCCGCGCACTGGCCGCATGGCAGGCGCGCGCCACCAGTTCCTTGCCGGTGCCGGTCTCGCCAAGGATCAGCAGGGGCGCCTCCAGGGCGGCCAGGCGCTGGGCGCGGGCCTTGAGGGTGCGGATGGCAGCGCAGTCGCCGAGCAGCGAATCGAAGCCCTCGGGGGTGTCGTGGCGCAGCGCCGAGAGGCGGCCACCGATACGGCTGGGGGCATAGAGGGTCAGCAGGCCACCGGCCAGGCCGCCCACCGGTTCGCCGATGGGGGTGGCGTCCAGCAGCAGCGCCTGGCCGCGCAGTACCACCTCGCGCAGGGGCAGGCGAAAGCCCTGGTCCAGCAGTTCGGCGGACAATTCGCTGTCATTGAAGAGCTCGGCCAGGGTGTTGCCGGCGCCTTCCCCGGCCAGGGCGGCAAAGGCCGGATTGGCCAGCAGGATGCGGCCCTCGCCGTCCACCGCCAGCACCGGATCGGCCATGGCGGCGAGCAGGGCGTCGAGCTGCAGGGAGCGGCGCTGGCCGGGCAGGATGTCCACCACCCGCACCGCCTCCACCCCCACCACGGTCAGCAGGGCGGCGCGCAACTCCTCCAGCACCGTCGCGCTCAGGGTCGGCGCATCGATGTAGACGTTGGGCGGCACCATCTCCACGGCGTCCAGGTTGAGATTGCGGGCACCGAGCAGCGCCAGGACTTCCTGGGTGATGCCGACACGATCGATGAACGACACATGGATACGCATGGAAACCCTGGGGTCTGAGTGCGAAAGGACTAATGCTACCCAAATGCTCGGGGTAGAATCATTTCTCATTTACCGAGGCGGGAACGCGATGAACAACAAAGACCCCCTTCTTCTCGATCAGCAGCTGTGCTTCGCCCTGTACTCCACCTCGCTGGCCATGACCAAGGTGTACAAGCCGCTGCTCGAAGAGGTGGGCCTGACCTATCCGCAGTACCTGATGATGCTGGTGCTGTGGGAAAACGATCGGCTGCCGCTCAAGGAGCTGGCGCGCCGGCTGCACCAGGACTCCGGCGCCCTGACCCCGGTGCTCAAGCGCCTGGAAGCCGAGGGCTACGTGACCCGGCAGCGCAATGCCGAGGACGAGCGCAACCTGTCCATCGAACTCACCGAGTCTGGCCGCGCCCTGCGCGAGCGGGCCCGGGAGATCAACGGCACCATCAGCAGCTATTGCGCGCTGGGCGATGCCCAGATGAATGCCCTGCGCGAAAACCTGATGACCCTGAGAGCCAAGCTGGAGCGTTAGCCTCCTTCGCTGCCGCTGGTCGGCTGCTCCTGAAAATATATTTGCGCGATAACGAATATCGCGATAACTTAAATCCGTACCCGGACGATTCCTTCGGTCAACGTCCGAACAATAAGTTATCGCGATACCTAAACAGGAGCACGCCATGAACATCCTCTATACCGCTTCCGCAACCAGCACCGGTGGCCGTGACGGCCGTTCCATCAGCAGCGACAAGGTCCTGGACGTGCAGCTGTCCACGCCCAAGGAGCTGGGCGGCGCCGGCGGTGCCGGCACCAATCCCGAGCAACTCTTCGCCGCCGGCTATTCGGCCTGCTTCATCGGCGCGCTCAAGTTCGTCGGCGCCAAGGAAAAGATCGCCGTTCCGGCTGACGTCAGCGTGACCGCCCAGGTCGGCATCGGCCCGATCCCCACCGGCTTCGCCCTGGACGTCGAGCTGGTCATCAGCCTGCCGGGCCTGGAGCGTGCCGTGGCCGAAGACCTGGTCGAGAAAGCCCACCAGGTCTGCCCCTACTCCAACGCCACCCGCGGCAACGTGGACGTGCGCCTGACCCTGGCCTAAGGGTCGCGGTATTACCCTGGCGCCTCCGCCGAGGCGCCCGGTCCTTCCCGTTCGAGGAGTCATCTGTCATGCGTACCGTCTCTCGCCTGCTTGGCCTTTCCGCGCTCAGCCTGGCTCTGGGCAGCGCCTTCGCTGCGCCCCAGCCCGATCCGCACCTGGAGCGCACCACCCAGGGCTTCGTCGATGCCCTGAACGGCAGCGGTGGCAAACCCCTGGAAACCCTGAGCCCCAAGGACGCCCGCGCGGTGCTGGCCGGCGCCCAGTCCGGCGTCAAGGTCGATCTCTCGGGGGTCAAGACCCGTGAAAAGACCATCCAGGTCGACGGCAAGCCGCTGCAGCTGACCATCGTCCGCCCGGCGAACGCCAAGGGGCAGACACCGGCCTTCATGTTCTTCCACGGCGGCGGCTGGGTGCTGGGCGACTTCCCCACCCACCAGCGCCTGGTGCGTGACCTGGTGGTGGCCTCCGGCGCCACGGCGGTGTTCGTCAACTACACCCCGAGTCCGGAAGCCCACTTCCCGGTGGCCATCAACCAGGCCTATGCCGCGACCCAGTGGGTGGCCGAGCACGGCAAGGACATCGATGTCGACGGCAGTCGCCTGGCGGTGGCCGGCAACAGCGTCGGCGGCAACATGGCCGCGGTGGTCAGCCTGATGGCCAAGGACAAGGGCACGCCCAAGCTGCGCTACCAGGTGCTGTTCTGGCCGGTGACCGATGCGAGCTTCGACAACGGCTCCTACCAGACCTATGCCGAGGGCCGCTTCCTGACCCGCAACATGATGAAGTGGTTCTGGGACAACTACACCACCAGCGACACCGAGCGCGCCAACGTCTACGCCTCGCCGTTGCGGGCCAGCGAGGCCCAGCTCAAGGGTTTGCCGCCGGCGCTGGTACAGACCGCCGAGAACGACGTGCTGCGAGACGAGGGCGAGGCCTATGCCCGCAAGCTCAACGCCGCCGGCGTCGATGTCGTCCAGGTGCGCTACAACGGCATGATCCACGACTACGGCCTGCTCAACGCCCTGGCCAAGGTACCCGAGGTCCAGGCTGCGCTGACCCAGGCCGGCCAGTTGCTCAAGCAGCACCTGCAGTAAGGCAGGCGCGGTACCCGGGGGGGGGGGTGGCTCCGTTCGCGGCGCCATCCCCTTTGCGTTTCAGGGCTGCTCGCCCAGGGCCGCGAAGCGTTCCGCCAGCCAGCCGTGCAGCTGCCGCACCGCCGGCGAGAATTGCCGCCGGTGCGGGCAGAACAGCTGCAGCGGCAAGGGCTCGCCGGGCTGCTCGGGCAGCAGCCGCACCAGCCGACCGCGCTGCAGGTCGTCGCGCATGTCCAGCCAGGACTTGTAGACGATGCCCTCCCCGGCCACCGCCCAGCGCCGCACCACCTCGGCATCGTCGCTTTGCAGGGGTCCGCTGACGGCTACCTGGCGCAGGCCACCGTCGGCCTGTGGAAAGCTCCACTTGTCATAGGTGCGCCCATGCAGCTGGTAGAGCAGGCAGGCGTGCCTGGACAGGTCGTCCAGGCTGCGCGGCGCGCCCTGGCGGGCCAGATAGGCCGGCGCCGCCGCCAGCAGCCGGCGATTGTCCGGGGCCAGCGGCAGGGCCACCAGGCTGTCGTCCTGGCTGCGGCCGTAGCGGATGGCGATGTCCACCGGATCGCGATAGACGTCGGCCTGCTGGTCCGAGACGTAGAGCCTGAGGGTCAGGCCGGGATGGCGCTGACGAAACTCGGCCAGCCAGGGCAGCAGGAGATTGCGCCCCAGGTCCGAAGGCGCCGCCACCTGCAGCACTCCGCGCAACTCAGGACTCTCCCCCTGCAACCGCTCGCGCCCTTCGCGCAAGGTCTCCAGCACCTCGCGGGCATAGGGCAGATAGGCCTCGCCCTCGGCGGTCAGGCGCAGGCTGCGGGTCGAGCGGGCGAACAGGCGAATGCCCAGTTCGCGCTCCAGCCGGCCGATGGCGGCGCTCACCTGCCCCGGCAGGAGGTCTGCCTCGCGGGCGGCGCGGGAAAAGCTGCCGAGGGCGGCGGAGCGGACGAAGAGGCCGAGGTCGTCGAAGCGGATCATTTTCACTCCTGCAGTGAAGGTGCTATCCGATTCTGCCGCTTTTTCCGGTCGAGCATGAAGACGACCATGGGCTCACGTCTTCTTATCGTACAAAGGAACCCGCCCATGAAAGCCATCGTCCACGGTGACACCACCCTGCCCGCCAGCGATCCCCGTGCCCTGCAGGACGCGGTGCTGCCCGACCCCACGCCCGAGGCCCATGACCTCCTGGTGGAAGTCCGCGCCGTGTCGGTCAATCCGGTCGATACCAAGGTGCGCCAGGGCCTGGTGCAGCGCGAGTCCAAGGTACTGGGCTGGGACGTCTCCGGCGTGGTCTGCGCCGTGGGCAGCGCCGTCAGCCGCTTCGCCGTGGGTGACGAGGTCTACTACGCCGGCGAGCTGTTCCGCCCCGGCTGCAACAGCGAACTGCACCTGGTCGACGAACACCTGGCCGGGCACAAGCCCAAGCGCCTGGATCATGCCCAGGCCGCGGCCCTGCCGCTGACCGCCATCACCGCCTGGGAATTGCTGTTCGACCGTCTCGGCGCGACCGAAGGCGGCGGCGCCGGCCAGCAGCTGCTGGTGATGGGCGCGGCGGGTGGCGTCGGCTCCGTGCTGGTGCAGCTGGCCCGCCAGCTCACCGAGCTGACGGTGATCGGTACCGCCTCGCGCCAGGAAACCCAGGACTGGGTGCGCCAGCTGGGTGCCCACCACGTCATCGACCATCACCAGCCGCTGCGACCCCAGCTCGAAGCCCTGGGTCTGGATGGCGTGACCCTGGTGGCCAGCCTCACCCACACCGATGAGCACTTCACCCAGCTGGTGGATGTCCTGCGGCCCCAGGGTCGCCTGGGCGTGATCGACGATCCGGCGCAACTCGACGTGGTGCCGATGAAGGCCAAGTCGCTGTCGCTGCACTGGGAACTGATGTTTACCCGCTCGCTGTTCCAGACCCCGGACAAGGTGCAGCAGCACGAGATCCTCGAACGCGTCGCCGGACTGATCGACCAGGGCACCCTCAAGACCACCCTCGGCGAGCACCTGGGCCGGATCGATGCCGCCAACCTGCGCCGCGCCCATGCCCAGCTGGAAAGCCATCAGGCGCGCGGCAAGCTCGTGCTGGAGGGGTTCTGATGCCTCGCTTGAGTGCCCTGACCCTCGCCGTCGCCCTGGCCGTGGGTAGCCTGACGGCCCAGGCCGTGCCGCTGCCCCAGGAGCACACCCTTGGCCAGCTGGAGCCGGTGTTCGCCTTCCAGGACGCCATGCCCACCGGCGTCACCGTCAGCGAGACCGGGCGGATCTTCGTCAACTACCCGCGCTGGGGCGACGCGGTGCCCTTCACCGTCGCCGAACTCAAGGACGGCAAGGCCGTGCCCTACCCGGACGCCGCGCTCAACGTCGAGACCCCCGGCCAGCCGGCCAAGGGCTTCATCAGCGTGCAGAGCGTGGTCGCCGACGGGCGCGGCCACCTCTGGGTGCTGGATACCGCCGCCCCCGGCTTCGCCGCGCCCAAGGCCGGCGGCGCCAAGCTGGTGGCCATCGACCTCAAGACCAACCAGGTGGTTAAGACCCTGGTCTTTCCGGCCGCGGTGCTCGAACCCAAGAGCTACGTCAACGACGTGCGTTTCGACTTTCGCGTCGGCCGCGCCGGGGTGGCCTATGTCACCGATTCGGCCCCTCCGGGCGGACTCATCGTCCTCGACCTCGCCACCGGCCAGGCCCAGCGTCACCTGACCGGCGCGCCCCAGGCCAACGTCGACCCCAGCTTCGCCCCGGTGGTGGAAGGCGAACCGTTGCTGATGCAGCGCCCCGATGGCAGCAAGGTCCGACCGGCCATCGCCAGCGACGGCATCGCCCTGTCGCCGGACGGCGGCACCCTCTACTTCAGCCCGCTGTCCAGCCGCCACCTCTATGCCGTGCCCACCGCCCTGCTGCGTGATCCCCAGGCAAGCGAGGCCCAGGTGCGCGCCGGGGTGCAGGATCTCGGCGAGAAGGGTGCCTCCGACGGCCTCGAAGCCGATGCCCAGGGTCGCGTCTATGCCGGCGACTACGAGCACAACGCCGTGCGCCAGCGCCAGACCGACGGCAGCTGGAAGACCCTGGTCCACGATCCCCGTGTGCTCTGGCCCGACACCTTCAGCATCGGTCCGGACGGCTACCTCTATTTCACCGCCAACCAGCTCCATCGCCAGGCCCAGTTCCACGGTGGCCAGGACCTGCGCCAGAAGCCCTACAGCCTGTTCCGCGTCAAGATCGACGCCCAGCCGGCCCCTACCCACTGATCCGATCAGGAGTTATCCATGCAGCTGTCCCAGATCGCCCGCACCCGTTACACCACCAAGGCCTTCGACGGCTCCCGCAGCATCCCGGCCGAACAGGTCGAGGAATTGCTGGAGCTGCTGCGCCAGGCGCCCTCCTCGGTCAACTCCCAGCCCTGGCACTTCGTGGTCGCCGCCAGCGCCGAGGCCAAGGCGCGCATCGCCCAGGGCATGCAGAGTCCCTACAACGAACCCAAGGTGCTGCCGGCGTCCCACGTCATTGTGCTGTGCACCCGCCTGGAAATGACCGAAGGCCACCTGGCCCAGGTGCTGGAGCAGGAAGCCCAGGACGGCCGCTTCGCCAAGCCCGAGGCGCGCGCCACCCAGGACGGCACCCGCCGTCACTTCGTCGACCTGCATCGTCATGAGCGCAAGGACGTGCAGCACTGGATGGAGAAGCAGACCTACCTGGCCTTGGGCACCCTGCTGCTCGGCGCCGCCGCCCTGGGCATCGATGCCACCCCCATGGAAGGCTTCGACGCCAACAGCCTGGACCAGGAACTGGGCCTGCGCGAACAGGGCTACACCGCCCTGGTAGTGGTCGGCCTGGGCTATCGCGGCGAAAGCGACTTCAATGCCGCCCTGCCCAAGTCCCGCCTGACCCGCGAGCAGGTGTTCACCTTCCTGTAAACCGCAGGACCTCGTAGCGTGGATAACGGCGCAGCCTTATCCACAGTACGAACCGGTAGCCGCCAGTGGAAAACGCTGGCGCGGTTTTCCACGCTACGCAGGCGTAGGTTGGGTTGAGCGCAGCGAAGCCCAACAGCAGCACCCATAAAAAAGCCGACCGTCGCGAGACGGTCGGCTTTTATTCGCGGCCATGCCGGTGCGCCGTAGCGACCGCTCCTACAGGGGCGATGCTTTTCATGCTTTTGTAGGAGCGGCCGCATCGGCGGACCGCCATGGCCGCGATAAATCCGGGTTACGCCGAGCCCAACGAGTCCCAACGCTACCTATCCCCATCAACCGCCCTTCAGATCCGCCAGGATCGAGAAGGCGCGCAGGCGATCCGCCTGCTCGTAGACGTCGCAGGTAAAGATCAGCTCGTCGGCGTCGGTCTTTTCCAGCAGCAGCTCCAGGCGCTCGCGGACCTTGTCCGGGCCACCGATCACCGCCATGCCGAGGAAACTCGACACCGACTCCTTCTCGTGGGGCAACCAGACCCCTTCCATGCTGCGCACCGGCGGTTGCAGGCGCAGGCTGTCGCCGCGGAACAGGGCGAGGATGCGCTGGTAGACGGTGGTGGCCAGGTAATTGGCTTCGTCGTCGCTGTCGGCTGCCACCAGCGGTACCCCGAGCATCACATAGGGGCGATCGAGCACCTTGGACGGCTTGAAGTTCTCGCGATAGAGGCGGATGGCCTCGTGCACGTAGCGCGGCGCGAAGTGCGAGGCGAAGGCATAGGGCAGGCCCTTGGCCGCCGCCAGCTGGGCGCTGAACAGGCTCGAACCCAGCAGCCAGATCGGCACCTCGGTACCCGCACCCGGCATGGCGATCACGCCCTGCCCCGGCTGTTGCGGCCCGAAGTAGTGCTGCAGCTCTTCCACGTCCCGCGGGAAGTCGTCGGAGCTGCCCAGGCGATCACGGCGCAGGGCATAGGCGGTGCGCTGATCCGAGCCCGGTGCGCGACCCAGGCCGAGCTCGATGCGGCCCGGATACAGCGAAGCCAGGGTGCCGAACTGCTCGGCCACCACCAGCGGCGCATGGTTGGGCAGCATGATACCGCCCGAACCCAGGCGCAGGGTGCTGGTGCCAGCGGCCAGATAGCCCAGCAGCACGGCGGTCGCCGAACTGGCGATGCCGTCCATGTTGTGGTGCTCGGCGACCCAGTAGCGGGAAAAGCCGAGTTGCTCGACGTGGCGCGCCAGATCCAAGGCGTTGTGCAACGCCTGGGCGGCATCGCCATCGTCACGGATGGGAGCGAGGTCGAGGACCGACAGGGCGGTCTTAGCGAGACGGGTCATCAGAGAACTCCTCGGCGACCTGATCGTAGGCCGCCCTGTGGCGCTGAATGAGAGGCTGCTTCGCGGAGGCCCAGGCGGCCAGGGCGCCCACCGGCACCATCAGGCTCTGGCCCAGTTCGGTGAGGGCGTATTCCACCTGGGGCGGCTTGCTCGGCGTCACCGTGCGGGACACCAGGCCGTCGCGCTCCAGCTGGCGCAGGGTCACGCTGAGCATGCGCTGGGAAATGCCGTCGACCCGCCGGCGCAATTCGTTGAAGCGCAGCGGACCGGGTTCCAGGGTAAAGAGCGTGAGCAGGGACCAGGCATCGCCGATCCGGTCCAGCACGTCCCTGATCGGACAGGCGTGGGCATGCAGGCGGCGACGGCTGGAGATACGACTGACCACGGCGTCCATGGCGATCCTCGAAGCAGAACTGGCTTCCAGCCTACGCCTTTCGGGCGGTTATTAAAAGTAACCACCCATCAGGACTGGTATTGCCGCCTTGGCGAGGGCACAATCCAGGAGGTCGTGACCGTTTTTATTGATTGAACGTTCAATAAAAAATAGTTACCCTCCGAGGCTCCTTCCGCTCTGTCCAGGAGATGCCTCGTGCCCAAGGTCGGGATGCAGCCCATCCGCCGTTCGCAGCTCATTGCCGCGACCCTCGAAGCCGTCGACGAAGTCGGCATGGGCGACGCCAGTATCGCCTTCATCGCCCGCAAGGCCGGGGTCTCCAACGGCATCATCAGCCACTACTTCCAGGACAAGAACGGCCTGCTCGAAGCCACCATGCGGCATCTGATGAATGCCCTGCGCCAGGCCGTGCGCGAACGCCGCGCTGCCCTGCCCGGTGACGACCCAGCCGCCAACCTGCGCGCCATCATCCAGGGCAACTTCGACGATACCCAGGTCAGCGGCCCGGCCATGAAGACCTGGCTGGCCTTCTGGGCCACCAGCATGCACCAGCCCAATCTGCGCCGGCTGCAACGCATCAACGACCTGCGGCTCTACTCCAACCTCTGCTGGCAATTCCGTCGCCTCCTGCCCCATGAGCAGGCCCGCGCCTCGGCCAAGGGCCTGGCCGCTATCATCGACGGCCTCTGGCTGCGCGGCGCCCTCTCCGGCGACACCTTCAACACCCAGCAGGCCCTGCAGATCGCCTACGACTACCTGGACCTGCAACTGGCCAAGGCCTGACCCCTCTCTCGCCGCCCCGCCCGTCCACTTGGCGCGGGGCTCTCCTCCCGCGTTTCCCGCTCCCTCCCCGCTTCGACAGAACCGCTCTGGGCCGCCCATCGCCCCGTTTCGGCACGCCTGTGAATTTTTCATTGATTGAACGTTCAATAAAAATTAAGTAGACTGGATTCATCGCTGGCGCAGAGAGACCTTTCTTTCGCGCCCCCTGTGTTCCTTGCGGGTGCCACGGCGCCCGCCCAGATTGGGAGAACGTCCATGGCCCGTTTCGCCGAACAGCAGCTGTACATCGGTGGCCGTTATGTCGCCGCCACCGGTGGTGCCACCTTCGAAACCCTGAATCCCGCCACCGGCGAGGTGCTTGCCACGGTGCAAAGCGCCAGCCGCGCCGACGTGGACAAGGCGGTGGCCGCCGCCGCCGCCGGCCAGAAGGTCTGGGCCGCGATGACCGCCATGCAGCGCTCGCGCATCCTGCGCAAGGCCGTGGACATCCTCCGCGAGCGCAACGACGAGCTGGCGCTGCTGGAAACCCTGGACACCGGCAAGGCCCTGTCCGAGACCCAGGCCGTGGACATCGTCACCGGCGCCGACGTGCTCGAGTACTACGCGGGTCTCGTGCCGGCCCTGGAAGGCGAGCAGATCCCGCTGCGCGAGACCTCCTTCGTCTACACCCGCCGCGAGCCGCTGGGCGTGGTTGCTGGCATCGGCGCCTGGAACTACCCGATCCAGATCGCCCTGTGGAAATCCGCTCCGGCCCTGGCCGCCGGCAACGCCATGATCTTCAAGCCCAGCGAAGTCACCCCGCTGACCGCGCTGAAGCTGGCCGAGATCTACACCGAGGCCGGCCTGCCCGCTGGCGTCTTCAACGTGGTCAATGGCGTCGGCCCCGAGGTGGGCGTGGCTCTGACCGAGCATCCCGGCATCGAGAAGATCTCCTTTACCGGCGGCGTCGCCACCGGCAAGAAGGTCATGGCCAGCGCCGCCGGCTCGACCCTCAAGGAAGTCACCATGGAACTGGGCGGCAAGTCGCCGCTGATCGTCTGCGATGACGCCGACCTGGATCGCGCCGCCGACATCGCCGTCATGGCCAACTTCTTCAGCTCCGGCCAGGTCTGCACCAACGGCACTCGCGTTTTCGTGCCCCAGGCGCTCAAGGCCGACTTCGAGGCCAAGGTGGTGGAGCGGGTCAAGCGCATCAAACTGGGCGATCCGCTGGCCGCCGAAACCAACTTCGGGCCGCTGGTCAGCACCCCGCACATGGAGAAGGTGCTGGGCTACATCGCCCAGGGCCAGGCTGAAGGCGCCCGCCTGCTCATGGGTGGCGAGCGCGTCACCCAGGGCGAACTGGCCAGGGGCAACTTCGTCGCCCCCACCGTCTTCACCGATTGCCGTGACGACATGGCCATCGCCCGCGAAGAGATCTTCGGCCCGGTCATGAGCATCCTGGCCTATGCCGACGAAGACGAGGTGGTGCGCCGCGCCAACGACACCGAATACGGCCTGGCGGCCGGCGTGGTCACCCGTGACCTGGCCCGTGCCCACCGCATGATCCATCGCCTGGAAGCCGGCATCTGCTGGATCAACACCTGGGGCGAATCCCCCGCCGAGATGCCGGTGGGTGGCTACAAGCATTCCGGCGTCGGTCGCGAAAACGGCCTCACCACCCTCGGCCACTACACCCGCATCAAGTCGGTGCAGGTCGAGCTGGGCGACTACGCCTCGATCTTCTAAGTCGCTTTAGCAGCGCTTTTCTCCCCTCTCCGCCGGAGAGGGCCCGGGGCTGGGGCCGGACCCCACCCGCCGTCAGGAGGAGAATCTTCATGGCACACGAATTCGATTACATCGTCATAGGCGCCGGTTCGGCCGGCAACGTCCTGGCCACCCGGCTGACCGAAGACAAGGACGTCACCGTCCTGCTGCTGGAAGCCGGCGGCCCCGACTACCGCCTGGACTTCCGCACCCAGATGCCGGCTGCCCTGGCCTATCCGCTGCAGGGCAAGCAGTACAACTGGGCCTACCAGACCGAGCCAGAGCCGCACATGGACAACCGCCGGATGGAATGCGGCCGTGGCAAGGGCCTGGGCGGCTCCTCGCTGATCAACGGCATGTGCTACATCCGCGGCAACGCCCTGGACTATGACAACTGGGCGCAACTCGACGGCCTGGAAGACTGGACCTACCTCGACTGCCTGCCCTACTTCCGCAAGGCCGAGAAGCGCGACGCCGGTGCCAACGACTGGCACGGCGGCGACGGTCCGGTCTCGGTGACCACCGCCAAGCCGAATACCAATCCCCTGTTCGAAGCCATGGTCGAAGCCGGTGTCCAGGCGGGCTATCCGCGCACCGAAGACCTCAACGGCTATCAGCAGGAAGGCTTCGGCCCGATGGACCGCTTCGTCACCCCGAACGGTCGTCGTTCCAGCACCGCGCGTGGCTATCTGGATCAGGCCAAGGGTCGCCCGAATCTAACCATCGTCACCCACGCCACCACCGATCGCATCCTCTTCGAGGGCAAGCGCGCCAATGGCGTCGCCTACATGAAGGGCGATTCGCTGGAAGCCATCACCGTGCGCGCCCGTCGTGAAGTCCTGCTCTGCGCCGGCGCCATCGCCTCGCCGCAGATCCTGCAGCGCTCCGGTGTCGGCCCCGCGCCGCTGCTGCGGCGCTTCGACATCCCGCTGGTCCACGACCTGCCCGGCGTCGGCCAGAATCTGCAGGACCACCTGGAAATGTACCTGCAGTACGAGTGCAAGCAGCCGGTCTCCCTGTACCCGGCGCTGAAGTGGTACAACCAGCCGCAGATCGGCTTGGAATGGATGCTCAAGGGGACCGGCCTGGGTGCCAGCAACCACTTCGAGGCGGGCGGCTTCATCCGCTCCAGCGAAGAATTCGACTGGCCCAACATCCAGTACCACTTCCTGCCGATCGCCATCAATTACAACGGCACCAACGCCATCGAGGCCCATGGCTTCCAGGCCCACGTCGGCTCCATGCGCTCGCCCAGCCGTGGCCGCATCGAACTGACCTCGCGCGATCCGCGCCAGCACCCGAGCATCCTGTTCAACTACATGAGCACCGAGCAGGACTGGCGCGAATTCCGCGACGGCATCCGCCTGACCCGCGAGATCATGCAGCAGCCGGCGCTGGATCCCTATCGTGGCGAAGAGATCAACCCAGGCCGCGACTGCGTGACCGACGCTCAGCTGGACGCCTTCGTGCGCTCCCATGCCGAGACCGCCTACCACCCGTCCTGCTCCAACAAGATGGGTACCGACGACATGGCAGTGGTCGACGGCGCTGGTCGTGTACACGGCCTGGAAGGCCTGCGTGTGGTGGATGCCTCCATCATGCCGATCATCGCGACGGGAAATCTCAATGCCCCGACCATCATGATCGCCGAGAAGATCGCCGACAAAATCCGCGGTCGCGCTCCGCTGCCGCGCAGCAACGCCGCCTACTACGTCGCCAACGGCGCCCCGGTACGGGGTACCCCACTGCGTGACGTCAACGGTCAGCGTGCCGCCGAGCCGGTGCCGGAACGTCGCAACCAGCCGGCCGCCTGATCCCAGGCAGCGGAACGCAAGAAGGGCGCCCTCGGGCGCCCTTCTTGTATCTGCCTTTCCAAGTGACGACGGTGGTTGCCTCGCTAAGCCTGAGCAACCACAGGCAACCCGCTCTTTCCCCTCTCCCTTGGGGAGAGGGCTGGGGTGAGGGCCACCCAGCCCCTCAACTCACAGGCAATCCTTCACCGCCGTCAGAATGGTCCGCGGCCGCAGCGGATTGTTGGCCATCTGCTCGCGCAGCTGGATGCGCGTGCCGCGCGACGCCGACCCGATGTCGATGATGGCCGCCGTGGCGCCCGGCACCTTGCTGTCCACCAGCACACGCTGCCCACTGCCCTGCGGCTGGACCAGCACGTGGCGGCCGTCCTTCTCCAGGCCGCTCACCAGACAGGAGCGATAGTCCTCGGCATTCTTGCCCGTGCGCAGCTCCATGGGTGGATTGCGCTCCAGATTCGCCTGGCTGGTGCAGCCAGCCAGCGCAGCGGCCAATATGGCCAGAGTCTTCGTTCTCATCAGCGGCTCCTGCAAGCTCTTTGCGCCATTTTAGCCGCAGCTGGCTTACGCCAGCCTTAACCGCCGCACATCCTTGGTTTACAAGGGCTTTCCCATGGCTATAATGGCGTCCCCCTTGCCGGTATAGCTCAGCTGGTAGAGCAACTGACTTGTAATCAGTAGGTCCCGGGTTCGACTCCTGGTGCCGGCACCACCTTCTTTGTAGTCCTGTCTGTCAGACGGTTTTGTCTAGCGGACGGAACGCACGCCTGCAACATGCAGCGGCAAGACATGGGTCTGTATGATGACCTGGAAGTCACCTACCGCCGCGGCCCGCCATGTTCCTTGTCAATGATCGCTCCACGTCCCCCTACCGTGAAATCGCGTTCATCCAGAGTATTTTTCCCGATGGCACTGTAGCCAGGGGCTCAGGAACGGTCGTCGGCAATAACGACGTACTCACAGCGCTACATGTGATCTACGACGACCGATACGGCGGACAGGCAATCAGTGTCACGGTTACACCGGGCGCCTACATCAATTCCACCTCTTTTTCCGCGCCTCTAGGTACCTACGCGGCCCATAGCTGGACTGGCTATTCCAACAACTGGGATAAAAACGGTGATCATGTCCCGAGTTATGAAGAGGTCGGGCACGATTTAGCGCTGATCAACCTCGACACGAATATCGGGGTGACTACCGGCATCCTGGGTATCTCGACTACGGGTTCGGATCTGACTGGTACGGTACTAGGATATCCCGTGCGCGGTACCGGGTTGATGCAAGACTCTGCAGCCGCCACCTATGTAGCCGACTACCCGCTTTATTTTGTGGATACGGGCCTAGGCGCAGGCGCTTCAGGGGGCCCGCTGCTGGAGGGTTCTGGGGCAACAGCAAGCATTCGTGGCGTGCTATCTGCCGGAGACAATGCCAACACCTTCTCTCTCTATGCCGCCCTGACCGGAGCCAATGCGGCCTGGCTAGCCAAAGCGAGCAGCGCTAACGATGGCTTGCTGGATGCCAGTAGCGCCTATCGACTAAGCGGTCTTGGAGTCGCCAGTGGCAGTGATGCAGACGATATTCTTGTCCAAGCTCGGCTGTCGTACGACACAACAGGCACCGCTCAGGTGTACGGCTATCGAGGCGCAGATGCGCTCATTATGCGCGGCGCATCTTGGTCTTATCAGCTGACGACGGCTACCGATGACCCGAGTCTATTGCAGGTGAAGGATAGCGTAAGTGGGCAGAGGCTGAACCTACACGACGTCAACGCGCTCGATTTTTCTGACAAAACTGTTTTTGTCATGACGGAAGAACAAGCTCAGCTGGCAAGGCTTTACACGGTATTTGATCGAGTGCCTGATCTTGCCGGGCTAGCTTACTGGACCGACTTGCAGGCCCACGGCATGAGCTTTACCGATATCAGTCGGAGCTTTGCCAATTCTGCTGAATTCATCGCTCACTATGGCGCCAGCACCAATAGCCAGTTTGCTTCCTTGCTATACGAGCGTGTGCTTGATCGTGCAGGTGATGGCGATGGACTGAATTACTGGACGACCTTGATGGATCAGGGCATGAATCGCCTGGACGTCATGACTCATTTCACTAACTCACCTGAAAGTCAGCAGCTCACAGAAGGCTCGGCGGGCTACCTCAAGATCGTTGACCACGTCGCCTGGACGAACGCGGATGTGGTCATCCAAAAAGGTGTCGCTTTCGGCAGCAGCTACGGAGACAGCCTCCTACAAAGCGAAATGGTTGCCGATTCTGGCCATACCATGCGGGTCTTTGGTGGCCAAGGAAACGATATTCTGTCGCTGCAAGGTACCGTAGCGGACTTCGGGCGTACCGCTACCGCACCTAGTACTCTGGTGCTCACGGCTAACAGTGGCAACGTGGCGCTGGAAGTACACGATGTGAATGTGCTGCGTTTCCAAGATAGGGATATCTTCGTACTGGATCAGCAAGAGGCGCAGATCGCGCGCCTCTATACCGCCTTCGATCGGGTGCCGGAGTATCAAGGCATCGAGTACTGGATGCACCAGCACGCTCTTGGTCGTAGCTTTGACGACATCGCCAGCAACTTCACTGCTTCGCCTGAATTTGCAGCCTGGTATGGCAGCCAAGACAATATTGGCTTCACCAACACCCTCTATCGCACCGTTCTAGGCCGGGAAGGCGAAGCCAGCGGTCTGAGCTACTGGGCGACGCAACTAGAGCACGGCATGAGCCGCGCGAACGTGATGCTGCACTTCACCGAGTCCCCGGAAAACCAGCAGCTCACCGAAGGCGGCTCGGGCTTCATTCAGTTGGTGGGACAGACGGACTGGGCATAAATCATCGCATTGCAGGCGACGCTCAAGCACAAGAACTTGCTGTGCCGCTTCATGCCGTGAGGTATCTGCAAGATGAGCCACCGGGACTCATCTTGCAGGGCTTTTAATACACCGTCAGGGTGCGAAGGCCAATCGCGAGATTCCGATCATCGCCATTGAAGCCATGTTCCTTGGGTATGACGGAGTTGGGCAGGTCCAGGGCAATTTCCAGCTCTCCCTTCGCCGCGATGGACTCCCGCATTTTGCTGGAGAACTCAATCTCAATAACGTTCTCGGTGATGCTGCGTAGTTGGAAAACGCCTGCAGGAATGCCATTTAGCGTGACACCCACCTGTTGTACCGCACTGGCAGGAGACAAGAAGGCATCCATCTTCATGGAGATACCTCTTACGCCGGTCGACGCCGGAATCTGAAGCCGGACGTGCTTGGCGTTCGACCAAACTCCCCAGGCTTCCGCGGCAGACCAGCCTTCGAGAAGATAGGCTTCGCCTTTACGATCCTTACCGAAAGACAGGATCGTGCCAGCACGTTCCTTGGGGCGACTGGCTTGGGGAGTACTTTGCTCAACGCCCTGAACAGCGAGACATTGCGGGCATTCGTTCCAACCAGGCGCCAGGACATTGAAGCCATTGACGAAGGTAAGGAGGTCCGACGGCTTTAGCGTCTTTCTGATCTCGGGCAGTTGGGCGCTGTCGACAATGTAGAGGGTATCCCGCTCATATACGCCTCGCGCAATACGCTCGCCTATTGCGGCCTTGGCATCGGCCAGTGCCGTCTGATCCATCCTCGCCAGGTAAACAATGTCAGTGGCAAGGTGGTGCGTCGCCGAGAAGTTGGAGAACGTTCCCCACTCTCCTCGCTCGTTAGCTGGATTGGTGCTTCTGACCTTCTGGTAACGCTGTGCAGCAAGGTCCCAGAAGGGGGCAACAAGCGGAGTACTCCATACCGATTCTGGCGGCGCCATCATTCGGGTACGGATACCTTCTCGAAACGGGTTAAGGTCAATGATCTGGACCACCGCCGCTAGCCAGACAAACGCCCAGACGCTCTTCCCTCCATTGCCACGCACTAGAAAATAGAGCGTAGCCAGCACGATCACATAGTAGACCGGCCAGAATATCCTGCCTGAGGCCCGGAACACGTTGGCCAGCCGCGCCAGTTTGTCGTTTAGCGGCAACGCCCATTCCAAGGAGCCAAAGCCGATCCGATTAGTAATGGCAAAGAGAGTAAGGGCAACCAAAGCGCCGAACAGGAAGGGGTAGCGCCGGATCAAGCCAGTCAGCGCTAGACGTTGATTGAAGTATCCAGGTACCGCGAGGATGATCGCTAGCAGGGTACCTAAACCTAAATAGTTAAAGCCTTCATAATCACCCTGCCCCTCTGGAATATCTCTCAGAACGTAAGACCAACTTGCGGTAGGTCCAGCAGTATAGGAGCCGACAGAATCAAATAGCGACAACAGGTTTAATCGCAGGATGCCATAACCTGTGGCAGCGACACCGTTCTTGACTGAGAAATAGCCTGCCTGCCAGGCGCACAGCAGGATCCCCGCCATCACCAGCCCTATCTCAATAGCGCCCCGTGGCAACGACTGACGCTTCTTAAGCATCTTTCCCAATAGATCCGCTGCCCAGATCGCCGCGATCATCGGCAGAAAATAGGCATGGGTCAGCGTCGCAACCATGAACAGTAGCGGCCAGGCCAGCAACCGCTGATAGTGGTCTGGCCGCAAGGCGTAATAAAGCGCGGCCAGAACAAGAAAGTGTCCGGAGAGACTGAAATGCCCCTGCATCCGCCATAGAAACGGCGGTGCAAAGACAAATAGCAACATCCCTCCCAGGCGAACCAACGGTGCTGTTGTAATCAGTCCTACGAGGCGCCAGGCAAAGAAAGACTGCAGGATGAAACAGAGAAGTAGCCAAATCCCCGTGTACTGAAACGGCTCGGGCAGCCAGTTTCCTACCAACTTGAAGAGGATGGCTAACAACGGATTTGAATCCGTGTAGACGATGGAGTTGCTCAGCTCCAAGCCAAAATTGGGATTCAATCCGAGTGGAAAGGACCACGGCGACTGACGGAAAAAAGCCCAGCCGAGGTAATGCTGCTGCGGGTCGCCAATACTCAGCCAGCCAATATTGGCTGGGTTAAGAATTCGGGGTCCGAGTACCAGCAAAAACGCCAGCGTACCTATGACAAAGGCACAGAGCAGTTCAACTCGAAGCTTAGGCTTCAAGGGAGTATGGAGGTCATTCAAGGTAAGTTTCCATCATCGACAGGCAATTGCTCACGCCTTAAATCCCCAAAGCCTGCTAGCGAAAAACGACAAGACAGGTACGATCAGGACGGCGATCAGCGCGCAGGTGGTATTTTCCAATGTGGTCCAGTACAACAGCAGCGCTAGTAGCGCACTGTTAATCAAGAAACCACCTACCGCGATAAGAAAGAAACGAAGGACGGCCCGAGCGATGCCGGCTGAACTGCGGAACGTCCAAAAATAGTGTCCACAAAAGGACACGCCGAAGGCACCCAGGAAGGCCAGCAGATTGGCTAGCAGCGGCGCTACGCCTGCTCGAATGAGCAAGGTGACGATGGCAAGGTGCACAGCTGTGGCCGCGAGCCCCACCAAACCAAAGCGGCTCGCTACCAATAGCTCGCCAAAGGCGCGGCCATCGCGCAATGCCTTAAGCCTGGCGATCATGGCTCGGCCCGATCGGTCACTGTGTAATTCTTACGCACCACATAGACCGGACGGCGCTTGGCTTCGATGTAGGTTCGCCCCAAATACTCGCCAAGAATGCCGATTCCCATGAGCTGCAGACCGCCCAAGAAAGTGACCGAGACGATGATGGAGGCATAACCCGGCACGTCTACACCCTTGATCAATACCTTCAGGGCAATGGACATGGCGAACAGGAAGGACACCAGGGAGACCGCTGATCCCAGATAGGTCCAGATCCTCAGGGGATCGGTGCTGAAGCTGGTGACGCCTTCCAAAGCGAAGTTCCACAGCCGCCAGCCATTGAATTTGGTCGAGCCGGCGACCCGCTCAGGGCGCGCATAGTCCACATAGGCGGTGCGAAAGCCCACCCAGGCGAACAACCCCTTCATGAAACGGCGCGACTCCGGGAGTTCCTTGAGCGCCTCCACCACGCAGCGATCCATGAGGCGGAAATCGCCGACATTCTCCGGCAATTGGGGATCGGCGATCTTGTTGTGCAGACGGTAGAACCAGTTGGCCGAGGCACGTTTGGCCCAGGAATCCGAATCTCGATTTAGACGCCGCCCCAGCACTACCTCGTAGCCTTCATGCCACTTGGCAATCATCTCCAAGATCACCTCGGGTGGATCCTGGAGATCGACGTCAATCGGCACTACTAACTGACCGCGCGCTTCTTCGAGGCCGGCGGTCATGGCCGCTTCCTTGCCGAAGTTGCGGCTCAGATCCAGCACTCGGATTCGCGGCTCACGCCGCTGGCATTCCAACAGCGTCTGCAAGGTCGCATCGGTACTGCCATCGTTGATGAACAGAAACTCCAGCTCGATTCCAGCCTGTGTCGCGAAGACGGCCCCTACTCGCTCTAAGAAGAAAGGAATGGCTTCTGTTTCATTGAATACCGGTATTACGAGGGTTAGTAGCACCGGAATGTCCGTGGCGCGTGGCCCGAGGTCATAGCTGTTCAACCTATCTCCTTTGGACTAGACCTGGCTTCGCCTGATAACACCGCGAACCTGTCTACCTCGTAGTGAATACTGCAATCAGGGCAATTCTTTCAGATAGAAAAGCGTCTGCCCCCAATAGGGGGCAGACGATAGGGGGTGGACGGCGCGGATGCAAACCCTATTGCCTTCCGCTCATCCCTTGGCAACCTCCCCTTCCTTAACCCCAGTCTTGCGCTCTTCACCGGGCGTAGGTACCGCCAGCCAGCCGTTGATCTTCTGGATATCGGTATCCCGGAAACCGCCGCTCCAACGCAGCAGCACCAGCTGGTTGGTAACGAAGTCGTACTGCGCCTGCAGGTAGTCACGCCGTGCGCTGTATTCCTGCTGCACCGCGTTGAGCACATCCACGGCAGTCGCCACGCCCAGGCTGAGCGATCGCTCACTGGCGGCGCGAGACTTGATCGCCGAGTCTAGCGCGTTACGCGAAGAACCGATCTTGGCCAGGTCCGCAGCGCTCTTCATGTAGGCCGTGCGCGTTTCCTTCACCACCTGACGGCGGATCGATTCGTACTCTTGCTCCGCGGCATCGCGCGAGCCATAGGAGCTGGCGACACGGGCGCTGGTCGAGCCTCCGCTATAGAACGGGATCTGCACGCTGATGGTGGCTGAGTAGGTGTTGATCGCGGAGGAGGCGATGACGTTGTCATAGGCGAAGTCGCTGCGCTGCGCGCCTAGGTTGAAGCTCAGGGTCGGCAGATGCCCGGCCTTGGCCTCGGAAATTCCGTAGTTGGCGGCATCCACGGCGCGCTGCTTGGCCTCCAGTGCAGGGTTGTTCGCCACTGCCGAATTCACCCACTGTTCTTCGTCACCTTGCGGCATGGCCAGTTGGGCTTTTTCGTTGAGGCGCTTGAGCGGCTGATAGACCGGACGGCCGATCAGCTCCCCCAGCGCCTCGCGGGTCACCTGGATCTGGTTGCGTGCTTCAATTTCCTGCGTTTTCAGGCTATCAACCTTGGCGGAGATCTGCAGCACGTCGGTGACCGTGCTCATCTGCTTGTCGAACAGCGCCTGGGCACGATCCAGGTTGCGCTGCGTCGCCTTGCGTTCGGCAGTGACCAATTCGAGATTATCTTCAGCCGCCAACGCTGCGAAATAGCGCTGCACTAGATCCGCGGCCGACTGAGTCTTGGCATCCTCATATTGGGCACGGTATTGCTCGGTCAACTGCTCATAACGCTTGAAGCCCCGCCAGGCCGCAGCGTTGTACAAGGCCTGGGTCAACGTCAGGTTGTAGCTCTCGCCGTTATAGTTGAGGTTCTGCGTGCCCTCCTCGCGTCGAACCCTACTGGTCGAGGCTCCACCGCTCAGCTGCGGCAGTATCTGGCCGAAGGCGCCGCGCTCCTGACCCTCCAGGTTCTTCACCTGGGCCTCTGCACCACGAATGCGAGGATCCGATACGGCACTGTCCTGATAGAGTTTCCAAAGATCCACAAAATCTTGTGACTGGGGTATGGCAGCGGTCTGCGCCTGAGCCCCGCCATAGCAACTCAGCAGAATAGCCAGAATAAAAGATTTGCCATTCATACCTGCGCTACTCCTCGATCATCGATCGAGCCATAGCATTGCGAGCTGGCTTGAGCAGGTATTGCAGCATGGTACGGGAACCGGTGTTGATCAACACGTCGGCTGGCATGCCCGCGACAAGCTCACGATGGCCCAGATCCTTCTTGCCCTGTTCGGTCAATTTAACCCGGCCCAAATAATAGAACGTACCATCCCGCTCGTTGGTGAGCCGGTCGGCCGACACATAGATCAACTCGCCCTCGATGATCGGCGTTGTGGCATTGCTGAAGGCACTGAACCGCACCTCAGCCTTGGTCCCCAACTCCACGCGGTCGATATCCTTGGGCTCGATGTGTACCTCAACGATGAGCTTGGCCGCGTCCGGCACGATATCGAGCAGATTGGTTCCAGACTGAATGACGCCGCCAATGGTATGAACCGTCAGGTTCATCACCATACCGCTGACCGGTGCCTTGACCTCGGTACGATTATATTTATCTTGCAAAGCGCCTAACCGCTCACGAGCCTCGTAGATTCGTGACTGGGTATCAGCCAGGCGGCTGGCTACGTCCGATTTAAATTTCTGGGTAGCCTGCAAAATTTGCAGTCTGGTCTCGCCGATCTGAACCTTCGCCCGAGCAATAGCCGAACGCTGATCTGCAATCTCCGCCTGCAGTCGTGAGAGATTGCGCTCTTGGTCACGAAGACGCTCGTTGCTGACGAAGCCTTCTTTCAACAAGCCGGTGAGATCCTTAATTTCACTGGCATAAGATTTGGCCAAACTCTCCTTGCTAGCGATGACTTCGTTGTAGCCACGAATCTGCTGTTCTAGCTCTGCTGCGCGATTTTTCAGTACGTCGATCTCACCGCGGCGCGCGTCACGCCCTGCCAGAAAGATCTGTCGCTCACTGGCGCGCGCCTCTTGGACACGTTTGTCCGCAGTGGGAAAGTCACTAACGCCAAAGGTGATGTCATTGGCGTCGTCACGCTCGGCGATGAGCCGGGCCTCCTGCGCTTGGGCGGCGACCAGTTGACCACGCGTCGCCTCCAGTTCGGAACCCGCCTGGGTGCTGTCCAATACGATCAGCACGTCTCCCGCCTTGACGTCATCACCATCATGCACCCGCACCTCTCGGACGATCCCGCCTTCTAGGTGCTGGACCGACTTGCGATAGCTATCTACGGCCACCACACCGGTAGCGAAGGCAGCGCTGTTGAGCGGTGCTAAGGCTGCCCAACTACCACCGATACCGAAAACAGCAAATAGAATGATGAAACCCAAACGACGCACAGGTGCATCATTGACCTTCAGGCCCGCCGCCTCGGCTTCCAAATAGACGTCTTTCATGCGGGCGCTCCTCCTGCACTACCAGGTTTAGGCGGCAAGGGGGTCACCGAACTTTGATTAGGCACCGGCTGCGGACTTCCGGACTGCTGTGCCTTGAGCTGAGCCAATACCTGATCACGAGCTCCGGACATCGCAATTTGGCCTTCGTTTAGTATCAGAAGGTTATCTACATAGGCCAGCGCGCTGACCCTGTGGGTAATGATGAATAGCGTCGTGCCCTTCTGCTTGAGCTTGATCAACGCTTCGCCTAAAGCGCGCTCACCGACGTCGTCCAAATTGGAGTTGGGCTCGTCGAGGATGACTAGTTTGGGATCACCGTGGACGGCGCGCGCTAGTCCGATACGCTGGCGCTGACCACCTGATAGAACACCACCATGAGCACCGATGACGGTGTCATAACCTTGTGGAAGCCTCAGGATCATCTCATGTACACCAGCCATCTTTGCTGCCTCAACGACTTTCGCCGCAACGACCTCACCAAATCTGGCGATATTTTCCGCAATAGTACCCTCGAATAGTTCAATATCCTGGGGCAAATAGCCAATGTAAGGTCCTATTTCTGCGCGATCTAGCTGAAACATGTCAGCACCATCCAATCGGACCTTACCGCTCTGGGCAGGCCATATGCCAAGCAGAGCCCGCGCCAAAGTAGACTTACCAGCTGCGCTGGCCCCGAGAATACCTACTGATGCACCAGCGGGAGCCCTAAAGGTAACGCCTTTGATGATCGGTACATGCCCACCGGGTGGCGTGACAAAAATCTGTTCAACTGACAAATCACCTTTGGGAGCCGGCAAAGACATGCGATCAGGCTCTATCGAAATTTGGCCCAACACCTCATTTAGGCGAAAGTACTGTCCACGTGCGGCAACAAATCCCCGCCAATTTGCTATCATCTGGTCTATCGGAGCCAAAGCCCTGCCAACCAAAATTGATGCTGCTGTCATAAGGCCAGCGGTAATTTGATTGTTTATTACCAAGTAAGCACCAACTCCTAAAATAAAAGATTGCAACAACATTCGCCAAGTTCGGGAGGCATTTGTAATAGCTCCTCCTAAATCGCTTGCTTGCCCCTGCAGTGCTAATACCTTATAGCCTCTGACCTTCCAGCGCTTCAACAGACTGGGGAGCATGCCCATAGATGTAATAACCTCCGCATTGCGAAGGCTTGAGTTCATTATATTTAGAGCTCCACCGCTTTCCCGATTTGCCTCCAACAGCTTCTTTCCAGTAGCCATTTCATTAGCAATAGCAAACACTATTGCTACTATCGCACCGAAAACTGTCAGCCAGCCAAACAGAGGGTGAAAATAAAACATTATCGCAACATATATCGGAATCCAGGGCACATCGAAGAATGCAAATAATCCGCTGCCTGTAAGAAACTGCCTCAGCCCAATAAGATCGCCAATAGGCTGACTTGAGACAGCCATTCCATTTGTAAAAAGCGACTGCTTAAAACTTGCGTTAAATACACGCTCTGACAACATGAGATCTAGCTTAGTGGATATTCTGACCATCATCCTAGAGCGTATCCACTCTAACAAACCGTAAGTACATAACAAAACAAACATTATAATGGTTAGCATCAGCAACGTTGTTTCGCTGCGACTGCTTACAACTCGATCATAGACCTCGAGCATATAAAAGGATGGAACCAGCATTAGCAAGTTAGTGAAAAGACTAAAAAAAGCTACAATCCAAAAGCTTTTTTTACATAGTACAATTGCTTTAAATAGCTCTTGCTGCCTTATATTTTTCACTTTTTTGCCTTTGAAATTTTTAAAATTTTAAATCTACATCGCGAAAAGCTGGCCGGACAGTCAATCTGCCTGGCCAACTAATTTAGCCTAAGCGGGCCAAATAATCAGCATAGCTAGTAGTTAACTCTATCGGAGGAGCTTTTTGATTTTTTAAACCCACATTCCACCCCACTGATAGCATTAGGTTTGATAGGGCTTCAGGAGAGCAGCTAGCATCGTAAATAGTGCCATAGCCGCATTCCTTAATACGTTCTGGAAGCGCTCCTATGTCTACAGAAACGGGCCAGACCCCTAATTCAAAAGCCAAACTTAATGTATACGAAAATGTCTCAGGCCAAACATGATTGAATAAGAAGACATCTGGACTGTGGGACGAGACCAAGTCATACAAATGATCTTCGTCATATCGACCTGTAATCTCCACATTTGGAAAATCCGCAAGTCGCGTGTCATCGAGTGTATACCCAATTATTAAAAAGTCCATGGGGATATCTTTCTCATTGACATACTTTAACAGCTCAACAATGTTCCAATAGCCTTTAATAGAAGAGATGGCGCCTATAATCCCCACCTTCATCCGATCTCTTCTTTTAAGTAGTAAAGGCTTAATTCTAGGCTGAGCCTTCAAAACTGGATGCTGAACGACCTTGTAATTACCATAAACGCCGTGCCTTATCATTCGTTTCATAACATCGATAGAGGGTGAAATCACAACCCGAGCTGAGCTAAATGCCCTCTTAAAATTATCAATATACGAAATGCCGTTCGAAACTGCGCTTTCGACCCAATACTTTAAACCGGAATGCGGGGGGTACTGCAGAAAGTCGTTTTCTGCGAGGTCACCGTGATAAACGTTATTTGGCGAAGTCATAGTTACCCATGGACAAATCCAAGAGTAGTCATGCACAGTGATCAATAAGTTATCGAGTGATTCCGCCCAAGATAAAATCTCTTTATTTAGGCCAAATGGAGAATTAAGATGCACTGACCTAAAGTTAAACTTCTTGACATCTTCAAGCAGTTTCAAATGTTCGTTTTTACTATATTTTTCGACGTGGGTTTTTTCAAAGAAGCCTTTCCACGACTTCTGATCTGTCGGTATCTCTAATACCGCCTCTCCTAAAGCATTAAACGATAGCACTACAGCCCTTCTGCCTTCCAGTTCGTGCAGCCTCGCTAAGTCATCAACATACTTTTTCGTACCGCCACCAAAGTTATGCGTAACTAGCAATGCACTTTGAGTATCTATAGAGGATAGAATCTCAATAGTTATATTTCGTCTTAAGCTAGCGGACGGGTCATCAGATATATAGCGTTGAATAAACGAGTCGTAAAAAGGGTAGTCTTTAGCAATTACTTTCGAACTTGCAAGAACCCTTTCCATTTTTTCATGCCCAAAAGACACGCTTCCTCTATGTACGACAAACGTGTCCGCTGCGAGAACATGCTTCCATCCGCCCAGCATAGCCTTTATGCAGAATTCCGTTTCTTCTCCATAACCCCTACCCCACTTCGCAGCATCTAAAAGCCCGTTGTCATCAATGGCGTATCTATTTATATACATACAAAAGCCTATCGCGACAGGCAGCTCTATTGATTTACCGCAATTCACTTTTTTCGCGACTTTATTTATCAAGCCCGCCACATATTCATCTTTTACATTGAGTGACTTGCAGAGATAAGGATACGTTGCAACTTCACCATTATTGGTAAAAGGCGTAACAGTCGCGATATTCTCATCTATTCTGGCTGCAGCTAGCATATTATCCAGCCACCCGTCTTGCACAACGGCGTCTGCATTTACGATAACAACATCTCGCCGCCCAGCGAATATTATTCCCGCGTTTACAGCTTCCGAAAATCCGCCGTTTGATTTACGGTTAAGTAGAAAGAAATTTTTTGGCTTTTTTAAATCAAACCACTTTAGGTAGTTATTGATCTCTTCATTGGGACTACAGTCATTTATAATCACGACATCGTGAGGTGCATTGATCTTTTTATGGATCAAACTCTCTATACACTCTACCGTCTCTACAAAACCATCGTAGATAGGCAAAATAATAACCACTTTGTCTTCGAGCTTTTTACTCGAAATTGGCTCCTTGACAAGATGGCAACTGACCTCGCCATAGCTATTCATAAGCCATCTAGATAGTTCCTTCTTTGGATACTCAGAAACCCTATCAAGCCCATGAACCTTACTATTCAGATCTTTTAATGCATCAAATTTCGAAGAAAGAACAAGGCTTGCGATTAAAATGCCGCTTTCATCATCCGAGACATCTATCTTTGCGCCGTGCGAAAGGCGATGCTCAGTCAAATCAAAATGAAAACCGTACCGTGCAGTCTTAATACCTAAGCTTTTTTTTACGTCTTCACGACCATGGTCAGCATACCCATCCGCCACAACCTGATCGTTGACACTTACCTTAAGAAAGACTGGGGAAGCACGGTCTTTTCTCTTTACCCAGCCTCCAATACTAGAGAAATCACCAACATCTAACTCAAAGCTATATTCAGGATACTTAAGAACAACTAGCTCACTAATCTTGTAATCATCAATACCTTTTGTTTTCAGTTGAAACACCCGTGATACCCCGTCACACAGGTCTTCTGGTATTTCCCAAAAACACTTCAGGTAGTTATCTTCAGGCTTATCTCTGACGAGTGAAACAACATCAATCCGCACGCCATTTACAAAAATTTTGGCGTCTACAATATCACCTAAATAGCCTCCAGCATAAATAGGTAAGCGACCATTCTCGATTGCACCTGTAAAAAGATTAAAACCGGACTCAAAATTATATCTTTTTGTCGGATTAGTAAGAGGATCCCCGCCGGACCTAACGCTTACGTTGCCGCTGAGCGAGATTATATGCTCCGAGTTTATTTTCTGTTTAAACCCACATTTCAACTTGGATTCCTGAACCATGCCAACGTCAGGCCTAATTGTGTTTGCTAGGACAGAATTCACCTTTTTGCCATCCAGATAGATATCTACCAGAGCTGGATCCGCATTCTTTTTGTCGACTGCCCAACCGCTTACTTCTAAATCACCACTAAGTGTTTCAAAATGGCCTACGACGGTTGATTGTCTCCGCCAAATAAAATCAATTGGCTTTTCATTTATAATGATATCTTCTGGAAGAAGCTTAAGTCGAAACGAGAACTCCCTTTCTGGCTCTATCAAAGATTTCAGATCGATGCGAAATTCGTATATTAAATTACTTTTAAAACTGGCATCACTATGATCGGCAGACCAACACCTGGCTGTTATCAAAATATTGCCACCTGACACCAAGGCTACAGAAGGGTATGAGTCGTTGTAGTTCTCACTTGAAAAGCTACCAATCAAAAAGCCATCTTCATCTATGTTTACTGATACGATAGGACTATTTTTGTAAGACACCTTCGACCCCCGAATTAAGAGATATTAACTAAATCTTCATAAAACTTATTTTTTTCTGAACCGCTCGATATATATTTTTTACTATAACCTTGCTCGTATAAGCCATTTAGCACTGAAGAGATTGATATTTCGAAATCCATTGGCTTATTTAAAAATCGCTGATTGGTTTGAAGGATAATATGATCTGCGCTTTCGTGAAAAAGTATCTTCCTATCTATCCTTCCAGCAGAGTGTACAAATACCACTCTAGAATAAAATATCGAAAGGAAATATATTAAGTTTCTACTAGACGAGGAACTCCCAAATATTAAGCAACATTTCTCTGAAAGAGCGGATTCATTTTCAATAATTACGATACTTCCAAAATGCTGCGCCTCATTTTTAAAGGTCATCCGCTCTTTAGTTTTTTCAAGATCTGCTACATAAACCCATCCTGGATTGCTTTGTATTACTTTATCTGAAAGGTCACCAAGCTCTTTTTTTAATGTATATTTAAATTTAAATAACTTTTGACATTGCTCATGAGTAAACCCTAACTTTTCTAACAAGCTAGCTGCAGCTAACGCAGCGCCGAAATCCGACCAATGCGTATCACCCTTGGAGAAACTCATCTCCCGCTGCGAGCCGAGTGATTCCAAAGGAAAAACAACCTCTCTATAGTTCCTCTGCAAATATTCAGCGACATCTAATTTAGAGGTATGCCTAGGATAATAGTCACTAAATACTTTCTCTTTAGAAGGTGCTATTAGAAAGCAGATCGCCTCCGTATACCGTGACAATACCGAACGGATATTCTTAAAATAGGCGTCCCAAGAATAAAATAACTTTCTTTTTTTTATGCCGAAAAAATCTAACTCGTTTTTTTTTGCATCTAAAAAAAGCCACTCCTTTTTTCCTACTACCGGAGAGCGTGTCCGGCGCGATATGATCTTATAGACTCCGTACTCAAGACCGTCCAAGAATAAATTTATATGTATCGAATCGTCTGAAAGCGGAATGCATATTTGGAAACCAAATTGCGGCAGCTGATTTTTTATTTCCAAAGCCTCGGCCACATCTGGTCGACTTTCTGAAGCAACAGAATCTAAAATACAGTTTCCATATTTTATTCTAATCTTTAGTGGACATTCTGAAGAGGCGCGATCGACTGCCCAGCCTTTGATATTCAAACTCGAATTGAAATTCACCCCACTACTCGGAGACTCCAATACAAGCGACAAACTTTCAGGAAGACTGCTACTTTTCCTGTCAACCTCAATAACTTCCACAGTGTATATAGACATTTAAGCTTCTAGATTAATTAATACATGCCTAATCCACCAAACGGACCAATTGCCCAGTCTGCATTAAGGCTCGGATGGTAGAAGAAATCCGTTTGGCGCGACGCATCCCAACGATCTATTAATAAAAATTGCTCGCGTAATGCTCGTTGCAATTTATCCTTTGTAATGTCCTTTCCTCTGCTTGCAGATTCGGCATGAATCAGCTCTGCGAACGGCGTCCACAGAATCTTCAGCCCTAGCTTATTGATCCTAAGACACATGTCTACGTCATTGAACGCAACTGGATGGCGGACTTCGTCCATCCCGTCGATCTGTAAGTAGAGATCACGCCTTAAAATCAAGCAGGCGGTGGTGCAGGCGCTCTGACGCCGAACAAGATGATTGAATCCCAGATAGCCAGGATCATTGCGCAGCCAATTATTACCTGTATGGGCAGCTAGCCCATTGATGCCTATTACTACACCGGCATGCTGGACCATATCGTTCTTCCACAGTAACTTGGCTCCGACTGCACCAACGTCAGGACGCACCGCCAAGCTCATCATTTCCTTCAGCCAGTCGGGATGTAGGATCTCGATATCATTGTTTATGAGCCCTATGTATTCTCCCGTAGCGAACTCAGCACCGACGTTGTTCAGGGTGGCGTAGTTGAAGGGATAGGGATGCGGCAGGATGCGGACGCCACGGCTCTTGAGTTCGTCAAAGTAGTCTAAAGTCTGCGGATCGCTGGTCTGGTTATCGACGATGATGAGTTCAAGGTCTGGGTAGTCAGTCTGGGTAAGGAGGCCTTCCATGCAGGCATGGAGAAGCTTGTAGGCATCCCGGGTAGGAATGATCAGACTCACCTTGGGCAGGCGATCGGGTAATGGCCAATGGGTGCGCAAGGCACCAGGCAATTTGGACTGGGGGATCAGACGGGTACCCGGCCGCAACTTGTTCACCAACCAGCTCATACGCTCTAGACGCTCGGGCTTGCCGGCATCGCAGGCGGCCGGCGTAGCAGGACAATTGGCACTGCGATGGCTAAGCACCTGAGTCACGCGGGCAACGCCTAGATCTTTTTGCACGGTGCTTAGGATCAAGGCAGCTAGTACACCTTCATGATCCCGCGGTAGCTCGGGTGCTGCATTCAATAGCCGTACGGCGCGCTGAATGACGTCGCGGCCGAACAAAGCAGCGGCTGTGAAGAGGTCCGCCCCTAGGTAGAGGTCCAAATCCCAGCTAGGTTTGAACCAAGGATTGCTACGCTGGCCATTCATCCCGTCTTGATCGCAGTCCGCGAACGACCAGGCGGCCGGCTCGCCCGCCGCTCCTGGTTGCAGAGCCAGAGCTAGCTGGTCCAGGGCATGGGGTCGCAGGCGGCTATCCACGGGCTGAAGTAGCACGGCTTCGGCCCCCTCCTCCAATAGCAGCTGTAGCGAAGTGGACACGTCCTTGGGATTGGCCACCGCCTGGGTGAAAGGTCGCAGACGTTGTTGGTTCAAGCTTTCCAGACATGCATGCTGCTCGGTTTCGCTAGCTTCGCCATAGAGCAGGACAGCGATCCTGCTCTTGGCGACGCTTTGCGGGTACTGAGGGGTGCGCTGGTAGTGGGCGAACCATTCAGGGTAATGGCCGAAGCCGGCGCTACGTGGACAACGCTGATCATAATCGCGTGCCAGGCGAATGAGCAGGTCGCGGGGCGCCTGATCGGCCCGCTCTGGCCAATGGGCGGCTACCAGCGCGCCAAGTCCTTCGGCATGGCAACAGATGGTGATAGGGCTGCCCAGCAGAGGTCGGCCCTGATCATCTTCAATATGCACTTCGCGGCGCTCACCGTCGCCGAAATGCCAGGGCAGCTCAAGGCTGTAGCCATGATCGGCATCTGCCCGATAAATGAGTGCGGGATGATGCAGATTTGCCTGGCAACGGGCTACGACCTGATCGCCCAAGCGCGCCCGAACTTCGACATGGCGCCCTGGGGTTGTGTCATCCCAAACCCAACCTCCTACGACGAGACCACCGCCGTACCAAACCTGGCTGCCCGGTACCTGGGCCTCAACTTTGGCCGGTTTTTCGTTGGGCAGCTCTAGGGCCTCGCCGACCCACGGACCTTCATTAGCCAATCGAACAGCGATACGCCGGGCCCCATTGAGCCAGCCTGGCTGCAACTGGAGGGCGAAGCCGTGGAAGCCATCACCCACCAGAGGATCATGCTGATAGGTATCTGCACGTACCAACGCTACGGAGGCACCGTCAATGGTGACGTCTAATGCCAAACGTAGATCGGGCTGGGCCGGATCAAAGGCCCAGCCCTGAAGCACATCACCGTGAAGACTTTCTATCTGGCCTTGCACGGTAACCAGGGCAGGAGCTTTGGAGAGTTCAGTCATGGAGAAACCTGTCGGGTAGGGCATCGCCTAGCAGAGCATTGAGGGGTGCGGGCAGCAGACTGAGGGAGTGGGCACCTATTTCGGTAGCCACTACGCCAGCCGGCGCATAGAGGGGCAAAGCGATATGCCGGGCGATCGCGGGTGCAAGCCAAGAGCTGGCCGGCGCGGCGTCTAAACTCAATGCCAGGGTGCAGCCGGCCAAAGCAGGTATTTGGGACCTCGCGACACCAGGAAGCTCGATCAAGGGGCTGACATTGCCACTGGCGAGCAAGCTCTTTTCCCAAGGGGTGCGCTCAAGGAGCAGGAAGCGGCACGCTAGGCCTTGACGACGACTCAAGCGAACCAGCTGCAGCCACGCCTGGGCCAGCTGTGAATTCGATAAGGAGTCGGCGATCAGAATGTTGCCAAGTCGCTGTGCGGGTAACATGTTGAGCGGCGGGAAAGGCACGCCTGCTCTCACCGGAACGTGGGGATTACTCATCAACAGCGTGGTAGCGAGTGCGTCGAAGGTCGAACGTTGCTCAAGGGCTGCCTTGTGGAAGCCCAAGACCGTACGGGAGGTATCCCTGGTCGTCGGATCGATCAGGCGATAAGGAACGTCGATGCGCTCAGGCAGCGTCTGCAGTAACGTGGGGCAACGTTCAGGCTGAACGTAGTCCAAAGCAGCTGGCCGCAGCTGATGCAAGTCTGCGGTCAACTGCGCGATATCCGCTGGCAGACGATAATCCAGCAGCAATGGCAAACCGAAGCCTTGAACTCGAAGTTCAACCTTAAGTACGGCATCCGACTGCTGGAAGGCGAGTACCAAAGCTGGCTCCGCACGTTCTAGCGCGGCGAGGAGGTTAAGCCGGTCGGCCGCACTAATTATCGCGTTCGCTTGAGTCCCCGCTAGCTGTTCGCTAAGCCAAGAGAGTCGCTTGCGCTGCAGACGCTGACGGTAGGGTTTGAGGGGATCATGGCGATAGAAGCGCTCAAAGGCACGTTCCGCAACCGGATAACGCTTTCGTAGAATCGCGTTATTGAATGCTACTCGTTCGAGCTTTTCCGCCCCGAAGGAAACACCACCTCGGTGGGCAACAAAAGCGCGGTGAGCCGCTACATGCCGCCAACCCTGCGATTTAGCTCTAAGGCACCAGTCAGTTTCTTCGCCATAACCGCGCTTGAGCTGAATCTCGTCGAGCAAGCCTACCTGCTCTAGCGCTCGACGTTTGATGTAGAAGCAGAAGCCACAGCCCACTTCGATCTCGGGCGGCGCTGAGGTATCAGCGGCCGCTTGGCGATGTAGGGCGCGCTGCTCGTCCATAGAGGGCATTGCATGACTTTTGCGACTTTCCGGGAAGCTGAGCAGCTCACCGTTGTTACTGAACGGGGTCGCAGTGGCGACGTCGGCTGCGGAATAGGCAGCCTCACGCAGCTTGTCCAGCCAGTCGTCACAGACCCTCGCATCGGCGTTCAGCCACACCACATCACGCGCACGATGCAGCGCCATGCCCCGATTCATGTTGCGGATGAAGCCCAGGTTAGCTGCGCTACGGTGAAGTTCGATCCGGCCAGCCTCCGCCAGCTCACGCAATGCCTGACTCAACTCCGGCTCTGGGCTTTCGTCATCGAGGACCACAATATTCATTGAGGTTTTGTTGACGTCCAGGCTATCGAGCACACTGTTAATGCAGGCTAGAGAAGCTTCGCGTCCACGATAGATGGGAATCAGGACATCTACTAACGGCTCGATCGAATCCACCGGCATTTTAACCGGCGTAGGCTGCAAGGATTCTACAGCGGCCAAGGGGCTACCTAGTACTTCGCTGCCATCTGCCCAGCACAGCCGCACGCGTCCCACTGGCGCAGGCAGACGAATACGAATACCACCATGACGGCCGCCATTGACTGATTTAGCCAGCAACGGACTGGGCAGGTTGGCAACGATGGTCTGTTGGCGATCGCCCAGATTAAGCGTGAGCTTCACTGGAGTTTGCGGATGCCGGGTGTCTAGCGCCCAACCACGAATCTCTTGGCTGCTAGGGTCAAATTCGACATGTCCCCAGCGGCGTGGCGACAGTTGACGAAGCAAGACGGCCAATTCGTCAGCGCTGTTGGCATAAGGCAGTTGCTCTATCAACTGAGCGGGTTTCACGCCAGGTAGCGCTGTTAGCGCTCGCAGACGTAAAAGCCTAACCGCGGAAGTATTACGCGCAGGATTAGCAGGATCGGAGAGAAAATCGTAGGCGGCCTGGGGTTCGCCCTTTTGCAAAAGCACATGGCCCAACAACGCGACTGTTTCACCCTGCTTTGCCAAGCTAGCGTTAGCTTCCGCTAAGGCTACAAATGCCTGGTCTAGCGCACCATTCTTGAGTGCTGCAACACCAGCAGAGACCAGCGCCACTGAGCGCTGCTCTGGAATCTGTAATGCCAGTTCGAGACGTTTTTGAGCCTCGCCTAGCTGTCCGGCTTGGAGCAGAGCCTGATAGTCCTCCATGAGTGTAAGTTGGCTCATGGCATCGGTCTCCGCGAAAAGCCAGGTGATTCTTTGTAGTACCGTTTTAAAAAAGACTTCCGGCCCTAAGGCCGGAAGTCTTGTTTCAGGTCAACGAAACGCTATTAGACCTGGCCGGTGACAACGATGACGCCGGTATCGTGAGCTTGGGATTCGGCAGAGCCGACAATGCCCACAACCACATCGGCACGGGTGTGACCGGTAACCAGCTGCTGTGCCCAGAACACCAGGCCTTCCGCATCGGCGGTACGGCCCAGGGCACCTTGGTAGATGTCCTGAATGAACTGAGCGTCAGACACGTTGCTACCGTGGACTGCGGTGTATTCAGTGGAGTTGATGAAGTTGTTAGCGATGGTGGACAGGCTAGTACCACCGTTAACTTGTTGCGTGTAGAACTGCGCGCCACCAACATCAGCGTCTCGGCCGAGCACTGCATCGAAGAGACGCAGGGCAATGCCTTCGGCCTGAGAATTGACGATGGAGATGGACTGGTTATCGGTACCAGCGACGAACTGAACATTGGTCAGGTTCAGGTTGCCATTGGTAGCACTTGCCAGGCTCACGGTACCGTTGGAGATGGTCACGCCGGTGTAAGCGCCTACGCTTACGCCTACGTTGACCACGTCGAAGCCTGCACCACCATCAATGGTGTGCACACCGTTACCCACGGTGATGACGTCGTTGCCAGCGCCAGCGCTAACGTTGTTGGTGCCATTGCCTACATGAATGGTGTCGTTACCGCCTGCAGTTACAATAGTGTCGTCACCGTCACCCGAATCGATGTAGGTATTGACATTGTCGCGGACGGTGATGGTGTCGTTGCCTGCGCCGGAAACGATGGCACGAGTAGCAGCAGCGCCTTCCACAGCAGCAGTCGGAGTAACAGTGGCGGCGGTGCCAATCGCGACAGTCACGTTTGCAGCGGTGTCGAAGACGAAGGTAGAGGCGTTAGCAAGCGCGGTAGGAATAACCACGGTTGCATTGGTGCCAGCAGCGCCCAGGTTGTCGAAGAAGGCGATGTCCGGAGTCTGAGTATTGCCCTGAGCATCAACAATGACGTTGAAGCTGCCGTTGTTGTAGGTCGAAGCAACGACGGTATTGTCTGCGACGTTCAGATCCAGAATGTCAGCAATAGCGGCTTTGGTAGTGCTGCTCAGCGAGGTAGCGTTCAGCGAGGTTTGAAAGGCAGAAGCGGTAATGGCGGCATCGTATTGCATGAAAAGAATCTCCTAGGTCGCGCGTCAGTTCGAGACTTGCGCGGAATGAAGCGGGGTTTGGGTGAGATCTTCCCTGGGAGACTGGTAGCGGGCAGCGTTCATCTCGATGCGGGGGGTGATCGATACATGTAGAGCAACTAGCTTGGCCTGCCCCTGTTGGGCAGTAACTTCCTGGCCGTCCACGAGGTCCTGCGGAGGGCATCCGGCAAAGACCGCCTGGGCGTCCAGAACGTATTCGGCGCGGCGAGGCCCGACCAGAGCCATGGCCACCGCGGTGATGGGTGCGCGCTTGCCGCGCGAACCCGAAAAATTGCCGCTGAGCACGGCCGGCTGCAGGACATCGGCGACCTTGCAGCTATAGGCGATGTCCACGCCCTGAGGTTTGTTTGGCCAGACGACGGCGAAACCTTCGAGACGGGCTTCCTGATCGATGTTACCCACCCATTCATTGGCCGTGACGTCGCCCTGGGCCTGAACATGGCCGATCAGTTTGAGCACCACAGGGCTGCCATGACGCTCGGCACGCGCTGCCGCTTCCAGGGCCTTGCTGGCCACGACCGGGGCGCTGCGCTGCTGTTCGGAGCGGATGATGTCAACGGAGGTATCGATTCGATCGACACGCAGGTCGACCTGGCGCACCGGTAGATCGGCACGCTGGTATTCGGTGATGAGCAGGGTTCCAGCACCGTTCTTGACACGCACAATCAGCGTATCGCCAAGACGGGACAGGGTATTGCGAACGACGGTTTCGCCTGGAAAGAAATCGACCGAGCTCTTGCCGATCGGGGCAGGCTGCAGGCTGATGAGGCAAGGCTCCTCGGCAGTGTCCTGGGATGCATATCGAACGATATACATGCCGGGCTCGAGGGTGAGCAGCCGAGTCTTGAAGGTGAAGGGTGAATCGTCCATTTGATCCATTACGCCCGTGACCGATGTCCTTAACAGCCCCGGATAGGTGCATCCGAGCCTTGGTCAAGTGCTAACCCTATCACACTTCTTCTGTGACGGCGCCAGCTTCTTGACGTGGTCAGAATAGAAGAATTTCATTAAATCTCAACGTCAAATCACAGCTAACCACTACCGTTCGGTAGAAAAGTTCAATGGCTTTGATAGCAAAAAGCCATAAAAAAGGGCGTATTGGTCCACAACTCCGAGATCCTTACCACTTAGATTGGAAACTGCATACTAGACACCTGTGCTAGGGTGCGTTCCTTTTGAGCTCAGATCGATCGTGCGCATTCTGCATGTCTTCAAGACCTACCTACCCGACACCCATGGTGGCATCGAACACGTCATCCGTCAGATGTGCCTGGCTACCAAGGGAGCCGGAATCGATCACAGGATCCTGACACTCAGCCGGCGTCCTGTTCCGGAGTACCTCGAGGTGGATGGCATTCCCGTCCGCCGAGTCCGGCAGGACATCGACCTCGCCTCGACTGGCCTCTCCCGGGCTGCCTTCAAAGCTTTCGCCGAGGAAGCCCGTGCTGTCGACCTGGTGCATTTCCATTTTCCCTGGCCGTTCATGGACGTCTTGCAACTGCTGATACGGCCAGGCAAGCCCTATGTCGTGAGCTACCACTCGGATATCGTCAAGCAACGCCATCTACTCAAGCTCTATGCGCCCCTGATGCAACGCTTCCTGGGCAACGCGACCTGCGTCATAGCGGCCACCGAACCCTATCGCCTATCCAGCTCGACCCTGCAGCGTCTGGGCGCCAAGGTCCGGGTAATTCCCTATGGTCTGGATCCTGACAGCTATCCGGACGCGGATCCGCAACGGATGGCGAGCTGGCGCCAGCGCCTGGGACCGCGCTACCTCCTGTTCGTAGGCGTGTTGCGCTATTACAAAGGTCTGCATCTGCTGCTGGAAGCGCTCCAAGGGCTGGACTACCCCCTGGCTATCGTAGGTGCCGGCCCGGAAGGCGACGCGCTGCGTGCGCAGTGCGAGCGGCTCGGCCTTAAGAACTGCCATTTTCTCGGACGTCAGAGCGAAGAGGATCTGGCAGCGCTCTACGCAGGTTGCGAGAGCTTTGTGTTTCCCTCGCACCTGCGCTCCGAAGCCTTTGGCATGGCGCTGCTGGAAGCGGCCATGTACGGCAAGCCAATGCTCAGTTGCGAGATCGGCTCGGGCATGAGTGAGATCAACCTCAACGGGCAGACAGGGATCGGTGTGCCACCGGAGCCTGCGGCTTTGCGCGAGGGGCTGATGACACTGTGGGAGGATGCCGAGCTACGGACCCGCTACGGGCAAGCGGCCCGGGCACGCTTCGAGACGCATTTTCGCAGCGAAATAATGGCCAGCAAGCTCATCGAGGTCTATCGCGAGGCCCTTGCCTGAGTAGAACCTACCGACCTTTCAGAGCGAGGCGATAGACCTCTAGCGTCCGAGCGGCGCAGGCGTCCCATGTGTAATCGCGGGCGCGGCGCTCGCCCTCTTCGACTCGCTGACGTACTGCCAGAGGGTCGTCGAGTACTTCCAGCATCGCCCGGGCAATGGCCTTGGGCTCCTGCGGATCGGCCTGCAAGGCCGCATCGCCGACCACTTCCGGCAGCGACGTCGTGTTGGAGCAGATCACGGGGCATCGCGCGGCGAAGGCCTCGATGGCCGGCAAACCAAAGCCTTCGAACAGCGACATGAACACCAGGGCCGCTGCACTCTGCAGCAAGGCGATGACCTCATCCTGTGGCAGATATTCCAGCCATTTGCCTTCGCCCCTGGCCTCCAGAGCACGCAGTTCCTCGACCAGGGTCTCGGCACGCCAGCCATTGCGCCCGACAACGACAAGGGGGTGCCGCTTGCGTAGCGCCTCGGGTAGCTGGGCATGAGCCGCAAGGACAGCCGCAAGGTTCTTGCGCGGTTGCAAGGTACCGACAAAGAGGAAGAAGCCAGGCTCCAGGCCATGCTTGCGCAGCACCTCATGACGCATGACGTCGGATTGCCGGGTGAAGTAGTGCCCGTCCACGCCGAGTGGCGTGACATGGACTCGCTCTTCCGCAATGCCCAGCAGCCTGACGATGTCTCTCTTGCTGTACTCCGATATGGTGATGACCTGATCTGCCCAACCTACGCTCTGGTTGAACAGCCAATTCTTCAATCTGCGCAGCTTGAGCGTGACCCACTCGGGGTGTATCTGTGGAATCAAATCCATCACGCTAGCCACCATCGCCACGTTTTTGAGTCGCGGAATGTGATGATCAGGCGCGTGGAAGACATCGACTTCGCTCGCAAATCGCTGGTCGACTTGGCGATCAGCGCCCAGCAGCGCGTTCTTCAGGACGAACTTGGGAAAGTGCGGCGCCAGGCTCGCAGGTACACCACAACTCAGGGTCGGCGTATCCACGCCGAAGGTGTAGGGCCTGACCTGAACATCCGGGCACGCCTCAAGTGCTTGGGACAGCGACTGAGTATAGATACCGATTCCATCGAGATGTCCCTTGGTCGTCCCGGAAGACCATACCGTCGTCCCCAGCCCAACCTTCAACGTCGTCAACGACTACCTCCCAAGGATACGTACAGATCCTCGAGGGTCTGCTCCAACGAAATCAGCGCTCTATCTCCTACGATCTCACGCAGGCGTACATCGCTGCCGCGGAGCGTTGGAATCTCATTAGCCCGAACGAAAGCCGGATTGACCCGGACCTCTATCGAGTAACCGGCAATGCGCTCCGTCATCTCGATGATGGTCCGCAGCGCCGTCGCCTTACCCGAGCAGACATTGACCGGGCTCGAACGATGGTCGCTGTCGAGCAGCCCAAGGTAAGCCTGCGCTAGGTCGCGAACGTCGGAGAAATCTCGACTCACGTCCAAATTGCCCAGCTCGATCACGCGCTCTCCGCGGGCGAAATGACCGACGATCTTTGGGATAAGGAAACGCTCGTCTTGACCAGGCCCGGTGTAGTTGAATGGCCGGGTGATGACGATGGGCAGACGGTCGTACCAGGTGGCGACCATATGTTCCATGGCCAATTTGCTGCAGGCGTAGTGATTCACCGGTGCCGGGCAGACGGACTCGTCGATCACTTCGATGCCCGGAGTCCCATAGATGTTGGCGCTACTGGCAATCAGCACCCGGTGTGGTTGACGCTCGAGAGCGCCGAGCGCTTCAAGCAAATTCAAGGTGCCGAACAGGTTCACCCGGTAGAAGGCTTCCTGATCGGCATGCCCGACAAAGGCCAGCGCCGCCAGATGGATCACCCAGTCCGGTTGCGCCTGACCTACGGCAGAGGCGACTGCCGCCTTGTCGGTGAGATCGCATGCCAGGGTGACATCCGCATCGGTAGCACCGCTACCGAATCCGACTACCTTGAATCCCCGCGCTTTGAGCGCCTGGATCAGATAGCGTCCTGTAAAGCCCGATGCGCCTGTTACCAGAGCGGTTGGCATGCCTATCCCCTTAGTTAGAACGAGAAGCCTTGCTCATTGCGGCGCAGGTCAGCCTCGACCATCATCTGACAGAGCTGCTCCAGGGTGGTCTTGGGTTCCCAACCCAGCTCGCGCTTGGCCTTCTCGGGATTGCCGATCAGCAGATCCACTTCAGCGGGACGGTGGAATTTCGGATTCACGGCGACGACCTTCTTGCCGCTACGGGTGCAGTAGCCTTCTTCCTTGTCACCCTCACCTTTCCACTCCAGCTGGATGTCCACAGCCTTGGCCGCCAGGCTGACGAAGTCGCGCACGGTCTCGGTGCGGTTGGTTGCCAGCACATAGGTGTCCGGCTTGTCGGCCTGCAGCATGCGCCACATGCCCTCGACGTATTCCTTGGCGAAGCCCCAGTCGCGCTTGGCGTCGAGGTTGCCCAGCTCCAGCACGTCCAGTTTGCCCAGCTTGATCTTGGCGATGCTGTCGGTGATCTTGCGGGTCACGAACTCGCGACCGCGCAGCGGCGATTCGTGGTTGAAGAGAATGCCGCTGGTGCCGAAGATGCCGTAGGACTCGCGGTAGTTGATGGTCATCCAGTGGGCATAGAGCTTGGCCACACCATAGGGACTGCGCGGATAGAACGGGGTGCTCTCGATCTGCGGGATGGCCTGGACCTTGCCGAACATCTCCGAAGTGGACGCCTGGTAGAAGCGGATCTTCGGATTGACGATGCGGATGGCTTCGAGCAGGTTCACCGGGCCGACGCCGGTGATTTCAGCAGTGGTTACCGGCTGATCGAAGGACACGCCCACGAAGCTCTGGGCAGCGAGGTTGTACACTTCGGTCGCTTCGGTGGTCTGCAGCAGGCGGATGCTGGCGGACAGATCGGTCAGGTCGTACTCGACCAGGTGCAGGTTGGGATGACCAGCGACACCCACTTCCTCAATGCGCCAGAAGTTGACCGAGCTGGTACGACGATAGGTGCCATAGACCGTATAGCCTTTTTCCAGCAGCAGTTGGGCCAGGTAGGCGCCGTCCTGACCCGTGATTCCGGTGATGATAGCTTTCATGAGGTTCTTCGTTCTCCGTTGGACCCTTGGGCTGCACTGCCAGCCGCCGGACCGTGATTATGTCGCACGGCTTTCCGTAGACATGTCGATGATGAGTTCTTGGGTGGTGCGCGCGCTTTCAGCCCAGGTCAGCCAAGGCATGGTGTGGGAGTCCGGATGCGTGCCTGCACGGTAAAGCGCAAGCCAAGCCTGAATGTCAGCAGCCAAACCGGGGCCATCTGCGACAGCAAAATAGTAGGCACTGTCCTTGGCGACCTCGCGAAAAACCGGGATATCGCGGGCAAGCACTGGAAGACCCTTCTGCGCGGCCTCAATCAGAGGCAGACCAAAGCCTTCCTCGTAAGAGGCGGCGATCAGACACACACTGACGCCATAGAGGCGCTCCAGGTACTCGTCGCTGATCCCTTGTAGCCAGAACAGACGCTGATTGGCTAGAGGATGGTCTGTCAGCCGTGCTACGACATCTTCCACCAACCATCCCTGCTTGCCGACGATAACCAGGTTGACCTTCTCACCTTGCTGCCAGAGCTGCTCGAAGGCATCCAGTACGTGCCGGTGACCTTTACGCGGCTCAATGGTACCAACCATCAGGAAGCTGGGACTATCCGTCAGCCGGTTCAGCACAGCATTAGCCTCATCCGGTAGACCGATGGTGGGTAACGAGGCCTCGATGTCGGCGCCGATATGCGATACCCGAAGCGCGAAGGCTGCGTTTGGACGACGCTGCTGCACAAGCATTCGAACTGCATCAGCCGTCGCCTGCGAAATACAGACAGCACCATCACCCTGTATGACCGTCGAGAACCAGCGATCAAACAATGGCTGAGCGCCTTCTGGAAAGTACTGTGGGTGTAGAACGGGAATGAGGTCGTAGATCAGGAAATAGGTCCTGACTCCCATCAACTTCATCTGTCTGAGCTGGTCGGCCTGTTCAGCCACCACAGCGGGCTGCAGATCCAATGCAAAGAAGATGTCGCCCGCCCGGAAGGCGATGGGCTCGTCTTGCAGGACCGGTTGAGCACCGAGGAATTCCAGCGCGAATCGCCGCGCATAGCGATAGCCTGCGGTACCGGCGACCGCGTAAACGGGCTCGATGCGATAGCCTTCAACTGGCTTTTCCAACCATTCGCGGAGCACGCTGCGTACGACACGCTGGATACCGCTACGGGCGTCGCGCTGCACCAGCTCTGAGATATCCACCAGGATCTGCCGCTGATGACAGGGCGGCGGCAAGGAAAGATCCAGTGCTCGGGCGAGCTGGCGATAGCTGGCGCCTTCTACCTGCTCAGCCCCAGCGGCCATGATGCGGCGAACCAACGCCGGCGCACCGATACTCGCCTTGTCGTAAAAGGCCTCGATTGCCTTGTGATACTGCTCAGCACATAGGCGCGGTGCATGCTGGGTAAGGATAGTAGAGCGAGCACGCTTACCAAGCTCGTGCCGCAATCCGGCATCATGGTGCAGCTGCTCCAAGGCGCGTACTAGGTCAACGTCGGCGAACTGATCGTCCAGCATCAGAACACTGCCCGCCGGTAAGTCCGCCATGCTGCCATTGGCATTTACGATGGTGGGCAGACCATATTTCATGCAGTCCAGCACGGCAGCCGACGTCTCGCCTCGTGAGCGAGTACGGAGCTGAACACCGACGTCAGCGATAGCTAGATAATCACCAAACGCTTCGGCGTCGGTCCAGCCCGTAATGCGAATATGTCGCTTGCGACCACTGGCGGCAATCTCACGCTGAATCTTCTCACCATAGATACCCTGGTCATTCTCGCCGACAAAAATAAGAACATTGTTGTCGTCTTGGGAAAGAGGCGATTGCAACCAGGCGCTCAGCAGGCGGTCGTTCATCTTGCTGGGGCCAAGCAAACCAAAGCTGCAGACCACGAAGTCGCTGCTTTTAAGCCCCAGTTTCTTGCGGATCAGCGCCCGGTCCTGTTTCAGCTGCAGATCGGGCACACGTAGGAGGGGAATGCAGGCCCAGTCCTGAGCAACGGTGCTGCCGTACCAGGCATCGGCCATTCGTTGCGAGCTCTGTGAATGGACGATCACGCCTTCGGCGTTGGCGATCACTGGATAGTTGCAGGGGTACTTCCAAACGACGTCAGCCGTATCTTCAGCCTGGAGACGCTCGATGACAGCGGCGTAGCCATGGCTTTCATAAAGCGCATTTACCCAGACGCCTTGTTGCAAGCCATGGCACTCCAAGTGCGCAAGAATGCCGGAAAGAAAGAAATCATGAAGCACCACTGTGCCCGGTATTTCTTCCAGCAGCGCAAACATGTGCTCATGAAATACAGAGTTGCCAAAATGATAGAGGACGCGATCGTAGCGGTCTGCATTGCGTCTAAACCAGGAGACATCGCGCACGGCGCAATTACCGGCAATGCAGGCAGACGTCACTTCATCCTGTGCGGCGATTACCTCTACTTCATAGTAACGACACAGTTCGGGCAGCAGCTCGGCGCTATAGTCGCTGATACCGCTACGAAGAGGCGGCAAGGGCGAAACGTAGGCTAGTCGAGGGCGCGTCTTGGGCCGGCTGGGTTTGTCCTGCGCCACCAGTGCGTGTAAAGCAGTTAGCGTCTGTTCGGCACAATGCTGCCAGGAGAAGCGACGCGACTGCTGGCGAGCATGAGCTTGCAATTGCGCCCGAAATACATCATCAGTCAGAACCTGGCCTAGCTTGTCGGCGAGGGCTTCGTCGCTACGCGGATCGAACAAAGCGGCCTCGTTACCGATGACCTCAGGCAGGCTTGAACTGTTTGAAGCGATTACCGCCCGACCACAGCTCATTGCCTCCAGCGCGGGCAGTCCGAAACCTTCGTGCCAAGACGGAAAAACGAATACCTTGCAGCTGTTATAGAGCCGCAACAGATCGTCTTCAGAAACGAAGCCGGTAAAGACGACCTCATGGGGCTTGAGTCCCTGGCTACGGACTAATGCCTCAAGGCGCTCACGCTCCGCGGGTTGAACAGAACAGACAATCGCGAGCTGAAGGGACTGACGCAACTTCGGTGACAGAAGACTATAGCCACGGATCAGACCTTCGATGTTCTTGCGGTGATCAATGCCGCCGGTATAGAGCACGAAGTCACCGGTCAGCCCGATTCGAGCCTGCAACTCAGCGCGTTCCTGCTCGGGTATCACCCTCTCCTGAAAGTGGCTATCGGCGGCCGTGGAGATCGTCACGATACGCTCGGCAGGTAGCCCCAAGTAAGTTTGGGCTTCGTTGCCAGAAGATTGAGAAATGGCCAACAGCAGATCAGCCCGGCGCAGGTGTCCAAGCTTGTTCTCATACCACCTGTCTACCGCCCACTCTTTCAGGTAAAGATCGCGATAGATGATTGGAATGAGATCGTAGAGGACCACCGCCGTAGGGACCTGTTGCGATAGCCGGCCGATACTAGTGACCGCCTCGTCCACCAGGCCTTCGAACAAACTGCAGACCAAAACAACGCTGGGATTGAGATTGGCGATAAAAGCCTCTCGCAGCAGCTCGGCCGCTTCTCGGTCCCAGGAAGTCGCCGAACCGAGCTGACGCGTTTGTGGCGGACAGCTCCAGACCCTGATCTGCTCCGGCAGGAGCAGGCCAGCGAATTCGGCGCGCAGGGGCTCGATGGTGTCTGGAAAGGCGTCCGACAGGACGATAAGTACTTCGGCTTCTCCACGTTGGGCCACGATGGCCTTGGCCAGAGACAACGAGTAGCGCCCTATACCCCGTTTACGATTTTCAGCCTGCGCACCCTGCAGATCGATAACGATGCGCATCAGGGACGATTCTCCATATCCTGTTTAACGAAAGCGGCGTAGAGCTTCTTCGAGCGCGCTGACAGATCTGCAGCATCACCCGGCATGCTCTGGCGCGGCGCGGTCGTGGCGCGTTCTACCACAACAGCCTGCCGATCACCACGCATCCGCTTAGCAAGGCCTGGATAACGAGCAACAAGAATATTCAACCGCCGTACGAACCAAGGATATTTGAGCAGCGGCCGGATACCGAGTTTGAGGACGCGTCGGGCAAAGGCCACAGGATTAGGCTGAGTGCCTTGACGCCCTTGCCCTACGCGCGACGCAAACGCCCGTAGAGGCGCGGTCAGTCGCCAGGACGTGCTGCTCAGCAAAGCGCTATTCTGCCCTTGCAGCGTATCGGCCTGAGTGTGCCAGTAGTGAGCACTTTGATGAGCAGCCTGTAGCTCGTGTCGTAGAGATTCCAGCTCGCGGTGCGCTTGCTGCCGGGCGTCCTCAGCGTGTTGCCGTTGTTCATCCGCTAGCCGCCGTGCGCTCTGCACGGCCTCGAGCTCACGACTGAGCAAGGCCACTGGCTCAGCAAAGATGCTCGACCAACGACTGGCGTCATGCAGCTGCTGGCTCAGGACGTGGATCTCGCTACGTACGGCCTGCAGCTCAGTTCGACTCTCCCAAAAGCGATGTTGAAGTTGCTGCTCGTAGCGCTGTGCCAATGCTCCTAGTGAAACCCCAAAATCCTTCTCGAAAGCCGACGTCAAGACCTCATAGCGGTTATTGTCAGCGTGCTTCTGCGCCACTACCGCATAGTCAGGGCTGGATCCACCCAGGACATCCAGCAACTGCAGTTGGTCCGTCTCTCTCACTTGAGGAGCTTCCTGCAAGCGCAGGATTTTCTGGCGAGCGAAGCCACTGTATTCGACAAGAAACTCGAGCAATTGATGAGGAAGCGGACGCTCGTGGGTAGGGTCGAGATAGAAGCTGTTGGTCCCCACTACCAGATTTTCCGCATTCGGCGTTTCTAGAATCAGCAGCCCTCCAGGCTTGAGGACGCGCAGCGCTTCGCTTACCAACTCTTGAAGTACCGAGAAGGGTATGTGCTCGACGATGTGAAAACCAGAAATGAGGATCTGACTCTCCGCCGGCAGCGCTTGCAATGCACTCAAGGCATCGCCCTGAACCGCTGGCAGTCCTCTGTCGCGACAGGCCTGGAGCATACCGTCGTCGAGGTCGACTCCCTGGGCCTGGAAGCCTTGCTCGATCAGCAGTTCAAGCCACTCGCCACGACCACATCCGATATCGAGTGCCGGACAGGCTTCATCGGCTTCCTTCAACGCCTGCAGGAAGGGTTCATATACGCGAAGGCGTTGCTTGATCAGCGCACGGGAGCCGCGATGTCGATCTTCGAAAGCACGGTAAAAATTTCCGCTCATCGCACGAGCTCCACTTCAGGTGGCATCCAGGTCAGCCCGACAAATTCCTCGCGGTCCATGTTCACGACGTTGAACACCGCGGCCAAGTCGCGCCACTCGTAGTTTTGCGCCAGATGGGTATCGGCCGTATGGAGGGCAACGGCAACCGAATAGGAGCCAACCCCAAGGTTCATTGCAAAGTTGAAGCGATACTCGATCTCCGTATCCGCTTCGAGCGCCTCAAGTTTGCATCCCAAGTGATGGGTATTGGTGCCATAGACGGATTGCCCGAGACGATCCTTGATCATGTAGCCCACCACCAACTCGGGGAGAGCCACCGAGACCGCCACCTTAATGCGCAATGAAGCGATTTCGCCTACCCGGATGAATTCCGCCGGCTGCTCGGCGGAATTGAAGACATCGACTGCAAGGATGCTGGCCTCGCCACTGCCAGAGCGCGTCTGTACCCGGCCATTGTCGAGGTGTTGCACGGTGACGCTGGTACCTTCCTTTTCGGCAATCAGCGCGTTATAGAAATCCATTACTTCTTCAGGATTCCCATCCTTGATGATGGTCCCCTTGTCGAGCAACACGGCACGGCTGCACAGGGCCTGAATCGCACTACGATCGTGAGAGACAATCAGCAGTGTGGTGCCCTGTTGCTGGAATTCGCGGATGCGGTCGAAACTCTTGTGCTGGAAATAGCCGTCGCCGACTGACAAGGCCTCGTCGATGATGAGGATTTCCGGCCGAAAGGCGGTGGCCACGGCAAAGGCCACTCGCATCTGCATACCGCTCGAATAGGTACGGACGGGCGCATCGAAATAGGATCCAATTTCAGCAAAGCTATCAATCCAATCGATAACTGAATCAATCTGCTCCTTGCTGAATCCCATCAGGCCGGCCGCGTGATAGGCGTTCTGCCTCCCGGTCAGCTCAGGGTTGAAGCCCATACCCAGTTCGAGGATGGCGGCAATTCGCCCGCGACACGTCACGGTACCCTCGCTAGGTTGGAGCGTGCCGGTGATCATCTTGAGCAGCGTGGATTTGCCAGCACCATTCTGCCCAACGATGCCGATAGCCTCACCAGGCTCTATCGAGAAATTGATGTGCCGAATGATCCAGTTTTCAGCACTGGGCTTGACCGGAAGGTAGAGCCAGCGCGCGAAGCGGAGCCACTCAGAACGATAGGAACGATAGGATTTCCCGAGGCCGGAAACACTGAGCAAGCTCATAGTACATCCGCCATTTCCGGCGCCGCGCGGCGGAACATGAGTAGGCCAAGCAGGAGGAGGCCGCAAGCGATCAAGCAGGAGGGATAGATCTGCAGCAGATCGGGCGCGCGCGCGTAAACCAATACGTCATGATAACCCGTGATGATAGGAAACAAGGGATTGTTACCCATAAAGCCCTTGAGGTACTCAGGAATGATGTTGGCGGGATAGACGATTGGGGTGAACCAGAACCACACCTGGAGCACTATGGGCACGACCTGGCCGACATCACGAACGAACACGTTGAGCACGCCAAGAATCAGACCGATTCCGACAGCAAGCGCCAAGATGGCAAGGGTCAGTGGTATGAGCCACAACATGAGCAGATCAGGAAATTTGCCGAAAAAGGCGAACACCACCAGCAAAGCACCGAAGAGCAGTACGTAGTTGAGCAGGCTTGATCCCATCACGATCACAGGCAGGGTGATCCGAGGAAAACTCATCTTCTTCAACAGGTTGCCCTGATCGACAAACAGGGTCAGGCAGCGGTTGATGACTTCAGAGAAAAGACTCCAACCCAACATGCCGGCCATCAGGTAGAGCGCATAGGCGTAGCTGTTGTTGATCCCAGGCAGTTTGGTTGCCAAGACGTTGGAAAGGATCAGTGCATAGATGGCAACCTGAGCCAGCGGATTGATGATCATCCACAGCCCACCTAGGCGACTACGGGCGAAGCGTGTCGAGAACTCGTTGCGAATGGAGGAGAGAACGAATCCCCGGTATCTCCACAGGCTCAACAACATCGATAGCATGGTCTTCCCTTCGAATTACAGAGCGCAGCGCCGATCACACTACGGCATAACGTGTCGGCAGGACTCTCGTGAGCCGCTGCTCCCTACCTTCTCTGAGCCAGAGGTCTGCTGTGCTGGTCGCGGCAACAGGTGTCCATTGGTACAGAGAATCCAACGCGGACCTACAAAAAGGTGGCGCAGTGCCATGAAACCGTTTGGCCCGGTAGGAGTTTTAGCGCGCCGTATGTTAACCCAGCGCTAGGGCCAAGGGGCCCAAACACCACGGTTTCAAAATCCAGCGACCTCTGACTATCGCGTTTTGCGAAGGGTTTCAGCTTAAGTAGCTTTTTTCTGCGTCGTCCCAGCCCAGCGTTTTCGACCTCCCGCCTCGCCCCCCTCCTCGTGCCGGCAGTAACCGCTCATCGCCTCGGATTAAAGAAGTTCGATCCAACGTCAGATACGCCTAGGCTCCCCGGGGATGCCTGGTCACGCGGTACGGCTCCGCAGGGGAATGCTATCTCCACTGCCAACCGGCTCGGCAATCCGCGTACCGCCGAGACGATACCCGGGCGATCTCTCATGGCATCTTCTTTCTTCTGCTCGAACATCTTCCGGCTCAGGACAGCCCTGATCTTAGCCATGCTGTCAGCCTTCATGGCCGGCCCTGCACGGGCGGAGCGGGTCAGCCTGCTGGGACTGAACCTATCGGGAGCCGGGTTTGCCTCGCAGATCCTGCCCGGGGTGAACGGCACCCACTACATTTTTCCTACAGAAAGCTATTTCAGTCAGTGGAGCGGCCGAGGGGTTAAGCTGATTCGCTTCCCCATTCTCTGGGAACGGCTACAACCCGTGCTTGGCGGCCCACTGGACCCTACCTATGCGGCTCTGATCGATCGCACCTTCAACTACGCGCAAAAGTACGACATCAAGATCATCCTGGACCTGCATAACTACATGCGCTATCGCGGTGTAGTGATAGGCACAGGCAACGTGTCCTATATGCACTACAAGGATGTGCTCGTTCGCATCGCTCAACGCTGGAGCACCCAGTCGTCGCTGTACGCCTACGACATCATGAACGAGCCCCATGATGCGGTGGCTCAATGGGCCACTGCGGCGCAGTACGGTATCGACGGCGTTCGATCCATCGATTCGGTTCGCCCCATCATGATCGAGGGCAACGGCTGGGCCGAGGCCACTCGCTGGCCACAATGGAACGATACGTTGCTGGGGCTCAAAGACCCGGCAAACAACCTGATTTATCAGGCCCACGTGTACTTCGACGGTGTAGGCGGCGGGGGCAACTACACCAACACAAGCGCCGCGGCCTACGGAGATAATTTTGGCGTGGAGCGGGTCAAGCCATTCGTCGAATGGCTCAAGAAGAATGGTAAGCGAGGCATGATCGGTGAGTTTGGCGTACCGGACTCAGATGGTCGCTGGAACGTCATCATGGGCAACATGTTGGCCTATCTGAAGCAAAACTGCATGCCGGCAACTTACTGGGCGGCGGGTCCTGGCTGGGCCAACTACAACCTATCGGTAGAACCAGTAAACGGGGTAGAACGACCGCAGTGGCCAACCCTTAAGAACTACCTCGATGACACCAGTTGCACGGGCATCGGGCCTGTTCAAATAACCCAGGGCGCGATCGCCAAACCAAACGCGAACAGTGCTTACGCCGGCACGGTGAAGCAGCTCTATATCGACTACCTAGGAAGAGAGGCGGAACCCGCTGGCCTAAGCTATTGGACCGGCCTGCTGGACAGCGGGACCATGTCGCTGGCATCCGTCATCAACTCGTTTTTCAATAGTGGCGAATACCAAAACCGCAGTTATGTCTGGCAGCTCTATAACAGCTACATGGGCCGCATAGCCGATCAAGCCGGACTGGCCTACTGGGCCGGACTGCTTAACTCCGGCACGATGACGCGTGATCAGGTGAAGTCCGCTATTTTGCATAGCGACGAAGCCATGAGTGTGGCACGGGACGGCGTGGTCCAGGCCTACCGTACCTATCTGGGCAGAGAGCCGGATGGTAGCGGCATGAATTATTGGGTACAGCAGATCACCGATGGAAACGCCACGTTGGATAACGCTATCGCTGCGATGAAGAGCAGTGAGGAGTATAGATTGCGTCAGCGCTAGCGGCCGAATTGGTATGTGAGCGTCACGCCTATCGGCGTCGCTTTCTAATGCCGAGCGCGTACCGTTCGCTTGCGCTCGATACGCTGACCATTCTGAAAAGGGCATCTGCGCCACCTTTGAGGACTGCTGAGTCCCAGTTGCAGTAGCAGCCTCAGAGCGTTAAATTTCGGTAGCCATGGTCAATCCCATGGCCGGGTGTAGCAACCTGACAAACCAAGGCGCGGCAGCGTCATAGCCCACAGCCAATGCTCAGCATCTGGTTGTGCGCATCCTATGGCGGGCCGTGCGGGGCAGGCTTCGGCCTGGCCGGTTCCCTTGGTTCCCGGTTTGCTACCCCCGTACGGTCCGCCTCCATACCGCGTAGCAACGGTGGTGGCGGCTCCTTAACCGAACCAAGGAGCAGCATGAACATGCATCGTCTTCCTTTTAAGCTCGCGCCCCGCCCCTGCCTTACCTCGTTGCGTTGTACCTCCATGATAGAGGTGAACAATGGCTGAGACGAAAGGTGCAGTCCTTCCCTTCCCCGTCAGCCCAGCCTCGTTGCGACAACCTGAGTTCACCCGGGAGTCGCCAGAGGCAGATGCGGATATACGGGCTTCAATTCTCAGCGACCTGTTGGATCGCCTAGCCAACGATCAGGGCAACGCGGATAGCCCAACAGACCTACGTCAGCGAATTTCGGCCTATATGGCTCGAGATTTACTCGATGAAATGGTGACGCTCTATCGCAGAGCGCTATCAGAGGCTCGTCACCCCTAGGGGAGGAGACAGCTGAGCGTCGCTCGTGTGGCGCTCAGCTGTCCATGAGGTTGTGACGGCTAGAAAAGCCTATGGGCTTTGGCGAAAGATTTCTCTAAGGCCGTTACCACCGCTTGTTCATCAGCGTAGGCTGCAAATCTGTAGTCGAGACGCGACCTGGTCATGAATACTCCTCAGCCAGGTCACTTGGCTTCGTGACATGAGCTTCTTTCTCCCCTTCCTTAAGCCAGCGCTCGAACGTCGCGTTCTGTGCTCCATCCAGCTGTGGAGCGTAGTAAACCAGCCGTAGATGTCGGTCCACATCTACTGTAAGCGTCGTGTGCTCAAACACCATCTGGCCTATTCCATCGAGTCGGAAGTATCGAATTCCTTGGCAGGGCCCATGGATGTCCTGCCGATTCCACCAGTCACAAAATTCTGGGGCTACCCGCTCCAGGTCCTTTACCAGTCCCACGATCTCTGCGTCCTGGGTTCCCTGAACAAAATCGCGCCGGAAGCTCGAAAAGATCTGGACTGCTTGGCCCTCCCATGGGTCGAGAAGCTGGCGTAGCCGCTTGGACGTAAACAGCATCCAAAGCAAATTACGTCGCTCAGGGATCTGCTCCGAAAAGCCAAACAGTCGGTCGGCCGCGTCATTCCAAGCCAACACATCCCAGCGCAGGTTCAAAACGTAGGACGGGCGGGCATCCAAATCCTCTATCAACCGAATAATCAGGGGCGGAACTACGCACCACGTCCTGCCGGGCTCACACGGTGGCCGCTGTTGGGCGAGTAGATAGAGATGACGACGCTCCGTGGCATCGAGCTTGAGTGCACGGGATAGATTGTCCAGAAAAGTCGAGGAAACGCTGATTTCTCGGCCTTGTTCGAGCCAGGTGTACCAACTGAGACCCACTCGTGCCAGCGTCGCTACCTCTTCACGCCGTAACCCAGGTGTCCGTCGTCGCCCACCGGACGGCAACCCAACCTCTTCAGGCGTCAGCCGCTCCCGGCGACTTCTTAGAAACTCTGCAAGCTCAATCCGAGAACGTTCGAAAGACCGCCCCGCCGACATGCCATTACTCCTAGTAACAGTATAAGCAACCAAATTGTAACAGGCTCAAAAGGGTGCGAAGAATAGCGCGTCCTGAAGCCGAGTGCCTCACGTCAGGGCTGCCGCGCGAGGAGAAAAAGACGCGCTTGCTATTACTGCCTAGGAGTCACACCGATGTACAACACGCTCTTGCATCAGAAGCTGGAAGCCCTGAAACAAGCTAACCAGTACCGCACCTTTACGACCTTGGACCGCTTATGTGGTCGTTACCCTTTGGCTCGCTTGGCCGACAACTCGCAATCAGCGGTCGTAATGTGGTGCAGCAATGACTACCTCGGAATGTCCCAGCATTCCGAGGTACGTAACGCTATGCACGAGGCCTTGGACACCTACGGTGCAGGTTCGGGAGGTTCGCGCAACATTGGGGGCTCTCATGCGTTGTACGGACAATTAGAGCAAAGCTTGGCCGACGCAAGATCTCGCTTACGAGCAGGGGCTACGCAAAGCCCTAGCCGCTATCCGAGATGACTCGAATGCGCCCGTCCGCCCCTTCCTCGACTTCACCCGTGTAGAAGCAGCGTTAGAAAGGCTCCTTGGCGCCCACTCGCCTATGTATGAGCGCATGGGTATGGAACTCGCGGTCGGGCTTGATACTTGGTTGCGCGAGTACGACGTCAGCGTCGAGCTTTTCTAGTTACCTGGACGACCGCCGCGTCGCCCCTTCACTTCCTATTTACCGACTCACCTCCGTGAGGACTTTGTCATGCCTTCAAATCGTACTTCACCTACCTATCTCATCGCCTTGGGCGCTTTCGCCCTTGGGATGGCCTCCTATGTGACAGCAGGGCTCATCCCGCTCATCCAAAGCTCCCTCTCAGTGTCAGTAGCCATGGCGGCCCAACTGGTTACCGCCTTTACCCTTGCTTATGGCATCGGCTCGCCTGTGTTCGTCGCCCTTGTGCCGCCCAACCGGCAACGTGCTGGACTGTTACTCGCCCTACTGGTCTTCGTACTTGCGAACGCAGGAAGCGCCCTTTCTGATAGCTTTCTGACGCTTGTAGTTTGCCGCGCAATCGCCGGTATTGGTGCCGGTGTCTACCTCGCCATGGGCATTGCTGCCGCCGCATCGCTCTCTACTCCGGAGCGCCGCGGCAAAGGTATCGCCGTAATTTTGGGCGGCATGGCCAGCGGTGTGGTCCTTGGTGTACCGCTGAGTTTGCTATTGGCTGACCAATGGGGCTGGCAAGCAGCTCTATGGTTGATCACGCTCCTGGGCGCTGTGAGCTGGGCGGGCCTTTACCTGCGTCTGCCAGCGCTACCCAAGGCGACCGCCAGCTCCCTTGGCCAAAAACTCGCCATGCTCAGCGATGGCCGAGTCCTGACCATTTTGCTCGTGTCGTTGCTAGCGGCCGTATCCAGCCTCGGCATGTATACCTTCATCGCCCCTCTGCTGTCCGACCCTGCCTACGGTGGTATCCACTCTGTCACGCCCTACCTCTGGGTATGGGGTATCGGCGGTGTACTAGGAAGTTTCTTAATTGGCCCCCTGGTTGATCGCGTTCGTGGTGCGGTGCTGACCCTAGGGATCATGGTCGTTCTGGCACTGTCTCTGCTTTTTCTTCCTCAAACCGCACAGTGGAATCAGTGGCTTGTCATGCTACCCATTGCCGCTTGGGGCGCGGTCGGCTGGGCCCTGCAGGTACCGCAGAACAACGAGCTGATCCAGGCGCGCCAACACCATGGTGATGGCAACCTTGCCGTGGCCTTGAATGAATCGGCCTTGTACTTGGGGAGCGCTCTTGGTGCGGCTGCAGGCGGGTTCGTTCTACTGCTCGAACAACCGGTCGGTAATCTGACGCTCTACGCTGCCGGCGTAGCCGCACTTGGCGCCTTTGCCCAACTGCTCCTACTACGCCAGAAAGGCACGGCATCCAATCACACCTATCTCGACTCTAAACACTGACTGAAGGAAAGGCTGTGGAACTGCGCCACTTACGCTGTTTCATTGCCGCGGCAAAAGAACGTCATTTCGCCCGGGCAGCGGCACGACTGCATATCGAGCAGTCGGTTTAGGGAGAGCGTCAGAAGCGCTTTAATCCTGGTATCTCCTCTTGGTCGTGCGCTATGAGGGCGTTTCCATCGACGGTGGCACCGTTTGCAGGAGCAACGGAGACCGGACCTATTCACCCCTACTCAATTGACCTTACGTCTGCCATGCACACGTATCCTCATGAAGCCACCGGCTCTGACGAGCCGATCAAACCTGACTCGCTTGACCCGCTGGCCCGAACAGTTTCCGGCGATGCCGAATCCCATGCCTCCCGACAGGGCGTTCCTGCCAAGGCTCACCAAGATAGCCCGGTAGAAGATTCGCGCCTGGAGCCCGAAACGTACGAAGCAGGAACGGCTTGCGAGTCGCTACGGATTGTCACCCTCGACGAGCTGCGCCCCTTTGATCACAACCCCCGTACTCTTAGAAATCCTGCCTATGACGAGATCAAGGCTTCGATCCGCGAGCGTGGTCTGGACAGCGTACCTGTCATCACGCGGCGTACTGGCGAGTCTCACTACATCATCTACAGCGGGGGTAATACGCGCCTGTCGATCCTGCGCGAGCTCTATGCCGAAACTGGCGAAGAGCGCTTTTCCCGGCTGACTTGCCGGTATCGTCCGTGGACCGAGCGTGGCGAGCTGGAGGCACTGACGGGCCACCTAGCCGAAAATGAACTCCGTGGCGGCCTCACCTTTATCGAACGCGCCAAGGCCATCCAACGGGCGCAAGCGCTGTACGAGCAAGAAGCCGGACGCACCCTCTCCCAATCCGAACTGGCACGGCGCCTCAACGCGGATGGCTATCCCGTTCGCCAATCCCACATCAGTCGCATGCAGGAAGCGTTGCGCTATCTGCTCCCTGCCATACCCACCGTGCTGTACGCCGGCCTTGGACGGCATCAAGTGGAACGCCTTGCGATTCTAAGACGGGCGTGCGAACGCACCTGGCAGCGTCTGGCAAACTACCGCGGGCGCCACACCTTTGCCGAATTGTTCCAACACGTATTGGCGCAATTTGATTCTGCGGGCGAGCACTTTTGCCCACGACGCGTACAGGACGAGCTGATCGCACAAATGGCCGCAGCGCTCGGGATGCATTACGAGGCGCTGGCACTGGACATCAATCATCAGGAAACGCGCCAACGTGCGCTCTCGCAAACGCCACCGCTCGGTTCGCACGCACCGGGGCACACACCCAATGAGACCGGTTCGGGTACTACTCCACGGCTCATGGCCATTCAACAGTTGATTGCCCGCCATACCGATGAGCCCTTCGCGCAGCCGGGAAACAAGTCCCACATGGCTCAATCTTCTCTGGGCAGGGATAAATCCAGCGACCACGCGACACCCCATGAATCTGTGCGTATCCAACCTGAGCAACTGCGGGAGCAGATTGCACATCTTGCGCAGCAGCTGGCTCGAGACGCGGGTGTCGAGCCCTACGTGAACGTCCATACCAGTCACCTGGGCTTCTCCTGTACGTGGCCGAGCGATGCTCATGCCCTGCAGCCCACCGCGCGTACCGTGTTGCTCCTGCTGCACGCGCTCAACGGCACCGCTCAGACGCTACCCCTGGTCGACCGCGCAGCCCTTGCCGATGGACTCGGCGCGCTCTTGCAGGGTCAGGCGGGCGAGATCGCCCCACTAAGTGGACCTTCGCTCTCACTGCTATTCCGGCTCATCCGCCACACCCGTCGCCTCAACCGCCTAGAGGCCGGTTCTTTCTCTTAATCCTGTGCACTGTTCCGAGAACCTCTGTCATGCCGACCAGCCACCCTCTGAACCAAGCCGTCCTGACCCAAGCCCTGCACCACTTACATCATGGCGAGCTGCGCCGCTGCCAAGCGATGGGATTTGACGAGGAGGAACTGGCCGCCCTGAAGCAGCCAGACCTGGTCAGCCTTCTGGTAAACGCGCCAGTCTCATGGTGCACGGTGTTGATCAATCGCGACGTGATCAAACGTCTGCTTGGACAATCTGCCGATGTGAGTCAGGAAATCGCGCAGATTGACCGCATGCTGCGCCTGGGCAGTAGCAGCGAGATGGTCAGTCATCGCTTCGGGCTCACCCACCAAGAGGTTGCCTTACGCCGCAAGGTGCTGGGCTTACCCAAGCGCAAAGGCCGTTATCCCGCGCTGGACGATGCGCAGGACGCCGCACTCTGGCGGCAATGGAAAACCGAGGTAGCGCAGCGAGGGCTATCAACCGACGACGAGACCGCCATGCTTGAGCTGGCCATGGAGCTTGCCGAGGCGCATGAAGTACCGCTGGCCGTTCTCTGGTCGTCGGTTCGTCGCTGGACCGGTCAATAGGGAGCGTAGGCATGGCCCACGAGGCGTTGCGGCGCGCGACTCCCGCGCCCCTGACAGCTGTCTTCAATGACGTCCTGCGCACCCTCAAACCATCCCCAAAGGCGGACGGCACGCCCCAGGATGGTTTCCTCTACAGCGGTAACCGCCACGACAGCCTACCGCGCGGGCTCCTGCTTGATCGGCGCCTGACGCCGCTAGAGCGCAACGCCTGGCAGGTTTTGCACGTGCTGCTGGATCGCAGCGGCCTGACAGCCTTTCCGACCTACGAGCGGCTCCGTCCGTACTTGGCGGTCATGCCTTGCGCCACACAAGCGTCCAACGAAACCGTGGCCCGCGCCCTGGCCCTCCTCCGACTGACGCGGTGGCTGAGTCTTGTCCGGCGACAACGTGATCCTCACACCGGCCGTATCCAGGGCAACCTCTATGTCCTGCACGATGAGCCCCTCACGCCGTTCGAAGCAATCCAGCTGGATCCGGACTATCTGAAGCTGGTGAGCCAAGCACTGAGCCACGCGGCGAAGACAGTACAGGTGGTCGCGCGACAGGTGCTAAGGGAGGTGACTGAAGATCCGCAGGTCAACCAGCGGAGCCTTCCCTCTCGCCTGCAGATCATTGCTCAACGTCTCGCTCAGCAGGGCTGGGCGGACAAAGGCGTGCTGGCGGTAACGGACCCTGAAATCCCGAAATCCGAAGACAGTACGCCCGCACCGTCTTCGGATTCCGAAGCAGGTGCAATCCCTGATTCTAACGACACCCTTCGGAATCCGAAGGCAGACTGTACTGTACGTAAAGTAGATAAAGAATTAGTACGTACGAAGATGACTGAGTCTAACGACCTCGTACTACCCCCACGCTTTCTCACCCTTGACCGCGAGCAACAGTCCGGCGCCCTAGCGGCCCTCAAGCCCGTGGAGCCCGCACAGCGACAGGCGATTCTCGATGAATGGGCGGCCCGCTGCGAGCGCTCTGCGGTTCGCAATCCCGCAGGCTATCTGTTCGGCATCATCCAGAAAGCCCTGCGTGGCGAATTCAATCGCGCGGCAGCATCTACGCCTGCCCCACCACCACTGCCGCCTGAGCCGACACCGATCATTCCTGCCAAATCGCCACCGGCGCGTGCGTGCCAGACGTCGCGAAATCCTGAGGTAGGTCGGGCTCACTTGGATCAACTACGATCAGCGCTGCGTCTCCCTCCGCGGGACGCTATCCCCAGGGGATAGCTCGTGGCAGGATCATTTGGAAACGCTCTCAGCACGGCGGTACGCTTCCAGAGAAGCTATCCCCAGGGGATAGATAGGGCAGGTTTACCGGGGCGCAACATTGTTCAGCACCGCCGCGTTCACTCCTGAAAGCTATCCCCCTGGGATAGCCTGAGACAATGCTGCTCAGTCCGGAGCAGGCGCCGGAAGTATCTATCCCCAGGGGATAGTGCGGGTAAGGCTCATCTGAGACAACGCTGGTCACCTCGGCGTCGTCCTTCAGGCCATCCTACGTAAAGAGATTCAGACACTGTTGTGAGCCTTCTTTGTGACATCGCATCGCCATATGGCTCATTGATGGTCACTCCTATGAGATGGCTTTGCTGGCCCGAAGCTGATCAATGGAGGCGCGAAGGCGCTTGGCGTTAGCCGACGATCCCAGGAGGTATATGGTTTCGCGCATACCGTTGTAATCATCCAAAGAAATCATCACAACAGGTTCGCCACGCTGACGCGTGATTACAGCAGGCTCGTGGTTTCGGCAAACCTCGTCCATCGTCTGCTCAAGGTCGGCGCGAGCCTGGCTAAAGGTCAGTACACGCATTCTTCACTCCCTTCTCAAACACCGCTTGAATTCGATGCTAAAAGCCCTTAGGCCAGCTTAGAGGCATTACCGTGGGTCCTAGAAACGCAGCAGAGATCTTTTTTCTGCAAGCAGAGATGCCTCTCGACATTGCACGCAGATCGAACATTCTGGCTCGAGCTACCCATGAAATCCATGGAGCCGCAGATCGTTCATGCCGTCGATCTGAGGGCATGCGGACAAATTGTGTGGATCGATACAGCAGCCACACGTACCTGCTGGAACGTCGCAAGAATTACCGTACGACCTGGTCATAGCTATCCCCAGGGGATAGCTATCGCGTGGCACGCAACCAACCTGCTCAGCTAACGCCTAGCGAAAACGGGTAAAGCCCCAGTACGCCTTAATTGCAGCTTCAAGACGGCCCTGCATTGGAAAGTAGGGACTCGCCTTCTCGGGAGTCTTCCATGCGCGCACCCTACGCCACCGCTTGCCTTATCCCTGCCTGCACAGGGGCCGTCCTGGGCTTACTGCTCCAAGGCTGTACCTCACTGCCGACCGACACAGCAACCGCGCTGTCCGACATCCCTTTAGTGCGCTCGCCCGCACCCGTGCCGGAACAGGAGCTTTTGGTTGTCCGCCAGGCACGCTACACCTTGGTCGAGCAAGGACCTGAACTCGCTCAACGCAACCTGATGCGCCAGATTGTGGACGTTTCCATCCCCGCTGGGGCCGACCGTACTGTGGGCGAAGCCCTGCGCTACGTGCTGATCCGCTCCGGCTTTTCACTGTGCGAGACGCAAGAGGCGACTCAGCTCTATGCGCTGCCCTTGCCGGCCGCACACCTGCAGTTGGGTCCGCTGCCGCTGCGTGACGCCCTGCAGACTCTGGCAGGTCCCGCCTGGACGCTACAGGTTGATTCGCTCGCTCGGCGTGTGTGCTTTGCACCTGCGCCCACCCATCCAACCGAGGGCCGGCCATCGTGAGGGTACGAGCGTCTTTTCTGGCCATGCGTGCTGATCGTCTACAACGCCTGGGCGGCGCTGCCTGGTTACTCGCGCTCAGCATCCTGATCGTGCATGACCACAGGGGCCAATCGCGTCTGCGTCAGCAGCTAGCGCAACACGATGACCAGCCGGGCCTTCAGGCGCTGCAGGCGGACATGGTCACCCTCAGCGCCCGACTGGATGCCCTGCCAACGCCAGAGCGCCTGGTCAGCCCGACCGAGCTAAGCGCGGTACGCGAGGACCTTGAAGCCAGATTGGCCGCCGTTGTTCAGCAGCAGGAAAAGCATGCCCAAGCTGCAGACATGCTGACTTTGCAACAACGCACTGACCGACTTGAGGCTCAGTTGTACGCCCTGATGCACCAAGCAACGGCGTTTCGCGAGAAGCGCCAAACACCGGCACGACCTGCGCCAAAGGTCAAGACGTCCAAACCGCCCTTTCAGCTACTCGGTGCAGAGCAACGTGGCGGTCACACCTTTCTTTCCCTGCTACCTGCTCATCAGCAAGGGCTCAACGCCGTCACGCTGCTCCGCGTGGGCGAGTCCTTGGGCCAATGGCAGCTCACCGGCTTGACCCAGGACACCGCGACATTTCGGGTGGATGGCCTGGTGCGGCGTCTGCCGCTGCCTGGAGGAGACACGCGATGACACAACGGTTACCTGCTACCGCGTTGCTCAGTCTGATCCTTGGCTCTATTCAGGCTGTTCAGGCATCTCCTGCGCCCGCCTCCCACGACCAGACGCGTTGGAGCGATACCCAACACAGCCGACTCGTGCTGAACGAGGAAGCACAGGCTCGGGCCTGGGGTCTGCAGGCCAGTGACTGGGTCCGCTATCGCGAGCTGATGCAGGGTCCGCTAGGTATCTACGCGCCGAACTTGGACCCATTGACCGCCCTAGGTATCGAGGCACGCAGTGACGAAGAGCGTGCGCGCTATGCGGAGTTGCAGGTCAGAGCCGAGGCCCGACGCGTCGAGAAACTGCTGACCTATCAGCGCGCCTACGACGCTGCCTGGCAGCGCCTTGCACCTGACTTGCAGCGGGTCACGCTCAAGGACGCCAACGTGGCAGACGAGGCGCGCCTTTCCGTGTTCGTCAAAGCGGACTGCACGCCCTGTCTTGACCGTGTCCGGCAGTTGCAGGCACAGGGTCGGGCCTTCGACCTGTACCTGGTGGATAGTAAAGGCGATGACGCACGACTCCGGCGTTGGGCGCGTCAGGCGCGCCTGGATCCCACACGGGTTCGGCAGCGGACCATCACCCTCAACCATGACAATGGCCGCTTTCAGTCGCTAGGTCTTGCCGGCGAATTGCCCGTCGTCGCACAGCGGGTGAATGGACAATGGCAGCGACAGTAGCCACGCCAACAAGGCGCCGTCGACCAGTCGCTGGCCTGGCTTTTTTGTTGTCGGCTTTGGTCAGCGTCGCCACCTGGGCGCAACCTCAACTGCCGCCTCCGGCTTATCAGCTTGCGGCCCAGCAAGCCGGCGTGCCCTCTCTGATTCTGTACGCCATAGCACTGCAGGAAAGCGGCCGCCGCTGGCAAGGACGATCAGTACCGTGGCCCTGGACCCTGAACGTAGCTGGCGAGGCCAAGCGCTTTGCCAATCGCCATACGGCATGCACTGGCCTGCTGCAGGCCATGGACACTGCCCCAGACCGCAAAATCGACGTGGGTCTCGGCCAGATCAACCTGGGTTACCACCGCCATCGCGTCACCCATCCGTGTGACTTGCTAGACCCCTATCAAAACCTTGCGATTGCCGCTGCAATCCTCGTCGAGCAGCGCGCAGCTGCGCCTGATTGGCCAGCCGCCATTGGCCGCTACCACCGCCCGGCCGGCGGCGCCCTTGCCGCACGCTATCAGCGCCTCGTCCAGGCGCATCTGGATCGCCTACAGGGTCAGGTAGCCAGTGGACTGCAGGTGGGAGAGCTGCCGTGAGACCTGGGTTCGGAAGACGCTCACTGTTCGTACTCGGTACGGGATGGCTATCCCTGCAGGCAATGGCGGACCCACTCATCGTGGTGGGTCACGAGGGAGGTGTTTCCACCCAGCCGTACTTCGAGCCGTTCAAGCGGACAGCTCCACCACGTACGTCTACTGTGACCCCATTTCCTGCCGATGCTTATGAGGCTGAGGCCGCAATGCTACCGGTGCGGTCACAAAGACTGCTTCCTGGCGAAGCTTCGACACGAGCGCTCCAAGCACCTGGGCTTAGCCCCCTATTTCTCATCGGTGATGATGAGTACTCACGTCATTGGCTGAGCCAGCAGCGGCGGCAGCTGAAGGACCAGCAGGCTATTGGCCTGGTGGTAAATATCGACACTGCCGCGGCCTTGGCAAAACTTCGGCGCCTGGACCCCGACCTCACCCTCATTCCAACGTCGGGGGATGACCTCGCCCAACGCCTTGGGCTGCACCACTACCCTGTGCTGCTCGTGCCAATGGCGGATGACAGGTAGCGCAGGCCATGTCCCATCCGACCGGCTATGAGCGCTGGCTTCGCCCCGCCGTGGAGTTGTACAGCGTTGGCGCCTGCATGCTAGCGGCTGGCCTTGTTGCACTCATTCCCGAAACGCTCGGGCTCTCGGCCCCAATGGCCTCGTTCGCCACAACGGCATTCCTATGCCTCGCCGCCGCACGGCTGTATCAGGCTCATCGCATCCTGCGCTACCGACGCAATCTTCGGCGGCTGCCTGCCTACACCCTGTCCAGCGCTGCGATACCGGTCAGCACGCACACGCTGTTCATCGGCCGTGGGTTTCGTTGGGAGGCGCGGCATACCCAACGCTTGCTCGAGACCTATTTGCCGCAGTGCCGCCGCTATGTCGAGCCAAGTCGGTATGACCGCTTTATCCAACACCTTTTCAAACAGCCTTCGCGGCGCGGTCACCTGACTCAAGCCGCCATTGGCGGCCTGCCTCGCCTTCATGGCGTTGAGCCTGACGAGCAAGACGTCTGCCTACCCTTGAACGAGCGTGTGGGCCATACGCTGGTACTGGGTACCACGCGGGTCGGCAAGACGCGGCTGGCCGAGCTCTTCATCGCGCAGGACATCCGCCGTCGCAATGCGCAGGGCGAGCATGAAGTGGTGATCGTGTTCGATCCCAAAGGCGATGCAGATCTGCTCAAGCGGATGTACGCCGAAGCCAAACGTGCCGGCCGTGAGCAGGAGTTTTTGGTGTTCCACCTGGGCTGGCCCGACAGCTCGGCTCGGTACAACGCCGTCGGCCGTTTTGGTCGTATCTCCGAGGTGGCTACTCGTCTTGCCGGGCAACTCTCCGGTGAAGGCGATAGCGCCGCCTTTCGCGAGTTTGCCTGGCGCTTCGTCAACATCATTGCGCGCGCGCTGGTGGAGCTGGGTCAGCGCCCTGACTATCGGTTGATCCAGCGCTATGTCATCAACATCGATGCGCTGTTTATTCAGTACGCCGAACACTACTTCGCCACACGTGAGCCCGAGGCGTGGGAGGCGATCCTCAAGCTTGAGGCGGGACTGAACAACCGTAATCTGCCGCGGCATATGATTGGGCGGGAGATCCGAGTCGTTGCCCTCGAGCAGTACCTTTCCAGTACGCATCACTTCGATCCGGTGCTCGATGGCCTGCGCAGCGCCGTGCGCTACGAGCGCAGCTTTTTCGACAAGATTGTGGCTTCGCTCCTGCCCCTGCTGGAGAAGCTCACCACCGGCAAGATCGTCCAGTTGCTCTCGCCGGACTACGAGGACATGCAGGATCCGCGGCCAATCTTCGACTGGATGCAAGTCGTTCGCCAACGCGCCATTGTTTATGTGGGCTTGGATGCCCTATCCGATGCCGAGGTCGCCGCAGCGGTAGGCAATTCCATGTTTGCGGATCTGGTTTCGGTGGCGGGACACCTCTACAAGTTCGGCGTCGACAGCGGATTACCCGGCGGCAAGCCAGGCACCAAGCCAACCATCAATCTGCACGCCGATGAGTTCAACGAACTGATGGGTGATGAGTTTATTCCCCTGGTCAACAAGGGCGGCGGCGCTGGCGTTCAGGTGACGGCCTATACCCAGACCCTGTCGGATATCGAGGCACGGCTAGGTAATCGCGCCAAGGCTGGTCAGGTGATTGGCAACTTCAACAACCTGTTCATGTTGAGGGTACGCGAAACAGCCACAGCCGAACTGCTGACCCGCCAGCTCCCCCAGGTCGACGTCTATACACCCGCGCAATCCAGTAGCGTCACCGATACCTCTGATCCAGCGGCCGCCAGCGCCTTCACCTCCAGCACTCAAGATCAGCTCGTGGGCAGCCGCCGGCCTCTCATCGAGCCTGCTCATCTCGTCGCGTTGCCCAAGGGGCAGTGCTTTGCGCTGCTTGAGGGCGGTGCGCTTTGGAAGGTGCGCATGCCCTTGCCGCTACCAGACGCCGATGATGATTTACCGGCTGATCTTCGCGCGCTGACCGCTGCCATGCGTCGGCGCCCGTTCGGATCCAAGACGGCTGAGCCATCTGGCGAACCAGACTCACCACTCCCGACCGCCCCAGAGCCACCGGTGACTTCGACTACTGAGGCATCTGCTCATGAATGATGCCGTAGACATCCGGCCGCGTCGTTACGGAGGGTTTACCCAGCTTCTGCTACTGCCCTTTACGGTCTTGGGCCTACTGTGCGCCGCGCTGCTCCTTCGGCTTTTGCTGGAAGGCTTCGGCATGTTGTTCGTTTGGCCGGATAACCGCGATCTGCACGCGCAGATCCTTTACGAGCAGGATCGACGCGATCTCGCCCGCACGCCTTGGCCGGATCGATGGCAGTCGATTTCCCGTACGTGGCTAAATACCAAACGCTCAGTACAGCTCATGGCGCTATCCAACCCGTGGATCGAGTTACAAGGCAGGCTCGAAGCCATACCCAGCCTCCTTGGCCACAGAACGCCGAGCCTGCCTTGGGCAAAAGAACGTTCGGGGCTAAAAGAGGCTTTATCTGTAGCCCGGCACAGCGCGCTGAGCGTTGGCATACGAAGCCTACTGCTGCTTCAGGCTCTGCCTCTGCTGATACTGAGCGTGCTCGTCGGTACCGTAGACGGCTTGGTCCGACGGCAAGTGCGTCGCTTCAACGTGCAACGTGAATCGGGCTATCTCCATCACCGCGCGAAGGCCCTCTTCGTTCCACTGACACTGCTGCCAGGGTTCATGTACCTGGTACTGCCCATCAGCCTGTCTATTGCCAGCTTTGCGATTGTGAGTGCGATCCTGTCAGGCCTGATGGCCACAATTGCCATTGGGACTTTCAAGAAGCATCTCTGATGAACAGCTTTGGCTATTCCATTCAGGCAAGACGTCTAGAACATCTATCGCCAGCCAGGCTAAGACACGTTTCACGTGGAACGCTGCACTGTCTCTTGATCGTGCGAGCCCAGATATAACCCTTAGCAGTTATCCAGCTGTTCGCTCATCAAGCCAAGCACGATAAGCCGCCCAACGAGCGGTCCTTTTACTTCATCACCTGAGGATAGAAGCTGCTTCCAGACAGGGCTTTGGGGATCAGCCGGAATCTTATGAAGACGTTACGCTCTGGTCGTCTCGAGTAGCTCAGCATGCTGCTCGAAGTCATCCGCTAGCTGCTGCAGCGTGATACTTCGCAGGCGCGTCAGCAGCAAAGCCTGCGCGGCATCGAATGCCTCGGTCAGCGCATTGTTTACGGCTCGCTCAACCAGACATTCAGGATGATCGGTCGCCAAACCTATGGCGAAAATCGACGACGACCCGAGCGCCTGATGGATATCTAGCAGTGTGATCTCTGCAAGGGGCTTTGCCAGCATCCACCCTCCCCGATGACCCTTTTCAGAACGAACGTACCCCTGCTCCTTGAGCAGGGCCATCGTCCTGCGCACGACCACCGGATTAGTACTCAGCATCTGCGCCAAGCTGTCAGACGTCGCAGGCTGTTCATGGCGAGCCATGTGAATCAGCGTATGCAGCATCCGCGATAGGCGCGTGTCATTTCTCATAGCTCAAAAGCCTCATTCAAGCCGGCCAGCATCTCTCGACACAGGAAAAGTTACAAGACCTAGACTTTCGCTCATCACGTAACTTATGTTGTTTCCTGAAATTCAAGAGGGAAATTCCATGATCTACGATGTGATCGTTGTGGGGGGTAGCTACGCCGGTGTGTCCGCTGCCATGCAACTGGCTAGGGCGCGCCGTTCTGTGTTGGTGATTGATGCTGCGCAACGCCGTAATCGATTCGCTGCCACGTCTCATGGGTTCTTGGGGCAAGACGGCAACAGCCCAGATGCAATTGCTGACCAAGCACGTCGGCAACTACTCGCCTACCCATCCGTCACCTGGCATGACGCGTCTGCGGTTGCAGCAGAGAAACAGGCCGATGTGATCTCTATCGCTACAAGCGATGGCCTCACCTTCAATGCCCGTCGGCTGATTCTGGCTTCCGGCGTCACCGATGAGCTGCCAGATATTCCTGGTTTGGCTGAGCGCTGGGGGCGACAGGTCTTCCACTGCCCTTACTGCCATGGGTATGAGCTGGACAAAGGAAACATCGGTGTCCTGGCCAGCTCACCACTCGCTATCCATCAGGCCCTGATGCTGCCTGATTGGGGAGCAACAACCTTATTCCTCAACGGCGCCTTCCAGCCCGATGCAGAGCAAAGCGAGAAGCTTGCACAGCGTGGCGTTTCGCTCGAGCAAGAGCAGGTTGTTTCTATTGGTGGGAAGCGGTTGGAAGTGACACTGGCCAGTGGTCGTGTGATTACGCTTGCAGGACTGTTCGTCCAACCACGCACGCATCTGAACAACCCCCTGATCAAGCAGTTGGGCCTTGCCGTTGAAAGCGGTCCCTTGGGCGACTTCCTGACAGTAGATCAGATGCGGGAAACCAGTGTGGCAGGCGTGTTTGCCTGCGGAGATGCGGCAGTGGCTGCCGGTAACGTGGCGATCGCGGTCGGCGACGGTGCTCGCACAGGTGGCGCAGCTCACCAGTCGTTGATCTTTCGCTGAGCGAAGCAACTTCAGGCCGCCGGCTTTTTACCAAAGCACTAGCACGTATTAACCTGTCTTCTTGGCAAGGACAGTAGCGCACCTGCCAGCTCTACCTTATCTGACAGGTGCAGCGTCATTGCTCAAGAGGGTTGTTAACGTCGTGCTTCTGTCAGGGCTTGGCGGTAAAGCACGACAACATCGTTAAGCAACTCGCGCATCATCGACGCAAGCAGTTGCTGACGAAGTTCTCCGTTCTCTACCGACTCAGACGCCAACTGATCAAGCAGATCGTTCAGCACTGAAACATGCAACTCAGCTTCGGCATCCGGCGTATCCGACTCGAAGTCTGGCTGGCGCGCCCGAAGCAGAGGCGTTGGAAAAGGGACTATGGTGCTAGTGCGACTAGTCATGGCGCACCTCCATGCGAGAGGTAAGACACGTAGTCGGATGTGCCAGGCGGAGCCCGGGCTTGAAAGGAGGACGAGGCATTTTCCTTTTAATCCTTGGACAGGTTAAGGAACCGCCTACCAGCCTTCTCACGAGCATAGGAGGCGGACCGTGCAAGGGTGAGAATCCGGCGTCCAAGGGAACCGGCCAGGCAAAAGCCTGCCTCACACGGCCCGCCATAGAGGAGCATTAGCGCAGCATGCAAATACTGGCTAAGCACTATGACGCTACCGCGCCTTGGACAACTTCCAGGTTCTCACGCCCGGTCGCGGGATTGACCACGACAGCCAAAATCTAACGTTCGCGGTTACCGGTTGCAACCAACAAACCGGCTGGCGTGCGCTCCGCTTTCTCGGTGAGGCCACCGTCTACAAAAAACCGGGTACGCGCTGAATCGGATTTTCTGCGGCGTGACGCTCCAGTAAACGGCACCTTCGCGCCATCGAATCGCTCAGGACGCGAGCAAGATGGCAACGCGCAAAGGCCTCGCCCTACTTCAGTGGGCACTCCTCCTCACACCGCTCTCGGTTGCCCTAAGCGCCCCCCATGCATGGGCGGGCGACGGTGACGCTGAACGTGAGCAGCTAGCTGCCGTCATCCGGCAATTGACGATCACTGAACACCTGGCCGTTCAGACCGCTGCGCACACAGCCCCTGCAGGCACCCGCTACCACTTCGACGATGCCCGCCTGCAGCAAGACCTGCGGCGCATCCGCCAGGGCATCGAACACTACCTGACGCCGTCTCGGGCCCAGCCCAGGGATCTGCAGCCGCTGGCAGGTGACTACGCCCGCGAGGTCGATCCACATGAGGCGTCCTCGCCATGACCCTCTCCGCCGCACAGAGCGCAGCCTTTCAGGCCAGCGGTGGCTTCACCCCTGCTGCCGTCTCCACGGTGGTGCTGAGCCTGGTCTTTGCCGTCTTTCAGCTCTGGGGCGTCTGGGCCCTGCGTACGGCCTTCGTGAGCTGGGCCGAACACCGCATGACCCAACGCCAATTGCTGGGCGTCGCGGTGCGTTTTTTCTTCCTGTACCTGGCCCTGATTTTTCTACTGCTCTCCTGACTTGTGGAGGACCTGAACGTGTCTACGTCGCTGCTGCGCATCTGCCCTCGCCGTCTTGCTCAATCCCTGACGGCCGTCAGTGGTATCGGGCTGATTGAAGGCGCCCACGCCGCTGGCTTGCCCAAGATGGAAGCGCCCACCCGTGGGCAAGGCACCGGCATCCTGCAGACCCTGCAGAACTACGGCTACGACATCGTCATGCTGGTCGCCCTGCTGGTTGTGGCGTCCATGTTTATCGGCGTGTGCTACCACGCCTATACCCGCTACTCCGAGATCCACACTGGCCGCGCCACCTGGGGGCAATTTGGTCTTACCGTGGCCGTAGGCGCCATGCTATTGGTCGTGGGGATCTGGCTGCTGACCACCGCCATCGGTGTGCTCTGACGCGCGGAGCGGCCCCTCACCATGGAGACCGTACGCGCCGAAGACGGCCAGGTTCTGTTCCTGCCCCACCGACTCAATCGCCAACCGGCCGTTGTTCGAGGCCTGACCGCGGACGAGCTCTGGTTTGCCTCCACCCTGTTTGCGTTGATCGGGCTAGGGCTGAGTCTGCCGCTTGCGGTTGTGGTTGGGCAGCTGGCGGTGCTGCCCACGGGCATCCTCATCACCCTCGCGGTTGGGCTCTACCTGAGCAGCGGATTGCTGCAGACCCTCAAGCGCGGACGACCTGATACCTGGCTGCATCGGCACCTGCAATGGCAGGTAGCAACCCGCCTCCCCCTCCTGGCCACCTGGGTCGGCGGACAGGCGTTGATCCTGCGCTCAGGCACCTGGAGCACACGACGTTCCCGGCCGGTCCTGCGTAAAGGGGAGCGCTGGTCATGAGTCGCTTTCGCCACGAAATCGTGCATCTGCAGGCGCACATACGCACCCTTCGCCTGGCCGCCGCTGCCCTGGCCCTACTGGCGCTGCTACTGGGCCTTGGCTGGTGGAGCGCGCCGCGCGATCTGACCATCCATATCCCACCCGACCTGCGTTCAGGTAGCACCCGACGCTGGTGGGACGTACCTCCCGAAAACGTCTATGCCTTCGCCTTCTACATCTGGCAGCAGCTGCAGCGCTGGCCCAGCGATGGCGAGGCGGATTACCCGCGCAACCTTAAAACCCTCTCGGCCTACCTCACGCCCGCCTGCCAGGACTTCCTCGAGCAGGACTATCAGCGTCGACGCGCCAACGGCGAGCTGCGGCTACGTGTCCGGGGCCTCTACGAGATCCCAGGACGCGGCTACGGCGAGGACCCGGCGCGTCGGGTCAGGGTGATCTCGGCTCGCGACTGGATCGTCACGCTGGATCTGACGGCGGATGAGTACTACAGCAGCGAGCAGATCAAGCGGGCACTGGTGCGCTACCAGCTCAAGGTCGCACGGCTGGATCAAGACCCTGAGCACAACCCGTTCGGCCTTGCGCTGGACTGCTATGCCCAGCCGCCACAACGCATCGACCGCCATCCGGACCCGACGCCTGCTCAAGCCCCAGGAGCCGCCACATGACTCGCCAGCCCCTATCCCTGCTCGCCGCGCTGTTCCTTGGGCTCGGTGTGGCAGCATCCGGTCAGGCCACACAGATCCTGCACTGGCAGCGCCTGCCCCTCACGGTGCCGCTCACGGTAGGCCAGGAACGTGTCGTGTTCCTTGACCGCAAGGTGCGCGTTGGCGTCCCTACAGCTCTGAGTGATCGCTTGCGTATCCAAAGCACCGGCGGCGCGCTGTACCTGCGCGCCAGCACCATGCTTCCGCCCACGCGGCTGCAGGTACAGGATGTGCAGACGGGCATGATCATCCTGCTCGACATCGCCGCAGAGCCGGCCAAATCGGGTCAACCGCCAGCGGAGCCGATTCGAATCGTTCTGGATGCGCCAGGCGAAGAGTCGTCGCCCGCGTCGACTACGCCCGAAGCCGGTACTGCTCAGAGCGCTCCGGACGCGGCCCTGGCGATGACCCTGACCCGCTATGCCGCCCAGCGTCTCTATGCACCCTTACGCACCCTTGAGCCAGTCGAGGGCATTCGCCCCGCCGCGGTGGAGAAAGAGCTGCCGCTGGACAGCCTGTTGCCGGGGCTACCGGTTAGGGCACACGCCCTTGCCGCCTGGCAACTGCAGCACCTGCGAGTCACCGCAGTTCGCCTGAGCAATCAAAGCGCACGTCCTATCGCGTTGGTGCCCGAGACACTACAGGGCGACTTTGTGGCTGCCACCTTCCAGCACCCCGACCTTGGCCCGTCCGGTCAGGCCACCGATACCACAGTGGTTTATCTCGTTACTCGCCACCAGGGACTGCGGGGCGCCGTGCTCCCCAGGGTCACGCCCTTCCCAGACGTCGCACCTCGCCCTCCTGTCTTACCCGCGCTGCGCCACGGTAATGTCGATGAAGACCAGTAGCCTACTCAAATGGGCGGCCATTCCCCTGGCCGGAATGATGACTGCCGTTGGCCTTACGCGATGCACCGGGTCCTCCAGTACGTCTGATGTTGAGCCCGAAACCGCTCATGCGCTGACCCAAGAGGAACGCGCCGCTTTGGGGGTTGAAGGCGACTCCCCTCGGGACACCGTCGCGACCCTGGTAGCTCAGGTCAAGCAGCTGCGTCAGGAGCTGGAGACTGCAACGCGCGATGTGCAGCACTCACGTCATGCGCCCGGCCGTCTTGAGGATGCAACCGCGCTGGTTGATCAGCGAATCGAACACGCCCTGCAGGCTGAGCGGGCGCAGCGGCAGCAGGCTCAGGAGCAGCTGGCGCGTGAACGGCAGCAAACCGAACAATTGCTCAACGACGTCAAGCAGCGCCTGCACACTCCCGCACAGGACGATGCCACGGAGCTGCCGGTAGGGCTCGGCCTTGAGCCCACCCAAGAGGCGTCGACTGAAGTACCACTGCGCTGGATTGAGCCGAGCGATGTGCCGCCTGACGCTGCGTCCAGCAAGAGCCAGGCACACCCACTGCAGCTGGGATTAGCCCCTGAGTCGCCACCCGCCCCAGTCCCTGACAACCGAATGAGCCACGCACCTGATGCTCCGGCCAAACCGGTCTATACCTTGCCGGCCAATGCCACCCTGGTGGGCTCGGTCGCCATGACGGCCCTGATCGGCCGGGTCCCCGTCGACGGCACGGTGAATGACCCCTACCCCTTCAAGGTGCTGATCGGCCCGGACAACCTGACCGCCAACGGCATCGAATTACCCGATGTGGCCGGCGCCGTGGTTAGCGGAACGGCCTCCGGTGACTGGACTCTGTCCTGCGTCCGCGGACAGATCCGCAGCCTGACCTTTGTCTTTACCGACGGCACGATCCGCACCCTACCTGACGATGACCCGCCCAGCGGCCAGGCCCGACGCGGTGAGTCGGCGGACAACGCCCTGGGCTGGATCAGCGATGACCACGGCATTCCCTGCGTAGCGGGTGAACGGCGTAGCAATGCGGCCCAGTACCTGGGCTCGCAAGCCTTGATCACCGCCGCAGGTGCTGGCGCGGCATCGCTCCTGTCAGCCGACAAGGGCACGCATGCCGTCTTCAGCGGCGCCGGCACGTTCGGCACCACCAGCACGTCCGGACAGGGGGCGCTCAACCAGATCCTGGCCAGTGGCATGCAGGACCTGTCGCAGTGGGTCAATCGGTTCTATGGCCAAGCCTTCGCGGCGGTGTACGTGAAACCCGGCGCCCAGGTTGCGGTTCACCTGGAGCGGCCCGTCACGCTCGATTACGTCCCCCAGGGGCGACGCGTTCATCACCTGACAGGAGGCTTCCATGCAGCGCCCTTGGACTGACATGACTTTCGCGCTTGCCACTCCGCTGCTGGCCCTAGCGCTGACGGGCTGCGCCAGCAAGGACATGCTACTTCCGCCCGGTGATCACACCATGCTCGACCTCTGGAGTACCTACACGAGCAGTGTCCAGGGCGCCGAGGTTCGCCTGAACGAGGCCCGGCAGCAGGTGCGTCGTCCGTTGTCCGTCGGAGATGAGCACCCCTCCAGCGGCCCGCGTGCGGACCTGCGCCAGCGCGCTCATTCCCTCAACCAGCAGTTTCCCCGCCTGCCTAACCCTGATCTGGTGATGTATGTCTTCCCGCATTTGGCCGGCGAGGAGTCAGTTCCGGTACCAGGCTACAGCACAGTATTTCCGCTCTATCGACACGTACCCTACGCCCTGCCCGGTGAGCGCGTGGAGGACTACTGATGCGCCGCGCTTGGCTCCGCTGGCCACGCCTGCGCCAGACGACACCGGATCCTCAGTCATCGGATGCCTGGCAGGCCCATGTCATGCGGCTAGCCAAGCACGGGCTGGCTGCCCCGGGCGCCTGCCTGGACCCGTCCAAACGCCGGCCTGCCACCCAAGCGGATCAGGACAGGCTGTACGCCCAGGCGCCCTCGTTCGTCGATCTCCTGCCGTGGGTGGAATACCTGCCTGATGCGCAGTGCATGCTCTTGGACGATGGCCGCTCGGTGGCAGCCTTCTTCGAGTTGCAACCACTGGCGACAGAAGGACGCGAGCCTGACTGGTTCGCCCAAGCGCGCGATGCCGTAGAAACCGCTCTGCAGGAAACACTCGATGAGCACGACGAGAGCCCCTGGGTCGTACAGTTCTATGCCCAGGACGAGCCCACCTTCGAGACTTACCTAAACACACTGTCCGACTACGTCCGCCCTCTCGCACGTCACAGCGTCTTCACGGACTACTACCTGGGCCTGACCGCCCGCCACCTGCAGGCCGTCAGCACGCCCGGCGGACTGTTCGACGACACCACCGTGACCCAGTTGCCCTGGCGTGGGCAGCACCGCCGTACCCGGATGGTCGTCTACCGGCGCCTTCCCGCCACCACGCGCCGCAGCCCTGTGTCAGCGCCTGAGCAGGATCTGAATGCAACCTGCGACCGCCTTACAGCGGCGCTCGCCAGCGCGGGTGTGTCCAGCACACGCCTGGACGCTGCCGCCATCCATGATTGGCTGCTCCGCTGGTTCAATCCCGATCCCACTCACCTGGGCCATACCGACGCCGACAAGGCACGCTTCTATACCCTGACCCGCTATCCGGACACGACACCACCCGACGCCCTGGAATTGGCCAGCGGGACCGATTTTGCGCAGCGCCTTTTCTTCACGCCACCTCGCTCAGACCGAACAACAGGGGTGTGGTACTTCGACGATCAGCCTCATCGCGTCCTGGTGGTTGATCGACTGCGTCAGCCTCCGGAAGCAGGCCACCTGAGCGGTGAGATGCGGCATGGTGAGGCTCTTAATGCGGTAATGGATCAGCTACCAGCGGGCACGGTGATGTGCCTGACGGTAGTCGCAACGCCACAGGATGGATTGGAAGCGCAGCTCAATACGCTGGCACGCAAGGCCGTGGGCGACACTTTGGCCTCCCTGCACACCCGCCAGGACGTCGAGCAGGCCCGCGCCCTGATTGGCGGACAGCACAAGCTGTATCGAGGCGCGCTGGCGTTCTATGTGCGCGCACCGGCGATGGAGAGTCTGCGCCAACGCTGCCACACGCTTAACAACGTGCTGCTGACGGCAGGCCTGCAGGTGGTACGCGAAGACGCGGAGGTGGCGCCGCTTAACAGCTACCTTCGTTGGCTACCCGCAGTCTTTGATCCTGCGGCCGACCGCCGGCATTGGTATACCCAGTTGATGTTCGTGCAGCACGCCGTGAACCTGGCCCCTGTCTGGGGCCGTAGTACGGGAACGGGTCATCCCGGCATCACCTTCTTCAATCGAGGTGGAGGTCTGGTGACCTTCGACCCGCTGAGCCGCCTTGATCGCCAGATGAACGCCCACCTGTTTCTGTTCGGTCCAACCGGGTCGGGCAAGAGCGCGACCTTGAATTACCTGCTGCAGCAGGTGACCGCGCTGTACCGACCTCGATTATTCATCGTCGAGGCCGGTAACTCCTTTGGACTGTTTGCCGACTTCGCCGCCCGCCTGGGGTTGTCCGTTCACCGCGTAACCCTCACACCGGGCAGCGGCATCAGCCTGGCACCCTTCGCCGATGCCTGGCGGCTGGTCACACCGACCTCCCCCAAAGCGCTCGACAGTACAGAGGGTAATCAGTCAGAGGCGTCGGATGAGCAGCGTGATGTCCTGGGCGAACTGGAGATCATCGCGCGCCTGATGATCACCGGCGGAGATCCACGCGAGGACGCACGCATGACCCGCGCAGACCGGAGCCTGCTGCGTCAGTGCCTATTGGCGACCGCCGAACGTTGTGTAGCGCAGGGACAGCCCGTGCTGACCCGCGATCTTTGCGCCACGTTACGCGAACAGGCGCGCGACGACGCCCTTCCCGAACCTCGACGCGCCCGCCTCTTGGACATGGCCGAAGCCATGAGCCTGTTTTGTCAGGGCAGCGACGGCGAACTCTTTGATCGCCCTGGCACGCCGTGGCCTGAGGCTGACATCACCCTGGTGGATCTGGCGACCTTTGCCCGGGAGGGCTATGGCGCGCAGCTTGCCGTGGCCTACGTCAGCCTCATCAACGCCGTGAACAACCTGGCTGAGCGCGATCAGTTCCTGGGGCGTCCCTTGATCAACGTCACCGACGAAGGACACATCATCACCAAGAACCCACTGTTGGCACCCTATGTGGTCAAGATCACCAAGATGTGGCGAAAGCTCGGCGCCTGGTTCTGGCTGGCCACTCAGAATCTGGACGATTTGCCAGCGGCGGCTGAACCCATGCTCAACATGATCGAGTGGTGGATCTGCCTGTCGATGCCGCCCGATGAGGTCGAGAAGATCGCCCGCTTTCGCGAGCTAACGCCTGCTCAGAAGGCCTTGATGCGCTCGGCACGCAAGGAAGCCGGCAAGTTTAGCGAAGGAGTCATCCTGTCCAAGTCGATGGAAACGCTCTTTCGCGTGATACCACCTAGCCTGGTTCTGGCCTTGGCCATGACCGACCCGGAAGAAAAAGCTGAGCGCTACCGCTATGTGCAACAGGACGGGCTCAGCGAGTTGGACGCAGCGTTCAAGATGGCAGAGGCGCTTGACCAGCAGCGTGGCATTACCACGGCCCTCCTTGACCCTCCTAGGCCGCCGCCTAACTGAACGAGCGGGCGCTCAGGCAGACCTGTCGCTCATTATCCGCAGGGATGATCAGTCGCCGCGCTGCCATAGGCTTTCTAGAAAACGCCTACCCCAATCTGCATGCTCCACCCAAGCGTGGCCAAATCGATTTATCCAAGCGAGGCGGTAATTTACCGTCAGCAGGAGCGGTGCTTCACATCCGTAAGGCTGGTTTCACGCTGGAAAATCCACCCGAAAGCATGCGAAACGCAAATCAGAGTTATGGGTTTGCGTTAGCAACGCTTTTGATCTTTCTACTCTTCGCTCACTTTTTTAAGCAATCTCGTATCGAGGCCAAACCGCTCCTGGCTTTCCAACCGGTATGAGCCTTCTGCCAAATCGCAGCTCATGAGCAGATTCCACGAGTGTCGAGATACCGTGGAGGGGATGAGAACAAACGGATGCTTATCTAACAGGTTGTCCCCGAACTGACACTGATTCGAGGAAGGCCGGGCACCTGTTAACCAATTGGGGTTAGGAACGTCCTCGAGTTGCACGACCTTGATCAGGTCTGGATCAAGCACAGTGAAGCAAGTCAGCACATGCGGGACGATGTCCAGCAGGTCAAACCCGGTGTGGACCGCGACTTCCAAGATCGCGGTAGCAGGATCCGCAGCCGCGTACACAACGTGGCGCCCCGGCGGATTCCATCGGCCACCCACCTTATGAGCTCCGATTCCTTTGTCCCATGTGTCCGCAAACTCAGCACGGTCGAGGCGCCAGGCATGCCACGCTCCCGACCAAGGCAAAGCATTCACTGATAGACCCCGTACTTAATCCGCTCTAGATAGTCCTCGACCGCCTGAAACCCCATCGGGTTATGGATGACATCTAAAGGAATGTCTCCGTCGAGATACTTACAGGGCCGACTCAACCACTGCTCTGCAAGCTGCTGGTCACCGAACACATTGATCGCGTCCTCTAGCACCTTGGCGTACTGGAACGCGATAGCGCTTTGAAGAGCATCCAGCCTTTCAGAGCGGCCTGCGCTGTTCTGGCGTTGCAGCGTACGGATCGATTTGCCAATGATGCGGCTGGTGATCTTTTTGTGCGCCAGAGGCTGATATGCCGAAATCAATGCATCTACGTCGTGACGGTAAAAGCCCTCTGTAGTGCGTTTGTAGATGTCGTAATCACTAAGCTGGCCAGCATCAACATGGATGAGAAACCATGTCGGCTTGGCTAGGTTGTAGTCTTTGGTCGACCGGCTGGTGACAGTAGTCATGACAAAATCCTCCAGCGTCATTTGACGCATACACTACCGCCGTTTGGCGCATAACGCACTATACCTACGAGCGATTGCGCGCTGGCCTGGCGCTCATTTCAGCCTTACAACGCAGCATGGGGCAGTGAGGTCCAGACCCGCTGCCAATTGAATTTTCGTTGAGCGTCGATCACTGCAGCTCACAAAGGATGTTCTCCGGTGCTGACCGCATGCGCGCTCAAGCAAAAACGTCGCTAAAAAATCCGGTAAGGCCCGCTTCCCTATTCTTTCTGGTACTCGGCTTCGTCGTCTTTTGAACTAGGCATATCCCCGCGCCTGGAGACGACTGCCGCCATGACCCATCGTAATGCCCGGTATCGCCCTACCTGTCTGGGACCCTTGGTCCTGGGGCTAGCCTGCCTTCGCGCAGAGGCTGTGGACGTTGTGGCCTATACGGACCGCCACCATCCACTTACCCAGACTCAAGGTGCCCGTGTCGTTCTGCTCGACGAGGCCTCGTGGCTGCAAGAAGCGCTTTCTCGAGACCTACCACCCAACCTTACGACTGCTGAACAACGGGTTCGCCATCGTCTGGAACAGACGCCGGCCCTCGCCCCGCAACTGGCCAATGCCTACCAAGACCTCCTACAGGCCTGGCATCTGGGCCTTACTCACCTGCCGGCCGTAGTGGTTGATCACCGCTACGTCGTCTATGGCGATACGAACGTGGCCCGGGCCGTGGCACGTATCGAACGCCAGCTGGGCCGCCGGCCATGAAGCGCTCTGCTCGCCTGCGCCCTTTGCTGCTGGCCGGCACCCTTGCCAGCACGACCGCGGCTTTGGCGCTGGATACCCCGGCGATCGTGGCTTCGGTGGCCTCACCCGACTGCCTGCAGTACCGCGTTGTCGGCATCTGTTACTGGCTTTACTGCACCTTAAGCGGCTGTAGCGTCCGCACCTCGCTCAAGGTCAGGCATTACGTTCCGGACGCCGTCGTTGCCAGCTATTCGAACACCGGTGAAAACCCGTGGCAGGCCCTGCGTGCACTGAGTCCGGCGACTGCCATGGCACGCTCAGGCGGCGCAGGAACCAGCGCCGAGGTGCATGAAAACAACCTTGCCCTATTCAAGAATGCGGATGTGATCGGTCATCCCGGCGCTGCCGCCCTGGGTCAGTATGCCGGCCAGTTTGGCTACACCTGCGGTGGCGCCGGGACACCGTTCAAACCCTATTTGCTCAGCACGCTCGATACCCTGGCCTGGCGATATGGCATACCCGAGCGCGCCTATCCTGAAGCGGTGTCACCCGGCCTACGGGAGATTGGCACCCGCGCGCAAGCCAACCTCTGGGGCACCGTCTATCCCCGGACCGGCTTTGTGCATCAAGCCGATGACTACAAGGGCGCTGCCGTCATCGCCCAGCGCGCAGGCGATATCGTCACACGCGAGGGACAGCCCCACGTCTACCAGCCGCTGCGGGCGCAGCCGCAACCGGGTTACTGGCCCGCCGGCCCGCTCAAAGAGGGCGATGCCCAAACCGGTAGGTGGCAGCCCTTGGCGCCTCGGCTTTCGTCCACCTGCGTGGTGTTCCCGCATGACCAAGCAGGGCCACAGGCCATGCAGGGCGACTACGCCTGGGCGTTGTGGCGCCCCTATGCCTGCTGTGAGCGCCAGGGCCAGGTGCTGCTGGGCAGCCAGGACTTTCTGTAGCGATCTCAGTAGGTATCTCCATGACCCCTTCTCATCGAATGGGCCTTTGGCGGGCTCTGCACCTCGTCACAGGCATGCTGCTGCTCACCACCAGTAGCGCGCAATCACTTCGCCTGGATAACACAGGCATCAACCTCAGCGGACCAATCTTCAGTGACGAGGTGTTCTACAGCATCGGCGGCGGCCGGGCGGTGTCCATGAGCCCGGCGGGCAACATGGAGAGCCTGGGTGTGGGCGTTGGCTGGAACAGCAACCTGGTCTGTGGCGACATGAGCCTGTCGACCACGGTGCAAAATCAGCTCAATGGCGTCACCAACGGCTTTCATAGCCTGATGAACAACGTCATCCAGAACGCCACCAGCGCGGTGGCCTCACTGCCCGCGCTCATCATCCAGCGGGCAGATCCTGCCCTGTATAACCTCCTCACCAACGGCATCCTGCAGGCGCGCCTGGACTTCGATCGCTCCAAGGCCAGTTGCCGCGCCCTGGCCGGTCGCATGGCAGATCTTGCAGGCGGAAGCGCCGGATGGGATCAGCTGGCCGAAGGCATGGCGCTCAAGCAAACCCTTGCCAGTCGCGACGGAGTGTCCGCGGTCGAGCAGGCTGAAACCCGCGGGGGTCAGCAGGGCGTGCCCTGGGTGGCCGGCGCGCCAGCGGGAGGACGTGATCAGCCCCCGATCCGCCTGATTAGCGATGTCACCCGGGCAGGCTACAACCTGCTCAACGGGCGAAATGCTCAGGAGACCACCGACCTGGACCCCGCGCAGTGCCACGACCGGTTGATCTGTCAGGTCTGGCCGTCGCCCCACGCCGCGACAGCCTGGGCCAATCGAGTCTTGGGAGAGCGCGAACTCAGAACCTGTACGCAGTGCACCAAGACCCAAACCACACCCGGCGTAGGCCTGACGCCGCTGATCCAGGAGGAGTACGACAAGGTCCTGCGCGCGCTGCGCGACCTCGTGGCAGGCACCACGCCCACCACCTCCGAGCAGCTTGCCGCTGCGGGTAGCCGCGCACTGCCCGTCACCCGAGGTGTCATCGAGGCCTTACGCGATGAGCCGGACCGAGATGTACTAAGCGAGCGTCTTGCCTCCGAGGTGGCCTTGTCACGCGTTGTGGAGCAAGCACTGTTGCTCCAGCGGTTGCTGCTGACCGGGCTCAAGGAGCCCAACGTCGCCGCAAATGAGATCGCCACGCGCACCCTTCGTACCGAGCAGGAAACCCTGACCCAGGAGGTCGGTAACCTGAAGACCGAGCTGGAGCTGCGCAGGACGCTGACGACCAATGCGGCGTCGCGTGTGGTAGATCGCCAACGCGAACGCGCCGCTCGCTCAGGCGGCATCTTCCAGGGTGATGCCACGCCCCGCCGCCTGGATGTGATTCAGGCTCCTCAGGAGGATGCGCCATGAGGCAACTCATTTGGCGTGCGGTCCGCAAACAATGCCTGCGGCGTCGCTCACTGGCCGCGCTGGTGCTCTTGGTGGTGTTCCTCCTGGCACCACAATTCGGCCAACCCTCCCTAGACCGACTACAGGCCTGGACCGCTTGGCTGGAGGCGCACGCGATGCTCCTGTTGCTGTGGCGGCTGTGCCTGTATGGCCTCACGGCGTGGGGCTGGTATGGGCTGCACCAACGGGTACGTGCCCGCGAAAGGTCATCGCGTGAGCTGGTACGTCTGTACCTGCTGGAAGGCCTCGCCCTGTCGACGCTGGCGGCTGCGGAATGGCGCCTTTGGACCCACGCCGTGTAGTGAGGACACCCTGCCATGACGCTCTACACCACGGACTACCTCGAGTACTACCTCACCCTGGTCGGCTGGCTTATCCATAACGGCATCTGGAATCTGTTGCTGGCCAGCGGTCTCTTTGCGCTGCCCTTTCTGCTGATCGTGATCCAGGAATGGCTGCACACCCGCACCATCAGTGCGGATGAAAGTCAGCAGAGCCTGCTCTCTACCCGACGCATCGAAAGCCGCATGCTCCTGGCGATCGGCATCATCGCCTTTGCAGCGATTCCCATGATCCCGGTATCGCTAAACACCCTTCAGTTTGATATGACCCGCTCCCGCCAATGCCAGGTCGATGTGGCAGCCCCTTCCAAGACGGGCTGGGCCCTGAGCTATACCCAGCTCAATGGACAGCAGGCCCTGATACCGGTCTGGTGGTTCTTCGTGCATGGGCTGTCCAAGGCCGTCACCGGCGCGGCCATCGCGGCCATTCCCTGCGGTACGGACTTGCGACAGATCCGTATGGAGCTCGATGCCACACGCATTGCCGATCCACTGCTCGCGCAGGAAGTAGCCGACTTTACCCGTGAGTGCTACGGCCCCTCGCGCGCCCGACTGTTCATGCAGCGCCCGGGCCTGGCTGCGGATCAGCGTTATGACGTCACCTGGATCGGCTCTCGCTATTTTCTCAACTCACCTGGCTTTTACGACACTGACCGCGCACGCACCCCTCGCCAGGCCTGGCCTTACGAGCCCACCCGTGATGCGGGCCTGGCACCGGGCGCGAATGGCGCGGGCTACCCAACCTGTCGCCAATGGTGGTCCGATCCGGGGCGCGGGCTGCGCGAGCGATTGCTGACCCAGGTCGATGCTGGACTGCTGAACCGCTTGGCACACTGGGCAGGCTTTGTCTCCCGGCAGACCGTAGACGATGCGGTCATACGCACTGTCGTCGCGCCGCGCCAGCAGAAGCTCAATCAGGGACAGGTCTATAGCGACTATGGTGGTCAGGTGGATATGTCGCTGCCCAACATGGCCGCACGCCTGGCGGGCGACACGGGATTAGCCTTGGGATCCCTGGGGTTCTTTCCAGCCATGGACGTCGTGCGTCAGGCACTGCCGATGGTGCTGTCACTGCTGAAGATGGCGCTGGTGATTGGCCTTCCCTTGCTGCTGGTCATAGGCACCTACGACCTCAAGACCACGCTGACGCTTAGCACCGTGCAGTTTGCGCTCTTCTTCGTGGAGTTCTGGTTTCAGCTGGCCCGTTGGCTAGACAGCACCATCCTGGATGCTCTCTATGGTTGGGGCTTTGGCGCCGGACGTCCCCATCGAAATTTCGATCCACTGATCGGCCTGAACAACGCCTTCGGTGACCTCCTGCTGAATTTCGTCATGGCCACCATGTTCATCGCCTTTCCAACGTTCTGGATAACGGCTCTGACCTGGGCAGGCTTACGGGCCGGTGCGGCCCTTCAGGCGCTGGCAACGGCCACCCAAGATGCACGAGGCGCAGGCGGCAAGGGAACCCAAGCGCTGCGACAAGGGATGCAGTAAAGGCTTACTCCTGACGCACGAGGTACCACCCGTGAACCAGCACATACGCTTTTTCCATCAGGTGATGCGATTAGCCACCAGAGACCTCAGCCTGCTCAGACATTGGCTCAATCGTCGCACCGACGCCTCTCCGCCTGATCCAGGCCCTACGACAGATTCGGCTCAACGCCTACGTCACCCCCTGCCAGGAGACGTCTTGTTGGCGCGTCCTGCGCGCACTGTCCTGGTCGAACAAATCTGGCAGCGCACCGCGGTCTCGCGCGAGCAATTCGCACAGCTGTACCTCGCTCCCCTGCAGCGGTACGCCCATTTGGTTCAGGAATTTCCCGCTTCACAGGACGGGCACTACCGGTACGCCGGAGGCATGCTCGATCAGGCGCTTCACCGCGTCATCTGCGCACTTCGTCTGCGCCAGGCCTGCCTGTTACCTGCCGGCGCGCCACCCGAGGAGCAGGCCGAGCAAGCCGAAGCCTGGACGGCCGCGGTGGTCTACGCCGTGCTGCTGCAGGATCTGGGTAAGCTGGTCGTTGATCTCCGCGTAGAACACGATGACGGAACACCATGGCGGCCTTGGCAGGGCCCGCTGCAGCGCCCCTATCGCGTTCACTATCCGGATGAGCGGCCCTATCGCTTACAAGCCGCGGCCACCGCACTGCTCCACGTCCACGTGCTGGATCCGGAGCTGCTCACCTGGCTCTCAAGCTACGATGTGCTCTGGACACAGATGCTGTACATGATGAGCGGCCAGGAAGCGCACGCAGACATCCTGGGAGATCTCGCCTTTCAGGCCGCTCAAGCTGTGGCAGATCAAGCCTCCTGTTAAGCGCGCGTAAGGGGCTCTAAGCTAAGTCGCAGCCTGAATAGCGCATGCGGATAGGCCATTTCAACGCTACCTGCCAGGTTCCACGTGAAACGTTTAAGGCCTGGGCTAGGCCAGACGACGGGCGTCGCGTCGGATCATCTGTGGCGGCACGCCGAAGCCGCGCATGAACAATCCGCGCAGATGGCGGTGATTGCGAAAGCCGGTCTCCCGCGCCACCGTTTCCAGGGAATGACGGGGCTGCTCTATCATCAAACGTGCCGTCTCCAGGCGCAGCCCCTCGACGGCCTTTGCCGGTGACTACCTCGTCTCGGCGATAAACACCCGACTAAATTGCCGCGGACTCAGGTGAGGCACCTCGGCCAGCTTCTCAACACTCAGGGGGCGGCCCAGGTGCTGCCGGGCGTATGCGAGCGCGGTCTGAATCCGATCCGATTTGGGCATCAGGGTCAGCAGTTCTGAATGCTAAGTCTGGCCGCCAGAGCGGAATTGCTGCATGACCAGCCGATGCGCCACCGAGCGCGCTACCTCCATATCCAAGCCTTTTCCACCATGCCCAGCGCCAGGTCCAGGCCGGCGGTGGTCCACACGGGGCCGTCGACGATGAAGATGCGGTCCTCCTCGACACGGATCTGTGGATAGCGATCCTGCATGGCCCGTGCGAAGGACCAATAGGTGGTAGCCCGGCGCCGGTGGAGTAGACCGGCCGCGACCAGCGCAAAGCCACAGGTACAGATCCCCGCTGTGCGGCGCGCCTGGGCGCCGGCCAAGCGGACGAAATCCAGCAGTGTGAGCAACGGCTCGATGGCCAGGGCTTAGTCTCCACCAGCAACTGCTGGCGACAGCCGCGCCATGCCACTGGACGCTTTCGTCTCCTAGACTTTGGACAAGCTGGTCACTGCCGAGACCGAGGTGCTAGTGGATCGTGTGGTGCCGCTGCGGGCCAATGCCGGCCCGCAGGAGCATGCGCTGATCAACCGGTTCAACCAGGCACTGGCCGACAACCCCATCCCCGTTGCCTGACCAAGATTGCCGGCCGCCTCCCGCGGTCGGCAGGTATCAGTGGTCGACGTGCATGTCACTCCAGCAGTGATAAGTAGGCATCAACGTTCTTTCGTTTATTTCGAATATTGCACGTTTCGTTTATTTCGACTATAAACGCTAGTGGCGTATGAGACGCCAGGAATGTGCGTTGCCTTTGGGAGATACATCATGACCACCGCCGATCTTGCTCGAACCATTCTCCCGGATGAAAAAGCAATCGCTACGGCTACTGAATCAAGCCGTCAGATCGCTGCTTTCGTTTCAACGAAGCTAGATACTCAGCGTATTGAACTGGTTGATGAGGCCCAGCAACGCCAGGTTGTTGAACTACCTACGCTCGCGCTTAAGTTGCTCGGGGACATACTCAGCGAATTGGCCTTAGGCAACACCGTGAAGGTAGTGCCGATTCATGCAGAGCTGACGACCCAAGAATGTGCCGACATGCTCAATGTCTCGCGCCCTCATCTCGTTAAGCTGCTGGACGAAGGCCAGATTCCGCACACCAAAACCGGTAGCCATCGACGTATTAGGTTCACCGACCTCATGGTCTACAAAGCTGACCGTGATAGGGCGAGTCAGGACGCTATGGAAGAACTGGCTGCGCAAGCCCAAGCGCTTAACATGGGGTATTGATGAGACATTCACCGTTCACTGTCATCTACGATGCCTGTGTTCTGTACCCCGCACCTCTGCGCGATTTGCTGATGCAACTGGCCCTCACTGGAGCGTATCGAGCGCGCTGGTCCGAGCAGATCCATGATGAGTGGACGAGAAACGTGCTGAAGAACCGTCCCGACCTGACAAGCGCGCAGCTCGATCGCACTGTCGAACTCATGAATCGGGCAGTTCCTGACTGTCTTGTGAAGGACTATGAGCCTTTGGTGAAAGGGCTCGACCTACCAGACGAAGACGACCGGCATGTATTAGCCGCTGCCATCAAATGCGGTGCTTCGGTCATCGTCACCTATAACCTCAGGGATTTTCCTGCTGAAATCCTCAAGTGCTTCGAGATCGAGGCGTTGCATCCCGACGTCTTCCTGTCCGACATCTGGGACTTGGATCAAGCAGCTGTGCTTGAAGCGGCCCGAAGACAGCGTGCTTCTTTGAAGAACCATACCCATACGCCCTGCGAGCTACTCGATACGTTGCTTAAGCAGCAGCTCCCCGAGCTCGTTAAGCATCTCTCCAACTTCGAGTCATTGATCTGACCTCTGCTAGGGCCAGAGCTCTAGGCCGGTAGGTGCGGGCCAGGTCCATCTGCTGCGCGGCGGACGCCTGAGCTTCGAAACCGCACGGGGCGAGCGGCGGGACTTGGTCGAGCCTAGCCTCATGCTGATGATTCGCCCGCGTGCGCATCAGCGCTTGCAGCAGCGCCGCCCCCTGGCGCTGATCGCCGACGAGGTCGGCTACGATAGTCCCTCGGCCCTGGCCCGCGCCTTTCGCCGCATCACCGGCGCGAGCCCGACCGAATGGCAGCGGGCACAGGCTCAGGCCTTCCCGGCAGCCGCCCCATCCCGCCATTCCACCACCAGATCCGCCCGCGCCCGGTCGCCGTCGATCAGTCGTGCATTAGGCTCATCGGTGCTTTCCACCCAGGCTTCGGCGTCCGCACGGCTGCGGCCAAAGTGCATGTGGCGGGCGACCAGCCGTTCGCGACGCTCTTCAGGATCGACACGCACATACCAGCACTCGTCGAACACCTCGGCGACATCGCTCCAGGGCGCCTGGGTCAAGAGCAGGTAGTTGCCCTCGCTGATCACCAGCTGGGTCTCGGCGTGGACCGGAATGGCATTGGCGATGGGCTCTTCGATCTCGCGATTGAACAGCGGCGCATAGACGGTCTCGCCGGCCACCGGCGCCTTCAGCCGCTGCAGCAGGGCGCGATAGCCGCGGGCGTCGAAGGTGTCCGGCGCGCCCTTGCGCTGGGCGCGGCCCAGACGCGCCAGCTCGCGATTGGCCAGGTGATAGCCGTCCATGGGCACCACCACGGCGCGCTCGCCGAGCGCTGCGGCCAAGAGTTCAGCGACGGTCGACTTGCCCGCGCCGGGAGTACCGGCGATACCCAGCAGGCGACGTCCACCCTGGGCCAGCAGCGCCTCGGCGCGGGCCAGGAGTTCAGCGGGGAGTTGCAGGCCCTCGACCGGACGCTGACTGCTCATGCCGGCACCCCCGGCAGCGCAAGGATGGAAATGGCAGGCAGGCACAGGAGAGCGGTCATGGCGGAGGTTCCGGCAGTGGGGATCGCGGCACGCTAGCACCCAGCGGAGCTGGTCGTCGACTCGGCGCCGGCATGGTCGGAAAGCCATCACAGTCTGCAGCCCGGCGAGCCGATACCGGCTGCTCCCCCTCGGCATCCACCCGGCGCTCTCGTACACTCCGCCTCCTATCGGCCGCGCGCCGCCGTGAGCCTCATACAAAAGGATTTGGTCACCATGAAGAAACCGCTACTTACCACCCTCGCCGGTGTGGCCCTGGTCGCCGTCGGCACAGCCGTGGGTGGCGCCTGGTACACCGGCACTCGGCTGGAAGGCGAATTGCGCCAGGCCGCGAGCCAGGCCCAGCTGGCTCTGCAGGCGCAACTCCCCGAGTACCCCTTGCAGCTCCAGCTGGTCGAGTTGCAGCGGGGTATCTTCAGCAGCACCGCCACCTTCAGTCTGAGCGTACAGGCCGAGGATCGGCCGCCCGTAGAGGTGCTGCGGGTGCTCGACAACATCCAGCATGGCCCCCTCCCCCTGACCCGCCTTAAGTCCCTGCAGTTGGCGCCGGTCATGGCGGTCAACCGCTTCACCCTGGCGCGCACGCCGGTCACGGCCGATCTCTTCACCCTGGCCAAGGGCGCCGAACCTGTACAGCTCGACGCCACCCTGGGCTACGACCGCGCGGTGGATGGCGGTCTCGCCCTGGCCGCCCTGCACGTGGACCAGCCCCAGGGCGCGGTGGCCTTCTCCGGCCTGACTGCCACCTTCAATACCGACATGGAAGCCAGTCGGCTGCGCCTGGACAGCACCGTCGGGCAATTCAGCCTTAATGTGCGCACGCCGGATGGCTGGGCCAAGCTGGAGACCGAAGGCTTCGGCCTGACCGGCGACAACCGTCGCAATGCCGATGGCTTCTGGCTTGGTCCAGGGCAGCTGCGTCTCGGCCGCCTGCTGTTGGCCATGCCCGGTAAGCCCGCAGTCGAGCTGCGGGATCTGCAGATTCAGGGCGACACCCGGCAACAGGGCCAGCAACTGGCAGGTACGCTCAACGCGAGCCTCAGTCAGCTTAATATCGCCGGCCAGACCCTGGGCAAGGCGACCCTGAGCAGTCACTACAGCAATCTCGACAGCCCGGCCCTGGCTCAGCTCAATGCCCTGCTGCAGCACCTGCAGCTGGATACCGAGCAAGGTCTCGACCCCACCACCCAGGCTACCCTGCAGCAGCATCTCGGCGATGTGCTCGCCGCGCGTCCCCAGCTGGTGGTGGATGATCTGCGTCTCGACACCCCAGGCGGCAGCAACCACCTGCGCCTGGACCTGACCCTGGCCAAGCCGGCGACCTACGATCTGCCGCCCGAGCAACTCGCGGCCCAGATGCTGGCCGGTCTCGATGCGCGCCTGTCGGTCGCGCGGGGCAGCCTGGTGGATGGCGTGCTGTTCCAGGCGGGCGCCCAGCGCACCCAGCCGGCCATGCAGCAGCAGGCTCAGGCCACCGCCGAAGCGCTGGCCGGCATCGGCCTGAACAGCGGCCTGCTCAAGGCTGAAGGCGAGGATCTGGTGGCTACCCTGAATTACAGCGCTGGGCGGCTGCTGCTCAACGGCCAGGAAGTCCCGCCAGAACAGCTGCTGGCCTTGTTGGAGCGCCCGCAACCCGCGGCACCCGCCAAACCCCAGGGTAAGGCGCCGAAGCGCTAGCGGATGCTTGGGCTGTTGGGCTTCGGCGATAGAGCCGCCTCAATTCAACCTACGTCACCAATCTCGTAGGTTGAATTGAGCAACGCGAAGCCCAACGCTTTAACCGCCTTACTTGAGCTCTAACCCGCCACTGGCCTTGTTCAGCTCACGCAGGTGCTTGCCGAGTAGGTCCAGGTTGGCTTCGGTCAGGTCCAGGCCATCGCGGGCCTCCGGCGAGAGCAGTTGGCGGACCTCGTTGTTGAGGGTGTCCCGGAGGCTGCGCAGGTGCGCTTGGCGCTTCTGGCTCTCGGCGGTCAACTGTTCCCACTCGCCCGGTTGCGGCAGGCCATAGCCGTCGGTGCCGAGCAGCTCGGCCGGACGGCTCAGGTAGCCGCTGTCCTTGAGGATCTGCTCCAGGGCGCCACCGGCCTTGCCGAAACGCGCCTTGTCCACCGCGTCCTGGCCCAGGTAGCGATCCTTGAGCTCGGTCTGCGCCTGCAGCAGCGCCCGGCGATAGGCCGCCTGCTCCAAGAGCAGCAAGGCGGCGCTGGCGCGCAGGTCGGCGCGCTGGAACTGCTCGCGACGCTGCTGCGGAGTCAGTGCCAGCCAGGCCTCGACATCCGCCTGGGGCAGCTTCAGGCGCTCTCGGGCCACCTTGAACATCGCCTGGAAGCGCTCGCGGAAGCTGTCGAAGCGATAGCCCAGCCGCAGCGCCTCACGTGGATCGTCTAGCACCGAGGTGTCCACCAGGTCCTTGAACCTCAGCGCATCCATCAACCCAGTGGGGGTGATGACATCGAGCTGGGCATCGGCCAGGCGCGGCACCCCGTCGTGCAGCAGCTTGAAGGTCTCCACCGCGCAGTTGTTGGTCACGAAGTAGTACTGGCCGTCATAGCTCCAGTGCACCTGGGCGGTTCGCTCGAGGAAGTCGGCGATCTCCGGACGGGTCAGCTTGAGCGGCACGGATTGCAGGCCGCGCAGCTCCACCTTGGTGTACTCGTCCACCACCTGGGCCAGGGGCAGCACGAACAGCCGCGACGGATAGGAGCCGGTCAGGCCGCGCCAGCTGGAGAGCTGGACGTCGTTGACGAAGGCGCGGAACGACAGCACTAGGTGGTATTGCAGATCCAGTCGGCAATCCGGGCCACGCGGCCGGCCGGGCGCGCAGACCACCAGGCGCAGCATGCTGTGCCCCCAGCGGCTCATGACCTTCTCGTTGCCCTCGGCCAGCAGGTAGTCCACCGCATAGACCCGCTCCGGATCGAGCCAGCCCAGGGGCGCCTCGCCGAAGTCGTTGCCGGCGTTGAGATAGGGATAGCGCCCCGGACAGGCATCGTGCTCGGGCGACCAGCCGAAGTGCTCGGCGAAGTAGCGCTGCAGCGCCGGCCGCCGGCAGGCATAGCTGGGGTCGAGCAGGAAGTACTCCATGTTCACCGCCACGAATTCCTTCGGGTTGGTGACTTCATAGAGATCGGGACTGCGGGCGATGAAGAGATTCTTGGACTCGCGATTGCCGTGCTTGCGGGTCTTCACCTGCCAGCCTGCCAGGTCCAGCAGCCGTGGATCGTCGGACAGGGTATAGCTGCGCCCGGCCTGGCCCTGGCATTTCACCGGCAGCTGGTCGGAGGTCAGCCCCAGGCCGCCGCAGGAGAGGATCAGCTGGCGCTGCGCGGGCGTCCAGACGCGCTCGCGGTCATAGAAGTGGGTCAGCTCGTGCAGCACCGTGGCCAGCAGCTCGCGGTGCTGGGTGCCATGGGGCCGGCCGGTCTGGATGCGGGTGTCGCTGCCGTCGACCAGGCTGGGCAGCAGGCGGCGATTGAGCAGCAGATTGCGCCGATCCGCTTCGCCATAGGCCTCTTCCAGCAGCTCGCTGCTCCAGCGCACCGGGATGCGCTCGTCCAGCGCCGCCTTGAATCTGGGTGGCAGCAGGGCCTGGCCTTCATCCAGCAGTTGCTGGGTCGCCTGGATCTGCGCGGGCGTCAGGCCCTGGGTATCGAGTTCGAGGTGCAGGGCGGCCTGGGCCCCACCGAGAGCCAGGCCGGCCGCGAGGCCGGCCAGCCACTGCCGCAGCCGGCCGGCGCGGTTCTTCACAGTGCCAGGATGGCCTGGGCCAGCTGCAGGTCGTTGGCCTGGCGCGCGGCCGGGAACTGGTCGCGCAGGCTGCGGAAGGCTTCTTCCAGCTGGACGCCACGGATGTCGCCGTCGGTGGCGACAAAGCTGGCGGCATCGCCGCGCGCGGCCTGGATCATCTTGGCGTCGCGGATGGAGGTGGTGGTATCGGAGGTGAAGTCGATGCTGCGCTGCAGCGCCCGCACCACGATGTTACTGGTGGCCACCAGGGTCTGGGCCTGAGCCAGGCTCGAAACGCCCAGGGTCAGGGCAGCGGCGATAAGCAGGGAACGGCGCATGGATACTCCAGGGATGTCACGGAATTGAAACGGACTACTGACTCAGAATCGCCTGGGCGAGTTCCCGGTCGGAGGCGTGCAGTGCCGGATCGGCTGCGCGCAGGGCGCGGAGGGTTTCCTCCAGCTGAGCACCGCGCAGGGCGCCGTCGGTGGCGACGAAGGCCGCGGCATCGTCACGCGCCGCCAGGACCAGCTTGTTCTGGAAGGGGCCAGTGGTGAGCTGGCTGGTGCCGTAGATGGTCTTCACCAGACCCTCGGTGGTGGAGTCGAACGCCAGGACCGGCGTGGCGAGACAGAGGCCGAGCAACAGCGCGGCAGAACGACGGATATGCATGGATGACGACCCTCCGGTGGCAGATGGTCGCCAAGGCTAACGCAGCCCCCCGCTCCGGGCTAGCAGCCACGGGGTACGGGGGGTATCGCGGTGTTGCGCGTCAGATGGCGAGAATCGCCTGGGCCAGCTGGTCATCGCTGGCCTGCCGCAGTTCGGGCGCCTGACTGCGCAGGTGGTCCAGCGCCGCTTCCAGGCGTACGCCGCGGATGTCGCCGGCGCTGCCGACGTAGGTGGCCGCATCGTCACGGGCTTCCTGGACCAGCTTGTCGTTCTTGAAGGAGCCGGTGATGGACGAGGTGGTGTCCGAGGTCGCATCGATGGCGTTGACGATGATGTCGGTGGTGACATAGAAGCTCGACGCCGAGGCGGCGGTGGACAGGCAGAACAGCGCCGCGGCGGCGCCCAGGTGCAGGGTTTTCATGGGGGACTCCCGTCTGGATAGGCCTGAGTGAGACTACCGTCAGCCCGAGGAAGTCGCATCCCGGCGCAGATTTTCACTCCCGCCAGAAGGGTTTGTCGCCTTCCCGCCGCTGATCCGCCAGATTCAGACCCAGATCGCCCAGCGCCCGGCCGTCCAGCTGCTGCAATTGCCGCCGGCCCAGGGCACGCAGGCGCCAGCGGACGAGCAGCGCGAACAGGGCGCGGCATCCGCGCCGAGGGGAGACCGAGCGGGCAATGGCACTGTCGGGCGAAAGGCGATCCATGGCGATATCCAGCGAAGCGGCAGAGGAGACTCAGCTTCGCCGCTGACGTGGAACCAGACCACTTACAGCTAAAGAATACTGTATCCGTACAAAATTCCAAATCTCGGATCTGTACCTGTCACTCCTGTCCGAACCACTCTGGCACGGCTCACTGCGCCGGTCGGACGGGATACGGCTGTATCACCTGCCTGCGGCGTATGCCTGATCTGTCCGAGTCGCTACAATCGAGGCTTTCAGCGCCCATCCGCGAGAGGCACCGCCATGAGCTTCAAAGTTTTCGTCGACGGCCAGGAAGGCACCACCGGCCTGCGTCTGCTGGACTACCTGACCGGCCGTTCGGACATCGAACTGCTGCGCATCGACGAGAGCAAGCGCAAGGATCCGGCCGAGCGTGCGCGCTTCCTCAATGCCGCCGACGTGGCCTTCCTCTGCCTGCCCGATGCCGCCTCCCGCGAAGCGGTCAGCCTGGTGACCAATCCCAACACCTGCATCATCGACGCCAGCACCGCCTTCCGCACCGACAGCAGCTGGACCTACGGCCTGCCGGAACTGGCGGCCGGTCAGCGCGAAGCGCTGCGCGCCAGCAAGCGCATCGCCAACCCCGGTTGCCACGCCACCGCCTTCATCCTGCTGGCCCGGCCGCTGGTGGATGCCGGTCTGCTGGCCCCGGACACCCCGCTGTCGGCCTTTTCCCTGACCGGCTACAGCGGTGGCGGCAAGCAGATGATCGCCGCCTACGAAGCCGGCGGCGATGCGCGCCTGCTGAGTCCGCGCCCCTATGCCATGGGCCAGGGCCACAAGCACCTGCCGGAAATGCGCGTGCAGAGCGGTCTGGCCGCCGCGCCGGTGTTCAGCCCCATCGTCGGCCCCTTCCTCAAGGGCCTGGCGGTGACCATTCCGCTGCATGCCAGCCAGCTGCGCCCGGGCACCACCGCTGCCGACCTGCAGGCGGCGCTGGCCCGTCACTATGACGGCGAAGCCTTCATTCGGGTGGCCCCGGTGGCCGCCGAGGAGGAGCTGGACAATGGCTTCTTCGACGTCCAGGCCAGCAACGACACCAACCGCGCCGATCTCTTCGTCTATGGCAATGCCGAGCGGATGACGCTGGTGGCGCGCCTGGACAACCTGGGCAAGGGCGCGGCAGGTGCTGCGGTCCAGTGCATGAACGTGCACCTGGGCGCCGACGAGGGTCTGGGGCTCGCCAGCGGCCGCTAGTCAGGGCGCCGGCTTTCTGCTCGGACGGGGCGAACCTTTTTCCTGGCGCCCCGTCTGAACTGCTGAACGGTTTGGATAGCCGTTCTGCTCCTTTGCTGTTTAGTGTTGGCAGATGCTGGACCCCTGCTTGGCGGTCCAGTCTTGAACTCCGGACTTCTCCCCTCCCCCGATGGAAGTCCGGAGTTTTTTTATGCCTCGGCGACGGGCTCGTCGAGGCCCAGCCAGCGGGCCAGCACACGCTGCGCGTCTTCCACGCCCTGACGCTTGGGCGCCGAGAACAGCTGGATGCTGGCGGTATCGCCCCAGCCCTGGCGTACGTCGCGCTGCACCTTGAGCAGGGCATTCTTCTGGGCGCCGAAGGCCAGCTTGTCGGCCTTGGTCAGCAGGATGTGCAGCGGCATGGAGCTGGCCTGGGCCCAGTCCAGCATCAGGCGGTCGAATTCGGTCAGCGGATGGCGGATGTCCATCATCAGCACCACGCCGCTGAGCGAATTGCGGCTGCTCAGATAGGCCTCCAGGTGCTCCTGCCAGTGCTGCTTGAGCGGAATCGGCACCTTGGCGTAGCCATAGCCGGGCAGGTCCACCAGGCGCCGCTCGTCGTCGAGGCTGAAGAAGTTGAGCAGCTGGGTCCGCCCCGGCGTCTTGGAGGTACGCGCCAGATTGGCGTGGGTCAGGGTGTTGAGCGCACTGGACTTGCCGGCGTTGGAGCGACCGGCGAAGGCCACTTCCAGGCCGCTGTCGAGCGGGCACTGATCGACCTTGGCGGCGCTGATGAGAAAGGACGCCTGCTGGCACAGACCGACGATGGGATTCTTGAAGCTGGACATGGGGGTACTCGCGAGCGCGCGGCAAAGCCAGCAGTATATCGGATGCGCCGGGCGAGAGCCGTGCCCCCGGCAACCTGAACGAAGCCTGAACATGGCCGGCCTCGGGCGCGCCGGCGACTAGGCGCGGCGATGCACCCGGCTACAATGCCCGCAATCCGTCATGCCCGGTTGGTGGGCGTGCCTTCTTCCAGGAGTAGTCCCATGCGCAACCTGCTTTTCTCCGCCGTGTTCGCCGCCGCCAGTCTGTTCGGCGCGGCCGCCCATGCCGACGACATCCAGGCCGGCAAGCAGTACACCGAACTGAGCAGTCCGGTTCCGGTGTCCGAACCCGGCAAGATCGAAGTAGTTGAGCTGTTCTGGTACGGCTGCCCGCACTGCTATGCCTTCGAGCCCACCCTCAACGCCTGGTCCAAGAAGCTGCCCGATGACGTCGCCTTCAAGCGCGTGCCGGCCATGTTCGGCGGCATCTGGAACGTCCACGGTCAGCTGTTCGTGACCCTGGAAGCCATGGGCGTGGAAGCCAAGGTGCATGACGCCGTCTTCGCCGCCATCCACAAGGAGCACAAGAAGCTGGCCACCCCCGAAGAGATGGCCGATTTCCTCGCCACCCAAGGCGTGGATCGTGACAAGTTCCTCAGCACCTACAACTCCTTCGCCGTGAAGGGTCAGGTGGAAAAGGACAAGAAACTGGCCATGGCCTACCAGATCACCGGCGTGCCGACCATGGTGGTCAACGGCAAGTACCGCTTCGACCTGGGCTCCTCGGGTGGTCCGGACGAGACCCTGAAGGTCGCCGACTTCCTGATCCAGAAAGAACGCGCCGCCAAGTAAGCGTTACCCGCCGCCGCGTCCCGCGGCGGCGGCTCCTCAGCTCGTCCCTCTCAAGCGGCCTCCGGTCGTCCTGCTCAAACTTTCCCCGAAACCGCCGATACCCTAGCCACTATCAAGTCGGCTGGCCGCCCCGTCGTGCCTGCCTGCTGGCCACCCTCAAGCCTTTGGAGCGGGCGGATGGAGCGCGCGGACGTCGAACGCTGGAAAAGCAAATACCTGGAGAGCCTCGAGAATCTCGAACGCCTGGAAAGCCGGTGGGAAAACCGCCTGGACCTGGTGCGTCGTGGCCTCGTGCGCAGCAGCCTGGCCGCCGAAGGCAACGACGCGGCGGTGGACGCCTGCCTGGTCGAACTGCGCGACATCCTCCGCCGTGACGACAGCGACGCCGACCTCGCCAAGCTGATTCCGCGCCTGGAGCGCACTGTGCTCGACTCCGAGCAGCGCCGGGAATTGCGTGCGCGCCAGGTGGCCGAGGCCTTTGCCGAACTCTGCCGGCTCTTGCAGACCCTGGAGTTGCCGCGCGACCAGCGCAAGGCGCTCAAGGGTTTCGCCAAGCGCGCCCAGGCCGCGGCCGACCAACCGGGTGAATTGCCCGCGCTGCTCGGTGAATTCAGCCGTCTGCAGCAACAGGCGCTGAGTCAGCTGCACCCCGAACAGCCCGCCCGCGCCGGTTTCCTGCAGCGCCTGCTGGGCGGTCGAGGCGAGGCGGCGGAAGAGGCGCCGGCGACCGCGTCGAGTCCGCTAGCTACAGACGCTTCGCCGGCGCCAGTAGCCTCGCCAGCGACGGAGGCGCTGGCAACGCCCGAACCGCCGCCGCTGCCGGTCGAAGGTATAGCCGCTGCGCCATCTGAAGCCCCTGTAGAGCCCCTGGCAGTCCAGGCCGATCCGGCCTATGCCCTGCCCCCGGTGCCCGAACCCGGCTACAGCGCCATTGCCCCGCACCTGGAAGCCACCCTGCTGCGGCTGCTCGACGACCTGGCGCTGCCGGACAGCCACAAGCCCCAGGCCGAGCACCTGCGCCAGCGCATCCAGGGCAGTCTGAACTGGTACGAACTGGTGCCGGTGCTCGACGATCTGTCGGTGCTGGTGCTGGCGCTCAACCATTCCGGGCAGAGCGAATTCCAGCTCTACCTGCGCCGCCTCAACGAGCGCCTCGCCGCCTTCCAGACCGGTTTGCAGGACGTCCATGTCGGGCGCCAGGACGGCCAGACCCAGGAGCGCGCCTTTGGCGACGCCCTGCGTGGCCAGGTCAATGAATTGCAGAACGAGGTGCAGGAGGCGACCGACCTGGACAGCCTCAAGCTGTCGCTCGACAGCCGCCTGGAAGGCCTGCTGACCAGCCTGGCCGACCAGCAGAGCCAGCGCGAGACCCGCGAGCAGGAAGCCAGCGAAAGACTCAGCGCTCTCACCGAGCGCGTCGCCGGCATGGAGCGCGAGGCCCAGCAGTATCGCGGCCATCTGGAAGAACAGCGGCAGAAAGCCCTCTGCGACCCCCTCACCGGGTTGCCCAATCGCGCCGCCTGGAGCGAGCGCCTGGAGCTGGAGGTGGCCCGCTGGCAGCGCCACGGCGGCGACCTGCTGCTGGCGGTGCTCGACGTCGATCTGTTCAAGCGCATCAACGATGGCTACGGCCACCTGGCCGGTGACAAGGTGCTCAAGATCATCGCCAGCGAATTGCAGCGTCGCCTGCGCAAGACCGACTTCATCGCCCGCTTCGGCGGCGAGGAATTCGTCATGCTACTGGGTGCCACGCCGGTCGCCGGCGGGGTCACCCTGATCGAGCAGCTGCGTGCCGCGGTCGCCGCCTGCCCCTTCCATTTCAAGGGCGAACGGGTGGTGATCACCCTGTCCGCTGGTCTCGCGGCCTTTGCGCCGGGCGAGGATGCCGATACCGTATTCGAGCGTGCCGACCAGGCGCTCTACCGCGCCAAGCGCGCCGGACGCGATCGCCTGGACGTGGCCTGACCCCTTCCACGTTCGCGAGGTAATCGTGCGAAAGCCCTTCAAGCTCCTCCCCTGGCTGCTCTGCGGCCTGCTCCTGGCCGGCTGTTCCAGCGGTCCGCGCATCAATGACGACTACACCGCCCGCGATCAGGACAGTCGGGTGCAGTACATCGTGCTGCACTACACTGCGGCCGATTCCAAGCAGTCGCTCAAGCTGCTGACCCAGGCCGGCGTCAGCGCCCACTACCTGATCGATACCGACGGCACCATCTATCGCCTGGTGGACGAGAATCGCCGCGCCTGGCATGCCGGCGTGAGCGAATGGGAAGGCCGCACCTGGCTCAATTCCACCTCCATCGGCATCGAGATGGTCAACCTGGGCTTTCGCGACACCCCGGCCGGACGCCAGTGGTATCCCTTCAGCGAAGCCCAGATCAAGGCGCTGATCCCGCTGCTCAAGGACATCGAACAACGCCACGGCCTGGATCGCCGCGCCATCGTTGGCCACAGCGACATCGCCCCGGGGCGCAAGCAGGATCCGGGTCCGCTGTTTCCCTGGGCGCGCCTGGCCGCCGCGGGCCTGATCAACTGGCCGGATCCGGCGGTGGTCGCCCAGCGCCAGGCCAGCCTGGGGGGCGTGCTGCCACCCCCGGCCTGGTTCCAGGATCAGCTGGCACGGATCGGCTATACGGTGCCCCGCACTGGCGTGCTCGATGCGGCCACCCGCGATGTGATCGGCGCTTTCCAGATGAAGTACCGGCCGGGCCGCTTCGACGGCCAGCCGGATCTGCAGACGGCGGCGCTGCTGCTCAGCCTGCCCAGCGGTCGCTAGGCGGCCGCAGGCGGCTTACAGCCGCACGCTGGCAAAGGTGGATTCGCCCTGGGCCTGGCTCAGGGCCGCCAGCGCGGACGAGGCCGGCATCAGCGACAATTCCTGGGACAGCGGCATTAGCGCAATGGGCTGCTGGATGGTCGGACCCTGGCGCTCGTCACGCGGCGGGATGCCGAAGTATTCGCGGTAGCACTTGGAAAAGTGCGGAGTGGAGACGAAGCCGCACACCGAGGCCACCTCGATGATCGACAGGGTGGTCTGCTTGAGCAGCTGCCGGGCGCGGATCAGCCGCAGCTTGAGGTAGTAGCGCGACGGCGAGCAGTGCAGGTACTTCTGGAACAGCCGCTCCAGCTGGCGTCGGGACACGTCCACGTAGACCGCCAGTTCGTCGAGGTCGATGGGTTCTTCGAGGTTGGCTTCCATCAGCGCCACGATTTCCTGCAGCTTGGGCTGGTTGGTGCCCAGCATGTGCTTGAGAGGGACGCGCTGGTGATCCTGCTCGTTGCGGATGCGCTCGTAGATGAACATTTCCGAGATCGCCGCCGACAGCTCGCGGCCATGCTCGCGACCGATCAGGTGCAGCATCATGTCCATCGGCGCGGTGCCGCCCGAGGCGGTGCAGCGATTGCGGTCGATGGTGAACAGGCGGGTGCTGAGCACCACGCGCGGATAGGCTTCCTGCAGGGCCGCCAGGGTTTCCCAGTGCACGCTGCAGTCGTAGCCGTCGAGCAGGCCGGCCCGGGCCAGGGCCCAGCTGCCGGTACAGACCGCGCCCAGCTTGCGGCCCTGGCGCGCTTGGCTCTGCAGCCAGGTGCAATGTTCGCGCGACACGCTACGCTGGATGCCCACGCCGCCGCAGACGATCACCATGTCCATCACCGGGGCGGCGCTCACGGCGCTGTCCGGGGTGATCTGCAGGCCATCGCTCGCCCGCACCGGTCGGCCGTCCAGGCTCAGGGTGCACCAGCGATAGAGTTCCCGTCCCGACAGCTGGTTGGCCATGCGCAGCGGCTCCACCACCGACGCCAGGGAAATGAGTGTGAAGTTGTCCAGCAGCAGAAAGCCGATGGACTGGATCGCACGGGCCTGTGGCGAGGTGGGAATGGGCGACATGGTTTGAATCTCCTTCACGCAGGCTGGGGCCCTTGGCTGGGCTCTAATGAGGTGCGGCGGACAACGTTGGGCGAAAGATGTGTCGCGGACGCATAAGTCATGTCGCAATTCCCATGCCGAAACTGGGTGAACCCCTGTCCAGGCAAGCTGTCTGGCACGAACAACCCATTCAGCAGCGCTCAATGACGTTGATTAGCTAGGGTTTTTATTTGCGACCTTTCTGATCCGAGACCGACCCTTTGCCGATGGCACTTCGCCAGATAAACGCCATCGGTAACACCGGGACGTAACCGACGCGCGCCAAAATGTGGCATGGCGACTCAACGGGCACGGTTGTAGGTCAGGCCCTACGACCGTCCGTCGCCCTTCTGGCCACTTATGGCGAAAAGCCACCAGGCCCCGGGTCAGACGGACCGGTACGTGCAGCGGCCAGCGGCCCTTCCCCTCGCGACCCCTAGAGTTCAGGATGAAAATCTCCCCAGCGCTGTGGTTGTCCGGTCTGTTGCTGAGCGCTGCCGTACAGGCAGGCGAAGCCGAGAATTGTCAGCAAGTACGCCTGGCCGATGTCGGCTGGTCGGATCTCAATATCACCAACGCCACGGCCCGCTATCTGCTCAGAGCCCTCGGCTACGAGACCGAGGTGCTGCGCCTGTCCCTGCCGCAGACCTACGACGCCCTGGCCGCGGGCGAAGCCGATGTCTTTCTCGGCAACTGGATGCCGGCGCAGGCCAAGCTCAGTCAGCCGCGGGTTGATGCGGGTGCGGTCGAACGCCTGCACGCCAACCTGGAAGGGGCCCGCTACACCCTGGCGGTCCCCCAGTACGTCTATGACGCCGGGGTGAAGAACTTCGCCGATATCGCCCGCTTCGCCGAGCGCTTCGATCACACCCTCTACGGCATCGAGCCCGGCAACGACGGCAATGCCCTAGTGAAGAAGATGATCGCCAGCAACGCCTTCGGCCTGGGCGACTTCAAGCTCGATGAATCCAGCGAGCAGGGCATGCTCACCCAGGTGCGGATGAAGGAACTGCTGGACCACCAGTGGATCGTCTTTCTCGGCTGGGAACCCCATCCGATGAACGTCCGGCACAAGCTGGCCTACCTCGACGGTGGCGACGAGTATTTCGGGCCGAACCAGGGCGGGGCGACGGTCTACACGGTGGTGCGCAAGGGCTACGCCCAGCAGTGCCCCAACGTGGCCCGGCTGCTGGGCAACCTGGTGTTTTCCCTGGACATGGAAAACCAGCTGATGGATCGGGTGCTCAATGAAAAGGACAATCCGCGTCGCGCCGTGCGCAACTGGCTCAAGCGCAATCCCGAACGTCTCGACGCCTGGCTCAAGGGCGTCGCCACCCGCAGCGGCGCGCCGGGCAACGTGGCGGTGAAGGCCAGTCTGGCCAACTGATCCAGGGCCGCTTCGGCCGACGCCAGCGCCTCTGGCCAGCGTTCCGCCACGGCGAGGGACGCTGCTGCCCGCCGCTCTCGCTCTGCCGCAACGCTCCGGGCGCGGACGTGCCCTGGGGCTCACGCTGGATACGACATCTCCGCTTCTGGTTACGACGCCGCGTACACTGGTAGCGACGCAGGCGGTAGGCGAGCCTGGGGGGATGGGTTACAGATAAATACACGTGGGGCGCACCGAAAGGTACCCCGCCAAACGCAAGGAGATGTGTCCATGAAAGGTTGTTCCCGTTGGCTCTTGAGTGCCGCCCTGCTGGCGCCACTCGCTGTTCAGGCGGCTGAACCGGCTTCCTGTGCCAAGGTGCGCTTTGCCGATGTCGGCTGGACCGACATCACCGTGACCACGGCCGTGACCAGCGAGGTGCTGCACGCCCTCGGCTACCAGACCACGACCAACATGATCTCCGTACCGGTCACCTACAAGTCTTTGCAGAACAAGGACATCGACGTCTTCCTCGGCAACTGGATGCCGAGCATGGCGGCGGACATCAAACCCTATGCCGACAACGGCAGCGTCGAGACCGTGCGCGCCAACCTGGAGGGCGCCAAGTACACCCTGGCCGTGCCCCAGTACGTCTACGACGCCGGAGTGAAGAGCTTCGCCGACATCGCCAAGAACGCCGACAAGTTCGACGGCAAGATCTATGGCATCGAGCCGGGCAACGACGGCAATCGCCTGATCCAGGGCATGATCGACAAGAACACCTTCGACCTGGGCAAGTTCAAGCTGGTGGAATCCAGCGAGGCGGGGATGCTGTCGCAGATCCAGCGCGCCGAGCGCCGCCAGCAGTGGGTGGTCTTCCTCGGCTGGGAACCCCATCCGATGAACACCCGCTTCAAGATGGCCTATCTCGAAGGCGGCGACGACGTCTTCGGTCCCAACTTCGGCGGCGCCACTATCTACACCAACGTCCGCAAGGGCTACGTCCAGGAATGCCCCAACGTGGGCAAGCTGCTGACCAACCTGTCCTTTACCCTGGACATGGAAAACCAGCTGATGGACAAGGTCCTCAACGAAAAACAAGCCGCGAGCGCCGCCGCCAAGGCCTGGCTCAAGGCCCATCCGCAGGTGCTCGACCAATGGCTGGCCGGCGTGACCACCCGCGATGGCAAGCCTGCGCTGGAAGCGGCCAAGGCCACCCTGGCCCCCTGATAGAACAATAACATTCGACTGTCCCGCGCCAGTTCGGGCGGGTACTGCCACAGCCGAAGCACGAATCCGCGGTTCTCGTGCTTCGACCTGTCCACTCCTACCTGACGGGCACCGTTATGTTACTTACCGACCACAAGCTCCCTCTCGGTCAGCAGATCGCCGACTTCATCGACTGGCTGACGCTGCATGGCGCCAGCGTCTTCGACAAGATCTCCGATGTGCTGTCCGGCCTCATCCACGGCCTCACCGCCGGCCTGATGTGGTTCAACCCGCTGGCCTTCATTGCCCTGGTCGCGGTAGGGGTCTATCTGCTGCAACGCAGCATCGGCCTGGTGATCTTCGCCCTCGTCTCCCTGCTGCTGATCCTCAACCTGGGGTACTGGCAGGAAACCATGGAAACCCTGGCCCAGGTGGTCTTCGCCACCCTGGTGTGCATCGCCGTCGGCGTGCCGCTGGGCATCGTCGCCGCGCACAAGCCCTGGTTCTACACCGGCCTGCGCCCGGTCCTGGACCTGATGCAGACGGTCCCCACCTTCGTTTATCTGATTCCTACCCTGACCCTGTTCGGCCTGGGCGTGGTGCCCGGGCTGATTTCCACGGTGGTGTTCGCCGTGGCCGCGCCGATCCGCCTGACCTGCCTGGGCATTCAGGACGTTCCCGCCGAGCTGATGGACGCCGGCAAGGCCTTCGGCTGCTCGCGTTGGCAGCTGCTGACCCGCATCGAGCTGCCCCACGCCATGCCCAGCATCGGCGCCGGCATCACCCAGTGCATCATGCTGTCGCTGTCCATGGTGGTGATCGCCGCCCTGGTGGGTGCCGACGGCCTCGGCAAGCCGGTGGTGAACGCCCTCAACACCGCGGACATCGCCCTGGGCTTCGAAGCCGGCCTGTCCATCGTCCTGATCGCCATCCTGCTCGACCGGGTGTGCAAGCAACCCGCCCCTCGCGAGGTTAAGTAAATCATGACCGCCATACGTTTCGAACACGTCGACGTCATCTTCGGCAAGCAGAACAAGCGCGCCTTGGAGCTGCTCGACCAGGGCAAGGGTCGCAGCGAGATCCTCCAGGAGACCGGCCAGGTGCTGGGTGTCGAAGACGCCTGCCTGGAGGTCCAGAAGGGTGAGATCTGCGTGCTGATGGGCCTGTCCGGCTCGGGCAAGTCCAGCCTGCTGCGCTGCATCAACGGCCTCAACACCGTGAGTCGCGGCAAACTGCTGATCGAGCACAAGGGCAGCGAGGTGGACATCGCCAACTGCTCCCCCGCGGTGCTCAAGGACATGCGCACCACCCGCATCGCCATGGTGTTCCAGAAGTTCGCCCTGATGCCCTGGCTGACCGTGGCCGAGAACGTCGGCTTCGGTCTGGAGATGCAGGGCCGCTCGGCCGCCGAGCGCAAGAAGCTGGTCGAGGAGAAGCTGGAGCTGGTCGGCCTGACCCAATGGCGCAACAAGAAGCCCGACTCCCTGTCCGGTGGCATGCAGCAGCGCGTCGGCCTGGCCCGCGCCCTGGCCATGGACGCCGACATCCTGCTGATGGACGAGCCCTTCTCCGCTCTCGATCCGCTGATCCGCCAGCAGCTGCAGGACGAATTGCTGCAACTGCAGGCCAAGGTCAACAAGACCATCGTCTTCGTCAGCCACGACCTCGACGAAGCCCTCAAGATCGGCACCAACATCGCCATCATGAAGGACGGTCGCATCATCCAGCACGGTCGTCCCGAGGACATCGTGCTCAATCCGGCGGACGAATACGTGCGCACCTTCGTCGCCCACACCAATCCGCTCAACGTGCTCAGCGGCTACAGCCTGATGCGCGGCTTGGACAAGTGCGGCCGCGAGGGCAACGAGATCTGCCTGGAGCGCAGCCACGACATCTGGCTGGCACTGGACAACCAGACGGTCAAGGCGCTGCGCCGCGGCGGCGAGAGCCTGGCCCTGCAACGCTGGACCCCGGGCATGCCGATCAACAGCCTGCAACGCCAGCCGACCCTGGCACCGGCCGATATCCGTATGCGCGACGCCCTGGAGATCCGCTACCACACCGGGCACAAGCTGGTGCTGGAGACCGATGGCCGCGCCGTGGGCATCCTTGGTGACAAGGAGCTCTACCACGCCCTGCTGGGCAAGAACCTGGAAAAGGCCGGCGAAGACGTCGCCCCGCCCGCGGTCCGCTCCACCCTGTCCCAGGCGGGCTGACCGCCCGCCCCGCCACCCGCCTCTCCGCTGCAGAGGCGGGTGCGCCCCTCTCCTGCTCCATCGCCGGCAGAGCCAGCAGGCTCGCCTGACAGGCTCCCGCCTCCCGTGCCCCTGAGCTACGCCTTTGACCCTGGCCAACAGACGCGCAGACGCCTTCCCCGGCAACGCCTGACGGTGCCGCCGAGCGACCAGGAGATGATCGAGGTAATACAAGGCAGGCGGGCTGCGAGCGCCTCGGCGCTCTCGCAGCCTGCCTGGAGAAGTAGTGGAAAACCCTAGAGCACCACCGTCCGCCCGGCGTTGAGGAAAACGCGGCGTTCCAGGTGATAGCCCACCGCCCGAGCCAGGGTCAGGCACTCGATGTCGCGGCCGCGGGCCACTAGGTCCTCGGCGTAGTGGGCATGGTCCACCGACTCGACGCCCTGGGCGATGATGGGGCCTTCGTCCAGGTCGTTGTTGATGTAGTGCGCCGTGGCGCCCACCAGCTTGACGCCCTTGGCATAGGCCTGGTGATAGGGCCGCGCGCCCTTGAAGCCGGGCAGCAGCGAGTGGTGAATGTTGATCGCCCAGCCGTCGAGGCGACGGCACAGCTCGGGCGACAGCACCTGCATGTAGCGCGCGAGGATCACCAGCTCGGCACCGGTCTCCTGCAGCACCTGCCAGACCCTGGCCTCCTGGGCCGGCTTGTCCTGGGGATCCAGAGGGAAATGGTGATAGGGAATGCCGTGCCAGGCCGCCAGGGGCTCCAGATCCGGGTGGTTGGAGATCACCGCCACCACGTCCATGGGCAACTGGCCGATGCGCTGGCGATAGAGCAGGTCGTTGAGGCAGTGGTCGGCCTTGGAGACCATGATGGCGACCTTGGCACGATAGCCGGGTGGGGTCAGTTCGAAGGTCATGTCGAAGGGCGTGAAGCGCAGGTCCAGACCGACGCGGAACAGGCCTTCGTTGAAGTCGCTGGGTACCTGGAATTCCACCCGGATGAAGAAGCGCTGGGCTTCACGGTCGTCGAAGCTGTGGTGCTGGGTGACATAGCAGCCCTGCTCGAACAGATAGCGCGTGACCACGTCCACGGTGCCGAGGCGACTCGGGCTCTGGGCGGTGAGAATCCAGGTATCGGGCGTGCGGCTCATGATGAATTCCTTTGCATGGAGATTAAGCCAGAATCACAAAACCCGACCTGCGCCTCACGCAGGTCGGGTTCGAGAGAACGACTGGACGCAGCGACCGATCAGGCCTCGATGCGCAGTCCGTACTCGGCGCTCGCGTCCTGCAGCCACAGCCAGACGTAGTCGGCGAAGCTGCGTCGCACCACCAGCTCCCAGGTGTCTTCCGCGGTATGGCGGATCATCAGCTGGGACTTGGCGAACACCGTCCCCACCGCCTTGCCCACCGGGAAGTTGCTCGGATGGACGTCGTAGGAGGTGGACTTCATCAGCACTTCACGCACCTTGGGGCCCTTGAGCTCGACCAGGGTCTGGCCGCCGCCGACGTTGACGATGGCGACATGGCGCTCGCCCAGGGCCTGGCGCAGGGCCTGCTCGGTGGCGAACTCGCTGCCACCAGGCACCACCAGCAGCCACTCGTCCGGGCCGAGCCACTGCAGCGAGCTCTCGCCCTTTTGGGTGATTGCCAGCGGACCGGGCACTTCCAGGCCGACCACACTCTGCACCGCGCCAGTGAAGCCTTCGTCATGGGCGTCGCCACGGAGGACCAGATGCCCCAGCAGGGCCCGCTCGCGCAGGGTCACCCCGGCGGTGGCCGGGCCGCGGCCGGCGAGCTTGTTCAGCTCGGCGTGGAACAGCGGGGATTCGGCGCGCGCCGTGGCGGAGTATTGGTCGTAGACATTGATGTTGTTCATGGGGCGCTATCCTCGTTAGGCGACGTTCTGCCGCTCACCCTTGGGGTCGTAGAACACCGGCGAGACGATCTCGGCAGCGATGTAGCGGCCATCGGCCAGCGGGGCGTAGACGGTCTGGCCCATGCGGCCCAGGCCACCCTTGACCATGGCCATGGCGAAGCCGTAGCCCAGGGTCGCGCTGTGGTAGCTGGAGGTCACGTGACCGACCATGTCCATGGGGATCGGCTGGTTGCGCTCGAACACCAGTTGCGCCCCTTCCGGCAGGACGTCGCGGGCATCCAGGGGCTTGAGGCCGACCAGCTGCTTGCGATTCTCGCGGACGCAATCCTGGCGATGCATGCCGCGCTTGCCGATGAAGGAGAAGCTCTTGTTCAGGCTCACCGCCCAGCCCATGCCCAGGTCCTGGGGCGTGACCGAACCATCGGTGTCCTGCCCGATGATGATGAAGCCCTTCTCCGCCCGCAGCACGTGCATGGTCTCGGTGCCGTAGGGGGTCAGGTCGAATTCCTTGCCCGCCGCGACCACCTGCTCGAGTACGCCCATGGCGTAGTTGGCCGGCACGTTGATCTCGTAGGAGAGTTCGCCGGTGAAGGAGATACGGAATACCCGCGCCGGTACCCCGCCCACCTGGCCTTCCTTCCAGGCCATGAAGGGGAAGGCGGCGTTGTCCAGAGCGATGTCGGTCAGCTTGGCCAGCAGCTTGCGGCTGTTGGGACCGGACAGGGTCAGGGTCGCCCAGTGGTCGGTGACCGAGGTGAAGTACACCTCCAGTTCCGGCCATTCGGTCTGGTGGTAGAGCTCCAGCCATTCGAAGACGCGCGCGGCGCCGCCGGTGGTGGTGGTCATAAGGAAGTGGTTGTCGGCGAGACAGGCGGTGACGCCGTCGTCGAAGACCATGCCGTCTTCCTTGCACATCAGGCCGTAGCGGGCCTTGCCAATGTCCAGCTTGGTCCAGGCGTTGGTGTAGACGCGGTTGAGGAATTCCCGCGCGTCCTTGCCCTGGATGTCGATCTTGCCCAGGGTCGAGGCGTCGAGCAGGCCGACGCTGCGGCGCACGGCCAGGCACTCGCGATTGACCGCGGCGTGCAGGTCCTCGCCCGCCTTGGGGAAGTACCAGGGACGCTTCCACTGGCCGACGTCCTCGAACAGCGCGCCCTGCTTGAGGTGCCAGGCATGCAGCGCGGTGTAGCGCTTGGGCTCGAACAGGTGGCCGCAATGCCGTCCGGCGATGGCGCCAAAGGTGATAGGCGTGTAGTTCGGGCGGAACATGGTGGTGCCGACTTCCGGGATGGCCTTGCTCTGCACCCGGGCAGCGATGGCCAGACCGTTGATGTTGCCCAGCTTGCCCTGGTCGGTGCCGAAGCCCATGGCGGTGTAGCGCTTGACGTGCTCGATGGACTCGAAGCCCTCGCGGCAGGCCAGCTCGATGCCGGCGGCGGTCACGTCGTTCTGCAGGTCGACGAACTGCTTGGGGGCACGCGACGACGGCTTGTCGTGGGGCACCTGGAACAGCGCCAGACTCGGCTCTTCCTGACGGAATTCGGCCTGGGGCAGCTCGCCGCTGACCACCTTGGCACCGGCTTCGGCCGCGGCGGTGGCGCCGGCCTCGAAACCGTCGGCCAGGACATCGCCCAAGGCGAAGACGCCATTCACGCCACCGGCGCAGAGGCGCTTCTGCGGCGCCGGACCGGGCACGAAGGCCTGGATGTCATCGCGCCACAGCGGACGACCGCCCAGGTGCGAGGCCAGGTGGACCACCGGGCTGTAGCCGCCGGAGGTGGCGATGAGGTCGCAATCGAGCCACTCGCCGCCACCCAGGGTACGGAAGGCGGTCAGATCGATGGTGGCGATCTTGGCGCCGGTCACCCGGGTATTGCCGCGGGCTTCGCTGACGGCGGTACCGCCCATGACGCGCACGCCACGCTTGCGCACTTCCTCGACCCAGGCGCCGCGGGGATTGGGGCGCGCATCGGCGACTGCCACTACCTGGCGACCGGCTTCGAGCCAGTCCAGGGCCACGCGGTAGGCGTAATCGTTGTTGGTGGACAGCACCAGGCGCTGACCTGGGGCCACCGCATAGCGACGGATGTAGGTGGACACGGCGCCGGCCACCATGTTGCCCGGCAGGTCGTTGTTGGCGTACACCAGCGGCCGCTCGTGGGCGCCGGTGGCCAGCACCACGCGGGTGGCGCGGACGCGGTGCAGGCGCTGACGCACCTGGCCATGGGGCGCGCGATCACCCAGGTGATCGGTGAGTCGCTCGTGGATGGTGAGGAAGTTGTGGTCGTGGTAGCCGTTGACCGTGGCGCGCGGCAGCAGCACCACGTTGTCCAGGCCCTGCAGCTCGGCCACGGCCTTGGCGGCCCAGTCGGCGGCCGGGGCGCCGTCGAGACGCTCGCGGCTGTCCAGCAGGCTGCCACCGAATTCTTCCTGTTCGTCGGCCAGGATCACCCGGGCGCCGCTGCGACCGGCGGCCAGGGCGGCGGCCAGGCCGGCGGCGCCGCCGCCCACCACCAGCACGTCGCAGTGCTGGTTGAAGTTGTCGTAGGTATCCGGATCGACCTGGGTCGGCGCGCGGCCGAGGCCGGCGGCCTTGCGGATGTACTTCTCGTAAGTCATCCACAGGTTCTGCGGATACATGAAGGTCTTGTAGTAGAACCCGGGCGGCATCATCTTGCCGCCGACCTTGCCGAGGATGCCCATGAGGTCGTTGTTGACGCTCGGCCAGCCGTTGGTGCTGGCGGAGACCAGGCCCTGGTACAGCGCCTGCTGGGTGGCCCGCACGTTGGGCACCTGGGTGGCCTCGGTGGCGCCGATCTGCATGATGGCGTTGGGTTCTTCGGCACCGGCGGCGACGATGCCGCGCGGCCGGGAGTACTTGAAGCTGCGGCCGATCACGTCGACGCCGTTGGCCAGGAGGGCCGAGGCCAGGGTGTCACCCTTGAAGCCCTGGTAGGTCTGACCGTTGAAGGTGAAGGTGATGGCCTGGCTGCGGTCCAGGCGACCGCCCTGGGTGAGTCGATGGACCTGGCTCATGTGCGCTCTCCTCGCTCGGCGGTGAAGCGGGGTTGCTCGCCGATCGGATAGGTTTCGAGAATTTCGTAGGTCTCGGTGTTACGGGTCGCGTTGAAGTACTGGCGGCAGCCCGAAGCGTGGACCCACAGCTCGTGACGCAGGCCGCGCGGGTTGTCGCGGAAGAACATGTAATCGCCCCACTCCGCGTCGCTGCAGGCCTCGGGATCCAGCGGACGCGGGATGTGCGCCTCGCCGGCGGCGTGGAATTCTTCTTCGGAGCGCAGTTCCCCGCAGTGGGGACAATGGATGTACAACATGCTCGGGCTCCTTAGTGCGCGACGGCCGCTGCGCCGTGTTCGTCGATCAGCGCGCCGGTGTGGAAACGGTCGATGGAGAAAGGCTTGGCCAGCGGATGCATCTCGCCGGAGGCGAGCGACGCCGCGAAGACGTTGCCCGAGCCCGGGGTGGCCTTGAAGCCGCCGGTACCCCAGCCGCAGTTGAAGAACAGATTTTCCACCGGGGTCTTGGAAATGATCGGGCAGGCGTCGGGCGAGGTGTCGACGATGCCGCCCCACTGGCGGTTCATGCGTACCCGCGAGAGGATCGGGAACATCTCGACGATGGCCTGCAGGGTGTGTTCGATCACCGGGTAGGAGCCGCGCTGGCCGTAGCCGACCCAGCTGTCGATACCGGCGCCGATCACCAGGTCGCCCTTGTCGGACTGGCTGATGTAGCCGTGCACCGCGTTGGACATGATGACGCTGTCGATGATGGGCTTGATCGGCTCGGACACCAGCGCCTGCAGCGGGTGGGACTCCAGCGGCAGGCGGAAGCCGGCCAGCTTGGCCATGTGCCCGGAGTTGCCGGCGGTGACCACGCCGACGCGGCGGGCGCCAATGAAGCCACGGTTGGTTTCCACGCCGATCACCTTGCCGTCCTGCTTGCGGAAGCCGGTGACCTCGGTCTGCTGGATCAGGTCGACGCCCAGGGCGTCGGCGGCGCGGGCGAAGCCCCAGGCCACGGCATCGTGACGGGCCACGCCGCCGCGGCGCTGCACGGTGGCACCAAAGATCGGGTAGCGGGTGTTCTTGCTGCAGTCCAGGTAGGGAATCTCCTCGGCCACCTGGCGGGTGTCGAGCAGTTCGCCGTCCACGCCGTTCAAGCGGTTGGCGCTGACCCGGCGCTCGGAATCGCGCATGTCCTGCAGGGTGTGGCAGAGGTTGTAGACGCCGCGCTGGGAGAACATGACGTTGTAGTTGAGGTCCTGGGACAGGCCTTCCCACAGCTTCATGGCGTGCTCATAGAGGTGTGCCGATTCGTCCCACAGGTAGTTGGAGCGGACGATGGTGGTGTTGCGCGCGGTGTTGCCGCCGCCCAGCCAGCCTTTCTCGATCACCGCGACGTTCTTCACGCCGAACTGCTTGGCGAGGTAGTAGGCGGTGGCCAGGCCATGACCGCCACCGCCGACGATGACCACGTCGTACACCGGCTTGGGCGTCGGGGTGCGCCACATCCGCTGCCAGTTCTCGTGATGGCTCAGGGAGTGCTTGAAGAGGCCGAAGCCGGAATAGCGTTGCATCTGGAGACTCCTGCAGACGACGCCCCTTTCCGCAAAGGGGGAAAGGGGTTGGATAAGGGTTGCGTCAGGCGCGTGGCGACTAGCGGTAAACCGGGTAGTCGCGGCACAGCGCGGCCACCTGGCGCGCCACCTGGGCTTCCACATCGGCATCGCCGAGGTGGTCGAGGATGTCGCAGATCCAGCCGGCGACGCGTTCGCTTTCGCTGACGCCCAGGCCGCGGGTGGTCAGGGCCGGGGTGCCGATGCGCAGACCCGAGGTCACGAAGGGCGACTGGGGATCGTTGGGCACGGCGTTCTTGTTCACGGTGATGCAGGCGCGCCCCAGGGCGGCGTCCGCGTCCTTGCCGGTGATGCCCTGCTTGATCAGGCTGACCAGGAACAGGTGGTTGTCGGTGCCACCGGAGACCACGTCGAAGCCGCGGGCCTTGAACACGCCGGCCATGGCCTGGGCGTTCCTGATCACCTGCTGCTGATAGGTCTTGAAGCCCGGCTCGAGGGCTTCCTTGAAGCACACCGCCTTGCCGGCGATGACGTGCATCAGCGGACCGCCCTGGGCCCCCGGGAATACCGCGGCGTTGAGCTTCTTCTCGATGTCGGCGTTGGCCTTGCACAGGATCAGGCCGCCACGGGGGCCGCGCAGGGTCTTGTGGGTGGTGGTGGTCACCACGTCGGCGAAGGGCACCGGATTGGGGTAGACCCCGGCGGCGACCAGACCGGCCACGTGGGCCATGTCGACGAACAGCAGAGCACCCACGCTATCGGCGATGTCGCGAAAGCGCTGGAAGTCCAGGGTCTTGGAGTAGGCGGAGAAACCCGCCACGATCATCTTGGGCTTGTGCTCTTCGGCCAGACGCTGGATCTCGTCGTAGTCGATCAGCCCGGTGTCGGTGTCGATGCCGTACTGTACGGCGTTATAGAGCTTGCCGGAGGAGCTGACCTTGGCACCGTGGGTCAGGTGACCGCCGTGGGCCAGGCTCATGCCCAGGATGGTGTCGCCAGGCTGCAGCAGCGCCAGGTACACGGCCGAGTTGGCCTGGGAACCGGAGTGCGGCTGGACGTTGGCGTAGTCGGCGCCGAACAGCTGCTTGGCGCGCTCGATGGCCAGCTGCTCGACCTTGTCCACATGCTCGCAGCCACCGTAGTAGCGCTTGCCCGGATAGCCTTCGGCGTACTTGTTGGTCAGCACGCTGCCCTGGGCTTCCATGACGCGCTGGCTGGTGTAGTTTTCGGACGCGATCAGTTCCAGGTGATGCTCCTGGCGCCGCGCTTCCTCGCCCATGGCGGCGAACAACGCATCATCGTAGCCCTGGATTTGGTCCTGCTTGCTGAACATCGCGGCGCTCCTAAAGTCTGTGGCGGTGAAAACCACCCCCTTGGCCGCGATGGTAGGCCCGGCCCCAGACCCCAAGATGCCTGTTTACGCCCCGGGCCGGCGCGTTTGCGACAGCCACTCAACGGCCGAGTTCTGCCGTTCGCCGGGTGCCATCAAGTCGCTCCGATCCGCGCCGATAGGCTGACTACCTCCCCCCCGGCCAGCGAGTCCTGCCATGTTCAATGCGCACCACAAGAAGACCATCGCTCGGCTGGAGGCCGAGTTGCACGCCAACCAGGGCCTGACCCAGGCGCTGGAGCGGTCCATGGCGGTGATCGAGTTCGATCCCGACGGTACCGTCCTGCGTGCCAACGACAACTTTCTCCGCCTGACCGGCTATCGTGCCGACACCCTGGTCGGTCAGCACCATCGCCGGCTCTGTCCGGCCAACGTGGTGCAGGGTCGCGACTATGGCGATTTCTGGGCCCGCCTCAAGCGCGGCGAGTTTGTTTCCGGCACCTTCCACCGCCTGGACGCCCAGGGCCGTACCCTCTGGCTGGAAGCCAGCTACAACCCGGTGCCCGACAGCAGCGGCAGGATCGCCAAGGTGGTGAAGTACGCCCTCGACGTCACCGCCCAGGTCGAGCGCGACAGCGAAGCCCAGAGCAACCTCAAGGCCTTGGACCGCGCCCTGGCGCGCATCGAATTCGACCTGGACGGGCGCATCCTCACGGCCAACGACAATTTCCTGGCCACCCTGGGCTACAGCCTCAAGGAGATCCAGGGCCAGCAGCATCGCCTGTTCTGCGAGCCGGCCCTGGTCAATAGCAGTGAATACGCCGACTTCTGGCGCCGCCTCAATGCCGGCGAGTTCTTTCGCGGCCAGTTCAAGCGGCTGGGTAAGCACGGCCGGGTGGTCTGGCTGGAGGCGAGCTACAACCCGGTGTACGACGCCACCGGTCGGCTATACAAGGTGGTCAAGTACGCCAGCGACATCAGCGAGCGGGTGGAAAAGCACGAAAGCGACAGCCGCAGCGCCTCGCGGGCCTATCACATCTCCGCCGAGACCGAGAAGGTCGCCGAGCACGGCACCCGGATCATCCAGGCGGCCGCCGGCGAGATGCGCGAGATCGCCCACAACGTCAGCGCCTCCGCCGAGGTGATCGGCCAGCTGGGCCAGCGCTCCGAGCAGATCACCGCCATCGTCAACACCATCCGCGGCATCGCCGACCAGACCAACCTGCTGGCGCTCAACGCCGCCATCGAGGCCGCGCGCGCCGGTGACCAGGGGCGTGGCTTCGCCGTGGTCGCCGACGAGGTCCGCCAGTTGGCGGGACGCACCAGCAGCGCCACGGCGGAGATCGCCGAGATGATCGGGCGGATCCTGAGCGAGACCCAGCAGGCGGTCGCCAGCATGGAAAGCACCCAGGGTCGAGCGGTCAAGGGCGTCGAGCTGGCCGACCAGGCCGGTGCGGTGATCGTGCAGATCCGCGATGGGGCCAGCGACGCCGTGGAAGCCGTGAGCATGTTCGCCAGCAAACTGGACGAATCCGAGGTGATTCCCAAGGGCGCGCGCAACTGGGTGGGGCATTGAGGCCGCGGCCTTGATTGGGATCAAGCGTCCCTGACAGCCAGGGTCTAGCATGAAGGCATACCCCTCTCGTGGAGATGCCCCATGCACAATGTCCTGGTCGCCTACGACGGTTCCCCCAGCGCCGACAACGCCCTGCGCTACATCCTCGACCTGGTGAAGGCCGGGCTGTCGCTGGAGCTGCACCTGCTCAACGTCCAGAACGAGCCGGAGATCTACGGCGCGCCCTTCGACGACCGCATCCTGCGCGAATGGCGCGGCAGCCTGCAGGACAAGGCCGAAGACATCCTCGTCCGGGCGCGCCCGGCCCTGCTCGAAGCCGGTATCGAGGCCCAGACCCACGTGGGCTTCGGCGGCATCGCCGAGACCATCGGCGAGACGGCGCGGCGCCTGCAGGTGGACACCGTGGTCATGGGCACCCGCGGCCTGGGCTCGCTCAGCGGCCTGCTGCTCGGCTCGGTGGCCCATCGCGTGGTCCATCAGGTGCCCTTGCCGGTGATCCTGGTGAAATAGTCGCCCAACAAAAAACCAGCCCTCGGGCTGGTTTTTTCGTTCTGGAGCAGCGTCTGGATCAGATGCTCAGGGTCCAGTCGTAGTCGACGATCAGCGGCGCGTGCTCGGAGAAGCGCGGCTGCCGTGGCAGGCGCGCCGAGCGGACGAAGCGGCGCAGACCCGGGGTCAGGATGTTGTAGTCGAAGCGCCAGCCCAGGTTGAGGTGCTCGGCCTGGTCGCTGTCCGGCCACCAGCTGAACTGGTCGCCTTCGCGGCTCACTTCGCGCAGGGCATCCACATAGCCCATGTTGCCGATCACCTCGTCCATCCAGGCCCGCTCGGGCGCCAGGAAACCGGGGATCTGCTGGCAGTCGCGCCAGTTCTTCACGTCCTGCTTCTGGTGAGCCACGTACAGCGAGCCGCAATAGATGTACTCGCGACGCTTGCGGCGCTGCTTGTTCAGGTAGTGGGTGAAGTCGTCCATGAACTTGAATTTCATGTTCAGGTCTTCGTCACCGCGCTTACCCGAGGGCAGCAGCAGGCTGGCGATGCTGACCTTGTCGAAGTCCGCCTGCAGGTAGCGACCGAAGCGATCGCAGGACTCGAAGCCCAGGCCGCTGATCACCGCCTTCGGCTGGACCCGCGTATAGAGTGCCACCCCGCCCTGGGACGGCACTTCGGCGTCGCAGGCATAGAGGATGTACCCCTCCAGCGCATAGGCCGGGTCGTCCATGTCGTAAGAAGAGGCGCGGGTATCCTGCAAGCAGATCACGTCGGCATTCTGCGCCTTGAGCCAAGGCAACAGGCCCCGCTCCACAGCGTCCTGAATACCATTGACGTTCAAGCTGATGATCCGCATAAATGGCCCCCAAAAAATCGTGGATGTATGATACCCGAGCTAAACCGGTTTAGCTAAATACAAGCCGCGCAAGGACTTATATGCAGGCGTATCAGCGTAATTTCATTCGTTTCGCCATCGAGCGCGGAGTTCTGCGCTTTGGTGAATTCACCCTGAAATCGGGTCGCATCAGCCCCTATTTCTTCAACGCCGGCCTGTTCCACAGCGGTTCGGCGCTGGCCCAGCTCGGCCGCTGCTACGCCGATGCGCTGGTCCAGGCCAATCTGCCGTTCGACGTCCTCTTCGGCCCGGCCTACAAGGGCATCCCCCTGGCCGCGGCCACGGCGGTGGCCCTGGTCGAGCACCATGGCCGCGACGTGCCTTGGTGCTTCAACCGCAAGGAAGCCAAGGATCACGGCGAAGGCGGCCTGCTGGTGGGCGCGCCCCTGACCGGTCGGGCGCTGATCATCGATGACGTCATCACCGCCGGTACCGCCATCCGCGAGGTCATGCAGATCATCGAAGGCCAGGGTGCCAGCGCGGCCGGGGTGCTCATCGCTCTGAATCGCCAGGAGCGTGGCCGCGGCGAGTTGTCGGCCATCCAGGAGGTCGAGCGTGACTACGGCATTCCGGTGCTCAGCATCGTCGCCCTGGATCAGGTGCTCGAATACCTGGCCGAGGATGCCGAGCTCAAGCGTCATCTGCCCGCCGTCCAGGACTATCGCGCCCAATACGGCATCTAGCCGTCAGCCCCAGGAGAGACGGCCATGGTCGTACGTCGCGCCGCTGCCAGCCTGTTGCTCATCGCCTTGCCGCTGGCCGGCCAGGCGGCCGAGCTGTACCGCTATCTGGACCGTAACGGCACCCTGGTCATTGATCGCCAGGGCGTCCCGCCGGAGTACGCCGGCAAGGGCTACGACGTGCTCAACGAACAGGGCCGGGTGATCCGTAAGGTCGCTCCGGCGCTGCCCGCCGCGGAACTCGATCGCCAGGCGCGCGAGCGCCAGCAGGCCCTGGTCGATGGCCAGTTGCGCAAGCTCTATAGCAATGTCGAGGACGTCGACCGCGCCAAAGCGCGCAAGCTGACGGAGCTCGACGGCCTGATGCAGATCAAGAAGGCCAACCTGGAGGCCACGCGCCAGCTGCAAAGCCAACTGATGGAGCAGGCGGCGGTGCAGCAGCGCAATGGCCAGGCGCTCCCTGCGGATCTGCAGGCTCGACTCGACGCCGCGGCGGCCGATCAGGTGCGTCTGCAGGCCGATCTGCAGCGCTATGCCGAATTGCGCATCAGCACCAGCGCCGCCTTCGACGCTGATCGCGCGCGCATGCAGCGGCTGGAAGGCGCGCCCGACGCGGATCGCTGAGCCGGTAGGGCGCAGCGCCCGGACCTGCCCTGACACCTGTCATAGAACTGGCTGCCTATCAGGCACCCCTCCCCTTGCCAGTAGCCGTCGCCCCTGCCCCAGGCGATTAACTTACTCGCCCGCAAGCTTCTGGCACGCACCATGCAACTCCGTTTTCAACGCATTGTTGAACAATCGGATGGCGAAGCCTCATGGGTGGCAAAGAAGCGGGCACGCTGTCCCTGGGGGCTCAGCTGCTCCTGGAGATGCGCGAGGACATCATCGGCGGCCGCCTGCTGCCTGGTACGGCGCTGGTCGAGGGTGAGCTGGTCAAAGCCTACAACGCCTCGCGTAACACCATCCGCGAAGCCCTGCACCAGCTGGATCGCGAGGGCCTGGCCACCTATGTGCGCCATAAGGGGGTCATGGTGCGGCGCCTGGGCCTGGCCGAGGTGCGCGACATCTTCCAGGTGCGTCGCACCCTAGAGCTGCAGGCCATCCTCACCAGCCGCCCGCTGCGCGAATACCAGTCCGATCGGATGCTGGATGCCCTGGAAGCGGCCGAACTGGCGCAGTCGCGCGAGGACTGGCGCGCCCTTGGTACCCACAGCCTGCATTTCCATCAGCACATCGTCGGCCTGCTGCGCAGTCCGCTGTTCGATGAATTCTTCGCCACCATCGCCGCCCAGATGCGCCTGCTGTTTTCCCTCGCGCCCGACGAGGAACACTTCCAGCGGCCCTGGATAGCCCGCGACCGCCAGATCCACGACCTGCTCGCCGCCGGGCACTGCCAGGCGGCGGGCGAGGCCATGGCCAGCTATCTCGACGATTCCGAAAACCGGCTGCTGGATCTGCTCAGCGCAGCCAGGCCGCTCTGACCGAGGAGACCTCCCATGTACAAGGACTACCCCGCCGCCTACCAGTCCACCCAGGGCTCCGCCCTGCAGGTCGATCAGGCCTTCTACGATCGGCTGCGTGAACGCAAGGACGGGCGCACCCTGATCGAGCAATTCGAGATTCCGATCCGTACCGGTCGCGCCTGGAAGGTGCCCGCCGGCCATCTGTTCCGCGTCACCACCCCGCACGGGCCTCAGGTCGGCGACTTCAACGTCTGGAACGCCGAGGATCCGCGTGAACGGATGTGGGCCGCGCGCACCCGGCAACTGCAGGGTGCCCACGTCAGCACCTACGACCGTCTCTGGTCCAACCTGCCCTTCCTGCGTCCGCTGCTGACCATCACCGACGACAGCCTGGCCGGCTATGGCATCGACGAACACGGTGGTCGCCTGCATGACCTGCTCGGCACCCGCTGCGACCCCTACGTCAACAAGATGCTTACCGGCGAGGACTTCCACCACCACTGCCATTCGAATCTGACTCGCGCGGTACTGCCCCACGGCCTCACCGAATTCGATGTCCACGATGTGCTGAACATCTTCCAGTGCACCGGCCTCAACCACGATGACCTGTACTTCATGAAGGCCTGCCCGGCCAAACCCGGCGACTACCTGGAATTCTTCGCCGAGATCGACGTGCTCTGCGCCCTGTCTACCTGCCCGGGCGGCGACCTATCCCTGGCGATGTGGGGGCCCGATGCCGAGGACCCGCTCAAGGTCTGCCGTCCGCTGGGGGTCGAGATCTACCGGGTCGAGGAGGCGCTGCTCCAGGGTTGGGAGTCGCCCAAGCGGGCCGCCTACAACGGCCAGCACGGCCTGACGTTGCCCAAGGCCAGCTGGGAGCAGTGAGTCCGGGCCAGCAATGAAAACGGCGCCCTGGGGCGCCGTTTTTGGTCCGACCGGAAGCGCTTAGCGCTTGCGGTTGGAAATCAGCGTACCGACGCCAACGTCGGTGAAGATTTCCAGCAGCACCGCGTTGGGCACCCGGCCGTCGATGATGTGGGCGCTCTGCACCCCGCCCTGCACCGCTTCCAGCGCGCAGCGGATCTTCGGCAGCATGCCGCCGTAGATGGTGCCGTCGGCGATCAGCGAATTGACCTGCTCGGTGGAAAGCCCCGTGAGCACCTGGCCCTGCTTGTCCATCAGGCCGGCGATGTTGGTCAGCAGCATCAGCTTCTCGGCCTTGAGCGCCTCGGCCACCTTGCCTGCCACCAGGTCGGCGTTGATGTTGTAGGACTCGCCCTCCGGACCCACGCCGATGGGTGCGATGACCGGGATGAAGTCACCGCGCACCAGCATGTTGATCAGGTCGATGTTGACCCCGGTGACCTCACCCACGTGGCCGATGTCGATGATCTCCGGCTTGGTCATCTCCGGCGTCTGCCGGCTGACCTTGAGCTTGGTGGCACGGATCAGGCCCGCGTCCTTGCCGGTCAGGCCGATGGCCTTGCCGCCATGGCGGTTGATCAGGTTGACGATGTCCTTGTTGACCTGGCCGCCCAGGACCATCTCCACCACGTCCATGGTCTGGGCGTCGGTGACGCGCATGCCGTCGATGAAGTGGCTCTCGATGGACAGGCGCTTGAGCAGGTCGCCAATTTGCGGACCGCCGCCGTGCACCACCACCGGGTTGATGCCCACCGCCTTCATCAGCACGATGTCACGGGCAAAACCGGCCTTGAGCTCGTCGCTCTCCATGGCGTTGCCGCCGTACTTGATCACCAGCGTCTTGCCGACGAACCGGCGGATATAGGGCAGCGCCTCGGACAGCACCTCGGCGACGTGCGAGGCATCCTCGCGGCTCAGGGTCATGGCTCACCTCTCAAGGTCGACTAAGAAAAGACAAAGGGCGCCTAGGCGCCCTCTGTGCTACCGCTGACCCGAGGTCAGAACGGCAGATTCAGATCCGGCTCCACCGCCAGCAGCTGCTTGCGGAACACCGTCTTGATGCGCTCCAGCTCCTCGAGGGTTTCCGCCTCGAAGCGCAGCACCAGCACCGGCGTGGTGTTGGACGCACGCACCAGACCCCAACCGTTCTGGTAATCGACGCGAACGCCGTCCAGGGTGGTGATCTGGGCATCGCCCCACTGGGCGTCGCGCTGCAGGGTCTCGATGATGCCGAACTTGCTCTCTTCGGTCACCTGGATATTGATCTCCGGGGTGGAGATGTCTACCGGGAAGGTATCGAACACCTGTTGGGCGCTGTTCTTCTCCTGGCTGAGGATCTCCAGCAGGCGCACGGCGCTGTAGATGCCGTCGTCGAAACCGAACCAGCGTTCCTTGAAGAACACGTGGCCGCTCATCTCGCCAGCCAGCAGGGCGCCGGTTTCCTTCATCTTCTTCTTGATCAGCGAGTGGCCGGTCTTCCACATGATGGGACGACCGCCGTAGCCGGCGATGAGGTTGTTCAGACGGCGGGTGCATTTGACGTCGAAGATGATGTCGGCGCCCGGATTACGGGAGACCACGTCCTTGGCGAACAGCATCAGCAGCTGGTCGGGATAGATGATCTTGCCTTCGTTGGTCACCACGCCGACGCGGTCGCCGTCGCCGTCAAAGGCCAGGCCCAGGTCGGCACCGGTTTCCTTGACCTTGGCGATCAGGTCTTCCAGGTTCTCGGGCTTGCCCGGATCCGGATGGTGGTTGGGGAAGTTGCCATCCACCTCGCAGAACAGCGGGATGACCTCACAGCCCAGGGACTCGATCAGCTGGGGGGCATTGACCGCAGCGACACCGTTACCGGCGTCCACCACCACCTTGAGCTTCTTGGCCAGCACCACGTCGTTGCGGATGTAGTCGGCGTAGCTCTTGAGCACGTCGACCTGCTTGATCTGACCCTGGCCGCTGGCCACGTCGCCGGTCTCGATGCGCTCGCGCAGACGCTGGATGGATTCGTTGGCCAGGGTCTCGCCGGCGATGACGATCTTGAAGCCGTTGTAGTCCGGCGGGTTGTGGCTGCCGGTCAGCATGACGCCGGACTTGCCTTCGAGCACGTTGGCTGCGTAGTAGAGCACCGGGGTCGGCACCATGCCGACATCGCTGACATTGGCGCCGCTGTCGGCCACGCCCTTGATCAGTTGGGCGACCAGCTCGGGGCCGGACAGGCGGCCGTCACGGCCGACGGCCACGTTGGGCTCGCCACGCGCCAGGCTCTCCGAGCCGATGGCGCGCCCGATCCAGTAGGCGGCTTCGGCGGTCAGGGAGTCACCCACCACGCCACGGATGTCGTAGGCGCGGAAGATGCTGGCGTTGAGTTGGGGGGCTTGCGGGGTAGTGCTCATCGGGGGTTTCTCCAATCCCAGGAGATCCTGGTCTTCGTCGAGGATACTGATATCGAGGATGTCGGTGGTCTGGAACAGCGGTTCGCTCTGCTGAGCGCGGCCTCTGTCGGCAAACTCCGCCAGGGTCTTGGCCACGGCATCGCTAGGTGCCGCAGCATATAGGTCCGGCGACGACCCGGCCGATCGGCTGGCCAATCGGGCCGTCGACTTGGCCACGGGTTCCATTACCGCCAGGCGCAAAGTCGGGCTTTTGGCTATCTGATTGGATTCAAGTTCCTCGGCATAGGCCGTCAGACTGCGGACGTCGTCACGGAGCCGGCGTGACAGCTCCCGGGAAAACAGCCAAAAGCCCGTCAGCATGCCAAACAGCGCCAGTAGCAGCGCCACCAGCGGAATGCCCAGGGGGGTATCGGCACCGGCCTCGGCGGCGGGTGCCAGCTCCAGTGTCCACAGCGGGCTGCCGGTGGCGAGCCGGCGCATCAATGCCGGATCGCCCGGGGCGCCGCCACTGGCCAGCACCTGCGCACTGCCGCCGGGGAATTGCTGCAGCAGGCGCCACTGGCCAACGTTCGCCGGTGGCGTGGCCAAGCTCCGCAAGACGTCCGGCAGCGCTTCCACCAGCACGGCGCTGCCGAGCAGCTGATCGCCGCGGCGGATGGGCTGAGCGCTGTACACCAGCCAGCGATCCCTCACGCGATAGGCTTCCGGCGGGGTCCGCTGGCCGCTTTCCAGGCGCTTGAGCAGATCGAGGGCGGCATAGTTAAGGGGGCCGGGGCGATCGTCTTCGATCTGGCGCATGCCGGCCGGCACCACCAGCATATCGACCACGCCGAGGCGCTCGCGCAGCTGGCGCTCAGCCGCCGTGCGCGCCGCCGGATCGTCGCCCTGCAGAGCCTGCAGTACCAGAGCATCTCCAGCGACGCCCTGCAGCCGACGGGTCAGGCCGACCAGCAATTGATTGAGGGAGGCTGCCTGGGCCTGCAGCGCCTGGTCCGCCTGCTGCTCCTGATTGCGCGCGCCTTGCGGCTGCAACACCAGAAACCACAGCAGCAGCGCGGCCAGCAGCAGGCCGGCGAGCGCTAGCAGCAGCCCCGCGCCCAGGCCGGGCAAAACCGCGACCCGTGGGGCCGCCTTGCGCACATCCTTGCCGTTCTTGCCCCTTGCCATGCCGTTCTTCTCCTTTATGTCACGGCGCGCCTTGCGTGTCTGGCGTCAGCGGGTACCGGAGTGCCCGAAGCCGCCGGCGCCCCGCTCGGTTTCGGTAAAGCTCTCGACGATATCGAAGTGCGCCTGGACCACAGGTACGAGCATCAGCTGGGCGATACGTTCGCCCACGCTCACGGTGAAGGTGGTCTGGCCGCGATTCCAGCAGGAGACCATCAGCTCGCCTTGGTAGTCCGAGTCGATCAGGCCGACCAAGTTGCCCAGCACGATGCCGTGCTTATGGCCCAGACCCGAGCGCGGCAGGATCAGCGCCGCCAGCGACGGATCGGCCACATGGATGGCGAGCCCGGTAGGAATCAGCACGGTCTGCCCCGGCACCAGCACCAGATCCTCCTGCAACATGGCGCGCAGGTCGAGGCCGGCCGAACCGGGGGTAGCGTAGGACGGCAGCGGGAAATCGCGCCCCAGGCGCGGGTCGAGGATCTTGGCTTGAAGGCTATGCATGGGTCTGGGCAGTGTCTTTCAGGTGGGTGGAAATCAGAGCGATGAGCTGGCGGGCGATCTTGCCCTTGCTGGTCTGCTCGAATCGGATCTCGTGCAGGCCACGGTCGATCACAGTGACCGCATTGTCTTCGCTGTTGAAGCCGATGGCCGGGTTGGCCACGTCGTTGGCGACGATGAGGTCGAGATTCTTGTCGCGCAACTTGCGCTGGGCGTACTCCAGCAGATTCTGGGTTTCCGCAGCGAAGCCGACGCTGAAGGGCCGATCCGGGCGCGCTGCCAGGGTGGCAAGGATGTCCGGGTTGCGTACCAGCTCCAAAAGGAGACCGTCACCGCGGGTGGGGTCCTTCTTCAGCTTGTGCGGCGCGATGACCTCGGGGCGATAGTCCGCCACTGCCGCCGAGGCGATGAGCACGTCGCAGGGCATCAGCGCCTCGCAGGCGGCCAGCATGTCGCGCGCGCTGATCACGTCGATGCGCTCGACGCGATCAGGGGTCGGCAGATGCACCGGGCCGCTCACCAGGCTGACGCGCGCGCCCGCCTCCGCCGCCGCTTCCGCCAGGGCAAAGCCCATGCGGCCGGAGCTGTGGTTGGTGATGTAGCGCACCGGGTCGATGTTTTCCTGGGTCGGGCCCGCGGTGATGACCACGTGGCGACCGGTCAGGTCGAGTCGCTGGAAGCAGTCGGCGGCGAGCTGGGCGAGGTCGGTGGCTTCCAGCATCCGGCCGGGGCCGACGTCGCCACAGGCCTGGCTGCCGCTGGCCGGGCCGAACAGCTTGATGCCACGACTGCGTAGGAGCTCGGCATTGGCCTGGGTGGCCGGGTCGCGCCACATGGCCTGGTTCATGGCCGGTGCCAGGGCGACCCGGGCATCGGTGGCCAGCACTATCGTCGTGAGCAGATCGTCCGCCACGCCCTGGGCCAGTCGCGCCATGATATCGGCGGTGGCCGGCGCGACCAAGACCAGATCGGCCCAGCGGGCCAGCTCGATATGACCCATGGCCGCTTCGGCGGCCGGGTCCAGCAGATCCAGATGCACCGGCAGCCCGGACAGCGCCTGCAGCGTCAGCGGCGTGATGAATTCGCGACCGCCGCGGGTCAGTACCACCCGCACCTCGGCGCCCTGATCCTTAAGTCGGCGCACCAGCTCGGCGCTTTTGTAAGCGGCGATGCCACCTCCGACGCCCAGCACGATGCGTTTACGATGGAGCCGCTGCATATAGCCTGTTCCGTTCTCAAACCATATAAGAGGGGATCGCGCGTCCAGTTCAGGTCTGCGCGTGCCCGCAAATCATCCGGTTAAGATAGCACAGCGCCTGTACAGCACAGGCGTCACGCCAGACAGGGTGCCGAGTAGAGCTAATGGCAAGTCAGTACGGTGAAGTCCATAAATAGCCGGATGAGGTACGCGCTCGTCCGTATCAAATTGAAGACGACTGTGATGCTCACCCAACTGTCTTACCTACCCTGCGACTCCCAAACTTAGCGAATCCGGAAAGTACCCGTTGCAGCGAAAATCCGTGTTACCCGCTTAACGGCCATGTCGAAGAGTCTTACTGTCACCGCATCAGCTCCTTCAAGCGCTGCTCTAACAGCCCGGGGAATCGCGTAAACCACGTCTGATTCAACGGCGACGGATGTGGTAGCGGATAAAGCATCAGCGTCTTGCGAGTGCCCTCCTCGGTTTCAAGCATGACCTCAATGCTGCTGTTGAAACGGTCTTCGCTCTTCCAGAAGGCTTCCAGACGGGTGCGTTCTTCCTTGGATTGACCGATGCCAAACCAGAGGAAGGCTTCGCGACCGAGAGTGATGAGCTGGGTGCCGTGCCAGTGCTCCACTAGCAAGCGGCGCATCAACGGGTGGAAGGTCTTTTTCACTCGCTCCGACCAGGCTTTGTTACCCAGCGGTTTGTAGGGCACGGTATTGGCCCAGAAGAATTGTTGGCTCAGGCTGCGGGCGGCGTCGAAATCGGCTGGAGGCTTGCCGTGCAGGTGCCTGTAGAGGACCTTGCGGGCAATCTGCCCGCCGCTGCCGATGAAGGGTTCGCCGTACTTCACCTCATCCCGCCCCGGATCGCGGCCAAAAAAGCCTAGGGGCGCGTCGGGATCGCCCAGCCCGATGATGGGGTCCAGCGGGTCCTTGGCGAACTGTTCGTAGACCGGAAGATCGACACCTGGAAGATCGGCAGCGAGCTGGCGAAAGGCTTCGCGCTCTGCGGAAGACAGCGGCATGCAACAGGTCCCTATCGAGGAATTAATTCCTCTTGTAGAGCTCTGCCCTGCGGTTGACGTTCCGTAACGACTGGCGGAGCGGCAGCTCTGGGACGATAGGGTAAACTGCCCGGCTCGAACGACCCTCAAGGTGAATCCCGTTGATCAATCTGCTACGCAACGGCCTCGGCCAGGTGATCGTCGGCCTGGATCTGGTAACCCGGCCGCGCAAGCTCCAGCGCACTGAGCAGGCTCAGACTGCCATCGAGGCGGAGCTGGCGAATTTGTCGCTCTATCAATTCCAGGCCTGCCCCTTCTGCGTGAAGACGCGTCGGGCACTGCATCGGCTGAATCTGCCGATCCGCCTTAAGGACATCAAGAAGGATCCCCAGCTGCGCGCCGAGCTGGAACAGGGCGGTGGCCGGGTGAAGGTGCCTTGCCTGCGTATCGACGAGGGCAGCCAGAGCGTATGGATGTACGAATCCGACGACATCATTGCTTATCTGGAGCAGCGCTACGGCGAGCGGCAGCCAGCCTAGGATTCAGTGGGTAAGTGATAGGTGGACGAGGCTGCGCCGCTTTCTACCTTCCAGGCGTGTATCAAAGCCGTCGGGCTGTGATGGTGGACTTGTCTTGGCCACCGACAAGACATTAGAGGTCGCTTTCTTCGACCTTGCGAACCTTGCTGGCGTCCAGGGTGTAGGAGGCTTCAGCCAGGGCGTTTTCGACCGCCTCGGTGTGCAGGGTGCCGATGACCCAGTAGGGCTCGTAGATGTCGGGGAGCGGCACGCCCTTGGGGTAGCGCACTAGCACGATCTGGTTGGGCGGGGGCGGTGGGACGTGGATGCAGGCACCCGGATAGGGCACTAGGAAAAATTCACGGAAATTGCCCTTGGCGTCGGTCTCAAGCGGCACCGGAAAACCACCCAGACGTACGTTCTTTCCATTCAAGGCGGCCACGGTGCGGGTGGAGTGCATCACCTCGGGCAGGCTATTGTCCTTCTGCTTGAGCCCTCCCGGCGAGCCGAAACCGCCCGGAGCCTCGGGGCTGTTGTGGCTGATCTCGGGCATGGTTTCTAGGGCGTGCCGGTCTTCCGCAGTGAGCAGGTCGAGCCAGTCGGTTTCCGGCGGTTCGCCCTTGGCAGCGTGGGTTAGCAGCGGCAGGCTGGCGAGCAGCAGGGTGATGAGCAGTCTGGGCATGGTCGGCAGGTCGGCGGTAAAAGGCCGAGTGTGCGGCGCGCCAGCCCAGGGGTCCAGTCGCCGGGCCGCAAAGCAGAGCCTCGCCCATGAAAAAGCCCCTGGGTCGACGGGCGACACCAGGGGCGGAAACGCTGTGCTACTTGGCTCCGCCGAGGCGAAGCGGCGTCTTAGCGACGCTTGGTCACCATGCCGTAGATGAACAGCACGATGATGGCACCGACCACGGCACCGATGAAGCCTGCGCCTTCACCGGCACGGTAGATGCCCAGTGCTTGGCCCAGGTAGGTGGCGACCACGGAGCCGACGATGCCCAGAATGATGGTCATGATCCAGCCCATGCTGTCGTCGCCCGGCTTGAGAAAGCGGGCAACCAGGCCGACGATGAGACCGATGATGATGGTTGCGATGATGCCCATGTGAAGAATCCCCTGTTTGAGTGCTGGTAAGACAACGCCGGTCAGCAGGCGTCGTTGTACTCTCCGACCACCGGTGATCCTTCGAGGTTCAGGGGAAAACGGCTTCCATGTGCGGAAGCCGTTTGGCATCAGTCCTGGATCAGGGCTTCCAGGGCAGCGATGCGGGTCTGCAGGGTGGCGGCATCAGTGCTGCGCAGGGTGGCGTGACCGACCTTGCGCCCGGCCTTGAAGGCCTTGCCGTAGTGGTGCAGGTGGCAGTCTTCCAGGGCAGTGACGGCGGCCACCGGCGGTACCGAGCCGATGAAGTTGACCATGGCGCTCTCGCCGACCTTGGCAGTGGAGCCCAGCGGGAGGCCGGCCACGGCGCGCAGGTGGTTCTCGAACTGGCTGCACTCGGCGCCTTCGATGGTCCAGTGTCCGGAGTTGTGCACGCGCGGGGCGATCTCGTTGGCCTTGAGGCCACCCTCGACCTCGAAGAATTCGAAGGCCAGCACGCCGACGTAGTCGAGCTGTTCCAGCACGCGGCGGGCATAGTCTTCGGCCAGCGCCTGCAGCGGGTGGTCGGAACTGGCCACCGACAGGCGCAGGATGCCGCTCTCATGGGTGTTGTGCACCAGCGGATAGCAGGCCACCTCGCCATCACGACCGCGCACGGTGACCAGCGAGACCTCGCCGGTGAAGGGCACGAAGCCTTCCAGCAGCAGGGGGACGCTGCCCAGTTCGGCGAAGGCGCCGGTGACGTCTTCCGGCTGGCGCAGGACCTTCTGGCCCTTGCCGTCGTACCCCAGGGTGCGGGTCTTGAGTACCGCCGGCAGGCCGATACGGGCCACGGAGGCATCCAGGTCGGCCTGGGAGAGGATGTCGGCGAAGGCCGGCGTGGGGATGCCCAGGTCGCGGAACATCGACTTCTCGAACAGGCGATCACGAGCGATGCGCAGGGCTTCGGCGGACGGATAGACCGGCACGAACTGCGAGAGGAAGGCCACGGTCTCCGCCGGGACGCTCTCGAATTCGAAGGTCACCAGATCGACTTCATCGGCCAGCTGGCGCAGGTGATCCTGGTCGCCGTAATCGGCGCGCAGGTGTTCGCCCAGGGCGGCGGCGCAGGCGTCCGGCGCCGGGTCGAGAAAGGCGAAGTTCATGCCCAGCGGCGTGCCGGCCAGGGCGAGCATGCGGCCCAACTGGCCGCCACCGATGACGCCGATCTTCATGCCTGCTCCCTCGGATCGGGATTGTCCAGCACGGTGCGGGTCTGCTCGTCGCGGAAGGCGTTCAGCCGCTCGTGGTACTCGGGGTATTTGCCGCCGAGGATGCTGGCGGACAGCAGCGCGGCGTTGATGGCGCCGGCCTTGCCGATGGCCAGGGTGGCGACCGGCACACCGGCGGGCATCTGCACGATAGACAGCAGGGAGTCGACGCCCGAGAGCATGGACGACTGCACCGGCACGCCGAGCACCGGCAGGTGGGTCTTGGCGGCGCACATGCCCGGCAGGTGGGCGGCGCCACCGGCACCGGCGATGATCACCTCGATACCGCGCCCGGCAGCCTCTTCGGCGTACTGGAACAGCAGGTCGGGAGTGCGGTGGGCGGAGACCACCTTCACTTCGTGGGGAATGCCCAGCTTGTCCAGCATGTCGGCGGTGTGGCTCAGGGTGGACCAGTCGGACTTGGAGCCCATGATCACGCCTACGAGTGCGCTCATCGTCGTGCCTCTGAAATGAAGAAGCCACGCGGCGGACGTGGCTTGGGAAATGAGCGGGACAGTATAGACGAAAGCGGGGCGGAGCGTGCCCCCGGGCCGGGTATCGCCTGTCGGTTGTGAGACAGGGTTTGGCGCCTATGGGATGGGTGGTGGTGTGGGGGCAAGAGGTGCGGGCTAGATGTCCGGACGATTGAGGTGGGATCGTCCAGGAGAGCGTCCTCACCCCAGCCCTCTCCCGCAGACGGGAGAGGGGAATGGGTCAGCTTGGATGGAAGCCTATTAATTCATCGAGACGGCGATAAGCCCCCCCCGCCTTAGATCCCCACGTCAGGCAGTTGCGGGCGGGTTTCCAGGGCCTTGGCCATCAGGCGCTCGACGAAGGTGCGGTCCGCATCCGGCAGGGCCAGGCGCGGCGGGCGAGTCAGGGCGCTGCCGCGGCCGGCGAGTTCTTCGCAGAGCTTGATGCACTGCACCAGGTCCGGGCGAGCGTCCAGGTGCAGCAGCGGCATGAACCATTCGTAGAGCGGCATGGCGTCGGCGAAGCGACCGGCCTTGGCCAGGCGGAAGATGGTTTCGCCTTCAGTGGGGAAGATGTTGGACATGCCCGAGACCCAGCCCTCGGCGCCCACGGCGATGCTTTCCAGCACCACGTCGTCGAGACCGGCGAAGAGCACGAAGCGGTCGCCCACCTCGTTGCGCACGTCGATGAAGCGGCGGGTGTCGCCGGAGGAATCCTTGAAGCAGACGATGTTGTCGACGTCGGCCAGGGAGATGAGGATGTCCGGGGTGACGTCGTTCTTGTAGATCGGCGGGTTGTTGTAGACCATCAACGGCAGGTCAAGGGCACTGGCCACGCTGCGGAAGTGGGCGGCGGTCTCGTGGGGCTTGGCCGAGTAGACCAGGGCCGGCATGAGCATGATGCCGGCGGCGCCGGCGCGCCCTACCGCCTGGGCGGTGCGGGTGGCATTGAGGCTGGTAAATTCGGCCACGCCGCAGATCACCGGTACGCGACCGCCGGCGGCGTCCTTGGCGACCTCCACCAGGGAAATTTTCTCTTCCAGGGTCAGGGCGGTGTTCTCGCCCACGGTGCCGCACATCACCAGACCGGAGACGCCATCGCGCACCAGGTTGCTGATCACGCCATGGGTCTTTTCCAGGTTGACCGAGAAATCGTCGTTGAATTGGGTGGTGACGGCGGGAAAGACGCCGCTCCAGTTGACGCGGGGAGTGCTCATGCGGGGGTTTCCTCCAGACGGGAACGGGGCTTGAGAGAGTCGCGGTATTGCCGGGGCGACAGGCCGGTGAGACGGCGGAATTGACGGCTGAAGGCGCTGTGGTCGGTGTAGCCACAGGCCAGGGCCACTTCGGTGACGGGCAGATCGCGGGCCAGCAGACGCGAGGCGGCGTCGAGCCGGGCCTTGTGCAGCAACTGCTGGGGCGTGAGACGCAGGATGCGCTTGCACTGGCGCTCGAGCTGGGAGACCGATAGCCCCACCCGCTGGCTAAGTTCGCCCACCGAGAGCGGCTGGGCGTAGTGCTCGCGCAGGTAGCGATCGACCTCGGCCACCTTGGCGTGGGCCGGATGATCGGCGGCGGGCGCCTGCAGATCATGGGAGATGCCGGCCATGCCCATCAGTTGGCCCTGGGCGTCGTGCAGCGGCAGCTTGCGGGTCAGGCACCAGCCCGGGGTACGGCCGACATAGAGGTGCAATTCCAGCTGGTCGTCCAGCGCCAGGCCTTCGCGCAACACGCGGCGATCCTGTTCGGCGTAGGCACCACCCAGGGGCGCCGGGAATACCTCCTCGGCGGTCTTGCCGAGCAATTCGCCGACGTCTTCATAGCCGCAGCGCTGGGCCAGGGTCAGGTTGACCAGCACATAACGCGCGTCCAGATCCTTGACGAAGAACACCACGCCAGGAATGGCATCGAGCAGCGGCGCCACCAGGCTCAGGCTGGCGAGCAGCGCGGGCAGGTCGGCAGGCCGGGCGCGGCTCAGGGCGTCCAGGTGGGCAGCGGCGTTCATCTCTCGTCCTCGGTCAGGGCCAGCAGGCTGTCGATACGGGTGGGTTGCAGGGGAAAGCGCGGCGCCGGGGGCGTCCAGCCCAGCAAGACGCGGGTGGCCTGGCCACAGATGCGGCCCTGGCAGGCGCCCATGCCGCAGCGACTGCGTAGCTTGGCCTGGGTCCAGTCGGCATGGCCGACCAGGGCGCCGAGGGCGACGTCCTCGCAACGGCAGACCAGGGTATCCGGCTGGGCGAGACGGGCAATGGCCGGATTCAGGGCGAAGGTGCGGGCCAATTGGGCGGCGAAGCGGCGCCAGGCACGGGCCTCGGCCTGCACGCTAGCGATGGCGTCGAGCTGGTTGCTGGCGACCAGGCCGGCGATACGGCCGGTGGCCTGGGCCAGCTCGTTGCCGCCGATGCCGGTGCATTCGCCGGCGGCCAGGATGTGCGGCTGGCTGGTGCGCTGGTAACTATCCACCGCCACGGCGCCCTCCAGGGTCGCGCAGCCTAGGCTCTGCGCCAGTTCGACATTGGGTACCAGGCCGTAGCCACAGGCCAGGCGGTCGCAGGCGACCTCCCAGCGTCGCTCGCCCTGGCGCAGGCGCACGGCTTCGAGACGATCGCTGCCGAGCGCCGCCTCGACCCAGGTGCCGGGGCTATAGCGGGGGGTGGCCAGCGTCAGCGCCTGGCGCAACTTGTTCGGCCAGCGCCAGAGCTGCAAGCCGAACTCGACTACGGCGCGGCGCTCGGCCTGCTCGGCGACCAGGGCGACCCGGGCACCTGCCTGACGGGCGGTAGCGGCGCTGGCCAGCAGCAGCGGACCGGTGCCGGCGACGACGAGGCGTTCATCGGCCACTTCCACGCCACCCTTGATCAGCGCCTGCAGGCCACCCGCGCCGGTCACCCCGGGCAGGGTCCAGCCGGGGAACGGCAGCAGCAGTTCGCGGGCGCCGGTGCAGAGGATGAGGGTATCGAAATTCAGGGTGCGGCTGCCGTGGGCGTCCTCCAGCAGCAACTGGTGCGACCCCAGGACCGCGGCGACGCGGGTCTGGGCGAGCAGGGTGACGTCCGCCGGCAACTGGCCGACTTCGGCGGCGACCTGGCCCGCCCGGGCGCGCCAGATCTGGCCGCCGGGCAAGGGATTGTCGTCCAGCAGCATCAGGTTCAGGCCTCGGCCACTGGCGGCGCGGGCAGCGGCGAGACCGGCCGGGCCGGCGCCGATGATGAGCAGATCGCAGCGCGTGGTATTCATGACAGGCGCTCCACCTGCATGCCGTCCTGGCACGGCGTCTGGCAGGCCAGGCGGCGCACGCCGTCGACCTGTACCCGGCACTCCTGGCAGATGCCCATGCCGCAGAAGGGTGCCCGGTCTTCACCGCCTACCGAACGGCGCGCGGCGGGATTGCTGCTCTTGGCCAGCGCGGCGGTGAGCAGGCTGCCGGGACGGACTTCCAGGCGTTCGCCATCGATGAACAGGGTCAGCATGTCTGACTCCTCGAGACGGTTACGAAACGCGAGGGTGCGAAGGGTTCCACGTGGAACGCCGAAGACTCGCCGAACAGTCCGTCGGCGATGGCTTCAGCGGTGGCTGGAGCGGTAGTGACGCCCAGGCCTTCGTGACCGACCGCCAACCACAGACCGGGCTGGTCGGGGTGGGCGCCGATCAGCGGCAGGCCATCGGGGCTGGCGGCGCGCTGGCCGGTCCAGCCGCGGATCAGCGAGATGTGGGTCAGGCCCGGCAGGAAGTCCAGGGCACGGCGCAGCAGCTGGCCGACCACCGCAGGTTCCACGGCCATATCCGGACGCTCGAATTGCCGCGACGAACCGATCAGCAACTGGCCGGTGGGTCGCGGCTGGACATTGAAGGCCACCGAGGCGCCGCTGCTGGCGTGGGCGCTGGCGCCGTAACCGATTTCCACCAACTGGTGGCGAACCTGCTCGGGATAGCGATCGGTGATCAGCAGATGGCCCTTCTTGGGTACCAGCGGCAGGTCCGGGCAGAGACTGGCGGCCTGCAGGCCGGCGGCGAGTACCACGGCATCGGCGCTTAGCCAGCGACCGTCGTCCAGGCGTACCCGCCGGCCTTCGACCGCCGTCACCCGGGCACGCTGGAATTCGATCAGCGGTGAGCGTTGCAGCAGCCAGGCGGCCACCACCGGGGCATAGAGCAGGCCATCGCCGGGCACCTCCAGGCTGCCGGCCAGGGTGGTCAGCGCCAGCTCGGCAGCGGCGGTGGCGGCGGCATTCAGGGGCTGGTTGGCGACGCCCTGGGCGTCCAGGCGCTGACGTTTCTCTTCGATCAGATCCAGTTCGGCCGCGTCGCGAGCCAGCCAGAGGGTGCCGCAGTTGCGGTAGTCGGCGGCGCTCGGCAGCTGGGGCACCAGCTCGCGCCAGAGCGCCAGGGAGCGCGCGCTCAGGGTCAATTCGGCGGGGTCGTCGTCCATCACCACCAGGTGGCCCATCCCGGCGGCGGAGGCGCCGGGCAGGCCGGCGTCCAGCACTCGCACGCGACAGCCGCGCGCGGCCAGGGCCGCGGCGCAACTGGCGCCGACGATGCCGCCGCCAACGACGAGGACGTCCGCCACGGGCTTCATCCCGGGATGCCCCAGGCGAAGGGATCGTCTTCGGCCAGCAACAGGGTGGCCTCGGCCATCACATGGGCGCGCCCACGGATCACCGGCAGGATGCGGCCCTCGTCGCCCGGCTGATAATGGGCCTCGAAACGACTGCCGATGACGCTGGCCTGCTGCCAGACGGCGCCGGGTTCAAGATCGCCGTCGGCCGCGAGGCACGCCAGCTTGGCGCTGGTGCCGGTGCCGCAGGGCGAGCGGTCGTAGGCGCGACCCGGGCAGAGCACATAGCTGCGGCTGTCGGCGCCGTCCGGGTCCTCGGCGAAGAGTTCGATGTGATCGATATGGCCGCCCTGCTCGCCAGTGATCCCCGTGGCCTCCAGGGCGCTCCGCAGGGCCAGGCTGAAGGTGAGCAGGCCATCAAGATTGTCGGCGGCGATGCGCTGGCCGTGATCGGCACAGAGAAAGAACCAGTTGCCGCCCCAGGCGATGTCGCCGGTGACCGGGCCATGGCCGGGGATCTCCACCTGGACGGCGTGGCGATGGCGATAGGCCGGGACGTTGCGCACGCTGACGCTGCCGTCGTCATGCAGGGTGGCGGTGACCTCGCCCACAGGCGTCTCGATCAGGTGATCGCCGGGCCCGATCCGGCCGAGATGGGCCAGGGACACCACCAGGCCGATGGTGCCATGGCCACACATGCCCAGGTAGCCGACCTCGTTGAAGAACACCACGCCAGCGCTGGCGGTAGGAGATACCGGCTCACAGAGCAGTGCGCCGACCAGCACCTCGTTGCCCCGCGGTTCACGCATGCAGGCCCGGCGAAAGGCGTCGTGCTCCCCGGCCAGCAAGGTGCGGCGCTCGGCCATGCTGCCGTGGCCGAGCTCGGGAAAACCGTCCAGCACCAGGCGAGTGGGTTCGCCGCCGGTATGGGAGTCGATGACGCGGATGCGCTGCATGGCTGACCTCCGTGAGAGAGGGGCCAGTGTCGCGCAGCCAGGCGCAAAAGGCTTGCAGGACGTCGGCTAGCTAAAAGCCGATATCAGCATAGTCACCTACCGTCGATCAGCCGCCGTGGCTTTGACTCTCGAGATGTCGCCAGACCTGCTGCACCAGTCGCTTGCGCAACAGGGCACAGCGGTAGAGGCGGATTTCCAGGCCGACCTGCCAGGCGGCATCGCCACACACGGCGAGTTCGCCGCGGGCCAGTTCCGCCGCCACCGACAGCTGCGGCACCCAGGCCACGCCCAGGCCCTGTAGCGCCATGGTCTTGAGGCTGTCGGCCATGGCGGTTTCATAGAGGGTCACGGCGCGCAGCTTGCGCTGGCGCAGGAGCAGATTCACCGAGCGACCGAGGAGGGCGCCGGCGCTGTAGGCCAGCAGGGGGACGCTGCTCTGCCCGTCCAGCTGGAACATCGGTCGGCCTTCGCCATCGGTGGCGCAGACCGGCAGCATGGCGGTGTGCGCCAGATGCAGCGAAGGAAACAGCTCCGGGTCCATCTGCAGGGCCGCATCGGGATCGTGGAAGGCCAGCATCAGGTCGCAGGCGCCGTCGCGCAGGGCATGGATGGCGTCGCCGACGTTGGTGGCCACCAGGCGACTGGCCAGTGCCAGACCCTGGCCGCGCAGCCCGGCGATCCATTGCGGAAAGAAGCCCAGGGCCAGGGAGTGGGCGGCGGCGAATTGCAGTACCTCGCCCTGCCCGCCTTCCAGGTGATGCAGATGGCGCACCGTCTCGCCCAGTTGCTCCACCACGCTGCGCGCCGTGACCAGAAACAGCTGACCGGCTTCGGTAAGGCTGATCGGGGTGTGGGATCTGTCCACCAGGGTCAGGCCGACGCTTTCCTCCAGCGCGCGGATGCGTCGGCTGAAGGCGGGCTGGGTGACGAAACGCTTTTCGGCGGCTTGGGAAAAACTGTGGGTGGCCGCCAGGGCCACGAAGTCTTCCAGCCATTTGAATTCGATGTTCATGGCACCCATACGTCGTCTGATCTCGCGAGGTCACAACCAGAGTTATGCCGATCCGGCATGAGGCTTGGCGGATCGGCATTTGCGGGGATCGGCTGGCAGGCCTAGATTCTAGGGCATCGCGGCGCCTGCCGCTCGATCGAAGCCCAACGCTATCATGTCCGACTCTGCATCATCCGTCCGCCTCGAAAAAGATCTTCTCGGTACCCTCGACGTGCCTGCCGATGCCTACTACGGCATCCAGACCCTGCGCGCCGTGCAGAACTTCCGCCTCTCCGGCGTGCCCCTCGGTCACTACCCCAAGCTGGTGGTGGCCCTGGCCATGGTCAAGCAGGCGGCGGCCGACGCCAACCACCGGCTCGGCCACCTGCCGACCGAGAAGCACCAGGCGATCGTTGACGCCTGCTCGCGCATCATTCGCGGCGAATTCCACGACCAGTTCGTGGTGGACATGATCCAGGGCGGGGCCGGCACCTCGACCAACATGAACGCCAACGAGGTGATCGCCAACGTGGCGCTGGAGCTGCTCGGCCACGCCAAGGGCGAGTATCGCCACCTGCACCCGAACAACGACGTCAACATGGCGCAGTCCACCAACGACGCCTACCCCACCGCCATCCGCCTGGGCCTGCTGCTCGGTCACGACGCCCTGCTCGCCAGCCTGGACAGCCTGATCACCGCCTTCGCCGCCAAGGGCGTGGAATTCGCCGAGGTGCTGAAGATGGGCCGCACCCAGCTGCAGGACGCGGTGCCCATGACCCTCGGCCAGGAATTCCATGCCTTCGCCACCACCCTGGGCGAAGACCTGGCACGCCTCAAGAGCCTGGCACCGGAGCTGCTCACCGAGGTCAACCTGGGCGGTACCGCCATCGGCACCGGCATCAACGCCGACCCTGGCTACCAGCTGCTGGCCGTGCAGCGTCTGGCGGACATCAGCGGCCAGCCGCTGACCCCGGCCGCCGACCTGATCGAAGCCACCTCGGACATGGGCGCCTTCGTGCTGTTCTCCGGCATGCTCAAGCGCACCGCGGTGAAGCTGTCGAAGATCTGCAACGACCTGCGCCTGCTCTCCAGCGGTCCGCGCACCGGCATCAACGAGATCAACTTGCCGCCGCGCCAGCCGGGCAGCTCCATCATGCCGGGCAAGGTCAATCCGGTGATCCCCGAGGCGGTCAACCAGGTGGCCTTCGAGATCATCGGCAACGACCTGGCGCTGACCCTGGCAGCCGAGGGCGGCCAGCTGCAGCTCAACGTCATGGAGCCCCTGATCGCCTACAAGATCTTCGATTCCATCCGCCTGCTGCAGCGCGCCATGGACATGCTGCGCGAGCACTGCATAACCGGCATCACCGCCAACGTCGAGCACTGCCGCCGTCAGGTGGAGCACTCCATCGGCCTGGTCACCGCGCTCAACCCCTACCTGGGCTACGAGACCTCCACCCGCATCGCCAAGACGGCGCTGGAAACCGGTCGCGGCGTGCTGGAACTGGTGCGCGAGGAAAATCTGCTGGACGAGGCGACCCTGGACGACATCCTGCGCCCGGAAAACATGATCGCCCCGCGGCTCGTACCCCTGAAGGCCAAGGTCTGAATCCCGGACGCTAGGCCTGAGCGGTAACCACCGGCAACTCCCCGCGGGCGCGGTATCCTTCTTGCCTGAAGGCTGCCACCGCCCCGGGGAGTTTGCGCATCTGTCTGTCAGGGGGGCGTCACTGCTCGCCAGAGGCAGGCAAGACTTCGGGGTTATCGGCCATGTCGCCTGGCGTATGCTGGCGACTCCTGCACAACGAGAGGCTCTGCCATGCCAGCCCTGCACCTGCTCGCGGACCACGGCCAACCCACCGACCAATACCGCTTACCAGCGGAAAAGCGCTTGGAGGGCGATCCGCTGCAGAGCCTCTGGCTCGACTATGAGGATGGCAGCGGCGTTTTCGCCGTCGGTTACTGGCACAGCGAGGTGGGCAAGTGGCGGGTGAACTACTCCGAAGAGGAGTACTGCCATATCCTCGAAGGCGTGAGTCTGGTCACCGATGACCAGGGCCACGCCACCCGGCTCGGTCCCGGCAGCAGCTTCGTCGTGCCACGCGGCTTCCAGGGCACCTGGGAGGTGCTGGAACCGACCCTGAAGCGCTTCGTGGTTTACGAAGCCAAGGGCGGCTGATGGCAACCTAGCCAGATCTATCCCCTTTCGGGCTCTGGCCTAACCACGCCTGGAGTCGTATCAAGGCCGGCAACTAGAGGCCAAGCTGTCCACGACCACCCGAATGGTAGCCAATGGCTACCATTCGGCGGTTACATTCCTGCGTCCGGGAACCCTCTATCGCGCTAAGGGACTTATTGTGCTGAAGTGACCCCCGGATTTTCCTGCCAGGTACGGCATCCATGTCCCTCAGTCTCGCCCTCGCCCGAGCGCTAGCCCGCCCTTTCTGGGCCCTGCGCTTCGAACCGGTATTGGAACGGCATTACCAGCACGACATCGCCCGTTCGCGCCGGCGGCACCTGCGCATCAGTCTGACCGTGGCCATCGTGGCCTATGCCAGCTTCTCGATCTGGGACTGGATCCTGATGACCGAGGCCTTCTGGCTCATCAGCCTGCTCAGCGCACTGGTGGTGGTTGGCGGCGGCCTGGTCTTGCTGGCGCTCAGGCTGATGCCGGCCGAGCATCCGGCACGCGAATGGCTGGGTATCCTCCCCAGCCTGCTGGCCTATGCGCCGCCGCTGCTGGACGTCGAGGCCACCGATGCCGCGCATCGCGCCCTCTGGCTGGCCACCATGCCGTTGATGACCCTCTTCACCAACAGCTGCATCGCCCCACCCCTGCGCCAGGCCGCGGCACACAGCCTGGTCGCCCTGCTGGCCATCGGCCTGGCCACCCAGATGCACGCCCTGCCTGCCCTGGAGGCGTCACTAGTCATGACCCTGGCGTTCGCCACCGCGAGCTTCACCCTGCTCAACAACTTCTGGATGGAGCGCGCGCGCCGTCAAGGCTATCTGCTGATCCTGCGCGACCGCTTGCGCAACGAAGAACTGACCGCTTCCAATCGCTTCCTCGCACAGCAGTCCGCCACCGACCCCCTGACCGGCGTGGCCAATCGCCGGGCGCTGATGCAGGCCCTGGCCAACGCCCTGGCCCATCCCCCGCCCCGGCCGCTGCTCCTGCTGATGATCGATGTCGATCACTTCAAGGCCTTCAACGATCGCTACGGGCATCCGGCCGGCGATCGCTGCCTGCAGCAGGTTGCCACCGCCCTGGCCGATGAACTGCGCGCCGGCGACTGCCTGGCCCGCTACGGCGGCGAGGAATTCGCCATTCTCTGCACGCCCTCGCGCGAGGAGGATGCCGGCAAACTGGCCCAACGCCTGCTCGATGCGGTACGGCGCCTGGAGATCCCCCACCTCGGGCCCCCAGCTGGTCCGCGCGTGACGGTGAGTATCGGCGGCGCCTGCGCGCGGCCGGATCACGACTGCGCCGAGACCTTTATCGAGGCCGCCGATCGCCAGCTCTACTGGGCCAAGCAGGCCGGGCGCGACCGCGCCATCCTCGAGGACTGCGATCGCTGCCACCCAGTGATCGAGGACCCCCTTTAGCCCAGGCGATAGACCCGATCGACCAGGGCCGCACTGGCCAGGCGCTGGCGCAGATCGTCGTCCAGGCGGGGATCCTGCCAGTCGTAGAGGCCGATGCGGGCATAGGCCCGACCTCGTGGCGGCCGCGTGCCGAGGTACTCCCAGACCACCCGGGTACAGGCCGGCTCGCGCCGGTCGGAGGCGCTGACGCCGAGCTTGAGTCCGTTCAGGCGATCAATGCGGTTGCGCGCGCTGGGCAGCAGCACCGTCTGCGACAACTCGTTGCCGGTGAGGGATTCGTAGTCGGTGAAGAACAGCCGGCTTTCCAGGCTCATGGCCAGGCCCAGGTAGCGAAAGCGCGCCTGGCTGGTGGCTTCATCCCGCCGGCGCAGGCGCTCGAAACGCACGTAGCGGAAGACGCCCTCCTCCGCGAACAGCCAGACCAGTCCGCAGAGCACCACGCCCGGCGTGGACAGCGACGGATAGTATTCGTGGTAATAGCCTTGGTAGCGCGCCAGACCTTCCTGACGCTCGCCGAACAAGGCCAATGCCTGCCCCGCCCAGCCTGTCTCCTGACCGACCGGCGCGCCCAGGCGCGCCGCGAATTGCCGCTGCGGGAGCTGCAGATCGCCCACTGACAGCCCGAAGAACTCCGCCAGGCGCTGCAGGTTGTAAGGCGACGGACGGCTCTGGCCGTTGAGGTAGCGATTGAACTGGGCGCGGTTGATACCGACGGCGCGACAGACGGCGGCAATCGAGCGGTGGCGCTGGCAGAGCAGCTGCAAATTGGCGGAAAAATCGCTCATGAATCCGGCCCGAGCTTGACAGACGGCCAGAAAACTAGCATCAAGTCGCGCCATTTTGAAGCGAGGCGCGGAATTGTTCACGCCGGTGGGATAGCCGAATCTAGGCGCCCGGTCCGTCTTACTGCCCGTTCCACCCGGACCGATCCGTTCCAGAGCCTGTTGCCGTCGTCTCCCCACGCCGGGAGCAGGCCCTGGCGGGATATTCCACAATAATAGCCCCAAGGCTTGCGAGCCGGCCTTGGAGCATCACTAGCATGCTCGAGGATTCTTCATGCACTACCTAGAAATGCTCAACGACTTCCTGTCCGGCCACGTGCTCATCGTGCTGATCGTCGGCCTGGGCAGCTATTTCACCCTGCGTTCGCGATTCGTGCAGGTGCGCCATTTCCCGCACATGTTCACCGTCTTCAAGGACTCCCTGCGCAACAGCGGTGACGGCCTGAGCTCCTTCCAGGCGCTGATGCTCAGCCTGGCCGGTCGTGTCGGTGCCGGCAACATCGCCGGCGTGGGCCTGGCCGTGACCCTGGGTGGCCCCGGTGCGGTGTTCTGGATGTGGGTGACCGCCCTGGTCGGCATGGCCAGCAGCTTCTTCGAGTGCACCCTGGCGCAGGTCTACAAGCGCGCCGACGGCGACGGCCTCTACATCGGTGGTCCGGCCTATTACATCCAGCACGGCCTCAACAAGCGCTGGATGGCCCTGATCTTCTCGGGCCTGTTGCTGGTGACCTACGGCTTTGCCTTCGTCGGTCTGCAGTCCTTTACCGTGACCCACTCGCTGGAAAACGCCTTCGGCCTGCCGGTGCAATACACCGGGATCGCCCTGGCCATCCTGCTGGGCCTGGTGTTCATCGGCGGCATCAAGCGCATCGCCGCGGTCTCCGACATCCTGGTGCCGGTCAAGACCCTGGCCTACATCGCCGTCACCCTCTATGTGATCATCACCCAGATCGACCTGGTCCCCGGCACCCTGCTGACCATCGTCAAGAGCGCCTTCGGCCTGGAGCCGGCCTTTGCCGGTCTGCTCGGCGCAGCCATCACCATGGGCGTCAAGCGTGGTGTCTTCGCCAACGAAGCCGGCCTGGGCGCTGCCCCCAACGTTGCCGCGGTAGCCGCGGTCAAGCACCCGGCTGCCCAGGGCGTAGTGCAGGCCTTCAGCGTCTTTCTCGACACCTTCGTCATCTGCACCTGTACCGCGCTGCTGATCCTGCTCTCAGGTTTCTACACCCCGGGCTTCGAAGGTGACGGCATTGTCCTGACCCAGAACTCCCTGGCCGCGGTGGTCGGTGACTGGGGCCGGATCTTCATCAGCGTCGCCCTGTCGCTGTTCGTCTTCACCTGCATCCTCTACAACATCTACCTGGGCGAGAACGGCCTGCGCTACCTGCTCGGCCGCGGCAAGGCCGTGCTGCTCGGCTATCGCGGCCTGGTGCTGGTGCTGATCTGCTGGGGCTCGATGCAGAATCTGACCACGGTGTTCGCCTTCGCCGACATCACCATGACCTGCCTGGCCTTCGTCAACCTGATCGCCCTGGCCATGCTGATCAAGGTCGGCATGCGCATCCTCAACGACTACGACGCCCAGCGCCGTGCCGGGGTCGACCAGCCGGTGTTCGATGCCGACCAGTTCCGCGACCTGGACCTGGATCGCCAGGCCTGGCCGGCGCTGGAGCGTCTGGAAGAGACCGTCGCCGAAGCCCGCGCCGCCCAGCCGCGCCAGGCGCACTGACCGCCGCAGCGGTCACGTTGGGCTTCGCTGCGCTCAACCCAACCTACGTCACCCGTAGGTTGGGTTGAGGCGGCTCCATCGCCGAAGCCCAACGGCGCTGAACCATGATTCGCTTGTCTGCCCCCACCCCGTGTGGGGGCAGTCTTATCAGGAAGTCCCTCATGAGCTCACCCTACCTGCACATCCTCTACACCGGTGGCACCATCGGCATGCAGGCAACCGCCGCCGGCCTGGCCCCCGCCGCCGGGTTCGAGGCGCGCATCGACGCCCTGCTGGCCAGCCATCCGGAGCTGGACACGCCGGCCTGGCGGCTGCAGGAGCTGCTGCCGCTGATCGACAGCGCCAACATGACCCCCGCCGCCTGGGAGCGCATGGCCCAGGCGATCCTGGCGGCAGCCACCGACCCCGCCTGCCGCGGCGTGCTGGTGCTGCACGGCACCGACACCCTGGCCTACAGCGCCGCCGCCCTCGCCTTCCGGCTGCTGGACCTGGCCATTCCAGTGCTGCTGACCGGCTCCATGCTGCCGGCCGGCGTACCGGACAGCGATGCCGACGGCAACCTGGCAGACAGCTTCGCCGCCTTCGCTAGCGGGCTGACGCCGGGGGTGCAGGTGCAATTCCATGGCGAACGCCTGCCGGCGGCGCGCTGCACCAAGCAGGCCAGCAGCGGCTGGAAGGCCTTCGTGGAAAGCGCCCGGCCGCGCAGTGGCGACACCGTGGTGGCCACGCCGGCCGCCTTACGCTTCGACCAGCGGCGCCAGGCGGTACGGGTAGCGGTGCTGCCGCTGTTTCCGGGCGTCGACGGCGCCACCCTGCGCGGTCTGGCGGGCAGCGGCGTACAGGGCCTGGTGCTGGAGTGCTATGGCAGCGGCACGGGCCCCGCGGATGACGCCGACTTTCTCGCCGCCCTCGCCGAATTGCGCGATGCCGGCGTCCCTGTGGTCGCCCTCAGCCAGGGCGCGCGCGGCACGGTGGAATTGAGCACCTACGCCGCTGGCAGCGGCCTGGCCGACGCCGGGGTGATCTCCGGCCGTGGCATGACTCGTGAAGCCGCCCTGGGCAAGCTGCACAGCCTGCTCGGCTGCGGCCTGGAGCGCGCGGCGGTGGCCGAGTGGATCGGGCGGAATCTGTGCGAGGAGTTGTGATCTTCGGCTAGGTGCCGGCCCCGCCACTGTCGACCCGACGCCCCTGGCATTTCGAGACGTAGGTTGGGCTGAAGCGGCTCTTTCGCCGAAGCCCAACAGCGCGTGCTCGACCTGGGCTGCGTTGGGCTTCGCTCACGCTCAGCCCAACCTACGCCATTGCACACCCGAATTCTTCCGGGCATTCCCTCTCCCTCCGGGTGAGGGCCAACCCGGACGCCTGAGCAGACCCTACAGCGCCTCGCGCCACAGGCTCACCGCCATCTCGGCCGAGGCGCCCGGCGCCACGGTGAGGACGTCGTCCATCACCCGGGCGGTCTCGATGCACAGCATGCCGGTCCAGGCGTCGTCGGCGAACTGGCTCAGGCGTGCGGCCTTGTCGATCCAGGGATTCCACAGTACCGCCGAATGGCTGTTGCGGGTCTCCACGAACAGCCGGCGCTGCCACTGGGGATCGCGGATCGCCAGGCGTGCCGGCAGGCCGACATAGACCCGATCGGTCTCGGCGGTGATGGTCGGCTCGCCGTTCTGCCGCTTGCGGGTCCAGCCGTCCAAGCAGTCGTAGTAGTCGGCGTTGGCCAGGCCTTCGATACCCACCTCGCGCACGTCGCTCACGGCGAAATAGGTGTGCAGCGCCTGACTCAGCACCAGCGGGTGATCTTCCAGATTACGCACGCTCAGGGTCAGCTCCAGGCGTTCACCGACGCTCAGACTGAGGGTCAGCTCGGTGGCATGGGGCCAGCCCGGGGTGGTCTCGGCGGAGGTGCGGTGGTGGAAGTCCAATCGCACCTGGTCGGTGTCCACCTCGACGCCGCCGGCCTGCCAGGCGACCTGACGGGCCAGGCCGTGGGCCGGGGCGTCCGCGGTGGTGGTGCACATGGCCTGGACCGCGGTCGGATTCTTCAGCAGGTCGCCGAACCAGGGCCAGCAGACCGGGATGCCGCCCCGGATCGGGGTGCCAGGCTCGAACACGGCTTCCGGATTGCCCCAGACGATGTCCGGCTCGCCATCGAAGCCGTAGCGCAGCACATGGGCGCCCTGGCAGGCCACCAGGGCTTCAGCCTGGCCGACGCGGATGCGCCAGACGGGCAATTGGCCCAGTTGGATCTGTTCGACGAGGGGGGCAACGGACATGGGATGACTCCTGGAAAAGGTGAGAGGCGACTGTAGTCCAGTCGAGGACCGGGCTCCAGCCAGCCATGGACAGCACCGGCGGCAAAATCTTCCAACGCCGGCCGCGTCTCATACCTGAGCGGCAACGCTCGGCTAGACTCCTGGCCTCCCCTCCTCAGGAATAGCTCCCGCATGTCGGCTTTCCCGCGTCTTTCCCTCCTGCTCGGCCTCGGCCTGACCCTGCCGCTGCTGGCCAACGCCGCCAATCCCCTCGACGACGAGGTCCGCGCCGCCGCCCGCGCGGTGATGGCCGAGCAGGACATTCCGGGCCTGGCCGTGGGCGTCACGGCTCCAGGCTTGCGCCGGCTCTACTACTTCGGCACCGCCGATCGCCGTAGCGGCCAGGCGGTGGACGCCGCCACCCTGTTCGAGATCGGCTCCCTGAGCAAGACCTACACCGCCACCCTGGGTGGCTACGCGGCGGCGACCGGTCGCCTGCGGCTGGACGAGTCCGCCGCTCAGGTCCGCCCGGCCCTGGCCGGCAGCGCCATCGGCCAGGCCAGCCTGCTGCAGCTGGCCACCTACAGCGCCGGCGGCCTACCGCTGCAATTTCCTGACAGCGTCACCACAAAAGATCAGACGACGGCGTTCTACCGCGCCTTCCAGCCGCCCTTCCCCGCCGGCAGCCGCCGCCTCTACTCTAATCCCAGCATCGGCCTGTTCGGCGCCCTGGCGGCCCAGCGGCTCGATGAGCCCTTCGCCATGGCTCTGCAGCGGCACGTGCTCAAACCCCTGGGGCTCAGCCATACCTATCTGCAGGTGCCGGCGGCCGAGCAGGCCCACTATGCCTGGGGCCATGGCAAGAGCGACCAGCCGCTGCGGGTCAATCCGGGCGCCTATGCCGAAGAGGCCTATGGCATCAAGACCACCGCCGGTGATCTGCTCGCCTTCATCGAGGCGAATCTGCATCCTGGCCAGTTGCCGGCGACCCTGGCCAAGGCGATCGACGCCACCCAGCAGGGCTACTACCGCAGCGGACCGATGAGCCAGGGCCTGGCCTGGGAGGCCTACGCCTATCCGCTGCCCAAGACCCAGCTGCTGGCCGGCAACACCCCAGCGATGGCCCTGGAGCCGCAACCGGTGGAATGGCAGCATCCGCCGCTGCCGGCGAGCGGCGCCCGGCTGTTGAACAAGACCGGCTCCACCAACGGCTTCGGCGCCTATGCGCTGTTCATCCCCGAGCGCCAGCTCGGCCTGGTAATCCTGGCCAACCGCAACTACCCGAATTCCGCACGGATCGAAGCGGCCTGGCAGATTTTGCAGAAGCTCGATAGCCGGGTGCAGTGAGCGAAGGGTTTATCGCGGCCATGGGCCGCTCCTACAGGGTGTGATGCTTCTGTAGGAGCGGCCATGGCCGCGATAATGCGAGCAGACCGTCATCTGTAAAAGCGGCCGCATCGGCAGACCGCCATGGCCGCGATAAATCATTGAAGCCCCGTAGGGCGGATGGCGGCGCAGCCTCATCCACGAACCCCTGCGTCAAACCGCAGCCTCACACCCCGCCCGACTCCTCGCGTCCTTCCACCGGCAGTTCGTGCTCGGTGGCATAGCCGGCATCGGCCGCCTCCAGCACGCCGTGGGCGATGCTGCAGAACAGCGAATTGACCCGGCGCATGTCGCTGAGCAGGCCCAGGTGCAGGGAGCTGGTCTCGAAGCTCTCCACCACCTGCTGATGCAGCCGCTCGACGTGGGCATGGGCATAGCGCCGCTCCAGCAGGCGGAAACGCTGCTTGAGCCGACGCAGGCGCCGCGCCGCGTCCAGGTCGCCGGAAAGATAGACCGACAGGCACAGCTTGAGGCTGTCGACCAGTAGCCGATGCAGGGCGGAGAGTTCGTCCACCCCGGAAGCCGAGAAGGAGCGCCGGGCAGCGATCTTCTTGCTGTCGACGTCGCTGGCCATGCGCTCGATCAGATCGCCGGCCTGCTCCAGGTTGATCGCCAGTTCGATGGTCTCGGCCCAGCGCCGGCTGTCGCGCTCGTCCAGGTCGTCGCGCGGCATGCGCGCCAGGTACAGCTTGATCGCCGTGTAGAGGGCGTCGACGTCGTCGTCGAGGCGGCGCACCTCGCGGGCCAGCTGCTTGTCACCCGCGTTGATCAGCACCAGCAGGTGCTGCAGCATCTGCTCGATGACGTCGCCCATGCGCAAGAGCTCACGGGAGGCGTTGGTCAGCGCCAGGGCCGGGGTGTCCAGGGCCGCGGTGTCCAGGTGGCGCGGCCGCAGGATGGTCTCGGCGCTGTCCTTGGCTGGCAGCATGGCGGTGCAGAAGCGCGCCAAGGGCCCGGTCAGCGGCAGGAACAGCAGGCAGCGCACCAGGTTGTAGGCGACGTGGAAACCGATCACCACCTCGGCATCGTTGAAGTCGTAGCCCTGCAGCCAGTCGGCCAGCAGGCCGATCCAGGGCAGCACCAGGATGCAGCCGGCGAGCTTGAACAGCAGGCTGCCCACCGCCACCCGTCGCGCCTCCACGCCCTGCTTGGCCGCGCCCATCAGTGCCAGCACGCCGCTGCCCAGGTTGGCGCCCACCACCAGGCACAGCGCCACCTTGAGCGAGATGACCCCGGAGCCGGCCAGGGTGGCGGTCAGCAGTACCGCCGCCAGGCTGGAATAGGAGACCATGGCGAAGACCGCGCCGGTCAGGGCGTCGAGCAACTGGTCGCCAGTCAGCGAAGAGAACAGCACCTTGACCCCGGCCGCGTGGGTCATGGGCGAGGCGGCCTCGACGATCAGCTGCAGCGCCAGGATGATCAGTCCCAGGCCGATGGCGACCCGGCCGAGCTGGCCGGCGCGGGTCTGCTTGCGGCCGAGAAAGAACACCACGCCGAGAAAGATCAGCAGCGGTGACAGCCAGGACAGGTCGAAGGTCAGCACCCGCGCCATCAGCGCGGTACCCACATCGGCGCCGAGCATAATGGCCAGCGCCGGGGTGAGTGGCACCAGGCCCTGGGCGACGAAGGAAGTCACCAGCAGCGCGGTGGCGTTGCTGCTCTGCACCAGGGCGGTGACGGCGATGCCCGAGAGAAAGGCCAGCGGCATGCGCTGCATGCTGCGGCTGAGCACCCGGCGCAAGCTGGCGCCGTATACCCGCAGGATACCGGTGCGCACGATATGGGTGCCCCACACCAGCAGGGCAACGGCAGATAGCAGATTGAGCAGTGTCAGCATCGTGGCGCCCTCCCGGCGCGTGTCCAAGAGCTCCTGGCGAGCTTGTCACAAAATCGTAATGACCGTTCTGCACAGACGCACGAGCCCGAAGGCAGGGCACCTTCGGGCTCGTGGGGACTTGCTGGTTTAGGCGGCGGAGAGCCGGGTGGGTTCCGCCGCCGCGATCAGATCTGCTCCTTGCGCAGCTTGACCGCTTCGCGCGCCTTGGCCTTGCCGCGCAGGCGGATGTTGATGGCTTCCACCGCCAGCGAGAAGGCCATGGCGAAGTAGACGTAGCCCTTGGGCACGTGGACTTCGAAGGCTTCGGCGATGAGCACGGTGCCGACCACGATCAGGAACGACAGCGCCAGCATCTTCAGGCTCGGGTGCTTGTCGATGAAATTGCTGATAGCGCCGGCCGCCAGCATCATCACCAGCACGGCGACGATGATCGCCGCGACCATGACCGGCACGTGGCTGACCATGCCGACCGCGGTGATCACCGAGTCCAGCGAGAAGACGATGTCGATGATGGCGATCTGGATGATGGTGCCGATGAAGCCACTGCCCTTCTTCTGAGGCGCGTCCTCGTCGTGCTCGTCTTCGCCCTCCAGGCCTTCGTAGATCTCGGCACTGCTCTTCCACAGCAGGAACAGGCCGCCGAAGAAGAGGATGAGGTCACGCCCGGAGATGCCCTGGCCGAACACGAAGAACAGATCGGCGGTGAGGCGCATCACCCAGGTGATGGACAGCAGCAGCAGGATGCGGGTGACCATGGCCAGGGCCAGGCCGAAGAAACGGGTCCGCGCCTGCATGTGCTTGGGCATGCGGCTGACCAGGATGGAGATCATGATGATGTTGTCGATGCCGAGGACGATCTCCAGGGCCGTCAGGGTAAAGAAGGCGACCCAGATTTCCGGGTTGGTCAACCATTCCATTGCGAATCCTCTTATCACGAAGGCGCGTCTGGCAGCGCGCTTTAAAGGAAAAGGCGCGTCAGGCGACGCGCCGTTTTCGAACAGCCGGCAAGGCTAGTCGTACCTCTGGCAAAACTCTAGCGGCTGTACAGCGGAAACACACCCAGTAACAAAGCACCGACCAGCAGGAACATGCAGGTCACGGTGGCCCATTTCAGGGTGAAGCGCTGATGGTCGCCGAACTCCACCTTGGCCAGGCCCACCAGCAGGTAGGTCGAGGGCACCAGGGGGCTGAGCAGGTGCACGGGCTGACCGACGATGGAGGCCCGGGCGATCTCCACCGGACTGATGCCATAGGCCGCGGCGGCCTCGGCCAGTACCGGCAGCACGCCGAAGTAGAAGGCGTCGTTGGAGATGAAGAAGGTGAACGGCAGGCTGACCAGGGCGGTGATCACCGCCATGTACGGGCCCAGGGCGTCCGGGATTACCGCCAGCAGGCCCTTGGACATGGCGTCGACCATGCCGGTACCCGAGAGGATGCCGGTGAAGATGCCTGCGGCGAAGATCAGCGAGACCACCGCCAGCACGTTTTCGGCATGGGCGGCGATGCGCTGCTTCTGCATGTTCAGGCAACGGTAGTTGACGGTCATGGCGATGCCGAAGGCGATCATGAACAGCACCGGCATCGGCAGGATACCGACGATCAGCGCGGCCATCAGCGCCAGGGTCAGCAGGCCGTTGAACCAGCGCAGGTGCGGGCGGCGGGCCTCGACGCACTGAGAGACGGTGACGTCGGCGCCTTCGGTCTCACCGATCTGCAGGATACCCAGGCGCGCGCGCTCGCTGCGGCCATAGAGGTAGGCCAGGAAGAACAGCCAGGCGATGGCCAGCAGCATGGGCGCGATCATGGGCACGAAGACGTCGGCCGGATCCACGTGCAGGGCGCTAGCGGCGCGTGCGGTCGGACCGCCCCAGGGGGTCAGGTTCATCACGCCACTGGAGAGCAGCATCAGGCAGGTCATGATCAGCGGATTCATGCCCAGGCGCCGGTACAGCGGGAACATGGCCGCCACGCAGATCATGTAGGTGGTCGAGCCGTCACCGTCCAGGGAGACCACCAGGGTCAGGAAGACGGTGCCCATGGCCACCTTGAGCGGATCGCCCTTGACCAGCTTGAGGATCCAGCGCACCGCCGGATCGAACAGGCCGGTGTCGATCATCACGGCGAAGTAGAGGATCGCGAACAGCAGCATCACGCCGGTGGGCGCCAGCTTGCGAATGCCGTCGAGCATCATCGGGCCGAGGGCATCGAGCTTGACGTGGCCGAGGCTGGCGAATTCGCTGGACAGCGCCCAGGCCAGCACGGCGAAGGCGATCGGCACCATGGTCAGGGCGATCAGCGGAGACAGGCGCTTGGTCATGATCAGGTACATGAAGGTCATGACCATGGCGAAGCCGAGGAAAGTCAGCATGGGAATACCTCTGGATTTTCGCGAAGGGAAGGAGGGTTCAGCCGCGGCGCAGGGGCGCGGAGAGGGCGAAAATCCAGGGGAGACGGGCGCGCGGGGACGCCTGGAAGGACAGATACGACATGGCAAGAATCCTGGTTATTTTTGTAGGCACGTCGCCCGCTCACGGGGGCGGGTCTTGAGCGGATCCTAAGAGGTCAACCTTTCGCCAGCCTTGCGTGGTGGCGAGTGGATGTTGCGGGATGTCACGAAGCCGACACGAACGGGTGCTGTTCGCCTCGCTGCCAGCCCGGGGTGCTCAGGTGCTCGACGAAGAAATCGAGCAGCACCTGGACCTTGGTCGGGCGACTGCGCGCCGAGGGGGTCACGAAGTAGAGGCCGCCACGGGTCAGCTGCCAGTCCGGCAGCAGCTGCACCAGCCGACCATCGGCCAGGTAATCGCTGGCGATGAAGTCCGGCAACTCGGCGATGGCCAGGCCTTCCAGCAGCACCGGCAGCAGGGCTTCGGAATTGGTGACGCGCAGGGGACCACGGGGCAGCACGCTTTCCTCGCGACCGTCGTTCCCGCTGAAGCGCCACACCTGGCTGCGCGCCCGGTAGGCGTAGCTCAGGCAGGCATGTTCGGTCAGTTCCTGCGGATGGCTTGGCTGGCCGTGGCACTCGACATAGGCCGGCGCCGCCACCAGCAGCTGGCTGACCGCGCATAGCCGTCGGGCGACCAGCGACGAGTCGGGCAAGGCGGCGATGCGCAGGGCGGCGTCGAAGCCTTCCGCCACCAGATCCACGGTGGCGTCGGACAGGTGCAGATCCACCGTCAGCTGGGGATAGCGGCGCAGCAGCTCGGGCAGCAGCGGCGCGACCCAGCGCAGGCCGAAGGCCATGGGCACCGCCAGCCGCACCTGGCCACGGGGCTGCACGGCACGCGCCTGGGCGGCACTTTCGGTCGCCTCCGCCTGGCGATAGAGATCGCCGGCCTGGGCGGCCAGCTCGCGGCCGAATTCGGTCAGCGCCAGCTGCCGCGAGGTGCGATTGAACAGCCGCCCGCCGAGGCGTTCCTCCAGGCGCGTCACCGCCCGCGAGACGGTGGCCACCGACACGCCCAGCACCCGCGCCGCGGCGGCGAAGGAGCCCTCCTCGGCGACCTTGGCGAACATCGCCAATCCTTCGAAATCCGGCAATCTGCTCATTTCATTTCTGCAACGATGGCTTGCCAATCATTCTATTTTGCAGAGAAGCCAGGGTCGATAGGCTGACTCCACCTGATCACAACCGCTCGGAGATCCAGCCATGACCCTCAAGCTCGCAGACAAGATCGCCCTCGTCACCGGCGCCACCAGCGGCATCGGCCTGGCCGCCGCCAAGCTCTTCGCCCAGCAGGGCGCCCACGTCATCCTCACCGGCCGGCGGCAGGCGGAGCTGGACGCCGCGGTCGCCCAGGTCGGCAACGCCACCGGCATCGCCGTGGACTCATCCCGTCTGGACCAGCTCGATGCCCTCTATGAGCGCATCCGCCGCGAGCACGGCCGCCTCGACGTGCTCTACGTCAACGCCGGGGGTGGCAGCATGCTGCCCCTCGCCGAGGTGACCGAAGCCCACTACGACGACACCTTCGATCGCAACGTGAAGGGGATGCTGTTCACCGTGCAGAAGGCCCTGCCGCTACTGGCGGACCATGCCTCGGTGATTCTGGCCGGCTCCACCGCCGCCAGTACCGGCACCCCGGCCTTCAGCGTCTATGGCGCGTCCAAGGCCGCCGTGCGCGCCTTCGCCCGCAACTGGATCCTGGAACTGCAGGGGCGTGGTATCCGCATCAACACCCTGAGTCCGGGGGCCACGCGTACCCCGGGCCTGGTGGAGCTGGCCGGTCCGGATGCCGCCCAGCAACAGGGGCTGCTGGACCACCTGGCCAGCCAGATCCCCCTGGGTCGCGTCGGCGAGCCGGAGGAGATCGCCAGGGTCGCCCTGTTCCTGGCGTCCAGCGATTCCAGCTTCGTCAACGGCGCCGAACTCTTCGCCGATGGTGGCCAGGCGCAGGTCTGAACGGCGTCTGGCGGCAAGAAAAAAGCGGACAGCGCTCAGGGCGCTGTCCGCTTTCTTGTCGGTTGAACGCGGCTTCAGCCGCGCAGCCGCTGATTCAACACGGCGATATGCTCCGGACCGATGCCGCAGCAGCCGCCGATTAGGCTTGCGCCACGCGCCTGCCAGTCCTGGGCGAAGCTCAGGTAGCCGGGCGGATCCAGGTCCGGACGCAGGGGGTCGAGGCCGTCGTTGGCGGTGGCCTCTTCCGGCTGGGGCGGGAAGGCATTGGCATAGGCGCCAAAGGGAATCTCAATCCCCGCCGCGGCAAAGGTCGCCCGCGCAGTATCCAGCGCTGCGGCCATCACCTCGGGCTGACTGCAATTGAACAGCAGGGCTCCGGTGCCCAGTTCCACCGCCAGCTGCGCGGCCGCGGCCACCGGCTCGCCGGATCTCAGCCGTGGGATCTCGTCAACGTCTTCGTCCTTCAGGGTGAAGGACAGCCACAGCGGCTTGCCATCCCTGGGCAGGCCGGCGGCGATGGCGCGCACCTCGGCCAGGGAGCTCTGGGTTTCCGCCAGCCAGAGATCGACATGGGGCGCCAGGCCACGGATCAGCGGCTGCAGCACCTCGTCCACCCGTCCCGGCTCGAACAGATCGGGGCGATAGGAGCCGAACAGCGGCGGCAGCGAACCTGCCACCCGCACCGGCTGACCACTGGCCACCACCGCCTGCCGTGCCAACTGACCGGCCCGCGCGGCCAGGGCCTCGCCTTCGGCGGCGAAGCGCGCCTCGCCGATATGGAAGGGCACCACCGCATAGCTGTTGCTGGTGATCACCTGGGCGCCGGCCTCGATATAGGCGCGGTGCACCGCCTCCACCTGCTCCGGCGCCTCGCTCAGGGCCAGGGCCGACCATTCCGGCTGACGGAAGGGCGCGCCGCGGCGCTGTAGCTCGCGGCCCATGCCACCGTCGAGAAGCACAAGATTCATGTTGGCCATATAGCTATTTCACTTTTCCTTATAACCAAAACGGAGTTCAATATCGGTTCTCATATCTCTCTAATACCAGGCCCTCTTACCCTTTGCAAAGGACGCCCCCATGAGAACCGCTCTGCTATCGGCCCTCGGCCTGACCCTGGCGCTGGTCGCCACCTCGGCCTCGGCCGGGGCCACCCTGGACCGCGTCAAGGCCAAGGGCGAGCTGGTCAATGTGCTCATGGAGAGCTATCCGCCCTTCTCCCAGCTCAATGCCCAGAACCAGCTGGAAGGCTTCGACGTGGACGTGGCCAAGGCCGTGGCCGACAAGCTCGGCGTCAAGCTGCGCCTGGAAACCCCTTCCTGGGACGTGATCGCCGCCGGTCGCTGGAGCGGTCGCTACGACGTCTGCATCTGCTCCATGACGCCCAGCCAGGCGCGTGCCCAGGTGTTCGATTTCCCGGTCAACTACTACGCCTCGCCGGCGGTGATCGTGGTCAACGCCGGTGACGACCGCATCCACGGCGCCAAGGACCTCTCTGGCAAGAAGGTCGGCGTCACCAGCGCCTCTTCCTATGAGAGCTACCTGAACAAGGACCTGACCATCGAGGGCCAGGAAGACAAGCCGCTGAGCTATCCCTTCGACGATGTCCAGGTGGTGCCCTTCCCCGACGACAACGTCGCCTTCCAGGACCTCGGCCTGGGCGCCGGCAAGCGCCTGGACGCGGTGCTGACCAACCTGGTGACGGCCCAGCCGCGCCTGGCCCAGGACAGCAAGTTCAAACTGGCCGGCGCGCCGCTCTATGCCGAGCCCAACGCCGTGGCCATCGAGAAGGGTGATCCGGAATTCGCCGCCACGCTGCGCGAGATCATCGAAGGGCTACGCCAGGACGGCACCCTGAAGCGGATCTCCGAGAAGTGGATCGGCGCCGACATCACCCAAGCCCCATGAGTGACCTACCACCCCCGGCCCAGCGCCGCCCCCTGCTGAGCTTTCGTACCCGCGTCTGGCTGACCTGGCTGGCGCTGCTGGCCGGGGGCGTGGTCTTCGTGCTCGGCTTCGACCTCAAGTTCGCCAGCGTCTGGCCGCGCCTGCCCAACCTGGTGGGTTGGCGCCTGGGCCCCAACGGCTTCCTGCAGGGCGCGGCCCTGACGCTGTTCCTCAGCCTCAGCTCCATCCTGGTGTCGGTACTGCTGGGCTTCGCCGCGGCCCTGGGGCGGCTGTCGTCCAGCGCCCTGGCCTATGGCGTGGCGACCTTCTACGCCTCCTTCTTTCGCGGCACCCCGCTGCTGATCCAGATCCTGCTGATCTACCTGGGCCTGCCGCAGATCGGCGTGGTGCCCGGCGCCATCAGCGCCGGCATCCTCGCCCTGTCGCTGAACTATGGCGCCTACCTCAGCGAGATCTTCCGCGCCGGCCTACTCGGCGTCCCCGGAGGTCAGCGCGAGGCAGCCCTGGCCCTGGGCCTTTCGCCGCGGGTGATCTTCTGGCGCGTCACCCTGCCCCAGGCCATGCGCAGCATCATCCCGCCCACCACCAGCCAGTTCATCTCGATGCTCAAGGACTCCTCCCTGGTTTCGGTGATGGGTGTCTGGGAGGTGATGTTCCTCGCCCAGTCCTATGGTCGCTCCAGCTATCGCTACCTGGAAATGCTCACCACCGCAGCGGTGCTCTACTGGCTGATGTCCCTGGCCATGGAATTCATGCAATCGCGCCTGGAGCGGCACTATGGGAAGGCGTATCGGGGGCGTTAAAGCTTCCTACTGCGTCTTTCAGGACATGCTAGCCCTTTGATACCAAACCCACTTTCGGTGAATCAGGTCACAACATCTCTGGAGCAAGCCTCTACCATTCCCTCCTCCTAAATTTTCGCTTCGGAAAGGACTCGTTATGAAGCCTCGTCATCGCCTTGCCGTTCTCTGCCTGGGTGGCAGCCTCGCCGTCACCGGCTGCTCCAACATGTCGCAGAACGAATGGCTCAATCAGGAAAACGTCGGCACCGTGGTCGGGGCGGCAGCCGGCATCCTCATCGGCAGCCAGATCGGTGGTGGCAGCGGCCGTACCGCCGCCATGCTGGCCGGCGCCCTCGCCGGTGGCGCCCTGGGCAAGACCCTGGGGGCCAAACTCGATCAGCGCGATCGCGAGGCCCTGGCCGTGCAGACGCAAAAGGCACTGGAACACGCCCAGGATGGTCAGGTGACCACCTGGACCTCCGACCATAGCGGCGCCACCGCCCGCATCGTGCCGGTGGCGACCGAGACCGAAGCCCGCCAGGTGGCGGTCAAGCGCACGCCCAAGGTGCAGAAGGTCGAGCAGCTGACCCTGCTCAACAAGCCCTATCAGTCGATCAAGTCGGCCAACCTGCGCGCCGCGCCCAACGACAATGCCGCCAAGGTCGGCGGACTGCCCACGGGTACGCGCTTCACCGCCCTGGGCCGTACCGGCAACGACTGGATCGCCGTGGGCCGCAAGGGCGTGACCATCGGCTATGTCTACGCGCCCCTGGTGACTCCGGCGACGGCTGCCACGCTGGCGACCGCTGGCAAGACCAAGGCTCAACCGGCACCTGCGGTGGATCTGGATACCCTGGACGTGGCCAGTGCCAAGCAGCAGGGCGTGGACCTCGACGCCGCCGATCTCGATGCCGCGCCGGTGCAGGACAAGGTCGCCGCCAAGACCACCTGCCGCACCCTGAACTACAGCCTGAGCCAGGACGGCCAGCAGGATCAGCAGACCACCAAGGCCTGCCAGGCCGCTGACGGTGCCTGGGAACTGATCTAAGGAAGGATGACCATGAAACCCACCCTGCTGGCCCTGACGCTACTGGCCACGGCCACGGCTGCCCAGGCCGAAAGTACCCGCCTCGCCTATTCCAAGGCCGAAGACGTCGAGGTCTTCGTCGATCACCCTGCGGCCGCCTGGTGCGCGCCCGATCTGGCGCTGCGCTTCGTCTATGGCAAGCCCGCCGAGGCCGTTGCCGTCGAACGCCTGATGCCCAAGATCGGCGCGCTGCTCGGCAAGCAGTGCGACCAGGCCGAACGCCTGAACTGGACGGCGACCGGCACCACCGACGCCCGGCTGAACGGCACGGCCACCAAGGCCACGGCCTGGACGGCGCAGGTACAGAATCCGGCTGCGCTGACGACAGCGCCTGCCGTTGCCGCAGTCCCGGTCGAGCCGCTCAAGGCGACGCCGCCTGCCGAGGCGCCCGCTGCGGCGGCACCTGAGACTGCCAGGCCCACCACTTCTCCTGTAGTCCCAGAGGCACCGGCACCCGAAGCTTCGCCGGCCCCGGTTGCTGAGTCGGCACCTGCCGCGCCGGCCAAGGTCGAGTCTGCACCTGCACCTGCACCTGCACCTGCACCTGCACCTGCACCTGCGGCAGCCAAGGCACCTGCCGGTCAGATCGCCACCGATTTCGATGTCGCCGGCTGGCGCCCGGGCGATGGCGAAGCCGAACTCGCCAAGAGCGACTTCATCACCACCCTCAAGGACAGCCAGGGCTGCGCCTTCCGCGTACCCTTCAAAGCCGAGGAAGACAGCCGCTACCTGCAGGTTCGCTCCAGTGGTACCCATTGCGAGAACGGCCTGGCCCAGGGCGAGGGCGAGCTCGCCCTGGAGCGGAGCGACGGCAAGCAGTTGCAGCGCTGGAAGGGTTTTTTCCTCAACGGACTGCCGCTGGACAAGCCCTTGCCGCCGCTGCGCTTTGTCGGCTTCGATAGCCAGAAGCAGGCTCTATTCCTGCTAGCCAGCGATCCGGCGACCGCCAGCTACAGCCTGCTGCGTCTCGGCTACAGCTATCGTGGCCAGTGGTCGACCAGTGGTCCGGATGTACTATTCGTGACCGGCAACAGCGAGCAATTCCGGCAGCTCGACCAGATCCGCCCCATCATCGCCAAGACCCAGCAACAGGTCGACGCGCTGGGTACGATGATTCCGCACTTCACCTTCCTAGCCGTGCGCGACTTTACCAAGGGCATCTTTCCCCGCCCCTGGAACAGCAACGAATCCAGTCAGGACTTCTGGCTGTATCGCGTCAATGTCGACCGCAACTGGCGCAGCAAGGCCTGGCAGTTCAACCCCGAGCAGGCCACCAACTACCTGTTCATGTGGGACGAGAAGCAGGCGCGCCAGCGCGAGCAGGCCGCACGTGAGCGGGAGCGCGAAGCCCGGCAGGCACGGATGCAGCAGGCGGCCCGTGCTCAAGACCAGCTAGCCACCTACGAGCGCCTGACCCAGGAAGCGCGCAGCAATCCTCAGGCGCTGCTAGCTCGCCAGGTCAACGACGTGCGCTATACGCAAGGCGGCGGCGGTGGCTATGCCGCCTTGGTCGGTGGCGCTACCCATCCCGTACGCCTGATCGCCAGGGTCACCAAGACGAATAGCGACGGCTGGAGCCTCGACTATCCCTATCCGATTCAGGCGCAGGTGCCGGCCGGCACCCCGGCCAAGACCGGTTGGTATGTCCTGAGCGGCACCCTGCAGCTCGATCCGAAGGCGCGTGACGCCGACGACCTGCCCCTGACGCACCTGACAGCCAAGGTCGTGCAGCCCTGCACCAGCGAAGGCTGCAGCGACCTGCGCGATCCCCTGGCGCTGGCACGCGTGCAATTCGAAGATCCCGCCTGGACTCCCGAGGCGGCCCGCCAACAGCTCAAGGATGCCGGTCTCGGCGAGGAGCGCTTCTGATGAAACGGACTCTCAACGTCAAATTCCTGGCCGGTGCGGCGCTGGTCGTGGTGGTCGGTGGCTATTTCGGTCTCAAGGCCTACGCCGCTCATGTCGCCGACGGACGTCTGCGCGACTGGCTGTTCGAGCACCGCCTGCAGGACAGGATCAGCTGGCAGTCGCTGTCCTCCTCACCGCTGGGTGGCACGATCAAGCTGCACGAGGTGCGCATCAGCGATGGGCCGAGCATCGCCCAATTGACCCTCTCCGACCTCAAGGACGAACCCGCTCACCGCCGGGCCGATGTCCAGTTCGAAGGCGTGGCTTTTCCGCCCGACGCCAAGGGACGCTCGACGGCGCTGCACCTGCCCCTGGTTGGCGGTCTGCTGCTCGCCAGCGGACGTGCCGAACTGGCGCCCTTTTCCGGCCGGCTGAAATGGAACGTCGAGGATGAGCTGGCGGACATCGGCCTGACCCTGGACCTGCCGGAGCTGCTGGACGTGGATGCGAGCCTGTCGCTGGCTCAGGTGCGCCGCCTGGCCGAAGACCTGAGTGATATGGCCGAAAATGGCCAGCAGGTTGGCCAGCGCGGTCTGCTGTCATCCTTCGGCCTGCTGGGCAAGCTGCAGCAGAGCGCGCAACGTTCCGAACTCAAGGGCTTGCAGGTGGACGTCAAGGATCAAGGCTATTTCAAGCGCAGCCTGGCCCTGACCCGCCGCTACCTGCCGCTAGACCCTACCGCGGGCGACTTCGACAAGCAGCGTGACCGGGCCCTGGCCGCGGCGCACCAGCGGCAGCGCGATGACTGCCTGCAGGACTTCCAGAGCCTGGGCGCGCGCGGCAAGGACCTCTGCAAGGGTCTGGTCGATCTGGCCTCCGGCGAAGAAGACGGTCTGCGGGTGAGTCTTGCGCCCAAGGAACGCGTGCGTCTGGGCGATACCCTGCAAGTCGCGCTGACCGCAGCCCTGGATCCCGCAGGCGCCGCCGGTTTGCTGGACCGCCTCAACCTGGAGTCGAAAAGCCTCTGACGGCAGCGCTCAGGCCCAGGCCCCCCGCAGCCTGGCCAGCGCCTCGACGATCCGCGCCTCCGGCACCGCCGCGAAGCCCAGCACCAGTCCGGCGCGGGCGTCGGGCGGAGTCGGGCCCTCGGGCAGCCAGTAGCGCGACAGCGCATTGAGTTCCACCCCGACCACGGCCGCCCGCTCTACCAGTTCGGCTTCGCGGGCCAGATGGGTGACCGGCAGGCACAGATGCAGGCCGGCCACCGGGACGCCCGGCGGGGCGCAGCCGGCGACCGTGGGCCAGCCGGCCAGCAGGGCATCGCGGCGACTGCGCGCGGCCCGTCGCATGCGCCGGATGTGGCGCTGGAAATGGCCCTGTTCGATGAAATCGGCCATGACCGTCTGGGTGGCGCTGTCGAGATGGCGGATTCCGGCCCGTTGCAGCTCCAGCAGCGCCGGCAGCAGCGCGGGCGGGGCCACCAGATAGCCCAGGCGCAGGCCGGGAAAGGCGATCTTGGAAAAGGTGCCGACGTAGAGCACCCGGCCGTGGCGATCCAGCGCGGCCAGGGGCGCCAGCGGTGCGCCCTGATAGCGGTACTCGCCGTCGTAGTCGTCCTCGACGATCCAGCCGTCCGCCTGTCGCGCCCAGTCCAGCAGCGCCAGGCGTCGCGGCAGGGACAGTACCGCGCCGGTGGGATACTGGTGCGACGGGGTGACATAGACCAGCCGGCAGTCCGGCAGCCCTGCCAGCTGCTCCACCACCAGCCCTGCCCCATCCACCGCGACTCCCTGCAACCGCGCCCCGCCGCTCTGCAAGGCCAGGCCCGCGGCGCGATAGCCGGGATCCTCCATGGCCGCCAGGGCTCCGGGCGCCAGCAGCAACCGGGCGCAGAGTTCGATGGCCTGCTGGGCGCCGCTGGTGATGAGGATCTGCTCGGGTGCGCAGACCAGGCCCCGCGCCTGGCGCAGGTAGGCGCTCAGCAGGCGGCGCAACCGTGGTTCGCCGCCGGGTTCGCGATAGCCCAGCAGCGCCGGCTCCGGCTGACGCCAGAAGCGCTGTTGCAGCCGCGCCCAGGTGGCGAAGGGAAACAGATCCACCGCCGGCAGGCCGACCCGAAAGGCGCACGGCGCGCCAGGCGGCACGCTGGCCAGGGGCACGGGTGTCGCCCTGGCCGTGGCTTCGGGCGCGGCCAGCACCCGGGTCACGGGCGCGACATAGGTGCCGTCACCCGGGCGGCTGTCGAGAAAACCCTCGGCCAGGAGCTGCTCGTAGGCGGCGGTCACGGTATTGCGCGACACGCCCAGCAGCCGCGCCAGTTCGCGACTGGCGGGTAGCCGCACTTCAGCGGCCAGCTCGCCGGCCAGGATGCGCTCGCGCAGGCCCTGGTAGAGCTGGCGCGCCAGACCCTGCCCTGGTTCCAGCAACAGCCCCGACGGCTCGAATCCCAGCATGGATTGGCACCCTGAAAGTCATGGAAATTGGCTCTTACAGGGAGCCAAAGGCAACCTTAGCATGGCCGGACGTCGCTGGAGTTCCTGCCCATGTATCCCAATCCCGCCTTTCGCCTCGAAGACCTACCCAGGCTGCACCAGCATCTGCGCGAGCATGCCCTGGCGCTGCTCATCAGCCAGACCGACGCCGGTCCACTGGTCAGCCATCTGCCGCTCTGGCTGGCGCCCGACGAGGGTCCCTATGGCACCCTCTACGGCCATCTGGCGCGCAGCAATCCCCAGGCCCAGGTGCTGGTCGAGGCGGGCCAGGTACTGGCGGTGTTCCAGGGTCCCCAGGCCTATGTCAGCCCGGCCTTCTATCCCGGCAAGGCCGAACACGGGCGGGTGGTGCCGACCTGGAACTACCAGGCCGTGCACGCCCGCGGCAGCGTCGAGGTATTCGATGACCCCGAGCGTCTGCTACGGCTGCTGGAACGCCTCACCGACCGGCACGAAGCCGGGCGTGCCCGCCCCTGGCAGGTCGCGGATGCGCCCGCGGATTATGTCCAGGGCATGCTGCGCGCCATCCGCGGCCTGCGCCTGCCCCTCGACAGCCTCCAGGGCATCGCCAAGCTCAGCCAGAATCGCAACGCCGCCGATCGCGAAGGCGTCCGCCAGGGGCTGGCCGCCAGCCCGGTACCCGGCGACCAGGCCCTGGCCGCCCTTATCCCCTCTCTCGCCTGACCCTGGAGCCACCCATGACCATCCGCCCCCTGAGCGAAGCCGATCACGCCGTCTGGCACGAGTTGTGGCAGGCCTACCTGGCCTTCTACGAGACCAGGCTGCCGGAAACCACCTACGCCCGCACCTGGCAACGGTTGCTCGACCCCGCCCAGCCCCTGCATGGCGCCCTGGCCTGGGACGGCGAGCGGGCCCTGGGCCTGGTGCACTTCATCTATCACCCCTCCTGCTGGACCGAAACCGACTACTGCTACCTGCAGGATCTCTATGTCGCCGAGGATCACCGCGGTGGCGGCCTGGGCCGCGCCCTGATCGAGCACGTCTATGCCCGCGCCGCAGCGGACGGCTGCGACCGGGTGCACTGGCTGACCCAGGAGACCAACCACCCGGGACGTCAGCTCTATGACCGGATCGCCACCCGCTCCGGTTTCATCCAGTACCGCCACCTGCTGGGAGACAACGCATGACCCCTCTCGACTGGACCCCGGCCCTGCTGCCTCAGCCCCGCTTGCTGCAGGGTCGCCATGTACGCCTGGAACCCCTGGACCCCCAGCGTCATGGCGACGATCTCTGGCAGGCCCTGCACGACCGGGATCCGGCCCTATGGGACTATCTGCCCTATGGCCCCTTCACCGAGCGGGCCGCCTTCGACACCTGGCTGGCCGGCCTGGCCCAGGGGCGCGATCCGCTGTTCCATGCCGTGGTGGACCCCCGCGACGGCCGCGCCCTCGGGCAACTCAGCCTGATGAGCATCGTCCCCGAACACGGCAGCATCGAGATCGGCCATGTCGCCTTTGGCGGGCGCCTGCAGCGCACCCCCCTGGCCACCGAAGCCTTCTATCTGCTGATGCAGGAAGCCTTCTCCCTTGGCTATCGGCGCCTGGAGTGGAAGTGCGACGACGCCAATGCCCGCTCGAAGCGGGCGGCCGAGCGACTGGGCATGCGCGCTGAAGGCCTGTTCCGTCAGCACCGGGTGGTCAAGGGCCGCAACCGCGACACCGCCTGGTTCAGCCTACTGGATCACGAATGGCCCACGGTCGACGCCGGCTTCCGGCGCTGGCTGGCGGCGGAGAATTTCGATGCCGAAGGGCGCCAGCTCAGCGCCCTCGCCGTGACCGCCGGACGATCCAGCTGACTCGTCACTCGCCGCGGATATAACCTTCCAGATGGCGGATCAGCTCCGCCTGCTGGACGGTGGTGGCCTTGACCAGGTCGCCGATGGACAGCAGCCCGATCAGCTTGCCGTTGCCCATCACCGGCAGGTGGCGCAGGTGGTGGTCGGTCATCATCTGCATGCAATCGCCCACGGTCTGCTGCGGCAGTACGATGATGACCGCCTCGGTCATGATCTCGCTGACCGGGGTCGCATAGGAGGAGCGCCCCTGCAGGGCCACCTTGCGCGCGTAGTCACGCTCGCTGACGATGCCCACCAGCTCGCCGTCGCGCATCACCGGCAGCGCCCCGACGTTCTTTTCCGCCATCAGTCGCAGGGCGTCGAGCACCCAGGCGTCGGGAGCGATGGTGTAGACGTCCTGCTGGGTCTTCAGGGCGAGCAACTGGGCGACGGTTTTCATTGTGGTTCTCCTGAGGTGAGGCGAGCGTGACCGGAAACGCCTGGCAGGGCCGGTCAGTCGATTACATCAGGCCACCTGAACGCCCTTGTCGCCCGAACGACGTCGATCCCGCCACAGGCGCCATGTCAGGGCCAGCAGGAAACCGGCCGTCAGCAGCACCACCATGGTCGGCGCCGGCGCACTGTCCCAGACCAGGCTCAGCAGCACCCCACCCAGGGCCGTAGCCACGGCCTGCGCCGTGGCCACTAGCAGCATCCAGCCAAAGGAGCGAGTCAGCAGGAAGGCAGTGGCACCGGGGGCGATCAGCAGCGCCACCACCGGCACCATGCCCACCGCCTGCAGGGCGCCGACCACAGTCAGGGCGATCAGGCCGAGCAGGCCGTAGTGCAGCAGCTCCACCCGCAGGCCTAGGGCCCGTGCCTGGGCTGCATCGAAGGCCAGCACCAGCAGGTCGCGCCAGCGGCAGGCCAGCGCCAGCACCACCAGGGCGGCGATCACTGCCATCTGCCAGAAGGCCGCCGGGGTCACGCCCAGCAGGTCGCCGAGCAGGATGTGGTCCAGGTGCAGCTCGGTGGGCAGCCTGGCGTGCAGCACCAGGCCCAGGCCGAACATGCCGGAGAAGACCACGCCCATGAGGGTGTCCTGCTTTACCCGGCTGTGGCGCTTGAGATAGCCAGTGGCCAGGGCGCAACCGAGCCCCGCGACAAAGGCGCCTACCACCAGCGGTGCGCCCAGCGCCGACGCCAGCACCAGGCCGGGAAAAACCGCGTGGGCGATGGCATCGCCCAGCAGCGCCCAACCCTTGAGCACCAGGAAGCAGGACAGCAGCGCCGCGGGCACCGCCACCAGCACGGCCATCAGCAGTGCCTGGCGCATGAAGTCGACTTCCAGGGTCAGCCGCAACCAGTCCATCAGCCCGCCTCCGCCGTCTGCCGCGCCCGGCGGCGGTTGGCCAGCAGGCCGTGACGCGGTGCCAGGACGAAAGCCAGCAGGAAGATGAGGGTCTGCAAGACCACCACGCAGCCACCGGTGGCGCCGTCGAGGAAGTAGCTGAGGTAGGTGCCCAGCAGTCCGCTGCCGACGCCGATGGCGACGCTGATCAGCACCACACGGGAGAAGCGGTCGCTGAGCAGATAGGCCGTCGCCCCCGGCGTCACCACCAGGGCGATGACCAGAAAGGCGCCCACCGTCTGCATCGCCGCCACGGTGCTCAGCGCCAGCAGGGTAAAGAACAGCAGCCTGTACCCCGTGGGATTGAGGCCGCAGGCGCGCGCCTGGCCTTCGTCGAAGAACACCAGCAGCAGGTCGCGCCACTTCAGCAGCAGCACCAGCAGAGAGACGGCGGCGATGATCAGCAACTGGCGACTGGCCTCGGGGGTGATGGCCAGGATGTTGCCGAAGACGATGGTCTGGATGTCCACCGCGACCGGCGCCAGCGAGACCAGGAACAACCCACCGCCAAAGAAGGCGCTGAAGATCAGGCCGATGATGACGTCTTCCTTGAGCCGGGTGTATTGCCGCAGGCCGAGCATGGCCCCGGCCGCCGCGCCACCGGCGAGAAAGGCGCCTAGGGCCAGCGGCAGGCCGAGCAGATAGGCGCCGGCCACGCCGGGTACCACGGCATGGGACAGGGCATCGCCGATCAGCGACCAGCCCTTGAGCATCAGGTAGGCGGAAAGGAAGGCACACAGTCCGCCTACCAGTGCCGCCGCGCCCAGGGCGTTTCTCATGTAGCCATAGGCCAGAGGTTCCAGCAGCCCTTCCATCAGGCATGCTCCCGGCGGCGCGGCTCTGCCTGGCCAGCCTCGAACAGGCGCAGGGCGCCGCCAAAGGTGCGTTCCAGATTCTCCCGGGTAAAGACCTCGGCCGTCGGCCCCTGGGCCAGCACGGTGCGATCGAGCAGTACGGTGCGATCGCAGAAGCGCTCGATGCTGGCCAGGTCATGGGTCGAGACCAGCATCGAGCGACCCTCGGCGCGGAGGGCCTGGAGCAATTCGATGATGGCGCGCTCGGAGGTGGCGTCCACCCCGGTGAAGGGTTCGTCCAGCAGGATCACCCGGCTGTCCTGGGCCAGGGCACGCGCGAGGAAGACGCGCTTCTTCTGGCCGCCGGAGAGTTCGCCGATCTGCCGCTTGCGCAACGCGGTCAGCCCCACCCGGGCCAGGGCGGCGTCCACCGCCTGGTGATCGGCCGCGCGGGCCAGGCGCAGGAAATTCATCCGGCCATAGCGACCCATGAGCACCACGTCTTCCACCCGCACCGGAAAGTCCCAGTCCACGTCTTCGCTCTGGGGGACGTAGGCAACGAGGTTGCGCTTGAGCGCCTGGGCCACCGGCAGGTCATCGACCCGTACCTGGCCGCTGCCCAGGGGCACGAAGCCCATGATCGCCTTGAACAGCGTCGACTTGCCGCTGCCATTGACGCCCACCAGGGCGGTGATGGAGCCGCCGGGCACCACCAGGCTGGCCTCGCGCAGGGCGGTGTGGCCGTTGCGATAGGTCACGCTGACCCCTTCGAGGGCGATCATGGCGCCAGCCCCTTGACCAGGGTCTCGGTGGTCACTCGCAACAGGTCGAGATAGGTGGGTACAGGCCCCTCGGCCGCGCTCAGGGAATCCACATAGAGCACCCCGCCATAGCGGGCGCCGCTCTCCCGCGCCACCTGCTCGGCCGGCGCGGCGGAAACCGTGCTCTCGCTGAACACCGCCGGAATCCGCTCGGCGCGCACCGTCTCGATCACCCGGCGGATCTGCTGCGGCGTGCCCTGGGCATCGGCGTTGATCGGCCAGAGATAGAGCTCCTTGAGCCCCAGGTCGCGCGCCAGGTAGCTGAAGGCGCCCTCGCTGGACACCAGCCAGCGGCGCTGTTCGGGAATCGCCTGCAGTTGCTGGCGCAGGGGATCGAGGGTGGCGGTGATGCGCGCCTTGTAGGCCTCGGCGTTGCGGCGGTAGGTATCGGCCTGGGCCGGGTCATGCGCTACCAGGGCATCGCGGATGTTGTCGACGTAGATCAGCGCCGCCCGGGGTGACATCCAGGCATGGGGGTTGGGCTTGCCGGCATAGGGGCCCTGGGCGATGGCAATGGGCTCGACGCCCCGCGAGACCACCGCGCCGGGCACGTCCTTCATGCGGCTGAAGAAGCGCTCGAACCAGAGCTCCAGATTCAGGCCGTTCCACAGCACCAGCTGCGCATCGCGCGTCTTGAGCAGATCGCCCGGGGTGGGCTGGTAATTGTGGATCTCGGCGCCGGGCTTGGTGATGGATTCCACCCGCGCGGCGTCGCCCGCCACGTTGCGCGCCATGTCGGCGATCACCGTGAAGGTGGTGACCACCCTGAACGGCTCCGCGGCCTGGGCGGCGTTGCCCAGCAGCAATCCCAGCAGACCCGCCAGGGTCCAGCGTCTCGTCTTCTCCAGCATCCGGCCCGCCTCTCGGTGGTTATAGCCTCGGCTAAATTGGATAGCACAACCTATCAGAGGTGCAGGGAGACTTTGTAACCTGGGATGAGAGGGGTCCAGGACAGAGACGAACAGGAAAAGGCGCCTCGCTCAGGACATAGCGAAGGCGCCTATGAGTGCGGCAGGGATCAGTGCGCGGCGTGGGCCGTCATGCCACGGGAACGCTCGGGCTGGGTCTCCAGCGGACGACGTTCGGCTTGACCGTCGAGCAGCTTGTCCAGCAGAGCACGCAGGGCGCGTTTCTTGAGTTCTTTCAGCATCGCGAATCCTCCCGGGATCGTTATAGCCTTGGCTATATTAAATAGCAGACCCTATCGAGAGGTGTTAGTGCTTTTTCTCAATCGAATGGATAGAAACCGCCCATAAAAAAAGGGGCCTGATGGCCCCAAGGGAAATCGAAGTGATCTCAGCCTTCGATTTCGATCAACACCTCGCCCGGATTGACCCGGTCGCCCTTGGCCACCCGTACCGCGGTGACGGTGCCGGCGATGGGAGACTGGATCTCGGTTTCCATCTTCATGGCTTCGGTGACCAGCACGCCCTGCCCGGCCTTGACCTGATCACCCTCCTTGACCAGCACCTCGACGATGTTGCCCGGCATGGTGGTGCTGACGTCGCCCGGACGCTCCGCCTGGCGCCGCCGCTGACCGCCCTCGGCGACGAACTCACCGCTGGCTTCGAACACCACCTCTTCCGGCACCCCGTCGATGGACAGGTAGAAGTGCCGCTTGCCTTCGCTCTTGAGGCCGATGCCGGTGATGTCCACCTGATAGGTCTCGCCATGCACGTCGACGCTGAACGCGGTCGGCACGCCCTGGCCACCCACCGCGGCCACGCCATCGGCCGAGGGCATGGGCAGCAGGGCTTCCGGCACCAGGGTCCCGGCGGCGCGTTCCTCGAGGAACTTGCGCCCGATGTCGGGGAACATGGCGAAGGTCATCACGTCCTCTTCGCTCTTGGCCAGGTCGCCGATCTCGGCGCGCAGTCGCGCAAGCTCGGGGCTAAGCAGATCGGCCGGACGCACTTCGATGACTTCTTCCTGGCCGATGGCCTGCTTGCGCAACTGCTCGCAGATGGCGCCCGGCGCCTTGCCGTAGCGCCCCTGCAGATAGAGCTTCACCTCGTTGGTGATGGTCTTGTAGCGCTCGCCGGCCAGCACGTTGAAGAAGGCCTGGGTACCGACGATCTGCGAGGTCGGGGTCACCAGGGGTGGGTAGCCCAGGTCCTTGCGCACCCGCGGGATCTCTTCCAGCACCTCGTTCATGCGATTGAGGGCGCCCTGCTCGCGCAACTGGTTGGCGAGGTTGGAGATCATGCCGCCCGGCACCTGGTTGACCTGCACCCGGGTATCGACACCGGTGAATTCGCTCTCGAACTGGTGGTACTTCTTGCGCACCGCATGGAAGTACAGGCCGATCTCCTGCAGCAGCTCCAGGTTTAGGCCGGTGTCGTAGGGCGTGTCGCGCAGGGCCGCGACCATGGATTCGGTCCCCGGGTGGCTGGTGCCCCAGGCCATGCTGGAGATCGCCGTGTCGATGCGATCGGCGCCGTTTTCCACCGCCTTGAGCTGGCACATGGCGGCCACCCCGGCGGTGTCGTGGGAGTGCACCACCACGTCCAGGCTCAGGGCCGCCTTGAGCGCCTTGACCAGCTCGCCGGTGGCATAGGGCGTCAGTAGACCGGCCATGTCCTTGATGGCGATGGAGTCCACGCCCAGGTCGGCCATGCGCCGCGCCTGGTCGACGAAGGCCGCCACCGTGTGCACCGGGCTGGTGGTGTAGCAGAGGGTGCCCTGGGCGTGCTTGCCGCTGGCCTTGACCGCGCGGATGGCGGTTTCCAGATTACGCACATCGTTCATGGCATCGAAGATGCGGAAGACGTCGGTGCCATTGGCCGCGGCGCGCTCGACGAAGGCCTCGACTACATCATCGCTGTAGTGCCGGTAGCCGAGCAGATTCTGCCCGCGCAGGAGCATCTGCAGCCGGGTGTTGGGCAGTGCCTGGCGCAACTGGCGCAGGCGCTCCCAGGGGTCTTCCTTGAGGAAGCGCACGCAGGCGTCGAAGGTGGCGCCGCCCCAGACCTCCAGCGACCAGTAGCCGACCTGGTCGAGCTTGGCGCAGATCGGCAGCATGTCTTCGGTGCGCATGCGGGTCGCCAGCAGCGATTGGTGGGCGTCGCGCAGGATGGTGTCGGTGATCTGGATACTTTTCATTGTTCTGTCGTCCTTACAGACCGGCGTGGGCGGCGATGGCGGCGGCGATGGCGATGGCCAGGTGCGTCGGGTTGCGCTTGATCGAGTACTGGGTCAGCTCCGGATGGCTTTCCACGAAGCTGGTGTTGAAGCGCCCGCTGCGGAATTCCGGATCGCGCAGGATGGCCTGGTAATAGGGCGCGGTGGTCTTCACCCCCTGCACGCGCATGTCGTCCAGGGCGCGCAGGCCGCGATCCATGGCCTCTTCCCAGGTCAGCGCCCAGACGACCAGCTTGAGGCACATGGAGTCGTAGTACGGCGGGATCACGTAGCCGGTGTAGATGGCCGTGTCGGTGCGTACCCCCGGTCCGCCCGGCGCGTAGTAGCGGGTGATCTTGCCGAAGCTCGGCAGGAAGTTGTTCTTCGGGTCCTCGGCATTGATGCGGAACTGCAGGGCGAATCCGCGGTGCTGGACGTCTTCCTGAGCGAAGGACAGCGGCAGCCCCGAGGCGATGCGGATCTGCTCGCGAACGATGTCGATCCCGGTGATTTCCTCGGTGATGGTGTGCTCCACCTGCACCCGGGTGTTCATTTCCATGAAATACACCTCGCCCTCGGCGAGCAGGAATTCCACGGTGCCGGCGTTCTCGTAACCCACCGCCTTGGCCGCGCGTACCGCCAGGTCGCCGATATAGGCGCGCTGCTCGGGGGTCAGCTGGGGGCTGGGCGCGATCTCGATCAGCTTCTGGTTGCGCCGCTGGATGGAGCAGTCACGCTCGAACAGGTGCACTGTATTGCCGTGGCTGTCGGCGAGGATCTGCGCCTCGATGTGCTTGGGATTGACGATGCACTTCTCGAGAAACACCTCGGCCGAGCCAAAGGCCTTGGTCGCCTCGGAGATCACCCGTGGATAGGCCTGCTCCAGTTCCTCGCGGGAGTTGCAGCGGCGGATACCCCGCCCGCCCCCGCCGGAGGTGGCCTTGAGCATCACCGGATACCCAAGGCGATCGCCTTCGCGCAGGGCCTCGGCGATGTCCGCCACGTTGCCCTCGGTGCCCGGAGTGCAGGGCACGCCAGCAGCGATCATGCTGCGCCGCGCCTCGGTCTTGTCGCCCATGCGGCGGATGACCTCGGCGGACGGTCCGATGAAGCGAATGCCGCGCTGGGCACAGATTTCCGCCAGTTCGGCATTCTCGGAAAGGAAGCCGTAGCCGGGATGCAAGGCATCGCAGCCGGTTTCCACGGCAAGGTTCACCAGCTTGCGCGGATTGAGATAACCCTCCAGCGGATCACTACCGATCCCATGGGCTTCGTCGGCACGTTTCACGTGGAGCGCTTGGCGATCGGCGTCGGAGTAGACCGCTACCGAGCGAATGCCCATCTCGGCACAGGCACGCACGATGCGCACGGCGATCTCGCCCCGATTGGCGATAAGTATCTTCTTGATCACACCTGGCTCCTTGTCTGCTGCAGTGTGCAGCCGCTTGTTATTGCCGGTGACCTGAAGCTACGTCAGGGCTTCTCTTATGGAAAATAAATAATTGTTGGATACTCCATAAGTCATTCCTTATGGATCTCGCCGATGCCCATGCGCAAGCCCCTGATGCGACTCACCTTTCGCCAGTTGCAGGTGTTCGAGGCCGTCTGCGAGGCCCGCTCCTACAGCCGTGCGGCCGACATCATGGCGCTGACCCAGCCGGCGGTGAGCCTGCAGGTGCGTCAGCTCGAAGAGGTGGTGGGCGCGCCGCTGTTCAACTACCTCAATCGCACCCTCTACCTCACCGAGGCCGGCGAGGCCCTGCGCCAGACCGGTCGTGATCTCTTCGCCCGGCTGGGCAGCCTGGACATGCAGCTGTCGAATCTGCGCGGCGCCCTGCACGGCCAGCTGCGCCTGGGGGTGGAAAGCAGTGCCCAGTACCTGGCGCCGCACCTGTTCGGCCAGTTCCGTAGCAGCCATCCCCAGGTCGACCTGGCGCTGACCGTGGGCAACCATGCCCGGGTGCTGCGTCGATTGACGGAGAATCGCGAAGACGTGGCGCTGATGTCCGGGGTACCGAGCAACGCGGACCTGGATTTCCTGCCACTGCTGGACAACGCCATCGTCGCCGTGGCGCGTCCCGGCCATGCCCTGGCCGAGCGCAGCGGCCTCAGCCTGCGCGACCTGACGGCCTATCCGCTACTGGTGCGCGAGGTCGGCTCAGGCACGCGCCAGGCCTGCGAGGACTATCTCAAGCAGAAGCGCGCGCACTTCGCCGAACAGCTGGAGATCGGCGCCTTCGAAGCGCAACGCGAGGCGGTCCGCGCCGGACTCGGCCTGGCCCTGCTGCCGCGCCAGGCCATTCGCAGCGATCTCGCCGCCGGCAGCCTGGTCGAGCTGGACGTCGCCGAGCTGCCGTTACGCCGTTCCTGGTGCGTGGTCCAGGTACGCGGCAAGCCGCTGTCGCCGGTGGCCCAGGCCTTCGTCGACTATCTGCGCGGCCAGCGCAGCCTGATCAATGCGTTAGGTATTGCCCTGGAGCCTGCTGCCGGCGCTGGGCCTGGCGCTCGTCCAGCAGCTGATTGAGAAACAACAGTTCATCGAGTTCCACGGCAAGCCGCTGTTCTTCGGCACGGGCCTCGATGGCACGGCGGAATTTCATCCGCCGTTGATCCTGTAGCTTTCTGCGAGTCTTGCTGTCGAGACGAACGCTGGATTGCTGGATGAGAGCGGTCATGCCAATTCCTCCGGGCTGGGATCGGAATGGGCAGCTTCACCCTAACAGGTGACGGTTTGGCGACAGCGAGACGACTATTGGGTGTCGCTGTGCTTGGTCGACTTCGACGACAGCCGCAGACTGCGCAGGCTGCGCTTCACGCTCTTGAGATGCTCGACCAGCGCCGGACCACGCGACATGGCCACGCCCATGGCCAGCACATCAATCACCACCAGGTGGGCGATGCGCGAGGTCAGGGGCACATAGATGTCGGTGTCCTCGTGCACGTCGATGGCGATGTTGACCGTGGACAGGTCGGCCAGCGGCGTCTGCCCCGGGCAGATGGTGATCAGCGCAGCGCCATTGTCACGCACCAGATTGGCGGTGATCAGCAGGTCCTTGGAGCGCCCCGACTGGGAGATGCAGATGGCGGCATCGGACGGTGTCAGGGTCGCCGCCGACATGGCCTGCATGTGCGGATCGGAATACGCGGTGGCGCTGAGCTGCAGGCGAAAGAACTTGTGCTGGGCGTCGTTGGCAACCGAACCCGAGGCGCCGAAGCCGTAGAACATCACCCGCTGGGCCTTGGCGATCGCCTCGATGGCCGTTTCCAGCGCCCGCATGTCCAGGCGCTCGCGCACGTCCATGAGGGTGTGCAGGGTGGTGTCGAAGATCTTCAGGCTGAAGTCTTCCACCGCATCGTTCTCATGGATGGCGAACTGGCCGAAACTGGCCCCCGCCGCCAGGCTCTGCGCCAGGCGCAGCTTGAGATCCTGGAAGCCGTCGCAACCGATTGCCCGGCAGAAACGCACGATGGTGGGCTCGCTCACGCCGACGTTGTGGGCGAGGTCGGCCATGGAGCTGTGCATGACGGCAGCCGGATCCACCATGACCTGCTCGGCGACCTTGAGCTCCGACTTGCGCAGCAGGTGGCGGGATTGAGCAATGTGTTGCATGAGGTTCACAGGCGTATCTCGTCTAGCGGGCGGATGTAGTGCGTCGCACTTATACTACATAACGATCGCCAAGGCTCTTGGTCATTACGATTCAGCACGGTCTTTTTCGCACTCTCGTCGGCACTTGGTAGTCGTCTGGACAGGTGACTACCTGAGCCGAAGCAGCTTTTGAACCGCTCTGCGCAAGGCCTTGCGCAGATTCCCGAGCAGTGGCGCACAGTAGTCCGGCCCACGTCTTGTAGTCCTTTTACAAGTCACTGATCAGAAAGGATTTTTCGGTTCTGGCACGGCCCTTGTTAAGTCCTGGTACCCGGGCCATGAAGCCCTATCACCAGGCAAGGAGAGCACCATGCCAACCCCCGCGTATCTGTCCCTCGAAGGCACCAAGCAAGGCCTGATCACCGCTGGCACCTTTACCGAAGACTCGGTCGGCAACATCTTCCAGGAAGGCCACGAAGACCAGATCCTGGTCCAGGCCTTCAATCACCAGGTGATCATTCCCCGCGATCCCCAGTCAGGTCAGCCCACCGGCCAGCGCGTGCACAAGCCGCTGATGATCACCAAGGTCTTCGACAAGGCCTCGCCGCTGATCTTCAACGCCCTCACCTCCGGCGAACGCCTCGGCAAGTGCCGCCTGGAGTGGTACCGCACCTCGGCCACCGGCACCCAGGAGCACTACTTCACCATCGAACTGGAGGACGCCATCATCGTCGACGTCCAGTCGCGCATGCCCAACTGCCAGGACCCGAGCATGGCGCACTTCACCCACCTGGAAGACGTCTACTTCACCTACCGCAAGATCGTCTGGACCCATGAGGTCTCCGGCACCTCCGGTTCCGACGACTGGCGCTCGCCGATCGCCGCCTGACGCGCCACTCCCAAGCCTTCCGCCGATCCCCGGCCAGCCCTGCTGGCCGCGGGTTAGGCTGCCCCGCGCCACCCGCCTCGCCTCCCATCCGTCTGGTTTGGCGCTCCTTCTACCGCATCGGTAGAATGCGGCGATGAATGACGACATCTCCCTGCTGCTCAATTCCCTCAACGATGCCCAGCGTCAGGCCGTGGCCGCGCCCCTGGGTCGCCAACTGGTGCTGGCCGGTGCCGGCTCGGGCAAGACCCGGGTGCTGGTGCACCGCATCGCCTGGCTGATCCAGGTCGAGCACGCCTCGCCGCACTCCATCCTCTCGGTGACCTTCACCAACAAGGCCGCCGCCGAGATGCGCCACCGCATCGAGCAATTGCTCGGCATGAGCCCCCAGGGCATGTGGGTCGGCACCTTCCACGGCCTGGCTCATCGCCTGCTGCGGGCCCACTGGCAGGAAGCGGGGCTGTCGCAGAATTTCCAGATCCTCGACAGCGACGACCAGCAGCGCATCGTCAAGCGGGTGATCCGCGAGCTGGGCCTCGACGAGCAGCGCTGGCCGGCCCGCCAGGCACAGTGGTTCATCAACGGCCAGAAGGACGAAGGCCTGCGGCCGCAGCATATCCAGGCCGCTGGCGACCTCTTCCTCAGCACCATGCGCAGCATCTACGAAGCCTACGAGGCCGCCTGCGCCCGTGCTGGAGTGATCGACTTCTCCGAGCTGCTGCTGCGCGCCCTGGATCTCTGGCGCAACAATCCCAGCCTGCTGGAGCATTACCAGCGGCGCTTCCAGCATCTCCTGGTCGACGAATTCCAGGACACCAACGCCGTCCAGTACGCCTGGCTCAAGCACCTCGCCCAGAACGGCGCCAGCCTCATGGTGGTGGGCGACGACGACCAGTCCATCTATGGCTGGCGCGGCGCCAAGATCGAGAACATCCAGCAGTTCAACGAGGACTTCTCGGCCGAGATCATCCGCCTGGAGCAGAACTACCGCTCCACCGATACCATTCTCAAGGCCGCCAACGGCCTGATCGCCCACAACTTCGGCCGTCTCGGCAAGGAGCTGTGGACCGACACCGGCGAAGGCGAGGCCATCACCCTCTATGCCGGCTTCAACGAGCACGACGAAGCCCGCTACATCGTCGAAACCATCGAGAGCGAGTTCAAGAAGGGCAGCCGGCGCAGCGAGATGGCCATCCTCTACCGCTCCAACGCCCAGTCGCGGGTGCTGGAAGAGGCGCTGCTGCGCGAAAAGATCCCCTATCGCATCTATGGCGGCCTGAGATTCTTCGAGCGCGCCGAGATCAAGAACGCCATGGCCTACCTGCGACTGATCCAGCATCGCCACGACGACGCCGCCCTGGAGCGGGTGATTAACGTGCCGCCGCGGGGCATCGGCGAGAAGACCGTGGAGGCGCTGCGCAGCGCCGCGCGGGCCCAGAACACCTCGCTGTGGCAGGCGCTGCACGACCTGGTCGGCGCCCGCGCGGTGTCGGGTCGCGCCGCCTCGGCGCTCAACGTCTTCGTCGAGCTGGTCGACACCCTGGCACTCAAGGCCGAGGACCTGTCCCTGCACAATCTCGTGCAACAGATCATCGAGCAGACCGGCCTGGTCACCTTCCACAAGGAAGAAAAGGGCGAGAAAGGCCAGGCGCGGGTGGAAAACCTGGAAGAACTGGTCAGCGCCGCGCGCTCCTTCGACTTCAGTGGCGACGAGGAGATGACGCCCCTGGCGGCCTTCCTCGACCACGCCGCCCTGGAATCCGGGGACACCCAGGCCGACAGCCACGAAGACAGCGTCCAGCTGATGACCCTGCACAGCGCCAAGGGCCTGGAATTCCCCCTGGTGTTCCTCGCCGGCATGGAAGAAGGGCTGTTTCCGCACAAGATGAGCCTGGAGGAACCCGGCCGTCTGGAAGAGGAACGTCGCCTGGCCTATGTGGGTGTCACCCGCGCCATGCGCCGCCTGGTGATGAGCTATGCGGAGACCCGCCGTCTCTACGGCAGCGAGACCTACAACAAGGTTTCGCGCTTCGTCCGCGAGGTACCGGATGGCCTGATCCAGGAGGTGCGCCTGTCCAATGCGGTCAAGCAGCCCTTTGCCGGCAGTCGTCCCAACCTCTTCGCCCAGGCACCGGTGCCGGAAACCACCTTCAGCCTCGGTCAACCGGTGCGTCATGCCCTGTTCGGCGATGGCGTCATCCTCAACTACGAGGGCTCCGGCGCCCATGCTCGGGTGCAGGTCAACTTCAAGTCCGAAGGCAGCAAGTGGCTGATGGTGAGCTACGCCAAGCTCGAACCCCTCTAGCGATGACCACCTCCTGGCTGTTCTGGGCGCTCCTGGCGGCGGCCTTCGCCGCTCTGACCGCCATCTTCGGCAAGCTGGGCGTGGAACACGTCAACGCCGATTTCGCCACCCTGCTGCGCACCCTGGTAGTCGTGGTGGTCCTGGCGGCCATCGTCCTGGCCACCGGGCAGGCGCAACCCCTGGCCAGCATCGCCGGGCGCAGCTATCTGTTCCTGGTCCTCTCGGGTGTGGCCACCGGCCTGTCCTGGCTGTGCTACTACCGGGCGCTCAAGCTGGGCCCAGCGTCGCTGGTGGCGCCAGTGGACAAGCTAAGCGTGGTGCTGGTGGCGATCTTTGGCGTGGCGCTGCTGGGTGAGCGCTTGGACCTGCGCCAGTGGTGCGGCATCGCCGCCATCGGCGGGGGCGTGCTGCTGCTCGCCTGGCGACCTTGAAGGGGCGCAGGAAAAGGGCCTGACCGCCGGTGGGAGATTGCCGGACGGCAGAAAGCGGCCAAGCCGATTTCCTGCATTGCGCATTCCCTTGCCATCGTCCCGTTCATTCAAACGGGCGACTTAGAGCGATTCTGCCGCGTCGATCCCCAGCCGGCAATGGCTGGATTCCGCAAAAGCGGCCTAATGGTGTCCGCCCTTGTCCTGTTCCAGGGTCTCGATGAAGGCGATCTGCAGCCGCGAATGGACGCGGATGAACCAGCGCCACAGCACCGCGATCACCACCACCGCGACCAGGCCGATCAGCAGCAACAGCTCGCCGCGTGGCAGGATGCTACTGCTCAGGATAGCCAGCAACACCAGGATGCCGGCCAGCGACAGCAGCGGAATCAACTCGCTGACCAGCCGCCGCACCGGCTGCGTATAGCGCCCGGCCTGGTTCTGCCTGACGCTGAGTTCGGCCATCAGCATGGCCAGGGCCTTGAGCTTGCGATAGGCGGCGATCAGGCAGGGCAGCGACAACAGCAGCGCCCCGCCCCAGATGCAGGCCTTCTGCAGATCGGGATCGGCGATCCAGGTGCTGAGCCAGCCCGCCAGGCCGCCGGCGAAATAGGCCCCGCCGAGAAAGATGGCAATGACCAGCGACAGGTTGATGCCGACCTGCAGCAGGATGCGTCTCATCATGCCGGCCAGGATCGCCTTCTCGCCCTGGGGCTGGATGCTGCGCAGCCATTCGCCATAGATGCCCAGCACTCGCTGCAGGGGCTGCGGCAGCCAGCGGCCGATCCACAGCGCCAGCGGATCGGCGGCCCTGATCAGATAGGGGGTAAGCAGCGTGGTGACCGCCGACACGGCCACCGCCACCGGATAGAGGAAATGGCTGGTGACGCCCAGGGTGATCCCCAGGGTGGCGATGATGAAGGAGAACTCGCCGATCTGGGCCAGCCCCATGCCGACTCGCAGCGAAGTCCGGCCGTCGTTGCCGGCGATCAGGGTCCCCAGGCTGCAGGCGAGGATCTTGCCCAGGACCACGGCGACGCTGATCACGGTGATCGGCCAGGCGTATTCCACCAGCACCTTGGGATCGAGCAGCAGGCCGATGGCGACGAAGAAGATGGCGCTGAACATGTCGCGCAGCGGCTCCACCAGCTTTTCGATCTGCAGCAGCTGGCGCGACTCGGCCATGATGGCGCCGATCAGGAAGGCACCCAGCACCACGCTGTACTCCAGCTTGGCCACCAGCAGGCAGAAGCCGAAGCACAGTCCCAGCACTGTGATCAGCAGCATCTCGTTGCTTTCGAAGGTGGCCACGTAGGCCAGCAGGCGCGGCACCAGCAGGATGCCGATGACCAGCGCCACGATCATGAACAGACTCAGCTTGCCGAGGGTCGAGGCCACCGCGCCTGGCTCCACCGAGCCGCTCACCGCCAGGCCCGACAACAGGGCGATGATGCCGATGCCGAGGATGTCCTCGACGATCAGCACGCCAAAGATCTGCTGGGCGAAGCGCTCGTGCTTCATCTTCAGCTCGTTGAGCGCCTTGACGATGATGGTGGTCGAGGAAATGGCCAGGATGGCGCCGAGGAACAGCGAATCCATGTGCGACCAGCCGAACATCTGCCCTACCTGGTAACCCAGCCAGAGCATCAGGCTGATCTCGAGGAAAGCGGCGATGAAGGCCGTGGCGCCCACCCGGAACAGCTTGCGCAGCGAGAATTCCAGACCAAGGCTGAACATCAGGAAGATGACCCCCACCTCGGCGAGCGTCTTGATGCTTTCTTCGTCGTGGATCAGACCGAATGGCGGGGTGTGGGGTCCGATGATGAAGCCGGCGAGGATATAGCCCAGGACCACGGGCTGCTTGAGGCGGTGGAAGAGGATGGTTACCACGCCGGCCACCAGCATGATGACGGCCATGTCCTGGATAAAAGCTAGAGCATGCATCGGCCGGGCCCTCCTCTGACGGGCCGGGCACTCTCCCGACACCTGCGCTGACTGGAGACCCAGACTAGCATCTGCAAACTCTTGTGACGGATTTTGCAAAAATCTGTAATAGATTGATGTGCTTGGAAATTTTTAACGGTTGCAAGCACTTGGTGCCCTGCTTCCAGGGAACGCCGACAGGGCAAAATACCGAAACAATTCACGCTGGCTGTACTTGACCGGGCAGCGCAAGATGTATCCAACACCAGACTCTTCACAGAGAGAACACCACATGCAACGCCTGATGAGCATCTTCATGATCCTGTGCCTGGGCCTCACGCTCAGCCTGGATGCCAATGCCAAACGCATGGGCGCCGGCAAGTCCGCTGGCGCCGCACCCATCCACCAGACCCGCCAGGCCGCGCCGACCCAGCAGCCGGGCATGGCCGCTCCTGCCGCCGGTGCTGGCGCCGCCGCCGCTGCCCGTCCCAGTGGCGCCTCGCGCTGGCTCGGCCCGCTGGCCGGTATCGCCGCCGGTGGTCTGCTGGCCTCCATGTTCATGGGTGACGGCTTCGAAGGCTTCCAGTTCTTCGACTTCCTGATCCTGGCCCTCATCGCCTTCGTGATCTTCCGCCTGATCGCCCGCCGCAAGCAGCAGGCCGGTCCGCAGCCCGCCGTGGCCGGTCATGCGCCCATGCAGCGCGAGATGCCCAACCAGCCCAGCAATGGCGGTCTGTTCGGGGGTGCCGCTGCCGGTGCTGCGCCGGTGATCAATGCACCGAGCTGGTTCAATGCCGAGCGCTTCGTGGCGGCCGGTCGTGATCACTTCATGAGCCTGCAGCAGCACTGGGACGCCAACGAGATGGACAAGATCTCCGAGTTCGTCACCCCGCAGATGCTGCAGTGGCTGCGTGACGAGCGCGCTGCGCTGGGCGAAGGCTTCCAGTCCACCTACATCGAGAACCTGAACGCTACCCTGGACGGTGTCGAGGATCTGCAAGGCAAGACCATCGCCACCATCACCTTCAACGGTGTGTCCAAGGAATCGCGCTTCGACCAGGGCCAGCCGTTCAGCGAAAGCTGGCGCATGGAGCGCATGGCGGGCGAGAACCAGCCCTGGCTGCTGGCCGGTATCCGCCAGAACGCCTGATAACGGCGCCCATGAAAAAGCCCGGCTCTACGCCGGGCTTTTTCATGGGCGCCGCCTGCCGAACATCTCTCGAAACCGCTATCAAGTCCGCACGGAAGCTGCCGTTATCCCGGACTGAACTGCTAACCTTGCGCGCCTCTTTTCCCTTTATCCGGTGCGCATTTCGAGAGAGGCCTGCTATGGAAGACGTCATCGAACGCCTGCGTGAAGAAAACGAACCCGTTCCCGTACCCCTGGAGTTGCCCGACGAAGACCTGCTGGTCGAGATCGAGGAAGAACTGCTCATCAGTCTGCCGCCGGAATTCCGTGAATTCCTGCTGACCGTCAGCGACGTGGTCTATGGCCGTATCGAGCCGGTGACCGTCACCGATCCGCAGTCCCATACCTATCTGCCGGAAGTGGCAGCCACCGCCTGGGACGAAGGTCTGCCGCGCGAGTACATTCCCCTCTGCGCCAGCGACGACGGCTACTACTGCGTCAGCCAGGAAGGCGAGGTACTGTTGTGGGAAGACGGCGACCTGACCGACGAATCCTGGGATTCGGTCTGGATCTGGGCCCGCGACGTCTGGCTGGAAGGCTGACCGGGCCGGTACTGAACGACCCTGCCTGACACGGGTCTGGATAAGGCCATCACTCCGGAGGAAGCGTCATGAGCACTCCCGTCGTCCTGATCACCGGCGCTGCGGGCGGCCTCGGCCGTGCCCTAGCGCAACGCTTCGCCCAGAGTCGCTGGCGCGTCGCCGCCGCCGACCGCGATGCCGAGGGCCTGCATGGGCTGAACGGCATCGTCGGCCTGGATTCCAGCGTGACCGCCGATATTTCCAGCGCCGAAGGCTGCCGCTCTCTGGTCAGCAAGGTCATGGCCCGTACCGGGCGCCTGGATGCCCTGATCAATGCCGCGGGCATCTGGCGCGAAGGCGAGGTGGAGACCTTTACCGAGGACGACTACGACCTGGTGATGGCGGTCAATCTCAAGGCCACCTTCTTCATGTGCTCGGCGGCCATCCCCTTCCTCAAGGAAAATCGCGGCGTCATCATCAATGTCGCCAGCGGAGCCGGGCGTCAGCCCATCGCCGGTGCGGCGGCCTATGGTGCCGCCAAGGCGGCGGTGCGCTTCTTCAGCCAGAATCTGGCGGTGGAACTGGCGCGCGACGGCGTGCGGGTCAACGCCGTCTCGCCAGGCGACATCGACACGCCCATGCTGGACTTCCAGGCTGCCCACTACGGCAGCGGCGATCCGGCGGGCTATCGTCGCAACCTGCTCAATCGCTATCCCCAGGGCGAAACCGCGCGTTTCATCCAGCCGGAAGAGGTCGCCGAGTTCGTCTATTTCCTCTGTCAGCCCCAGGCGGCAGCCATTTCCGGCGCCGACCTGCCCATCGACTTCGGTCTCTCCGCCGGCCGTTGATGGCTGTGACAGACGGCGCCGCTGCGCCGTCTACAGGATTTCCCCTCGAGGATTCGCCCATGGAAGCCGGCAACCACCAGTTGAGCATGACCATCCTGATGACCCCGGACCTGGCCAACTTTTCTGGCAAGGTCCACGGGGGCGCGTTACTCAAGTACCTCGACGAAGTGGCCTATGCCTGCGCCAGCCGCTATGCCGGGCGCTACGTGGTCACGCTATCGGTGGACCAGGTGATCTTTCGCGAACCTATCCACGTCGGTGAGTTGGTGACCTTTCTGGCCTCGGTGAACTACACCGGGACCACCTCCATGGAGATCGGCATCAAGGTCATCACCGAGAACATCCAGCAACGCTCGGTACGCCATACCAACAGCTGTTTCTTCACCATGGTCGCCGTGGACGAAGACGGCAAATCCTGCCCGGTTCCCCAACTCGAACCGGCGACGACGGACGAGAAGCGACGCTGCGTGCAGGCCCAGCAGCGCCGGCAGATCCGCCGGGAACTTCAAGAGCGCTATCAGGCGCTCAAGGAAACCTTTTGAGTTTTGCCGGTTAGGTCGCCATCGTTCGACGGCAGCGGCTCCAGGATGTCCCATGACACCCCTCGGATATCCACCCTGGCGATTGGCCTGGTCCTGGCGTTCGCCTTCGGCACCCTGGCCACCCGCCTGCGGCTGCCGCCATCGCCAGCTATCTGCTCGCCGGGGTGGCCGCCGGCCCCTTCACGCCCGACTTCGTCGCCTGACGATCTAGCGACGCTGGATCTTGAAGTTGAAGGTCTTGGTTGCCTTGCGCGGCACGATCTGACCACCGGAGACCCGCGGGGCGAAGCGCCATTCGCCCAGCACCTCGAGCACGGCGCGCTCCAGTTGCTTGTTGGAGGCTTCCAGCACCTGGATGTCGGCCAGTCGACCGTCGGCGGTCACGGTGAACATCACCCGCACCTCGCCACCCACACCGCGCCGACGGAGCATTTCCGGATATTCCGGCGGTGTCATCTTGACCGGTCGGATATCGGCATCGTCGATGCTGCCGGTAGGCAGGCCCGCGGTCTTTGGCGGGCCCGACGGCGCCGCGGCCGGTGCCGGCTGACTGGGTGCGGCGGTGGCCGCCGGCGCGGGGGCCGGTGACGGCGCGGCCTGGGCGACGGGCTCCGGTGCGGGCTCGACCTTTTTCGGCAGCGGTTTCTGCTGGCTGTGCTCGACCGGCTTGGGCTTCGGCTTGGGTTTGGGCTTCTCCACCACCGGCTTGGGCGGTTCCACGGGCTTCGGCGGTTCCACGGGCTTGGGAGGCTCCGGGGGCGGCGGTTCGGGTTGTGGTGGCGGCGGCGCGGGCGGTGCCGGGGTCGGCGCCGGGGATTCAGGAACCGGCTTGGGCAACTGGATGAAGCTGACCTGCATGGGTTCGTCACCCTTGGCGATCTTCAACTCCGGCGGCGCCTGGACCACCATGAACAGGGCCGCTGCCATGCTCGCATGCATGATCAGCGACAGCGCCGAGGCGGCGCCCCAGCCGCGGCCACGCGGTGGCTGCTCGCCCGGCTCGGCCGCACCGACCGGGGTCAGTACCGGTGTCAGGATCTCTTCGTTACGCTCGGGCATGCGGAACGACAGGATGGTGGCCGAAGGCTCGCTTCGCTCCGCATTGACCCCTGCCACCGGCTCCACGTCACCGGTCAGGGCCGCCCTGACGGATCCCTGGACGGATTCCACCTCGTCACCGTCGGAACGCGCGGCAATTACGAGGGGTTCAGGCTTGGCAAGCGACGTCGGAGCCATGGGAGCAATACGCAGAGGAAGTAAATTTAATAATCATTATCATTAACTGAACGAATTTGGCAACCTCAAATGTCGCGAATGGTCCTGCGCAGCGCCTTTTCGAGAGCCTCTAGATCCGGCCTCTCCTTCAAGATCAGCTCCAGCCGGTTGTCACGTCGCCATAGCGTCGGTTCCCAGCGGCCTTCTCTGGCGAGACCGTTGTAGGCCTGCCAGCCGTCCGCCAGCTGCAGGACCGCCTTCAGCCTGAGCAAGCCAGGAAGATCACCCAGCAGGGCCAGCAGCGCCGGCCCATCGAAGCTGTAGCTGGAGTGCCAGCGCCAACCGACGGCCTGGTGTCCCTCCTGGGCATGACTGAAGCGCAGCGGACGTCCCGGCAGCAGCAATGCCTGTGGACTGGTGGCGGCGCCAGGCTCGGGCAGTTCGCCGCCAGCCGATGCCTGGGTACTTGCCAGGGGTAGTTCGGTTAAGGGGATCTGTCCGCCTTCGGTCCAGTACAGCGGCCGGTCGCCGAATTGCACAGGCAGGGTTGTCCGGTCCAGGCCGGCGCTCTTGTTGAGCACGACCAGCCCGGCCTGCTCCAGTGCCTGTTGCTGGGCATCCGGCAGGGGCTGGCGTTGCAGCACCTGCCGGGCATCCGCTACCCAGACCAGGGGTTGCAGGCTCAGCACCCCGGCCCAGGGCGAGGCCTGGAGTTGCCGATAGAGGCTGGCGGGATGGCCGAGACCGGAGGGCTCGATGAACAGCCGCTGTGGCCGAGCGCGCCGCAACAGCCGCGTGAGGGCCACCTGCAGGGGTACGCCCTGGACGCAGCACAGGCAACCACCGGGGACCTCGGCAATACTCAGGCCCTTGTCGTCCGGGGTCATCAGCGCCGCATCGAGTCCGACCTGGCCGAACTCGTTGACCAGGATCGCCCAGCGCTCGGTGACGTGTCGCTGGGCGAACAACTGGCGGATCAGGGTGGTCTTGCCGGCCCCCAGAGGACCGGCGATCACATGGGTCTTGATATCGGCGAGGCGCATGGCGGGAGGTCGAATGCTAGAGTGGCGATTTGATCGAGGAGATGGGCTGGAATGTGGCGATCGCTGATCCCGCTGCTGCTGTTGCCGTCACTGGCACTCGCCGATGCCTGCGTGATCCGCAGTCGTCAGGGCAGTGTGGACGTGCAGATCTGCCAGAGCAATATCGATATCCCCGCCCAGCTGTTTCGTGACGGCTTCTGCCAGCCGCAGCTCAAGGAGCAGCAGACCGAGGTCCGCTTCGTCGATCGCTGCCCGGTCGGCGAGATCGGCATCTGCCAGGGCGCCCGCAGTCCGGGTGTGCCCTATCGGCAAGACATCCACTATTACGGCGAGCCCGGCGACGGCCGCTTTCTGGCCGTCGCCTGTCGCCAGCAGAATCAGGGCAGCTGGCACGTGCCCTGAGGTTCCACGTGGAACCGCTTATTCCACGGTCACCGATTTGGCCAGGTTGCGCGGCTGGTCCACGTCGGTGCCCTTGAATACGGCCACATGGTAGGACAGCAGCTGCAGCGGGATGGTGTAGAGGATGGGCGACAGGGCATCGTGGATGTGCGGCATCGGTACGATACGGGTGCCTTCGCCTTCCTCGAAAGCAGCACGCTCGTCGGCGAAGACGATCAGCTGACCGCCACGGGCGCGCACTTCCTGCAGGTTGGACTTGAGCTTTTCCAGCAGCTCGTTGTTGGGCGCCACCGTCACCACCGGCATGTCGGCATCCACCAGCGCCAGGGGACCGTGCTTGAGTTCGCCGGCCGGATAGGCCTCAGCGTGGATGTAGGAGATCTCCTTGAGCTTAAGTGCGCCTTCCATCGCCACGGGATACTGCTCGCCCCGCCCCAGGAACAGGGTGTGGTGCTTCTCGGCAAAGGATTCCGCCAGCTTCTCGACGGTCTTGTCCATGGCCAGGGCTTCGTCCAGGCGCGCCGGCAGCCGCCGCAGCTCGGCCACCAGCTCGGCTTCGACACCGACATCCAGGCGTTGCTGGCAGCGTCCCAGACTCAAGGTCAGCAACAGCAGGGAGACCAGCTGGGTGGTGAAGGCCTTGGTCGAGGCCACGCCGATCTCCGGCCCGGCCTGGGTCAGAAAGCTCAGCTGGGATTCGCGCACCAGGGAGCTGGTCGCCACGTTGCAGATCGCCAGGCTGCTCAGATAGCCGGATTGCTTGGCCATGCGCAGCGCAGCCAGGGTATCGGCGGTCTCGCCGGACTGGGAGATGGTAACGAACAGGGTATCCGGGCTGACGGCGACGCGGCGGTAGCGGAATTCGCTGGCCACCTCGACCTGGCAGGGAATGCCCACGTATTCCTCGATCCAGTAGCGCGCGACCGAACCGGCATGGAAGCTGGTGCCGCAGGCGACGATCTGTACCTGACGGACCTTGGCGAACAACGCGGACGCCGAGGGACCAAAGGCCTCGGGCAGTACCTGCCCATCACCCAGGCGCCCTTCCAGGGTGCGCTGGACCACGCTAGGCTGCTCGTGGATCTCCTTGAGCATGAAGTGACGATAGGCGCCCTTGTCGGCGGCCTCGCTGCCTTCGTGGTACTGCACCGTCTCGCGTTGGACCGGCTCGCCGTTCACGTCCCAGAGGTGGACCTGATCCAGGCGGATCTCGGCCACGTCGCCCTCCTCCAGGTAGACGAAGCGATCGGTCACCTGGCGCAGCGCCAGCTGGTCGGAAGCCAGGTAGTTCTCGCCCAGACCCAGGCCGATCACCAGGGGGCTGCCGCTGCGAGTCGCCACCAGGCGATCCGGCTGCTGCCGCCAGACCGCCGCCAGACCATAGGCCCCATGCAGTTCCTTGACCGCTGCCTTGAGCGCCGTGGTCAGGTCGCCGCTGTCCTGAAGCTTGAGGTGCAGCAGGTGGACGATGACCTCGGTATCGGTCTGGGAGGTGAAGACGTAGCCCTGAGCCTTAAGCTGGGCGCGCAGGGCTTCGTGGTTCTCGATGATGCCGTTGTGCACCACTGCCACGTCACCCTGGGAGAAGTGCGGGTGGGCATTGGCTTCGGTGGGCGCACCATGGGTCGCCCAGCGGGTGTGGGCGATGCCCAGGCGACCGGCCAGGGGGTCGGCCAGCAACGCCGCCTCCAGCTCGCTGACCTTGCCAATGCGGCGCAGGCGCTGCAACTCGCCCTGGGCGTCTAGCAGCGCCAGACCGGCGCTGTCATAGCCACGGTATTCCAGGCGCTTGAGCCCCTCGACCAGAATGGCGGTGATATTACGCTCGGCAATGGCGCCGACAATTCCACACATGCTTACCTCCCGTTGCCTGTCTTATCCACAGCGACCCGACTGGGGCGGTTGTGGATGACCTGATTGTCTAGTTTTCCACAGGGGCGCAGACCACCTGCACCCCACGGGTTTCGATCGCCCGGGCTGCCTCGGCGGGCAGGCGCTCATCGGTGATGAGCACGTCCACCCTTTCCCAAGGTAGTTCCAGATTGGGAATTCGCCTGCCCAGCTTGCTCGCTTCGGCCATGACCACCACCTCGCGTGCTACCTCCGCCATCACCCGAGACAGCGACAGATGCTCGTTGAAGGTCGTGGTGCCGCGCTCCGGATCGAGGCCGTCGGCGCCGATGAACAGCTGGTCGAAGTCGTAGGATCTGAGCACCTGCTCGGCGACCTGGCCCTGGAAGGATTCCGAATGCGGATCCCAGGTGCCACCGGTCATCAGCAGCATGGGCTCCTGTTCCAGCTCGCGCAGCGCCGTGGCCACTTGCAGGGAATTAGTCATGACCACCAGCCCGGGGCGGCGATCAAGCTGAGGAATCAGCGCTGCCGTGGTGCTGCCGCAGTCGATGATGATCCGCGCATGTTCGCGCAGGCGCTGGGCCGCGGCCCGGGCGATGGCCTGCTTGAAGGGCGATGCCTGGGGCGGTGCCTCGGCCAGCAGCTCCTGGGGCATGGCCACCGCGCCGCCGTAGCGACGCAAGAGCAGGCCGTTGCGTTCAAGGGCGGCCAGGTCCTTGCGGATGGTGACCTCAGAGGTCTCCAGCTGACGGGCCAACCCGTCCACGCTGACCTCGCCCTGCTCCTGGAGCTGGGCGAGGATGGCATGGCGACGCTGTGCGGTATTACGACGAGTCATAAATTTCGATTCGAAAGATAATGGATCGAATCAAAACCTAATAGCGGCCAGTCGTCAAGCCTTGGGGGCTTTCTTCGGTCGCTGCCAGCCGGTCTTGTTGACCTGCCGGGCCCGACCCAGGGCCAGAGCATCAGCGGGCACATCTGCCGTGATGACTGAGCCTGCCGCGGTGGTCGCGCCCGCGCCAAGATTGACCGGAGCCACCAGCGAACTGTTGGAACCCACGAAGACATCCGCGCCGATTTCGGTTCGAAACTTGTTGGCACCATCGTAGTTGCAGGTGATGGTGCCCGCGCCTATGTTGCTGCCTGGACCGATGCTGGCATCACCCAGGTAGGTGAGATGACCAGCCTTGGCGCCATCCTGCAGATGAGCGTTCTTCAGCTCGACGAAGTTGCCCACATGGGCCTTGCTGCCCAGTTCGCTGCCGGGGCGCAGACGGGCGAACGGACCGACGTCGGCGCCCTCCCCTACCACGGCACCATCCAGATGACTGTTGGCCTTGATAATGGCGCCGCGCTTGAGGACGCTGTCCTTGATCACGCAATTCGGACCGATGCTCACGCCATCTTCCAGCACTACCCGACCTTCGAGGATAACGTTGACGTCGATGGAGACGTCGCGGCCGGCTTCGACCTGCCCACGCTGATCGAAGCGCAGGGGGTCCAGCAGGGTCACGCCCTGCAGCATCAGGCGCTCGGCAGCGCGCTGCTGGAAGTGCCGCTCCAGCTGGGCCAGTTGTCGGCGATCGTTGGCACCCTGCACTTCCATGGCATCCGCCGGCTGGCTGGTGGCGATGGTCAGGCCGTCCGCTACCGCGAGGGCGATGACGTCGGTCAGGTAGTACTCGCCCTGGGCATTGCTGTTGGACAGGCGGCCCAGCCAGTCCGCCAGTCGCCGACCGGGTACTGCGAGGATACCGGTATTGCCTTCGCGAATGGCGCGCTGGGCGTCGCTGGCGTCCTTGTGCTCGACGATGGCGGTTACCTGCCCCTGGTCATCGCGCAGGATGCGGCCATAGCCGGTGGGATCGTCCAGCTCCACGGTCAGCAGCGCCAGGTGACCGTCATCCACCTGCTGCAGCAGGCGCTGCAGGGTCTCGGTCTGGATCAGGGGGACATCGCCATAGAGGATCAGCACCCGCTCCGCCGTCAGCGCCGGTGTCGCCTGGGCCACGGCATGGCCGGTGCCGAGCTGCTCGGCCTGGACCACGAAGCTCACGTCGTCGGCGGCCAGCTGACCACGGACCTGGTCGGCGCCATGACCGATGACGACGTGGATGCCGGCCGGCTGCAGTTCACGGGCGCGGTCGAGGACATGCCCCAGCATGCTGCGACCGGCCACGGGATGCAGCACCTTGGGTAGAGCGGATCTCATGCGGGTGCCCTGGCCAGCAGCCAGGATGACGATTTCCAGGGACATCGGAACCTCGGAGACAGGAAGAAGAGACGGGCCGGCGACCGAAGGCAACAGGGCCCGACGAGCGCCGACCACGCGAAATTTCTCGCCCACTTTTCGGGCGACAAAAGAAAAGGGTAGCCGAAGCTACCCTTGTCGTTACAGCCTGACCTTGCGCTTAGCGCTTGGCCTGCCGCTTGAGCTGCTGGATGGTGCGCAGCTGGGCGGCGGCTTCGGCGAGCTGAGTGGCGGCAGCGGTGTAGTCGAACTCCGTGCCCTTGTCGCTCAGGGCTGCCTCGGCGCGCTGCTTGGCTTCCAGAGCGGCAGCTTCGTCGATGTCACCGGCGCGGCTGGCGGTATCGGCCAGCACTTCGACGACATTCGGCTGCACTTCCAGGAAACCGCCGGAGATGTAGAACACCTCCTCGGCGCCCCCGGCCTTGACCAGGCGAATGGGGCCCGGTTTCAGATCGGTAAGCAGCGGCGCATGGCCCGGGGCGATACCCAGATCACCCAGGTGGCCGTGGGCGATGATCATCTCCACCGCGCCGGAGAAGATTTCCCCTTCCGCGCTGACGATGTCGCATTGGACTGTCTTGGCCATAGCGTGCCTCTAAGAGCGCCCGTCGCCGGGCGCGGCAGTTACAGTTTCTTGGCTTTCTCGATGGCTTCGTCGATGCCGCCGACCATGTAGAACGCCTGCTCGGGCAGGTGATCGTAGTCGCCACGCAGGATCCCGGAGAAGCCGGCGATGGTGTCCTTGAGGGACACGTACTTGCCGGGCGAACCGGTAAAGACCTCGGCCACGAAGAACGGCTGGGACAGGAAGCGCTGGATCTTACGAGCACGGGATACCAGCTGCTTGTCGGACTCGGACAGTTCGTCCATGCCCAGGATCGCGATGATGTCCTTCAGCTCCTTGTAGCGCTGCAGCACGTACTGGACGCCGCGGGCGGTGTCGTAGTGCTCCTGGCCGATCACGTTCGGGTCCAGCTGGCGCGAGGTGGAGTCCAGGGGATCGACCGCCGGGTAGATACCCAGGGAGGCGATGTCACGGGACAGAACCACGGTGGCGTCCAGGTGGGCGAAGGTGGTCGCCGGGGACGGGTCGGTCAAGTCATCCGCAGGGACGTAAACGGCCTGGACGGAGGTGATCGAACCCAGCTTGGTGGAGGTGATGCGCTCCTGCAGGACACCCATCTCCTCGGCCAGGGTCGGCTGATAGCCCACCGCGGACGGCATACGACCCAGCAGCGCGGACACTTCGGTGCCGGCCAGGGTGTAGCGGTAGATGTTGTCGACGAACAGCAGGACGTCACGGCCTTCGTCACGGAATTTCTCGGCCATGGTCAGACCGGTCAGGGCCACGCGCAGACGGTTGCCCGGCGGCTCGTTCATCTGGCCATAGACCAGGGCGACCTTGTCCAGAACGTTGGAGTCCTTCATCTCGTGGTAGAAGTCGTTCCCTTCACGGGTACGCTCGCCCACGCCGGCGAACACGGAATAACCGCTGTGCTCGATGGCGATGTTACGGATGAGCTCCATCATGTTGACGGTCTTGCCCACGCCGGCGCCGCCGAACAGGCCGACCTTGCCGCCCTTGGCGAAGGGGCAGACCAGGTCGATGACCTTGATGCCGGTTTCCAGCAGGTCGTTACCACCGGCCTGCTCCGCATAGGACGGGGCCTTGCGGTGGATTTCCCAGCGCTCTTCCTCGCCGATGGGGCCGGCTTCGTCGATGGGGTTGCCCAGCACGTCCATGATGCGGCCGAGGGTCTTGACGCCGACCGGGACCTTGATGGCCTCGCCGGTGTTGCCCACGTTCAGGCCGCGCTTGAGGCCTTCGGTGCTACCCATGGCGATGGTACGGACCACGCCGTCGCCCAGCTGCTGCTGGACTTCCAGGGTGGTTTCGGCACCCTGCACCTTGAGGGCGTCAAAGACGCGCGGTACCGCGTCGCGCGGGAATTCCACGTCGATCACGGCGCCGATGATTTGTACGATACGTCCGCTACTCATTTCGCGTTCCTCGAATGTTTAAGCTGTCCGTCAGACCGCGGCGGCGCCGCCGACGATTTCCGAAATTTCTTGGGTGATCGCAGCCTGGCGAGCCTTGTTGTAGACCAGCTGCAGCTCCTTGATGAGATCGCCGGCGTTGTCGGTGGCGTTCTTCATCGCGATCATCCGCGCGGCCTGTTCGCTGGCAGCGTTCTCGACCACGGCCTGGTACACCTGGGATTCCACGTAGCGCACCAGCAGACCGTCGAGCAGGGTCTTGGCGTCGGGCTCGTAGAGGTAGTCCCAATGCTTGCCTTGCAGCTCACCGCCCTCGCCCGGCACCAGCGGCACCAGCTGCTGGATGGTCGGCTTCTGGGTCATGGTGTTGACGAAGACGTTGGACACCACGTACAGACGGTCGATACGGCCGTTCAGGTAGGCATCCAGCATCACCTTGATGCTGCCGATCAGATCGCCGATCGCCGGGGCTTCGCCGAGGTGGCTGATGGCCGCGACCACGTTGCCGCCGAAGCTGCGGAAGAAGGAGGCACCCTTGGCCCCGATCACCGCGAGATCGATCTCCACGCCCTTGCCGCGCTGGTCGCTCATGTCGCGAACCAGAGCCTTGAACAGGTTGGTATTCAGACCACCGGCCAGACCCCGATCGGAGCTGACCACGATGTAGCCGACGCGCTTGACCTCGCGTTCCACCATGAAGGCATGGCGGTACTCGGGGTTGGCGTTGGCCAGGTGGCCGATCACAGCACGGATGCGCTCGGCATAAGGCTTGCTGGCAGCCATGCGGGCCTGAGCCTTACGCATCTTGCTGACCGCAACCTTTTCCATGGCGCTGGTGATCTTCTGTGTGCTTTTGATGCTCGCGATCTTGCCGCGAATCTCTTTTGCGCCTGCCATGTGACACCTATCGGGTTGGCAAACGGGGGCTGGCGCCCCCGTCGCGGCTTACCAGGTTTGCGTGGCCTTGAACTTCTCGATTCCCGCCTTGATGCCGGCGTCGATCTCGTCGTTGAAGTCGCCCTTCACGTTGATCTTGGCCATCAGGTCGGCGTGATCGCGGTTGAAGTAGGCGATCAGGGCCTGCTCGAAGCTACCGATCTTGTCCAGGGACACATCGCTCAGGAAACCACGCTCGGCGGCGTACAGGCTCAGGGACATCTCGGCGATGGACATGGGCGCGTACTGCTTCTGCTTCATCAGCTCGGTGACGCGCTGACCATGCTCGAGCTGCTTGCGGGTGGCTTCGTCCAGGTCCGAGGCGAACTGGGCGAAGGCCGCCAGTTCACGGTACTGGGCCAGCGCGGTACGGATACCGCCGGACAGCTTCTTGATGATCTTGGTCTGGGCCGCACCACCCACACGGGATACCGAGACACCGGCGTTGACCGCCGGGCGGATGCCCGAGTTGAACAGGCCGGCTTCCAGGAAGATCTGGCCGTCGGTGATGGAGATCACGTTGGTCGGAACGAAGGCGGACACGTCGCCGGCCTGGGTCTCGATGATCGGCAACGCGGTCAGCGAGCCGGTCTTGCCGGTCACGGCGCCGTTGGTGAACTTCTCGACGTAATCGGCGGAGACGCGGGAAGCGCGCTCGAGCAGACGGCTGTGGAGATAGAACACATCGCCGGGATAGGCTTCACGGCCCGGCGGACGACGCAGCAGCAGGGAGATCTGGCGATAGGCCACGGCCTGCTTGGACAGATCGTCATAGACGATCAGGGCGTCTTCACCGCGGTCGCGGAAGTATTCGCCCATGGTGCAACCCGAGTAGGGCGCCAGGAACTGCAGGGCAGCCGATTCGGACGCACTGGCTGCCACCACGATGGTGTTGTGCAGAGCGCCGTTCTCTTCCAGCTTGCGCACCACGTTGGCGATGGTCGACTGCTTCTGACCAATGGCGACGTAGACGCAGCGGATGCCGCTGTTCTTCTGGTTGATGATGGCATCGATCGCCATGGCGGTCTTGCCGATCTGACGGTCACCGATGATCAGCTCACGCTGACCGCGGCCAACCGGGATCATGGCATCGACAGCCTTGTAGCCGGTCTGCACCGGCTGGTCGACCGACTGACGCCAGATCACGCCCGGTGCGACCTTCTCGACGGCGTCGGTGGCGCTGGCGTTCAGCGGACCCTTGCCATCGATGGGGTTGCCCAGGGCATCGACGACGCGACCCAGCAGTTCCGGACCAACCGGGACTTCCAGGATGCGACCGGTGCACTTGGCGCTCATGCCTTCGGCCAGACCCAGGTAGCTACCCAGGACCACGGCGCCGACGGAGTCCTGCTCCAGGTTCAGCGCCATGCCGTAGATGCCGCCGGGGAATTCGATCATTTCGCCGTACATGACGTCGGCCAGACCGAAGATCCGCACGATACCGTCAGACACGCTGACGATGGTGCCTTCGTTGCGGGCTTGCGAGGTCACGTCGAGCTTGTCGATGCGACCCTTGATGATTTCACTAATTTCGGAAGGATTGAGTTGCTGCATGCTACTGCCCCTTCAAACTCAAGGTTTCAACGCTTCGGCCAGTTGCGCGAGCTTGCCGCGAACGGAGCCATCGATTACCAAGTCGCCGGCGCGGATTACCACACCACCGATCAGGCTCGCATCCTCGGATGCATTTAGTCGCACTTGTCGACCTAGCCTTGCGCTGAGAGCCTTGGCGAGTTTGTCTTGCTGTTCGTCGCTCAGGGCGAAAGCACTGGTGACTTCCGCCTCGATGGATTTTTCCTGCTCGGCCTTATACGCCTCGTAGATCTCGGCGATGGCCGGGAACAGGTCGATCCGGTTGTTTTCTGCCACGGTCCGAACGAAGTTCTGGGACTGTGCATCCAGCTGATCGCCACATACATCGATGAGCAATCCGGCCTTGGCGTCCGCAGTCAACTGCGGCTGCTGAAGCAGCTGGCGCACGGTCCCATCTTGGGATACCGCGGCGAGCAGCCCTAGCGCGGCCGACCATTGGGTCAGCTGCTGCTGGGACTGTGCGAACTCGAAAGCCGCCTTGGCATAGGGCCGGGCCAGCGTGTTCAGTTCTGCCATTGGTGGCCTCGCTTAGATTTCCGCTGCCAGTCGGTCGACCAACTGGGCATGAGCATTGGCATCAACGGTCGATCCGAGGATCTTCTCGGCGCCGGCCACGGCCAGCACGCCGACGCGAGCACGCAGAGCGTCCTTCGCGGTGTTGATTTCCTGCTCGATTTCCGCCTGAGCCTGCGCCTTGATCCGGTCGCCTTCGGCACGGGCCTTGGCCTGTGCGTCCTCGACGATCTGAGCGGCACGCTTGTTGGCTTGCTCGATGATCTCGGCTGCCTGACCCTTGGCTTCGTTCACTTTCTGGTTGGCTTGCTGCTGTGCCATTTCCAGATCACGAGCCGCGCGGTTGGCAGCGTCAAGGCCATCGGCAATCTTCTTCTCACGCTCACGCAGCGCCGAGATGATCGGCGGCCACACGTACTTCATGCAGAAGAGCACGAAGATGAAGAAGGCAACGGACTGGCCTATCAGGGTTGCATTAATGTTCACGCCAACACCTCGCTCGTTCGTTGTCCATCAGTCCTGCCTACACCCGTGAGGGTGATCAGCCGGCGATCTGACCAACGAAGGGGTTAGCGAAAGTGAAGAACAGGGCGATACCAACACCGATCATGGTCACGGCGTCGAGCAGACCGGCGACGATGAACATCTTGACTTGCAGCATCGGAACCATTTCCGGCTGACGAGCGGCGCCTTCGAGGAACTTGCCACCCAGCAGACCGAAGCCAATGGCGGTACCCAGAGCGCCCAGGCCAATCAGCAGAGCAACGGCGATCGCGGTCAAACCAACTACAGTTTCCATCTTTCCTCCCGACTTTTTTAGTCGTCTTGGTTAAGGTTGAAGCGAAAAAGTTTTCCCAAGTTACCCGGCGGACAATGTCCTCCGGGACTCACGGCAGAACCGCCTCCAAACGCCGTCAGCAGCGTCCGGGGGCCATTCCTTAGTGACTTTCTTCGTGCGCCATCGACAGGTAGACGATGGTCAGCATCATGAAGATGAAGGCCTGCAGGGTGATGATGAGGATGTGGAACACCGCCCACGCCCACTGCAGCACGATACCCAGGCCACCCAGCGCCAGACCGTTGGCGAACATGATGGCGATGAGGATGAAGATCAGCTCGCCAGCATACATGTTGCCGAATAGTCGCAGCGCCAGCGAGATCGGCTTGGCAATCAGGGTGACGAATTCGAGCAGGAAGTTGATCGGCACCAGGATGATCTGCAGCAGCATGTTCTTGCTGCTGAAGGGGTGCAGGGTCAGCTCGCCGAAGAAGCCGCCCAGGCCCTTCATCTTGATGCTGTAGAAGATCAGCAGGGCGAACACCGACAGGGCCATGCCCAGGGTGGCGTTCGGGTCGGTGGTGGGCACCACGCGGAAGTAGGTGTGCTCGCCGAACAGCATGCCGGCCACGGACGGCAGCCAGTCCACCGGCACCAGGTCCATCAGGTTCATCAGGAAGATCCAGACGAAGATGGTCAGGGCCAGGGGCGCGATCAGCGGATTCTTGCCATGGAAGGTGTCGCGGACGCTGCCGTCGACGAATTCGACCAGCACCTCGACGAAGTTCTGCAGGCCGCCGGGCTGACCGCTGGTGGCCTTCTTGGCGACGCTGCGGAACAGCACCAGGAAGATCAGGCCGAGGGCGACCGACCAGCCGAGGGTATCCACGTGGAAGGCCCAGAAGCCCATTTCCTTAGCTTCAGCGGGGGTGTGGGCGAAGCTCCAGCCGTTCACCGGGTGCATACCATAGGTCAGGTTCTGCAGGTGGTGCTGGATGTAGCCCGAAGCGGAGTCTGCTGCCATGTGTGCCTCGAATGCCTTAAGGTCTAGTCGGTTTTTTCAGTAGCAGGGGCGCGCCGGCATTGACCATCAGCGTCAACAGGTAGACGCCGAACAGTGCAGGAGCCGAAAGCGGTTTTACCCCAGCAAACGTCAGTGCAAAGAGCACTGCCGTGAGAATCAGTTTGCCCGCCTCGCCCGAGTAGAAAGAACGGACGATGTCTTGGGCGGCATGGGCGCCGCGATAGCGGAACGCCTTGAACGAAAAATACAGATTGGGCAGCCAGGCAATCAGCCCGCCCAACAATCCGGAATAACCGGCGACCTTACCGACGAAGCAAAACAAGACAACGGCGGCACACGACGCGACAGCCAGTTGGACGAGCAGCAGGCGAAAGGCAGGCTGGTGATGGAAAGGCAGGCGTTTGGGCGTGCGGCGGTCCATCGGCTCGAAGTCCTCTGGTGTCGGCTTAATAGTTGTTTTCACTGGCATGCTTTGTGCCGACAAAAAGCGGGCAAAGTATAGGGGCGCGTCCAGAGTGGTTCAAGCCACCCCGGACAGATTGCCGTCCAGGCTCGCAGGCATTTGTGTCAGCGAATGTGCGCCAGTACGCCTTGAAGTTCGTCCAAAGAGGTATAGCGGATCACCAGCTGGCCCTTGCCTTTTTCGCCATGGCGGATCTGCACGTTGGCGCCCAAACGTTCGGCCAGACGCTGCTCCAGCCGACTGATGTCGGGATCGACCACCGCGGCCTTCTCCTCCGGCTCCGCGCCGCTAAGCCACTGGCGCACCAGGGCTTCGGTCTGCCGCACGGTGAGGCCCCGTGCGACAACGTGCCGCGCCCCTTCGCTCTGGCGCGCCTTGGGCAGACCGAGCAGTGCCCGGGCGTGGCCCATTTCCAGCTCGCCCTTGGCTAGCAGTTCCTTGGCGTCTTCGGCCAGCGCCAGCAGGCGCAGCAGGTTGGTCACACCCGAGCGCGACTTGCCTACGGCTTCGGCCACCTGGGCCTGGGTCAGCTCGAATTCGTCCTGCAGCCGCTGCAGGGCCATGGCCTCTTCCAGCGGATTGAGATTCTGCCGCTGGATGTTCTCGATCAGCGCCAGGGCGATGGCCACCTGATCGGGCACGTCGCGTACCAGCGCCGGGATCCGCTCCAGACCGGCCTGCTGGCTGGCCCGCCAGCGGCGTTCGCCGGCGATGATCTCGTAACGACCTTCACCGATGGCACGCACTACGATGGGCTGCATCAGCCCCTGGACGCGGATGGAGTTGGCCAGCTCTTCTAGAGCGGTCGGATCCATGTGCAGGCGCGGCTGATACTTGCCGCGCTGGATGATGTCCAGCGGCAGCGATTGCAGTTCGCTGACCGGGGTGGCGGCAGCCTGCTCCTGCAGGACCTTTACGCTGGCACCGCCGAGCAGGGCGTCGAGACCGCGGCCCAGACCTCGTTTCTTCACAGCCATGGGGATTCCTTAGGCAGTCTTGGCGACGCGAGCCGCCTTGCGCTGACGTTTGACCAGCTCGCTGGCCAGTTCCAGGTAGGCCGCGGCCCCCTTGGAACTCTTGTCGTAGACCAGGGCGGGCATGCCGTAGCTGGGCGCTTCGGCCAGGCGGACGTTGCGCGGAATGATGGTTTCGTAGAGCTCGTCGCCGAAGTGCTGCTTGAGCTGGGCGGCGACGTCGTTGGCCAGGCCGATGCGCGGATCGAACATAGTGCGCAGCAGGCCCTCGATCTTCAGCTGCGGATTCAGCCGCTGGGCGATGTGCTGGATGCTGCCGACCAGATCGGTCAGGCCTTCCAGGGCGAAGTACTCGCACTGCATGGGAATGATCACGCCATCGGCGGCCACCAGGCCGTTGATGGTCAGCATGGACAGCGACGGCGGGCAGTCGATGAGCACGTAGTCGTAGTTGTCCCGCACCGGCGCCAAGGCGTCGCGCAGGCGACTCTCGCGCCCGGTCATCTCCAGCAGCTCGACTTCCGCGGCGGTGACGTCGCGGTTCGAGGGCAGCAGCTGGTAGCCGCCGTGCTCGGAGAAGTGCATGGCGTCGAGCAGACCGCAGGCCCCGGTGAGGACGTCCAGCACCGAATGCTCGAGGGCGTGCTTGTCCACCCCGCTGCCCATGGTGGCGTTGCCCTGGGGATCGAGATCGATCAGCAGCACCTTGCGCCGGTTGGTGGCGGCCAGAGAAGCGGCGAGATTGATGCACGTCGTGGTCTTGCCCACCCCGCCCTTCTGGTTGGCTATCGCGTAAACCTTGGCCATGTACCGCCTTACCCCTCTCCGTTCGTGCGGCGCAGTATCAGCAAGTGCCGCTGGCCTTGGCAACCGGGAACCGCGAGGACGTGCGCCGCCGCAACCCGGAAATCCGCTGGTAGCTTGGCCAGCTCGTCGTCGGGGTGCAGTCCCTTCATCGCCAGCCACTGTGTTTGGTTGTCGCCCAGGTGGCGCGTCCAGGTGGCGAAGTCGTCGATGGCGCTGAACGCTCGCGAGACGATGCCGGTGAAGGGCGCGGCAGGCTGGAAGGCCTCGACGCGGGCGTGGACCACCTCGACATTGGCCAGGCCCAGCTCGATCCTGGCCTGGGTCAGGAAGCGGGTCTTCTTGCCGTTGCTGTCGAGCAGGGTGAAGCGCGACTCGGGAAAGAGGATCGCCAGGGGAATGCCCGGCATGCCGCCGCCGCTGCCCACGTCCAGCCACTGCCCCGCGCCCACGTAGGGGACGATGCTGAGGCTGTCCAGCAGGTGCCGCGAGACCATCTCGTCGGGATCGCGCACCGCGGTGAGGTTGTAGGCCTTGTTCCACTTGACCAGCAGGTCCAGGTAGCCCAGCAACCGCTCTTCCACGGCGGCAGTCAGGGCTACGCCGAGGGTCTGGGCACCCTGGCGCAGTTCGTTGGCTTGGATCGCGCTGGCCATCAGGCGCTGTGCTCCAGGCTGCGACCGGCGCTGCGCTTCTTGAGATGGATCAGCAGCAGCGAGACCGCCGCTGGCGTGACGCCCGGAATGCGCGAGGCCTGGCCCAGGGTCTCGGGACGGGCCTGGGCCAGCTTGTGCTGGATCTCCTTGGACAGTCCGGAGATGGCGGCGTAGTCGAGTTCCGCCGGCAGCGCCACGGCGTCGCTGGCGCGCAGACGCTGGATCTCGTCCTGCTGGCGATCGATGTAGCCGGCGTACTTGGTCTTGATCTCGATCTGCTCGGCGACCTGGGTCTCGGCCGGTGTCTGGCCTACCGCGGCCAGCAGACCGGCATAGTCGATCTCCGGACGAGCCAGCAGATTCTGCAGGTTGTATTCGTGATTGAGCGGCGTGCCGAAGCGCTCGGCCACCGCCGTTCCCTCGGGCGTGCCCGGGCGAATCCAGATCGCCTTGAGACGCTGCTCTTCCAGGGTGATGCCCTCGCGCTTGGCTTCGAACAGCGCCCAGCGCTGGTCGTCCACCAGACCCAGCTCGCGACCCTTTTCGGTCAGGCGCAGGTCGGCGTTGTCTTCGCGCAGGATCAGCCGGTACTCGGCGCGGGAGGTGAACATCCGGTAGGGCTCCTGGGTACCCAGGGTGATGAGGTCGTCGACCAGCACGCCGAGGTAGGCCTCGTCGCGGCGCGGACACCAGGCCTCACGGCCCTGGGCGCGCAGCGCGGCATTGGCCCCGGCGAGCAGACCCTGGGCGCCGGCTTCTTCGTAACCGGTGGTGCCATTGATCTGGCCGGCGAAGAACAGGCCGGCGATGACCTTGGTTTCCAGGCTGTACTTGAGATCCTGCGGATCAAAGAAATCGTATTCGATGGCGTAGCCGGGTCGCAGGATATGGGCGTTCTCCATGCCGCGCATGGAGCGCACCACCTCGAGCTGCACATCGAAGGGCAGCGAGGTGGAGATGCCGTTGGGATAGAGCTCGTGGGTGGTCAGGCCCTCAGGTTCGAGAAAGACCTGATGGCTGTCCTTGTCGGCGAAGCGATGGATCTTGTCTTCGATGGACGGACAGTAGCGCGGCCCTACCCCTTCGATCACGCCCGAGTACATGGGCGAACGATCCAGGTTGGCGCGGATGATGTCGTGGGTGCGGGCGTTGGTGTGGGTGATCCAGCAGCTGACCTGCGCCGGATGCTGCTCGCGATTGCCGAGAAAGGACATCACCGGCAGCGGGGTATCCCCGGGCTGCTCGGTCATCACCGAGAAGTCCACCGAGCGGCCGTCGATACGTGGCGGTGTGCCGGTCTTCAGGCGGGAGACCCGCAGCGGCAGTTCCCGCAGGCGCTGGGCCAGGGCGATGGCAGGCGGATCTCCCGCTCGTCCACCGCTGTGATTCTGCATGCCGATGTGGATAAGACCACCGAGGAAGGTCCCGGCGGTCAGCACCACGTTGTCGGCATGGAATTTCAGGCCCATCTGGGTGATCACGCCAGCGACCCGATCGCCTTCGACGATGAGGTCGTCACAGGCTTGCTGGAATATCCACAGGTTGGGCTGGTTTTCCAGGGTGTAGCGGATAGCCGCCTTGTACAGCACGCGATCGGCCTGGGCGCGAGTGGCGCGGACGGCAGGTCCCTTGCGGCTGTTGAGAATGCGGAACTGGATGCCGGCGAGGTCCGTCGCCGCGGCCATGGCGCCGCCCAGCGCATCGATCTCCTTGACCAGATGGCTCTTGCCGATGCCGCCAATGGCGGGATTGCAGCTCATCTGGCCGAGAGTTTCCACATTATGCGTGAGCAGCAGGGTGCGCACACCCATGCGAGCGGCCGCCAGGGCCGCTTCGGTACCGGCATGGCCGCCACCGATCACGATGACGTCGAAACGGGAAGGAAAGTCCACCACGCACCTCGTGCCTGTTGGCAGGAATTCGAAGGAAAGCCGGCAAGTATAAGGCCTAGGCCAGTCTTGCAGAAGGGGCCCTGGCCAAAAAATGACCAGGCTCCGGGGTAGACGCTCAATATAAACAATAGAGAAGAAAGTTTTAAAAGGACTGATATAGAGCTTATGTATATGCAGGCCCTTCGCTGTGGATAAGCTTATGCAGCCCTTGGCAGGCCTGGGCTGGGGAAAACCTGAACCCCGTGCACGTCTTGTGCTGTGGATGGATACAAGCTCTCAGCATCCTGTGGATCCTTTGGCTGCTTATCCACAAGGCAGGTCATGGACAGGCAATGCACCGATTTATGGGCAGACCTCAGGCGGGTTTATCAACAGGGCTCTGGAAGGGGGAAGTGAGGACAGAAAAGGCCTGCATTGCACAGGCCTGCTACAGCGGAGCCGGAGTTACTTGCCGATGCAGAAGCTGGAGAAGATGCGGCCGAGCAGATCGTCGGAGCTGAAGGCGCCGGTGATCTCGCCGAGCACCTGCTGGGCCTGGCGCAGATCCTCGGCCAAGAGCTCGCCGGAACCGGCCAGGGTGAGCTGGCGATAGCCGTGGTCCAGGGCGCTGGCCGCCCGCTGCAGGGCATCCAGATGGCGGCGGCGGGCGCTGAAGCCGCCCTCGGTGGTCTGCTCGAAGCCCATGCAGGCCTTGAGGTGCTCGCGCAAGGCCTCGACCCCCCCGCCATCGGTGGCGCTGAGGGCGATTTCCACCGGCGCGGTCGACGCCAGCAACCCGGTGGGTTCACCGGTGAGGTCGGCCTTGTTGCGGATCACCGTCAGCTTGTCCAGCGGCGGCCTGGCGCTCAGCAGTTCCGGCCAGAGCGCCTGGGGATCGCGGGCTTCCGGTGCGCTGGCGTCCACTACCAGCAGCACTCGATCGGCGCCGGCGATGGCGTCCAGGGCCCGCTGGACGCCGATCTGTTCCACCCGGTCATCGGTGTCGCGCAGACCGGCCGTATCGACCACGTGCAACGGCATGCCATCCAGGTGGATATGTTCACGCAGGACATCGCGAGTGGTGCCGGCGATGTCGGTGACGATGGCGGCCTCGCGGCCGGCCAGGGCATTGAGCAGGCTGGACTTGCCGGCATTGGGGCGGCCGGCGATCACCACGGTCATGCCGTCACGCAGCAGGGCACCGCGATTGGCTTCGCGACGGACCTCCTGCAATTCGGCCTGGACCCCCTCCAGCAGGCCCTGGACCCGACCGTCGGCGAGGAAGTCGATCTCTTCCTCGGGAAAATCGATGGCCGCCTCGACGTAGATACGCAGCTGGATGAGTTGCTCGACCAGGCTTTCCACGCGGCGGGAGAATTCGCCCTGCAGCGAGCGCAGGGCATTGCGCGCCGCCTGTTCGGTGCTGGCCTCGATGAGGTCGGCGATGGCCTCGGCCTGGGCCAGGTCGAGCTTGTCGTTGAGAAAGGCGCGTTCGCTGAACTCGCCCGGGCGGGCCAGGCGCGCGCCTTCCTCCAGGGTACGGCGCAAGAGCAGGTCGAGGATCACCGGGCCGCCGTGACCCTGGAGTTCCAGCACGTCTTCACCGGTGAAGGAATTGGGGCCGGGAAAGAACAGCGCGATACCGGCGTCCAGCACGCTGCCGTCGGCGGCGAGGAAATTGCCGTAGTGGGCATGCCGGGGAGCTAGCTCACGGCCGCAGATCACCCGGGCCAGGGGCGCGGCCAGGGGCCCGGAGACGCGGACGATACCGACTCCGCCGCGCCCGGTGGCGGTGGCGATGGCGGCGATGCTGTCGGAAGGCAGGGACATGACGATCCTCCAGAAAGCACGACGCCCCAATCAAGGGGCGTCGTGTGGATAGGGTGAGCGGGGTCAGGCCTTCTTGCTGGCCGCCTCGATCTTCCGGGTAATGTACCACTGCTGCAGGATCGACAGGCAGTTGTTGACGATCCAGTACAGCACCAGACCGGCCGGGAACCACAGGAAGAAGAAGGTGAAGATGATCGGCATCATCTTCATGACCTTGGCCTGCATGGGATCCGGCGGTGCCGGGTTGAGCATCTGCTGCACCAGCATGGTGGCGCCCATGATGATCGGCAGGATGAAGAAGGGATCCTTGGCCGACAGGTCGGTGATCCAGAACATCCAGGGCGACTGGCGCATCTCGACGCTTTCCAGCAGCACCCAGTACAGCGCCAGGAACACCGGCATCTGCACCACGATGGGCAGGCAGCCACCCAGGGGATTGATCTTCTCCTTGCGGTAGAGCTCCATCATCGCCTGGGACATCTTCTGGCGATCGTCGCCATGCTGTTCCTTCAGCGCCTGCAGTCGCGGGCCGACGGCGCGCATGCGGGCCATGGAGCGGTAGCTGGCGGCGGACAGCGGGAAGAACAGCATCTTGATGATGATGGTCAGGACGATGATCGACCAGCCCCAGTTACCCAGGATGCTGTGGATATGCTGTAGCAGCCAGAAGATCGGCTGGGCGATGAACCACAGGAAGCCGTAGTCGACGGTCAGTTCCAGACCGTGGGACAGGGTCTTGAGGTGCTCCTGGATCTTCGGACCGGCATAGAGGGTCAGCGAGGTCTCGCCCTTGCCACCCGCCGGCACGCTGAATTGCGGACCGGTGAAGCCGACGATGTAGTTGCCCTGGGCATCCTTGCGGGTGGTGATCTGGTGCTGCTCGTCCTTGTTCGGCACCCAGGCGGTTACGAAGTAGTGCTGCAGCCACCCGACCCAGCCGCCCTGCACGGCTTCCTGCAGGCGATTCTTGTCCATGTCGCTCATGGACACCTTGCGGTAGGGCTCGGCCGGGGTACCGACCGCGGCGCCCAGGTAGGTGGACACGCCGGTGGCGGTGGTGGCCGAGGGATCGCCGCTCTTGTCACGCTTGAGCTGGGCATAGAGCACGCCGTTCCAGGCGCTGGCGCTCTGGTTGTCGATCAGGTAGCTGACCTGGATCTGGTAGGCGTCCGGGTTGATGCAGGCGATCTTCTTCTGCGCCTTCTCGGCGTCCGAGCAGTCGACCTTCAGGCCCCGGTGGAAGGTGAATCTCTTGATGTAGTCGACGCCATTGGCCTGGTACTTGAGATCCACCACCAGCTGTTGCTGGCCATCGGAGAGTACGTAGCTGGACTGCGCCGAGCTGTACAGCGGACGACCGGCGCTGTTGGCATCGGGCCCGTTGGCGCCGGTCAGGCCGCTCTGGGCCAGGTAGAGACGCTGGCTGCCGTTGTCGAACAGCATGAAGGGATCGTTGGGATGATCCTGGCGGCTCGGGTACTGCACCAGGCCGAGCTGGACGATGTCGCCGCCGCGGGGGTCGATGGCCAGATCCAGGACGTCGGTACGCACCTTGATGAGCGCGGTGCTCGGTTGGGCAGCCGCGTTGTCCACCGGGGCAGCTGCCTTGGCATCGGCCGGGACGTCGGTGGGCACGTTGGGAGTATCGCCCGGCAGGACGCTGGTCTGCGTCTTGGCCGTGGGCAGATCGCCCTGGCCGTAATCCTTGTTCCACTGGAAAACCAGGGTGTAGGACACGATCGCCAAGGCGGCAATGAGTAGCGGGCGCTTGATATCCATGTTTACTCGGCCATCGAAGAGGTCGGGGCTGGGTTCTTTGCGGGAGGAACGGGATCGTATCCGCCTGAGTGCCAGGGATGGCACCGGCACAGTCGCCGTGTGGTCAGCCAGCCACCACGCAGCAGCCCGTGGCACTCGATGGCTTCGAGGGCGTAACCGGAACAGGTCGGATAGAAACGACAGTGACTGGCCATCAAGGGGCTGATGGCATAACGGTAGAAGCGAATCAGCAGCAGGGCCGGTTTACGCATGAGCACCGTCGGGACTGTCAATGGGGTGGGCAATCGTCTTGCTCGCCTGGCGATTGAGACGTTTCCACAGTTGCAGCAGCTGATCGTGCAATTCGGGATTGTCGACCTCGCCGAGTCCCTTGCGGGCGACGAAGACCAGATCGAAGCTGCCCAGGCGGTCCTGATTCAGCCGGAAGGAATCCCGGATGACCCGCTTGATGCGATTGCGCTCGACAGAAAGCTTGACGCTTTTCTTGCCGATGACCAGCCCCAGGCGGGAATGGTCGAGCCCATTGGCATGGGCGAGCAGCAGCAGGTGCTTGCCGGATGCCTTGTGGGTGGGAGAGTCAAAGACCGCTTGGAACTGTTGGGAGCTCAGTAAGCGCCTGTCCCGACCGAAACCCTGACTCACCACCTGACCGGGCAATCAGATCGCCAGACGCTTGCGGCCTTTGGCACGGCGACGGGCGAGAACCTGACGGCCGTTCTTGGTTGCCATACGAGCACGGAAACCGTGGACACGGGCGCGCTTCAGGGTGCTGGGTTGGAAGGTGCGTTTCATGGACTTTTACCTAGGTGAAAGCGGCAAGGCATGAGTGCCCCGCGCAAAGAGACCGGCGATTCTAGAGAAAGCCTCGGTACAGGTCAATTTCCAACCAGCACCGGCTGGCAGGCGGATGCGTAAATAAAATCAACAGGTCAGAAGGTTTTAAAAGACTGTTGAAGTGAATATGTATGGTGCAGCGGTTTTCTGTGGATAGATCGTGGCAGCCCAGATCCAGCCTGGTCGGAGCGACAGCGGAAAGTCTGTTTTCAACAGGTGGGGCGAAGGTGGTCAGGCTGTCCAGAGACTGTGGATAAGCGGAGCTGTTACGCACAGCACGATTATCCACAGAGAAAAACCCCCGGTTGTCCAGAGAGGTCAGACGGCCTTATCCACAGTGCTGACGGTCATGCGTCCGGCGATGGCGGTGGTGGCGGCTATCTGCCGGGAAACTGCGCAGTCATGTGGATAACCCGGATGGGGAGGGATACAATGGGCGTTTGCTCATGGCCCGTCCGGGCCGCTCCAGTTCTTGGGAGACGCTGTGTCGGTCGAACTCTGGCAACGTTGCGTGGATGTGCTGCGCGACGAGCTGCCTTCGCAACAATTCAATACCTGGATCCGGCCACTACAGGTGGAAGCGGAAGGGGATGAGCTGCGGGTGTTCGCGCCCAACCGCTTCGTGCTCGACTGGGTCAACGAGAAATACCTGGGTCGCCTGCTCGAATTGCTCGAGGAGCATGCCGACGACGGTATCGCCCCGGTGCTGTCCTTGCTGATCGGCAGCAAGCGCAGCAACAAGCCGCGCGCCGTCCAGACGCCGAGCAGTCAGAGCGCTCCGCTGCCACCACCGGTGCAGGCGCCGCAACCGATCCAGTCGGACATCGTCACCGCGGGCGTCGCCCTGGAAGACGTGACGGCGGAATTGGCCGACGAGCCGGTCGTCAAGACCGAACGTACCGTGCAGGTGGAGGGGGCGCTCAAGCACACCAACTATCTGAACCGCACCTTTACCTTCGAGAACTTCGTCGAGGGCAAGTCCAACCAGCTGGCCCGCGCGGCGGCCTGGCAGGTGGCGGACAATCCCAAGCACGGTTACAACCCGCTCTTCCTCTATGGGGGCGTGGGTCTGGGCAAGACCCACCTGATGCATGCGGTGGGCAATCATCTGCTCAAGCGCAATCCGAACGCCAAGATCGTCTATCTGCATTCGGAGCGCTTCGTCGCCGACATGGTCAAGGCGCTGCAGCTCAATGCCATCAATGAATTCAAGCGCTTCTACCGCTCGGTGGATGCGCTGCTGATCGACGACATCCAGTTCTTCGCCCGCAAAGAGCGTTCGCAGGAAGAGTTTTTCCACACCTTCAATGCCCTGCTCGAAGGTGGACAACAGGTGATTCTCACCAGCGATCGCTATCCCAAGGAGATCGATGGCCTGGAAGAGCGGCTCAAGTCGCGCTTCGGCTGGGGACTCACCGTGGCGGTGGAGCCGCCGGAGCTGGAAACGCGGGTGGCGATCCTGATGAAGAAGGCCGACCAGGCCAAGGTCGACCTGCCCCACGACGCCGCCTTCTTCATCGCCCAGCGTATCCGTTCCAACGTGCGGGAACTGGAAGGCGCGCTCAAGCGGGTGATCGCCCATGCCCACTTCATGGGCCGGGACATCACCATCGAGCTGATCCGCGAGTCGCTCAAGGATCTGCTGGCGCTGCAGGACAAGCTGGTCAGTATCGACAACATCCAGCGCACCGCGGCCGAGTACTACAAGATCAAGATCGCCGATCTGCTGTCCAAACGCCGCTCGCGCTCGGTCGCCCGGCCGCGGCAGGTCGCCATGGCGCTGTCCAAGGAACTGACCAATCACAGCCTGCCGGAAATCGGCGACGCCTTTGGCGGACGCGATCACACGACGGTGTTGCACGCCTGTCGCAAGATCGCCGAACTTCGGGAATCCGACGCGGATATCCGCGAGGATTACAAGAACCTGCTGCGTACCCTGACCACCTGACGGACGCGGCCCTGGCAAGGACCTGACCATGCATTTCACCATTCAACGCGAAGCCCTGTTGAAACCGCTGCAGCTGGTGGCCGGTGTCGTGGAACGTCGGCAAACGCTGCCGGTGCTGTCCAACGTACTCCTGGTCGTGGAAGGCCAGCGCCTCTCGCTGACCGGTACCGACCTGGAAGTCGAGCTGGTTGGCCGGGTCGATCTGGAAGAAGCCGCCGAAGCCGGCGAGATCACCGTGCCGGCGCGCAAGCTGATGGACATCTGCAAGAGCCTGCAGCCCGATGCGCTGATCGACATCCGCACCGAGGAGCAGAAGCTGCTGATCCGTGCCGGACGCAGTCGCTTCACCCTGTCCACCCTGCCGGCCAACGACTTCCCCACCGTGGAGGAAGGTCCGGGTTCGCTGAAGTTCAGCATTCCCCAGGGCCGCCTGCGCCGCCTGATCGAGCGCACCGGCTTCGCCATGGCCCAGCAGGACGTGCGCTACTACCTTAACGGCATGCTGCTGGAAGCCAGCACCGGTCGCCTGCGCGCCGTGGCCACCGATGGTCACCGCCTGGCCATGTGCATGCTGGAGGCCGATGTCGACCAGGCCGAGAAGCACCAGGTCATCGTGCCGCGCAAGGGCATCCTGGAGCTGTCGCGCCTGCTCACCGAACCGGAAGAGCCGGTCAACGTGGTCCTTGGCCAGCACCATATCCGCGCCACCACCGGCGACTTCACCTTTACCTCCAAGCTGGTGGACGGCAAGTTCCCCGACTACGAGCGCGTGCTGCCGCGGCATGGCGACAAGCTGGTACTGGGCGAGCGCCAGCATCTGCGCGAGGCCTTCAGCCGCACTGCCATTCTCTCCAACGAGAAGTACCGTGGTATCCGCCTGCAGCTGGAAAACGGCTTCATGAAGATCCAGGCCAACAACCCGGAGCAGGAAGAGGCCGAGGAAGAGCTGCAGGTCGACTACGACGGTGGCAGCCTGGAGATCGGTTTCAACGTCAGCTACCTGCTCGACGTGCTGGGCGTGATGACCACCGACCAGGTGCGGATCACCCTGTCCGATTCCAGCAGCAGTGCACTGTTGCAGGAGGCGGGCAACGACGACTCCTCCTATGTCGTGATGCCGATGCGCCTCTGATCGCCGCTCGATGACGCTGATCCGCTTCAACGCCGACCGCCTGCGCAATCTGCAGGCGGTCGCGCTTCAGCCCTCGCCACGGGTCAACCTCCTGCATGGCGCCAACGGCAGCGGCAAGACCAGCCTGCTGGAAGCCATCCACCTGCTGGGCCTGGCCCGCTCCTTTCGCAGCACCAAGCTGGCGCCGGTCATCCAGCACGAGCAGGCCAGTTGCACGGTGTTCGGCCAGGTGCGGCTGCCCGGTGGCCAGGACTGCAACCTGGGCATCCAGCGCGAGCGCGGCGGTGACTACCAGATCCGCATCAATGGCGAGAATGCCCGCAGCGCGGCGCAGCTGGCCGAGGTGCTGCCGTTGCAGCTGATCAACCCCGACGGCTTCCGGCTGCTCGAAGGCAGCCCCAAGATCAGGCGGCAGTTTCTCGACTGGGGTGTGTTCCACGAGGAACAGCGATTTCTGCCGCTATGGCAACGCCTGCAAAAGGCGCTCAGGCAGCGGAATCACTGGCTCAGACGTGGTAAAATCGACCCTGCGGCGCAGGCCGCCTGGGATCAGGAACTGGCCCTGGCCAGCGCCGAGATTGATGGCTTTCGCCAGGCCTATATCCAGCGTCTGAAGCCGGAATTCACCGCGGTACTGGCCGAGCTGATCCAGCTCGACGGGCTGACCCTGAGCTACTACCGCGGCTGGGACCGCGAGCGCGATCTGCGCGAGGTGCTGGCGGACAGTCTGCCGCGGGATCTGCAGCTGGGGCATACCCAGGCCGGGCCCCAGCGCGCCGACCTGCGGATCCGCATCGGCAACCACAACGCGGCAGACATCCTGTCGCGCGGCCAGCAGAAGCTGGTGGTCTGCGCGTTGCGCATCGCCCAGGGGCGGTTGGTCAACCAGGTCAAGCGGGGCCAGTGCGTCTATCTCATCGACGACCTGCCCTCGGAACTGGACGAGGGACACCGGCTGGCCTTGTGCCGGCTGCTGGAGGCACTGGAGTGCCAAGTCTTCATCACCTGTGTCGAGCGCGAGACGCTACAGGCCGCCTGGCGGCCGGAGACAGAGGTCAGCGTGTTTCACGTGGAACACGGCCATATCAAGCAGACCCACACTAGCGGGAGCCAAGCATGAGCGAGACCAATACCTACGACTCTTCCAGCATCAAGGTGCTGAAGGGACTGGATGCCGTGCGCAAGCGCCCCGGCATGTACATCGGCGACACCGATGATGGCACCGGCCTGCACCACATGGTCTTCGAGGTGGTGGACAACTCCATCGACGAGGCCCTGGCCGGCTTCTGCAGCGAGATCAGCATCACCATCCACATGGATGAATCCATCACCGTGCGCGACAACGGCCGTGGCATCCCGGTGGACATCCACAAGGAAGAAGGCGTTTCGGCGGCCGAGGTCATCATGACCGTGCTGCACGCCGGCGGTAAGTTCGACGACAACACCTACAAGGTGTCCGGCGGCCTGCACGGCGTGGGCGTCTCGGTGGTGAACGCCCTGTCCGAGGAGCTGCGGCTGACCATTCGCCGCGCCGGCCAGCTGTGGGAGCAGGTCTATGTGCACGGCGTGCCCCAGGCGCCGCTGGCGGTGATTGGCGAGACCGACACCACCGGTACCCAGGTGCATTTCAAGCCGTCCGCCGAGACCTTCAACAACATCCAGTTCAGCTGGGACATCCTGGCCAAGCGGATTCGCGAACTGTCCTTCCTCAACTCCGGCGTCGGCATCGTCCTGCGCGACGAGCGCAGTGGCAAGGAAGAGTTGTTCAAGTACGAGGGCGGTCTGCGCGCCTTCGTCGATTACCTGAACACCAACAAGACCGCGGTGAACGAGGTATTCCATTTCCAGGTGCAGCGCGAAGACGATGGCGTCGGCGTGGAAGTGGCGCTGCAGTGGAACGACAGCTTCAACGAGAACATCCTCTGCTTCACCAACAACATTCCCCAGCGCGATGGCGGCACCCACCTGGCGGGCTTTCGCTCGGCGCTGACGCGCAACCTGAACAGCTACATCGAGGCCGAGGGCCTGGCCAAGAAGTTCAAGGTGGCCACCACCGGTGACGACGCCCGTGAAGGCCTGACCGCCATCATCTCGGTCAAGGTGCCGGATCCCAAGTTCTCCTCCCAGACCAAGGACAAGCTGGTCTCCTCCGAGGTGAAGACCGCGGTGGAACAGGAGATGGGCAAGCACTTCTCCGACTTCCTGCTGGAGAACCCCAACGAAGCCAAGGCGGTGGTCGGCAAGATGATCGACGCGGCCCGGGCCCGGGAAGCGGCGCGCAAGGCGCGCGAGATGACCCGCCGCAAGGGCGCCCTGGACATCGCCGGCCTGCCGGGCAAGCTGGCGGACTGCCAGGAGAAGGACCCGGCGCTGTCCGAACTCTACATCGTGGAGGGTGACTCCGCCGGTGGTTCGGCCAAGCAGGGCCGCAACCGGCGCACCCAGGCGATCCTCCCGCTCAAGGGCAAGATCCTCAACGTCGAGAAGGCGCGCTTCGACAAGATGCTCTCCTCCCAGGAGGTGGGCACCCTGATCACCGCGCTGGGCTGCGGCATCGGTCGCGAAGAATTCAACATCGACAAGCTGCGCTACCACAACATCATCATCATGACCGATGCCGATGTGGACGGATCGCACATCCGTACCCTGCTGCTGACCTTCTTCTTCCGCCAGATGCCGCTGCTGATCGAGCGGGGCTACATCTACATCGCCCAGCCGCCGCTGTACAAGGTGAAGCGTGGCAAGCAGGAGCAATACATCAAGGACGACGAGGCGATGGAGGAATACCTGACCCAGACCGCCCTGGAAGAAGCCAGCCTGCACGTCAACGAGAATGCCCCGGGCCTGTCCGGCGTGGAACTCGAGAAGCTGGTGAACAGCTATCGCCAGGTGATGAAGACCTTCAAGCGCCTGTCGCGGCTGTATCCGGCCGCCGTCAGCGAACACCTGCTGTACCTGCCGCGGGTCGGTGTCGATCAGCTGGCCGATGAAGCGGCGATGCGTCAGTGGCTGGAAGGCCTTAGCGCACGCCTGCAGACCTCCGAGCGCTCTGGCACTACCTACCGCGTCAGTTTGCGCGAGGACCGCGAGCGAGGCCTATGGCTACCAGAGGTGGAAACCCGCGCCCATGGCCTGTCCAGCTACGTCACCTTCAACCGGGATTTCTTCGGCAGCAACGACTACCGCCTGGTGACCGAGCTGGCCGCCCAGCTGGACAACCTGCTGGAAGAAGGCGCCTATGCCAAGCGCGGTGAACGCCGTCGCCCGGTCAGCACCTTCAAGGAAGCCTGGGAATGGCTGATGAACGAGACCAGCAAGAGATTCAATATCCAGCGCTACAAGGGCCTGGGTGAGATGAATCCGGATCAGCTGTGGGAAACCACCATGGACCCGAACGTGCGCCGCATGCTGCAGGTAACCATCGAGGATGCCGTAGCCGCCGACCAGATCTTCAATACCCTGATGGGCGACCACGTGGAGCCGCGTCGCGACTTCATCGAGAGCAACGCCCTGGCGGTATCGAACCTCGACGTCTGATCGACTCCGGTTATGCACAAGCCCCGCCATGCGGGGCTTTTTTGTGGAAAACATTCTGGCTAGAGAGTCGCGCCGTTTCGTTCCACGACAACAAGCGCCGTTCATCTTATAGCCGAAGGTTTTGTGGATAGTTTTCCTCAGCCGCTTTTGATCAACGCCGAAAATAGACGTAAAGGGGCCGTGCCATGCGGCATAGAGACACAGGATATAAAGGACGTTCCTGTGGATAAGCCTGGGAATAAGCTTGTCGGTACTTGTGGATGAAGGTCGATCCGCGCTAGCAGGCTAAAATTCGAAGACGCGAAAAGCCCGGTACAGCCTGTGGATAAGTCTGTGGGAAAAGGGAGGAAAAGAGGTGGAAATAGCCAGGCCTTGCGGCCTGGCGATCAGACTACGCAGCGCTCGGCCGGGTTGGCATCGGGCTTGGGCGCCAGGGCCTGCTCGATGAAGGCGAAGCAGCGCGCATTGAGATCGACGATGGCGCGGGGATCCTGGCCCTGGGGATAGAGCAGCGGGCCGATGCTGACCTTGATGGTCCCCGGCGACTTGATCCAGGAGCGATTGGGCCAGTAGGCGCCGGCATCGTGGGCGATGGGCAGGATGGGCACGTTGAGGCTGCAGGCCAGGGCGGCGCCACCGCGGGAGAACTTGCCCATCTGGCCGTAATCGATGCGGGTACCCTGGGGAAAGATCAGTACCCAGCAGCCCTGGGCGAGATAGCGGCCGCCCTGTTCGGTCAGTTGCTGCAGGGCCAGCTTGCCGTTGTCACGGTCGATGGCGATGGGCTTGAGCAGCGAGAAGGCCCAGCCGAAGAAGGGAATCCTGAGCAATTCGCGCTTGATCACCTGGGAGGTGGGCTCGAACTGGGCGGACAGGAAGAAGGTTTCCCAGGTGCTCTGGTGGTTGGCCACGATCACGCAGGGCTGCGCCGGGACGTTTTCCAGGCCGTCGATCTCGTAGCGGATGCCGCAGATGACCTTGGCCAGCCAGACCGCGAAACCGGTCCAGGCCTTGACCACCAGCCGATAGCGGGCGCGATAGGCCAGGAAGGGCGCGATCAGCAGGCTGACGCAGGACCAGAGGATGCCGCTGGTCCCCAGCAGCACATAGAACAACAGGGTACGCAAGAGCCGCATCAGGGCGCTTCCTCGAGCAGATGATCAGCTACCGCCGCCAGGTCGGCGAAGACCCGGGTACCGGACGGCAAAGGCTTGGCCAGGGTGCGCTCGCCCTTGCCGGTACGCACCAGGTAGGGCGTACAGCCGAGGGCCGCGCCGGCTTCCAGATCGCGCAGGCTGTCGCCCACCACCGGGACACCGTCCAGGTCGGTACGGCCATAGTGGTGGGCGATGTCGCGAAACAGGCCGGGCAGCGGCTTGCGGCAGTCGCAGCCCGCTTCCGGGCCATGGGGGCAGTGAAGGATCAGGTCGACCCGACCGCCCTCCTCCGCCAGCAGCCGCTGCAATTTCTCGTGCATGGCCGCCAGGTCGCCTTCCGTGAAGTAACCACGCGCCAGACCCGACTGGTTGGTGGCCACGGCCACCTGCCAACCGGCCCGGTTCAGCCGGGCGATAGCCGCGAGGCTGCCGGGCAGCGGTTGCCACTGCTCGGCGCTGCGTACGTAGTCATCGGAATCGACATTGATGACGCCGTCGCGGTCCAGCACGATCAGTTTCATGCCCTAGCCCAGCACCGAGATGTCGGCGATGCCGAGGAACAGGCCACGCAGGTGGGCGAGCAGCGCATAGCGATTGGCACGGACGCGCTCGTCCTCGGCGTTGACCAGCACCTCGTCGAAGAAGGCATCCACCGGGGCGCGCAGACTGGCCAGGCGCTCCAGGGCTGCGCCATAGCGACGGGCCTCGGCCAGGGGTGCGGCATCCTGCTCGGCCTCGGCGATGGCGGCGGCCAGGGTGCGCTCGGCATCGGTCTCGAACAGGGCGGCATCGGCCTGGGCCGCGACCTGGCCCGCGAACTTGCCGAGCAGGTTGGAGACGCGCTTGTTGGCGGCGGCCAGGGCCTCGGCCTCGGGCAGGCGACGGAAGGCCTGCACGGCCTGGACGCGCTGGTCGAAGTCCAGCGCCGAGGCCGGATGCAGGGCGCGCACGGCCAGGTAGGCGGCGGTGTCGATGCCTTCGTCCTCGTAGCGGGCGCGCAAACGGTCGAAGACGAAGTCCAGCACCTGCTCCTGCAGGCCGGCAGCCTTGACCCGCTCGCCATAGCCGGCGATGGCGAAGGCGACGGCGGCTGGCAGATCCAGCTCCAGTCCCTTCTCGATGAGGATGCGCAGCACGCCCAAGGCCTGACGGCGCAGGGCGAAGGGGTCCTTGCTGCCCGTGGGCAGCATGCCGATGCCGAAGATGCCGACCAGGGTGTCGAGCTTGTCGGCCAGGGCCACGGCCGCGCCGGTCAGGGTCTGCGGCAATTCGGCGCCGGCGCCGCGCGGCATGTACTGCTCGTTGAGCGCCAGGGCCACGTCTTCGGCCTCGCCGCCCTTCCTGGCGTAGTAGTAGCCGGCGATGCCCTGCATCTCGGGGAATTCGCCGACCATCTCGGTGGCCAGGTCGCACTTGGCGAGCACGCCGGCGCGGTGGGCGCGCTCGGCATCACCACCGATGCGTTCGGCGATAAAGGCGGCCAGGGCGGCGACGCGCTGGGCCTTGTCGTAGACGGTGCCGAGCTGGGCCTGAAAGACCACGTTCTTGAGGCGCTCGTTGAAGCTTTCCAGCGGCTGCTTCTGATCCTGCTTGAAGAAGAACTCGGCGTCGGTGAGACGGGGACGGACCACCTTCTCGTTGCCGCTGACGATCTGCGCCGGATCCTTGCTCTCCAGGTTGGCCACGGTGATGAAGCGCGGCAGCAGCTTGCCCTGGGCGTCCAGCAGGCAGAAGTACTTCTGGTTGTCCTGCATGGTGGTGATCAGGGCTTCCTGGGGCACCTCGAGGAAACGTTCCTCGAAGGCGCACACCAGCGGCACCGGCCATTCCACCAGGGCGGTCACCTCGTCCAGCAGCGCGGGCGGCACCACGGCGCTGCCCTGCTCCGCCGTGGCCAGCTCGGCTACGCGGGATTCGATCAGCTGGCGGCGCTCGGCGAAGTCGGCCAGCACATGGGCGGCGCGCAGGTCGGCGGCGTAGTGGGCCGGGGCGCTGATGCGCACGGCCTCTGGATGGTGGAAGCGATGGCCGCGGGACTCACGGCCGGCACGGCGGGTGAGGATCTCGCAGTCGATCACCTCGTCACCCAGCAGCATCACCAGCCACTGGGTGGGACGGACGAATTCCTCGCGGCGGGCGGCCCAGCGCATGCGCTTGGGAATCGGCAGCTCGGCCAGGGAGGCTTCGACGATGCCAGGCAGCAGGCTGGCCGCCGGCTGACCAGGAATGCTCTGGGAGAATCTCAGCTTGGGGCCGCTGCGATCGATGGCGCTGATGTCGACGCCACACTTGCGGGCGAAGCCCAGGGCCGCCTGGGTCGGCTGGCCATCGGCGCCAAAGGCGGCCTGGAGCGGCGGACCGTCCAGGTTGACGCTACGCTCGGGCTGCTGGGTCTGCAGGGCTTCGACCAGCACGGCCAGGCGGCGCGGCGCGGCATAGGCGCGGGCGCTGGCATAGCCGAGACCGGCCTGCTTGAGGCCCTTCTCGATACCGGCGAGAAAGCTGTCGCCCAGGGTCTTGAGCGCCTTGGGTGGCAGTTCTTCGGTACCCAGTTCGACCAGGAAATCCAGAGTGGTGCTCATCATTCGCCCTCCTTGAGCAGCGCCTGGACATCGTCGCGACCCAGGACCTCGTCACGCAGCGCGGGGCTGGCCAGCGGGAAGCCCAGCCGGGCACGGGCCTTGAAGTAGCCCTGGGCGACGCTGCGCGCCAGGGTGCGCACGCGCAGGATGTAACGCTGGCGCTCGGTCACCGAGATGGCGCGGCGGGCGTCCAGCAGGTTGAAGGTGTGGGAGGCCTTGAGCACCATCTCGTAGGTGGGCAGCGGCAGGTCCAGGGCGATCAGGCGATTGGCCTCGGACTCGTAGAAGTCGAACAGCTCGAACAGCTTGGGCACATTGGCGTGCTCGAAGTTGTAGGTGCTCTGCTCCACCTCGTTCTGGTGGAAGACGTCGCCGTAGGTCACGGTGCCGAAGGGGCCGTCGGCCCAGATCAGGTCGTAGACCGAGTCCACGCCCTGCAGGTACATGGCCAGGCGTTCGAGGCCATAGGTGATCTCGCCGGTCACCGGATAGCACTCGATACCGCCCGCCTGCTGGAAGTAGGTGAACTGGGTGACTTCCATGCCGTTGAGCCAGACTTCCCAGCCCAGACCCCAGGCGCCCAGGGTGGGCGATTCCCAGTTGTCCTCGACGAAGCGCACGTCGTGCACCAGCGGATCCAGGCCGATGGCGGCCAGGGAGCCGAGGTAGAGCTCCTGGAAGTTGTCCGGGTTGGGCTTGAGGACCACCTGGAACTGGTAGTAGTGCTGCAGGCGATTGGGGTTCTCGCCGTAGCGGCCGTCGGTGGGGCGGCGGCTGGGCTGCACATAGGCGGCGTTCCAGGTCTCGGGACCGATGGCGCGCAGGAAGGTGGCGGTGTGGAAGGTACCGGCGCCGACTTCCATGTCATAGGGCTGGAGTACCACGCAGCCCTGCTCGGCCCAGTATTGCTGCAAGGCCAGGATCAAGTCTTGGAAGGTGCGCACGGTGGGCTTGGACTGGCTCACGAAAAATACCCGTTCGGCTGCGACGAAAAGCCGGGGAGTATAGCTGAAAGCCGGGGGTGACCGCATGGGGGCTTGGGGCTGCCCGGCGGGAAAGTGCCTGCTCCCGTTATCGCGACCGGGGGCCTGCGTAGGTTGGGTCGAGCGTAGCGAAGCCCACCATTGTCTTGGGACGCCGGCCAGGTTGGGCTTCGACGATGGAGCCGTCTCAACCCAACCTACGGTCTATCGCCGCCATGGCTGCGATACGCTGACAACCTGGTAATGGGGAAAAGCGCCTGGCGAGGCCGTTGGGCTTGTCTCCTCTGCCTGGCAATTGCGCTAAGGTGAGGCCCTCCCTTCTCGACCGAGCCTTCGCCATGCCGCGTTGTTTCTGGTGCACCGCCGATCCGCTGTACATCGAGTATCACGACCATGAATGGGGCGTGCCCCAGCGCGATCCGGCGGTGCTCTTCGAATTCCTCCTGCTGGAAGGCTTTCAGGCCGGACTGTCGTGGATCACCGTGCTGAAGAAACGCGAGCGCTATCGTCAGGTGCTGCATGGCTTCGATCCCGCGCGCCTGGCGCAGCTGAGCGATGCCGAGATCGCCGTGCTGATGCAGGACCCGGGCATCATCCGCAATGGCGCCAAGCTGCGCGCCGCTCGTCAGAATGCCCAGGCCTGGCTGAGACTCGAAGACCCTTCCGGCTGGCTGTGGTCCTTTGTCGGCGGCGCGCCTAGGATCAACCACTTTCGCGATCGCCAGGAGGTGCCGGCGATCACCCCGGAAGCCGAGGCCATGAGCAAGGCGCTCAAGCGGGCTGGTTTCACCTTTATCGGTCCGACGATCTGCTATGCCTTCATGCAGGCCATGGGCCTGGTGATGGACCACACCCTCGATTGCGACCGCCATGCCGAATTGGCGGCTTCGTCGGCAGAACTGCAGGAAAAGTCGAATGTATAGGCGCCAGTTGGCGCGAACCTTACGCTTTCTTAACGTTTCCGGGACTTGTAGACGCTAAACTGTCGGTGCATTCAGACAGGAGTCCCTCTTTTGGAAAGATTCAAAGGCGCGCTGATGATCGCCTTCCTGCGCCTTTTCGCCCTGCTGCCCTGGCCATTGGTCCAGCGCCTGGGTGGATTCATCGGCTGGTGCATGTGGAAGCTGCCGACCCGCGCTAGCAAGGTTACCCGCATCAACCTCGCCCACTGTTTCCCCGAACTCGACGCCGCCGGCCTGGAACGGCTGTCGCGCGAGTGCCTGCGCGGCATCGGCAAGACCCTGACCGAGAGCGCCTGCGCCTGGATCTGGTCGCCCCAGCGTTCCCTGCGCCTGGTGCGCGAGGTGGAAGGCATGGACGTCCTCCAGGAAGCCCTGGCCTCCGGCGATGGCGTGGTGGGCATCACCAGCCACCTGGGCAACTGGGAGTTGCTCAACCACTTCTACTGCTCCCATGCCAAGCCGATCATCTTCTATCGGCCGCCCAAGCTGAAGGCGGTGGACGACCTGCTCAAGCGCCAGCGGGTCCAACTGGGCAACCGCGTGGCGCCCTCTACCCCGGAAGGCATCATCAGCGTGATCAAGGAAGTCCGTCGCGGCGGCGCCGTGGGGATTCCGGCCGATCCCGAGCCGAGTCGCAGCGCCGGGCTGTTCGTGCCTTTCCTCGGCACCACCGCCCTGACCAGCAAGTTCGTGCCCTCGCTGCTGGCGCGCGGCAAGGCCCGCGGGGTGTTCTTCCATGCCGTGCGCCTGGCAGACGGAAGCGGCTACAAGGTGATCCTGGAAGCCGCGCCGCCGGCCATGTACGACCCGGATCCGGAGGTCTCGGTGGCCGCCATGAGCGAGGTGCTGGCCGGCTACGTGCGGCGCTATCCGACCCAGTACATGTGGAGCATGAAGAGGTTCAAGAATCGTCCGGACGGCGAGGAGAAGTGGTACTAGGCCCCTTGCCCGCCCGGGTCATGCCCGGGACCTGAATGGCGCACGGTGGTCCCATGACCTATCGCTCGGCGCTTCGCCAGGACCGTTCGGTCGGCGCGCGGCTGACAGGCGCAGGGCTTTGCCGGAAGCTGCCCGGATCTCAAGGGAGCGCCCAAGCCAGGGAGTCAGGCGATGAATTCGCGCGATCAGCGCCAACATACCCGTACCCCACTCAAGTGCCGGCTGTGGATCGCCTATCCGGATGGCGAGATCGTCGGTGAGACCCGCGACCTGTCCGATGGCGGCGTCTATGTGGTGCACCCCGAGCTGACCCGGCTGCCGCAGGGCACCCGGGTGGTCGGTCAGGTACTCGATCTGCCGATCGAAGCGCCCAAGGTGACCATGGAAGTCATGCGCACCGACGCCGACGGCGCGGGCCTGAGGTTCCTGCGCGATCAGGACTGAGCGCGCCGCGCCAGGCGCTTGAGAAACACCGTCATCTCCTTTTCCGCCTGCTTGTCGCCCCTGGCTTGCGCCGCCTGCAGGCCCTGGGTCCAGGCTGCCTCGGCGCTGGCCAGGTCGCTACTTTCCTCATGGGCCTTGCCCAGCAGCTTCCAGGCCGCCGAGTAGGCCGGATCGAATTCGACGCAGCGCGCCAGGTGCTCGATCGCCCGCGCGGGCTCCCCGGCATCCAGATAGCCCTTGCCCAGACCGAACCTGAGCAGGGCGTTGTCCTGGCCGCGAGCGAGCATTTTCTCCAGGGATTCGAGCATGGCGGGATTCCTACTTGGCGATCTTGATCAGCTTGCAGTAATAGAAGCCGTCGTGGCCTTCGGGCTGCGGCAGGAGCTGGCGGCCGTGGGGCTGGGCGAGGCCCCAGGGGGCGGGGATATCCAGCTCGCGGGCGCCCGGGGTGCGGGCGAGAAAGGCGGCGAGGTTGTCGCTGTTTTCTTCCGGTAGCACCGAACAGGTGGCATAGACCAGGATGCCGCCGACTTCCAGCGTCGGCCAGAGGGCGTCCAACAGTTCGCCCTGCAGCTGCACCAGGGGCGCGATGTCGCTGGCCTGGCGGGTCAGCTTGATGTCCGGATGGCGGCGGATCACCCCGGTAGCGCTGCAGGGGGCGTCCAGCAGGATGCGCTGGAAGGGCGTGCCGTCCCACCAGTCGGCCACGGCGCGGCCGTCGGCGGCCAGGGTGCGGGCGGTGAGGCCCAGGCGTGCCAGATTCTGCTCGACCCGCTCCAGACGGCCGGCATCGGCGTCCAGCGCCACCACCTCGACCAGGGCCGGTTGGCGTTCCAGCAGGTGGCAGGTCTTGCCACCGGGCGCGGCGCAAGCGTCCAGCACCCGCTGGCCGGGCGCCAGTTCCAAGAGTTCGGCAGCCAGCTGGGCGGCTTCGTCCTGCACGCTGAGACGCCCCGTGGCAAAGCCCGGCAGGGCGGTGACGTCCTGGGGCTGCAGCAGGCGGATGCCGTCGGCGCTGAAGACGCAGGGCACGGCCTCGATGCCGGCGGCGGCCAGCTCGGCCAGATAGCTGTCGCGACTGCCCTGACGGCGATTGACCCTGAGGATCAGTGGCGGATGCAGGTTGTTGGCCGTGGCGATGGCTTCCCACTGCTCCGGCCAGCGTGCCTTGAGCGTCTTCTGCAACCAGCGCGGATGAGCCAGGCGCGCGGCCGGATCATGCTCCAGGGCCGGCAGCAGGCTGTCGTATTCGCGCTGGGCGCGGCGCAGCACGGCGTTGAGCAGGCCCTTGGCCGAGGATTTCTTCAGCTTGTCGACGCAGCCCACCGTCTCGCCGATGGCGGCATGGGCCGGGATGCGGGTATGGAACAGCTGGTAGAGCCCGATCAGCAGCAGGGCTTCGAGATCGCGGTCGCCGGCCTTGAAGGGCTTTTGCAGGAGCTTTTCTGCCAGCAGCGACAGGCGCGGCTGCCAGCGCGCGGTACCAAAGGCCAGATCCTGGGCCAGGGCGCGGTCACGCGGATCGACCTTGGCCAGTTGCTCGGGCAGGCTGCTACCGAGGGAGGCGCGGCCGGCAAGCACCGCCGCCAGGGCGCGGGTGGCCGCCAGGCGCGGATTCATAGACCCAGCACCTGACCGGGGGCGAAGCGCTCGCGACGGGCGTTGTAGAGATCGGCGAAGCCCAGTGGCTTGCCACCGGGCAGCTGCAGGCGGGTCAGGCGCAGGGCGCCCTCGCCACAGGCGACCAGCAGGCCAGCGCGATCGGCGTCGAGCACCATGCCCGCCACGCCCTGCCCTTCGGCCAGTTCCGCGGCCCAGACCTTGAGCGGTTCGCCGGCCAGGGCGGTGTGGCACAGCGGCCAGGGATCAAAGGCGCGGATGCGCCGCTCCAGGTCCACCGCCGGACGACCCCAGTCCAGCCGGGCCTCGTCCTTGTTGAGCTTGTGGGCGTAGGTGGCCAGGTTGTCGTCCTGCACCTCACCCTGCAGACTGCCGTCGGCCAGGCCCGGCAGCGCCTGGACCACGGCGGCGGCGCCCAGCGCGGCCAGGCGATCGTGCAGGCTGCCACCGGTATCCGTGGCGGTCAGCGGCGTGGTCACCTTGCTCAGCATGGGGCCGGTATCCAGACCGGCTTCCATGCGCATCACGGTGACCCCGGACTCGGCATCGCCGGCTTCCAGGGCGCGCTGGATGGGCGCTGCGCCGCGCCAGCGCGGCAGCAGCGAGGCATGGCTGTTGATGCAGCCCAGGCGCGGGATGTCGAGCACCGCCTGGGGCAGGATCAGGCCGTAGGCCACCACCACCAGCAGATCGGGTTCCAGCGCCGCCAGGGTGGCCTGGGCGGCGGGATCGCGCAGGGTCGGCGGCTGCTGCACGGGGATGCCGTGGCTCAGCGCCAGCTGCTTGACCGGACTCATGGCCAGTTTCTGGCCACGCCCGGCGGGGCGATCCGGCTGGGTGTAGACGGCGGCGATGGGATAACCGGCGTCGATCAGCGCCTGCAGGTGCACGGCGGCGAATTCCGGGGTTCCGGCGAAGACGAGGCGAAGGGATCTGGACATGGCGGACCTGGCGGAAAGGGCGAGCGGCGGACGCCGATGACGCCGTCCGCCAGGGCGATCAGGCCTTGTGGCGCTGCTGCTTTTCGAGCTTCTTCTTGATGCGATCGCGCTTGAGCGGCGACAGATAGTCGACGAACAGCTTGCCGTCGAGGTGATCGATCTCGTGCTGGATGCACACCGCCAGCAGGCCGTCGCATTCCAGCTCGAACGGCTTGCCGTCGCGGTCCAGGGCCTTGACCCGGACGCGCTCGGGGCGGCAGACCTTTTCGTAGAAACCGGGGATCGACAGGCAGCCTTCCTGGTACTCGCCCAGTTCCTGGGTGAGCGGCTCGGCCTCGGGATTGATGAAGACCAGGGGTTCGCTCTTGTCTTCGCTGACGTCGATCACCACCAGGCGGCGATGGACGTTGACCTGGGTGGCGGCCAGACCGATGCCGGGCGCTTCGTACATGGTCTCGAACATGTCGTCGATGGTCTGGCGTAGGGCGTCGTCCACCGTGTCGATGGGCTTGGCGACGGTGCGCAGGCGGGGATCGGGGAATTCGAGGATGTCTAGGATCGCCATGGCGTTGAGGGCACTTGTGGAATACAGTCAAGGGGCGCTGCTAAGATGCCGCAGCGTTGTTTCCACCCGGCTCGGGCTGGTCCCGAATGGTGGATGACGTCGGTCGACGGGGATGAGCGCCTGCGCTGCCCGGTGCCGACAAAGGTGGCGATCAGGGCACGACTGGGGCGATTCCCCGACGTTTGCGTGAAGACGGTTCTTCAAAGCTAAGTGTAAAGGGATTCGACGCATGAGGAAATCTTTGTTCGCCCTAGCGCTGGTTGCAGCGGGCGCCCTGCAGTCGGCGTACGCGGCGGTCACCCTGCGACAGGATCATCCGGAAAGCTATACCGTGGTCCGCGGCGATACTCTCTGGGACATCTCCGCCAGATTCCTCAGCAAGCCCTGGGAATGGCCGGAGATCTGGCAGGCCAATCCGCAGATCAAGAATCCCCACCTCATCTATCCCGGCGATACCCTGGTACTGAGCTATGTCGACGGTCAGCCGCGTCTGCAGCTCAACCGCGGCGCCTCGCGCGGCACGGTCAAGCTGTCGCCCACGGTGCGCAGCACGCCCATCGCCGAAGCCATCCCGGCCATTCCGCTGGAAGCGGTCAACAGCTTCCTGCTGCAGAATCGCGCCATCGATTCGGCCGAACAATTCCAGGCGGCGCCCTATGTGGTGGCCGGCAACGCCGAGCGGGTGGTGAGCGGCGCCGGCGATCGCATCTATGTGCGCGGCAAGCTGCAACCGGGCGTCTCGGCCTATGGCATCTATCGCCAGGGCAAGACCTATGTCGATCCCAAGACCGGCGCCTTCCTCGGCATCAACGGCGACTTCATTGGCAGCGCCGATCTGGTTACCCAGGAAGGCGACATCGCCACCCTGCGGCTGACCCGCACCACCCAGGAGGTGCGCCTGGGCGACCGGCTGTTCCCCACCGAGGAGCGGCTAGTGAATTCCACCTTCATGCCCAGCGCGCCGGCGCGTGACATCAGCGGGCTGATCCTCGACGTGCCCCGTGGCGTCACCCAGGTCGGCCAATTCGATGTGGTGACCCTGAACAAGGGCACCCGCGATGGGCTAACCGAAGGCAATGTGCTGGCGGTCAACAAGACCGGCGAGACGGTGCGCGATCGCATCACCGGCGAGCTGGTGAAGATCCCCGACGAGCGCGCCGGCCTGCTGATGGTGTTTCGCACCTACGACAAGATCAGCTACGGCCTCATCCTGACTGCCACCCGCCAACTTGCGATCATGGACAAGGTGCGTAACCCCTAACCCCTTCGGGTCGCCAGGACGGCGACCGGCCACCCCTCAAGGATGACACCATGGCCAGCCTCTCCCCTACCGAGCTGGACGCCCGGCTTCGCCTGCATGCCCTACCGGAACTCGGCGCGGTGCGCCAGCGCCTGCTGCTGGATGCCTTTGGCAGCGTCGCTGCCGCCCTCAATGCCCCCGCCTCGGCCTGGCGTGCCCTGCGTCTGCCGGCGTTAGCTGCGGGTGCCCGCCGTAGCCCGGCAACCCGCGAACGGGTCGATGAGGCGCTGGCCTGGCTGGACGGCCCCGAACGCCACCTGCTCTGCCTGGGTGACGACCGCTATCCGGCGTTGCTGGCCGAAATCGCCGATCCACCCCGCTGCTGTTCGTCGAAGGACAGGTCGAGTTGCTCGAATGGCCGCCACTGGCCCTGGTCGCCAGGTCAGTGCCCAGGGGCTGGACAATGCCCGGCGTTTCGCCCAAAGCCTAGCCGCGGCTGACCTCTGTATCACCAGTGGCCTGGCGCTGGGCATCGATGGCGCGGCGCATCAGGGCGCCCTGGATGCCAGCGGCGGCACGGCCGCCGTGCTGGGCACTGGCTTGCGGCAGCTCCATCCACGTCGGTACCTGGGTCTTGCCCGGCGCCTGCTGGCCGAGGGTGGCGCGCTGGTTTCGGAATTACCGCTGGATTGCACCCTCCAGGCCGCCAACTTCACACGGCGCAACCGGATCATCAGCGGCCTCAGCCTAGGTACCCTGGTGGTGGAGGCCAGTCCCTCCAGCGGTTCGCTGATCACCGCGCGACTGGCCGCCTAGCAGGGCCGCGAGGTGTTCGCCCTGCCCGGCTCCATCTATCATCCCGGTGCCCGCGGCTGTCATCAGCTGATCCGCGAGGGCGCGCAATTGGTGGAAGGCGTGGAACACATCCTCGAAGCCTTGCAAGGTTGGTGCAGCCTGGCCCCGCTCGCTGCGGCCGCGGCAGTGGAGGATCATCCCCTGCTGCGCCACCTGATCGCCGGACCGCTCGACAGCGAAGAGCCGGTGTGGCTGAGCGGCCTGTCGCTGCCGGAGATACTGGTCCAGCTGACCGAGCTGGAGCTGGACGGCCGGGTAGTGGCGCAGCAGGGCAGCTAGAGTCGACTCGGCTGGTGGCGCATGACTGGCATCGGCAGCGCGCTGGGGTAGACTTCAGGGATTTGGCGGAGGCTAGGCGATGCATAACAGCTGGCGAGTGCGGCAGGCGGCGCGAATCGTGCGCGAGGGGGGCGTCCTGGCCTACCCCACCGAGGCCGTCTGGGGCCTGGGCTGCGATCCATGGGATCAGGCCGCGGTCTATCGCCTGCTGATGCTCAAGCGGCGACCGATGGAAAAGGGTCTGATCCTCGTGGCCGACAACATCCGCCAGTTCGACTTCCTGCTCCACGATCTGCCGGAGGCTTCCCTGGCCAAACTGGCCAGCACCTGGCCGGGGCCCAACACCTGGCTGGTGCCGCACCACAATCGCCTGCCTGGCTGGGTGACCGGCGCTCACGCCACCGTGGCGTTGCGGGTCTCCGAGCATCCCCTGGTGGGCGAACTCTGCGCCCTGACCGGTCCGCTGATCTCCACCTCGGCCAATCCCGCCGGCCGCCCGGCCGCGCGCACCCGGCTGCGTGTCCAGCAGTACTTTGCTGATAACCTGGACGGCATCCTCATGGGCGAACTAGGTGGGCGCAAGAATCCCAGCGTGATTCGCGACCTGGTGACCGGAAAGGTCTTCCGGCCCTAGGTCAATCGAGCAGTTGGCGCAGCAATCGTGCAAGCGCATCGATCTGGAACGGCTTGGCCAGCGAGAGCTCGCCATTCGGGGTCGGCCGCTCGGCGTGACCGCTGACGAATAGCACCGGTAGCTTCGGCCAGCGTTCGCGCAGGCGCGCTGCCAGCTCAGCTCCGTCGAGATCCGGCAGGCCGAGATCTGTGATCAGCAGGTCACAGGGCATATCGCCGTCGACCAGGGTGAGCGCCGCCGAGGCACTGGAGGCGGTGCGCACGCGGTAGCCCAACTCGGTGAGCATCTCGCGTAGCAGCAGCCGCACCGAAACATCGTCCTCCACCAGCAGCAGCCGCTCGCCCCGGCTCTGGGCGATGGCCGCCTGGGGCGTGTCGCTCGCCGCCGGCCGCTCGGGCTGGGCACAGGGCAGCCAGAGGCTGACCCGGGTGCCGCTACCCAATTCGCTCTCCAGGGTCACCTGACCACCCGACTGCTTGATGAAGCCATAGAGCATCGACAGGCCCAGACCAGTGCCCTGGCCAATGGGCTTGGTGGTGAAAAAGGGATCGAAGGCGCGATCCACCACCTCGGCCGGCATGCCGCTGCCGGTGTCGGCGATGGTCAGGCGCACGTAATCACCCGCCGGTAGGTCATGCTCGGCGGCCAGGTCGGTGACGTGATCGAGGGCGGTTTCCAAGGTTAGCTGGCCGCCCTCGGGCATGGCGTCGCGGGCGTTGATCACCAGATTCAGCAGGGCGTTCTCCAGCTGGTTGGTGTCGGTGCGCGCCGGTGGCAACTGCAACGCGAGGCTGCTGCGCAGGCTGATGCGTTCGCCCAGGGTACGCTGGAAGAGTTCTTCCAGGGACAGGATCAGGTCATTGACGTTTACCGGCCGCGGGTCGAGGGTCTGTCGGCGCGCGAAGGCCAGCAGGCGATGAGTCAGGGCGGCGGCACGGGTGGCGGATTGCTCGGCGGTGTCCAGGTAGCGCTGCAGGTTATCGTGGCGACCCTGGTCCAGGCGTCGGCGCAGCAATTCCAGGGAGCCGCTGATGCCGGTGAGCAGGTTGTTGAAGTCATGGGCGATGCCGCCGGTGAGATGCCCGATGGCTTCCATCTTCTGCGCTTGGCGCAGCGCGGCCTCAGCGTTCTGCAAGGCCAGGGCAGCGTCGTGTTCGACCGTGACATCGCGACCGAAGACATAGATGCGTCCATCATCATCGGCAGTGGCCTTCCACATTATGTGGCGCCAGTGGCCGTCGCGGGTGCGCAGGCGCCCGGGCAGATCGCTGAGCACCTCGCCATGGCTCAAGCTGGCTAGGCGCGGAAACACTGGAGGATCGTCCGGGTGCTCCAGCGAGGTCGGCGGTTGATGACGCAATTCCTCGTCGTCCCAGCCTAGGGTACGGCCCCAAGCGGGATTGCGGCTGAGCCAGCGTTGCCCTTGGATAACGCCGAGTAGGTCGTCGGCTACCCGCCACATGCGGTCGCGCTCAACAGTGCGCTCGTGGACGCGCTGTTCTAACAGTTCGGCCAGCCGCCGCAGGCGGTGCTCGGCCATGCGGATCTCGCTGACGTCGGTGTGCACGCCCACCCATTCGCAGACTACGCCGTTCTCCCGCACTGGCAGGGCGCGCACGCTGAAGGTGCGCCACTGGCCGTCGCGACAGCGCAGCCGGTGCTCGTCGTGGAAGTCCACCTGCTGCTGCACCGCCAGGCGCCAGCGGCGCAGCGTGCGGGGGGCATCCTCGGGATGCAGGGCATCGGCCCAGCCGTCCTGCTGATACTGCGCATAGCTCTGCCCGGTCAGGGTGCTCCAGGCGAGTTGTTCGCCGAGCAGATGGCCCTGGGCGTTGCTGGTCCAGACCACCCCCTGCACCGCCTCCACGGCATTGCGGAAGCGCTGGTTGGACAGGTGCAGCGCGGCTTCGGCCTGCTTGCGCTGGGTGAGATCCACCACCACCAGACTCACCGACAGCGGCTGGCCGACTTCCGACTGCAGCGGCGAGCCGTGCAGGCTGACCCAGACCACCGAGCCATCCGGACGCAGGAAGCGCTGGTCCAGCTTGAAGCTGTCGCCCCGCTCGCGCAGGGTGTCGAGGTGGCGCTCCAGGATGGCCCGATCCTCGGGATGGGTCTGGGCCTGCAGGGTCTGTTCCAGCACCCCGACCTCGTTGCGATCGAGCATTTCGCAATAGCGACGATTGGCGAGCAGGATGCGCCCGCGGGCATCGGTCTGGCAGATGCCGACCGCCGCCTGGTTGATCAGGCTGGCCAGGCGCGCGCTGTGCTCGCGCAGGGCGGTTTCCGCATCGACGCGCTGCTGGACATCGTCGAACAGGGTAACCGAGGCGATCACCTCGCCGGTGGCCGAGCGGACCGGCGCGCTGGAGACTTCCAGCAGCCGGATGCTGCCGTCGGGTCGCCGATAGCGCATCAATTCGGGCGCCACCGCCTGACCGCTGCGCAGCACCCGTACCGTGGGATAGTCGTCCACCGCATAGGGCTGGCCATTGGCGTGCAGCGCGCCGATGGCGCCATAGCGCTCGTCCAGCGTCTCGCCGGCCGGGCGTCTGCCCAGCAGGATATCGACGCGGTCGTTGAGCATCACCGCCTCTTCGCTGCCGGCCTCGGTGATGGAGATGCCCAGGGGCGCCTGCTGCAGCACGCTGGCCAGCAGCCCCTGTTCCAGCGACAACCGCCGTTCGAGGTGGCGGACCTGGTCCTGGGTCTGCTGCCGCATGAGCAGGGCGCCCAGCAGCAGGGCCAATTGATCCAGCACCAGCCGGGTATCCGCCTCGACGGCGCCGCCCAGTTGCAGATAGCCCTGGGGCTGGGTGGCCGGGCCGAAGGGGATGAGCAACTGACCCGCCGGCGGACTGCCCGCCTCGGCCACGGCCAGCAGCCGCGCCTGGGGATCGTCGGCCAGGTCCCGCAGGGCCTGGGTGGCGCACAGTCTCAAGGCGGCCAGATCCGTGGTGCCGCTAAGGCGGCGAGACCATTCGCCGAGCGCCTGCAGGCGTTGCGGTAGGTCCCGCTCGGCGCTGCGCCGGGCGGCGAAACGGGCACGGCTCGCCGGGGCCTGCCAGACGTGCAGCAGCCAGCCCACGGCGACATCGGCTCGGCGCAGCGGCACCAGGTGCAGGTCGAGACGTACCAGGTGACCGTCGCGGTGGCGCAGGCCCTGGGTCTGGCAACGTTCGAGGGCGCTCAGCCAGCCGTCGGCCGGCGGTTCCGGGAGCAGCAGGCCGACGATGGATTCACCGAGCCAGTCCTGCGCCGTCCAGCCCAGCAGCCGGGCGACGGCCGGGCACCACTGCCCGATCCGGCCTTCGGCGGTCAGGGTGATCAGCGCCGTGTCCGTGGCGGTGTCGAGCAGGCTGGCGAGGGGGCTGGAGATAGGCATGACGAGGGCAGCGATCCGGCCGATTCTGGAAAGAACGTCGAGGCCGTGACGACCTGACTGTCCGAGATAGACCGGCGTTTACCCCCGTCGTGCCGCCTGGCTGCGGGAAACTTAATGGCCGTCACGATTTACCCGGCCAGGCACCCGGGCGCTTCGCCTCAGGGCAGCAGGATGGTCGAGCCGCTGGTCTCGCGACCCGACAGCGCCCGATGTGCCTCCTGCACCTCGGCCAGCGGATAGCGCCGGCCGATGTCCACCTGGATGCGGCCATCGGTGATCAGCTCGAACAGCTGATCGGCCATGTCCTGCAGGGCTTCGGGCGAGGCGGCGTAGGTGGCCAGGGTCGGCCGGGTCACATAGAGCGAGCCCTTCTGCGAGAGAATCCCCAGGTTGACCCCGGTGACTGCGCCGGAAGCGTTGCCGAAGCTGACCATCAGCCCGCGCGGGGCCAGGCAGTCCAGCGACATTTCCCAGGTGTCCTTGCCGACGCCGTCGTAGACCACCGGCACCTTGGCGCCCTCGGTCAATTCGCGGACCCGCGCCGGGACGTCTTCCTGGCGGTAGTCGATCACTGCCCAGGCACCCAGCGCCTTGGCCTTTTCCAGCTTTTCCGGGGAGCCGGCGGTGCCGATCAGGCGTACGCCCAGGGCCTTGGCCCACTGGCAGGCCAGAGAGCCGACGCCCCCGGCCGCGGCATGGAACAGCACGGTGTCGCCGGCCTGCAGCGGATAGGTCTGGCGCAGCAGGTACTGCACGGTCAGCCCCTTGAGCATGACCGCGGCGCCCTGTTCGAAGGAGATCGTCTCCGGCAGGTGCACCAGATGCCGCTCGGGCAGCACATGGACCTCGGCATAGGCGCCCAGCGGCCCGGTGGCATAGGCCACGCGATCGCCGGCCTTGAAGCGAGTGACGGCGCTACCGACCGCTTCCACCACCCCGGCACCCTCGGTGCCCAGACCCGAGGGCAGCGCCGGCGGCGGATAGAGGCCGCTGCGGTAATAGGTCTCGATGAAGTTGAGGCCGATGGCGTGGTTGCGCACCTGCACCTCGTCGGGGCCGGGCGCGGCGGGTTCGAAATCCACAAGTTCGAGTACTTCGGGACCACCGGTGCGGCTGAACTGGATGCGCTGGGCCATGCTTGAGTATCTCCTGGTTGGAGCCCTTGGCCGGGCTCTCTTGGGGTGAGCCTTCATCCAAGCCGCAACCGCGGGCCACGTCAACCGGTCGGATACGGGTGTTATGCTCTCCGCCCTCCCCGCCTGTTGTGGAAATCCTTGCGATGAATCCCTCCCTGGAGGCCGTCAAGGCCTATCTGCTCGATCTGCAGGAGCGAATCTGCGCCGCACTGGAAGCCGAGGATGGCAGCGCAGCTTTCGCCGAAGACGCCTGGACCCGGCCGACCGGCGGTGGTGGCCGCACCCGGGTGATCGCCGACGGCGCCCTGCTGGAAAAGGGCGGCGTGAACTTCTCCCATGTGCATGGCGACAGCCTGCCGCCCTCGGCCAGTGCCCATCGCCCGGAACTAGCCGGGCGCAGCTTCGAGGCCATGGGCGTCTCCCTGGTCATGCACCCGCGCAATCCCCATATCCCCACCGCTCATGCCAATGTGCGCTTCTTTCTCGCCGAGAAGCCCGGCGAGGCGCCGGTCTGGTGGTTCGGCGGCGGTCTCGACCTTACCCCCTACTACGGCAACGAGGCCGACTGCGTGCACTGGCACCAGGTCTGCCATGACGCCTGCGCCCCCTTCGGCGCGGACGTCTATCCGCGCTACAAGGCCTGGTGCGACCGCTATTTCCACCTCAAGCACCGGGGCGAACCACGGGGCATCGGCGGCCTGTTCTTCGATGACCTGAACGACTGGGACTTCGACACCTGCTTCGCCTTCCAGCGCGCCATCGGCGATGCCTTCGTCGACGCCTACCTGCCCATCGTCCAGCGCCGCCGCGACCAGCCCTACGGCCAGGCCGAGCGGGAATTCCAGACCTATCGCCGCGGCCGCTACGTGGAATTCAACCTGGTCTATGACCGCGGCACCCTGTTCGGCCTGCAATCCGGCGGGCGCACCGAGTCCATCCTCATGTCGCTGCCGCCCGAGGTGCGCTGGGGCTATGACTGGAAACCCGTACCCGGCTCGCCGGAAGCACGGCTGACCGATTTCTTTCTCACCGACCGCGACTGGCTCGCGCTCGCCCCGACGCCCGCAGGATAGACCCATGGATCGCTATGCCGTCTTCGGCAACCCCATCGCCCACAGCAAGTCGCCGCTGATCCACAGCCTGTTCGCCGACCAGACCGGTCAACGCCTGCACTACGGCACGCTGCTGGCGCCGTTGGACGGCTTCAGCGAAAGCGCCCGCAGCTTCTTCCAGAGCGGCCTGGGCGCCAATGTCACGGTGCCCTTCAAGGAAGAGGCCTACCAGCTGTGCGACGACCTCACCTCGCGCGCGCGGCGGGCCGGGGCGGTGAACACCCTCAAGCGCCAGCCCGATGGTCGCCTGCTGGGCGACAACACCGACGGCGCCGGGCTGGTCCGGGATCTCACGGTCAACGCCGGTCTGCAGCTGGCCGGCCAGCGCGTCCTGGTGCTGGGCGCCGGCGGCGCCGTGCGCGGCGTGCTGGAGCCGTTGCTGGCCTGCAACCCCGGACAACTGGTGCTGGCCAATCGCACCGAACTCAAGGCGGTGCAACTGGCGCGGGAGTTCGCCGAGCTGGGGGCCATCGAGGTGGCCGCCTTCTCCACCCTGCGCGAGCCCTTCGACGTCATCATCAATGGGACCTCGGCCAGTCTCGGTGGCGGTCGTCCGCCCCTGTCGGAAGCGGTCATCGGCCCGCAGACGGTGACCTACGACATGATGTACGGGAAGGACCTCACCGCCTTCAACCGCTGGGCGCAGGCCGAAGGCGCCTTCCACACCCTGGACGGTCTGGGCATGCTGGTGGAACAGGCCGCCGAGGCCTTCGAACTCTGGCGCGGCGTGCGTCCCGACAGCGCCCCGGTGCTGGCGGAGTTACGTCGCCAGCTGGGCTGAGGTCGGGCCTGGGCGGTGTTGGGCTTCGCTGTGCTCGACCCAACCCACGGCCATCGCGGCCATGGGTTGCTCCTACAGGCTCCGACGCGATCGTAGGAGCGGCCGCATTGGCGGACCGCCATGGCTGCGATCAGTCGTAGGTTGGGTTGAGGCGGCTCCATCGCCGAAGCCCAGCGGACCGCGGTCAGCCCGCCAGTGGGGGCTGGAGTCCGCGCGAGGTCGACGACACCGGCCACGCCTGGGCGACGCCGAAGCCGATTTCGACTAGCAGGAACAGCGCCAGCAAGGGACTGGCGCCCTGGTACAGCGCCCAGGCCTGCCAGAGGGCGAACAGGCCCCTGGCCACGGCGTCGTAGCGTCCCAGCAGCAGCGAAGGCCTGACCAGGCGCAGCACAGACCAGACGCACACCAGGGAGCCCAGCAGATTGCCCAGCAGCAGGGCTTCCGGCGGGAACCCCGCCAGGGGCGCCAGGCCAAGTGCCTGGCCGAGACCGTCGAGCTGCCGCAGCAGCCAGGCCAGGCTCCAGGGGGTGGCGAAGGGCGCGGTAACCAGCAGATCATAGAGGGCGCTGGCACGAACCAGCCGCAGATAGGGCGCAAGCTTCCACATGGACGGACTTCCTTGAACGAGAGGAAGTCCAGTGTCGACCCTGGAGCTAGGTCCAGGGTCAAGGAGAACGGATGCGTATCGGCACCCTCGCCCAGGCCACCGGCCTGAGTCGCGACACCCTGAGATTCTACGAGCGCCAGGGGCTGCTCAAGGCCCGGCGCCAGGCCAACGGCTATCGCGACTATCCGCCCGAAGCCGTGGAATGGCTGGGCTACATCCGTACCGCCCACCGGCTGGGTTTCAGCCTGCAGGAAATCGCCGCCAACCTTGCGGACGTCGAGCGCGCTGCTGACCCGGATGCCTATCTGCAAAAACTGTTGCGCGACAAGCTCAGGGTCATCGAGGCGCGCATCGACGAATTGCAGGCGTTGCGTGGGGTGCTGTATTCGCGCCTGGGGGAAGCCTGTCCGCTGCGGGGGTAGCCGAGCGTTGGGCTTCGCTGCGCTCAACCAAACCTACGGTCATCGCGGCCACGGGCGGCTCCTACAGGCTCCGACGCAATCGTAGGAGCGGTCGCATCGACGGACCGCCATGGTCGCGATCAGTTGTAGGTTGGGTTGAGGCGGCCTTATCGCCGAAGCCCAACAGGACCAGGCCTGCTAGGCCCCCTCCTCCCCATATCCCTCGGCCAGATGCTGGTCCTTGAGCTTCACGTAGTTGCCGGCGCTGTAGGTGAAGAAGGCGCGTTCCTTCTCCTCCAGCGGGCGGATCTGCTTGACCGGGCGACCGACGTAGAGGTGGCCGCCTGCCAGCCGCTTGCCCGGCGGGACCAGGCTGCCGGCGCCGATCACCACGTCGTCCTCCACCACCGCGCCGTCCATGACGATGCTGCCCATGCCCACCAGCACACGGTCGCCAATCGTGCAGCCGTGCAGGGTCACTTGGTGGCCGACGGTGACGTCGCTGCCGATCAGCAAGGGATAGCCGTCCGGATTGAAGGGGCCGGCGTGGGTGATATGCAGCACGCTGCCGTCCTGGATGCTGGTGCGGGCGCCGATGCAGATGCGATGCATGTCGCCGCGGATCACCGTCAGCGGCCACACCGAGCTGTCTGCGCCTAGCTCGACCTCGCCGATCACCACGGCGGTGGCGTCGACGAAGGTGCGTTCGCCCAGGTGCGGGGTCTTACCCTGGAAGGTCCTTATGGTCACGATAGATACCTTTTCTCGTCGGAAGGGTCTTGAGACCTATTAGGATGGGCTCCATATATAACTGTCAAAGCCATCGCCCCGAGGGGAACGCCGTGAGCGCCAGCAATCCGCTGCTTCAGTCCTACGACCTGCCGCCCTTTTCCGCCATCAAGCCCGAGCACGTCGAGCCGGCCATCGACACCGTCCTGGCCGAGAACCGTGCCGCCCTGGCCAAGCTGCTGGAGACGCAGAAGGAACACCCCACCTGGGCCGGCCTGGTGCTGGCGATGGACGAGCTGAACGATCGGCTGGGCCAGGCCTGGAGCCCCATCGGCCACCTCAACGCCGTGTGCAACAGCGCCGAGCTGCGCGCTGCCTACGAGGCCTGCCTGCCCAAGCTGTCGGCCTATTCCACCGAGATCGGCCAGAACAAGGACCTCTTCCAGGCCTACAGCCGCCTGGCCGAGAGCGAAGAAGCCAAGGGCTTCGACGCCGGCCAGAAGACCACCCTGGAACATGCCCTGCGTGATTTCCGCCTGTCCGGCATCGACCTGCCGCCGGCCGAGCAGCAGCGCTATGCTGCCATCCAGGCGCGCAAGTCCGAGCTGGGCAGCAAGTTTTCCAACCAGTTGCTCGACGCGACGCAGGCCTGGACCAAGCACCTCACCGACGAAGCGGCCCTCGCTGGCCTGCCCGAATCGGCCAAGGCCCAGTTGCAGGCCGCTGCCCAGGCCAAGGAGCTGGACGGCTGGCTGGTGACCCTGGAATTCCCCAGCTACTACGCGGTGATGACCTACGCCGATGACCGCGCCCTGCGTGAAGAGGTCTACGCCGCCTATGCCACCCGCGCCTCCGAGCAGGGTCCCAACGCCGGCCAGTTCGACAATGGTCCGGTGATGGAGGAACTGCTCGATCTGCGTCAGGAACTGGCGCGTCTGCTGGGCTACGCCAACTATGCCGAGCTGTCGCTGGCCACCAAGATGGCCGAGAGCAGCGACCAGGTGCTGGGTTTCCTGCGCGACCTCGCCGTGCGCTCCAAGCCCTTCGCCCAGCGCGACCTGGAAGAACTACGCGCCTTCGCCGCCGAACAGGGCGTGCAGGACCTGCAGAGCTGGGACACCGGCTATTTCGCCGAGAAGCTGCGCCAGCAGCGCTATGCGCTGTCCCAGGAAGAGGTTCGTGCCTGGTTCCCGGTGGACAAGGTGCTCTCTGGCCTGTTCGCCACCGTGCAGAAGCTCTATGGCATCGAGATCGCCGAGCTGCGCGACTTCGAGAAGTGGCACCCGGACGTGCGCCTGTTCGAGATCAAGGAAAACGGCACCTCCATCGGCCGCTTCTACTTCGATCTCTATGCCCGCGCCAACAAGCGCGGTGGCGCCTGGATGGACGGTGCTCGCGACAAGCGTCGCGATGCCCAGGGCCGACTGATCGATCCGGTGGCCTACCTGGTCTGCAACTTCACCCCGGCCAGCCCCGGCCAGCCGGCGCTGCTCACCCATGACGAGGTGACCACCCTCTTCCACGAATTCGGCCACGGCCTGCACCACCTGCTGACCCGCGTCGAGCATGCCAGCGTCTCCGGCATCAACGGCGTGGCCTGGGACGCGGTGGAGCTGCCCAGCCAGTTCATGGAGAACTGGTGCTGGGAGCCCGAGGGCCTGGCGCTGATCTCCGGTCACTACGAGACCGGCGAGCCGCTGCCCCAGGAGCTGCTGGACAAGATGCTGGCGGCGAAGAACTTCCAGTCCGGCCTGATGATGCTGCGCCAGCTGGAATTCTCGCTGTTCGACTTCGAATTGCACGCCAGCCATGGCGACGGTCGCAGCGTGCGCGAGGTGCTGGAAGGCATCCGCGACGAGATTTCCGTGGTGCGGCCGCCCGCCTACAACCGTTTCCCCAACAGCTTCGCGCACATCTTCGCCGGCGGTTATGCTGCGGGTTACTACAGCTACAAGTGGGCCGAGGTGCTGTCCGCCGATGCCTTCGCCAAGTTCGAGGAAGAAGGCGTCTTCAATCCGCAAACCGGTCGGGCCTTCCGTGAAGCCATCCTGGCCCGCGGCGGCTCCCAGGCGCCCATGGTGCTGTTCGTCGACTTCCGCGGCCGCGAACCCAGCATCGACGCCCTGCTCCGCCATTCCGGGCTTAGCGAGGAGGCGGCGTGAGCGAGCCGATCCGCAAGAGGTTCATCGCCGGGGCGGTCTGCCCGGCGTGCCAGGCGCAGGACACCCTGAAGATGTGGACTCAGGACGGCACGCCCAACCGCGAGTGCGTCTCCTGCGGCTACAGCGACACCCTGGACGAGCGCGGCAATTCGGTCCCCAAGGAATTGCCGACGCGGGTCAACATCAGTGCGCTGAAACCCAAGAAGCCCGATCCTAAGGTGCAGGCCGTGCAGTTCTTTCCCAATCCCAAGCTGAAGAAGCCGGAATAGGGAGAGGCGACCTCCAGAAAAGCCGCGCCCGGTCATTCAGGCGCGGCTTTTACATTTCCAAGATGGGGAAAATCGGTCTGCGCACGGCTTGATTGCAGGCAAAAACGGGCACCAGCGTAGGGGGGTCCCAGGCTTTATCCACAAAAAGCGGATTCGATAGCCAGCCGATCATCTTTTTAATCCATTGATAATAAAGGACTTTTATTTAGCCTCTAACAGGATTTGGAGATTTCTTGCGGAGTTATACCGCTTTTATCCCCGATTTATCCACAGGCTATAAGTCAGGAATTACCCGGGAGTCTTTTTCAGCCGCCAGACTTCAGGTGTATAACCGCTGCCGTCGCCCCCTACGAGGAATTCCCCGATGCGTACCCTCCTCTCCGCTGCAGCCCTCTGTCTGATCGGCAACCTGGTCCTGGCCGCGCCTCCGGATCACGGGCCTGGCGGGCCTAAGGGGCCGCACGGACCGGGCTGGCAGGAGCTGGGTGGCCCCCATGGTCAGGGGCCGGGTTCCGAATCGCACGGCCTGGGTCGCCCGGGTGCCGGACCGGCCGCGGGTGGACCGCCGGATCTGGGACCGGCGCGGGAGCGCATCCAGGCACTACGCGGCCAGATCGGCCGCGGTGGCGACCTGCCGCCAGGGCTGCGTCTGGAGCGCGGGCGTCCTTTGCCTCCCGGGTATGGCCGACCACTGCCGCCGGGTATCGCCCGCCAGCTGCCGGATTATCCGGGCTACGAATGGCGGCGGCTGGGTACCGACATGGTGCTGGTTGCCGTGGGCACCGGGCTCGTCTACGCCATCCTGCAGGGCGTGCTGGACTAGCCTGACCCATTCTTTTACCGGCAGGCCTCGGGCGATGCCGAGTTCACCGCAGGCTCTGGCACGGTCTCCTCAGGCCGATTGGCCCGACGTGGACCGCCAGCGCGCTGGCGCAGGCGATAAATGGCGAAAGGCCTCTGGCACAGTGCCAGCCCGGATTTCAGTAGAATAGCCGCCGCGCGTGGCCGCCTTCCGCCTACAGTCGGTAGGGAAACCAGGCCGCCTCGCATCGGTCTCAACGCCCATCGCTCGCCAAGGATTTCCCATGAGAGCTCTGCCTCGTCTGCTGCCGCTGGCCCTGTTCGCCCTGCTCGTCGGGCACAACGCCCCAGCCCGCGCCGAACCCGGCCTGTTTAATCTGCTGGTCGGCAGCTACACCGCGGGCAGCAGCCAGGGGCTGTATGTCTATCGCTTCAACAGTCGCAACGGCCAGATCGATGGCCCGCTGCGCATCGTCAAGGCATCCAATCCCTCTTTCCTGACCCTGTCGCGGGATGGCCGGACCCTGTTCACCGTTAACGAGAATGGTCGGGGTTCGAGCGGCGACAGCATCGGGCGGGTCACCTCCTATCGCTTCGAACCCGGCAATGGCCGCCTGCAGCAGATCAGCCAGGTCAAGAGCCTGGGCGACGAGCCGACCCATTCCAGCCTCAGCACCGACGGCAAGTTCCTGTTCGTGGCCAACTACTCCAGCCTGCCGGAGGGCTCCCTGGCGGTGCTGCCGATCCAGGACGGCGGCGTGCTCAGTCCGGTGGCACAGATCGAGTTCCACCAGCCCAGCGAACAGCATCCGCGCCAACAGTCCAGCCATGTGCACGCGGCGGTGACCACGCCGGACGGCCGCTTCGTCTTCGCCCCAGATCTGGGTGCCGACAAGGTATTCGTCTATCGCTATCTGCCGCAGCAGCCGGAACGGCCGCTAGTGGCCGCCGAGACGCCCTTCGTGCCGGTGCCGGAAGGCAGCGGGCCGCGCCACCTGGTGTTCAGCGCCGATGGCCGCTACGCCTACCTGACCCTGGAGCTGGCCGGCCAGGTCATGGCCTTCGCCCATCAGGACGGCATGCTGCGGCAGTTGCAGAGCTACAGCCTGACACCCCAGGAATTCACCGGCGAGCGGGATGCCGGGGCCCTGCACCTGTCCGGCGACGGACGTTTCCTCTATGTCGCCAGCCGTGGCACGGACAACCAGCTTGCCGTGTTCGCGGTCAATCCCGAGGGCACCCTGACCTTTGTCGAGCGCCATCCGGTCAATGGCCTGTCGCCGCGGGAATTCGCCATTGACCCGTCCGGACGGTACCTGCTGGTGGCCAACCAGAAATCCAACCAGCTCAAGGTCTTCGCCCGTGATCCCGACAGCGGCAAGCTCGGCGATGAACTGCAGAGCCTGGACGTTGGCGCCCCGTCCGACCTCAAATTCGTCGCGGTACCCTGATGACCCACTTCGACCGTCTGCACCACGTGGCGCTGATCTGCGCCGACTACGAACGCTCCCGGCACTTTTATACCGAGATCCTCGGGCTGCCGGTGATCGCCGAGACCTATCGCGAGGCCCGGCGCTCCTGGAAGCTGGATCTGGCAGTGGGCGCGTATGCCCAGCTGGAGCTGTTCTCCTTTCCCGATGCCCCGCCCAGGCCGTCGCGCCCGGAGGCCCAGGGACTGCGCCACCTGGCCTTTGCCGTGGCCGACTTGGACGCCACCGTCGCCCACCTGCAGGGCCATGGCGTGGTCACCGAGCCGATCCGCACCGACGAGCTGACCGGCAGGAGATTCACCTTTTTCGCCGATCCGGACGATCTGCCACTGGAAGTCTACGAGCGCTGAGTTCAGCTCAGGTCGCCAGCCGCGCGCCGGCCAGGGACTCACGCGGCAGCTCCAGCTCTTCCAGCAGCCAGTCGAGAAAGCGCTGCACCAGTCGCTGGCGCCGCTTGCGCTCGGGCAGGATGGCGTAATAGCCATAGCGCGAGGTGGCCAGTCCGGCGAAGGGGCGGCAGAGCAGTTCCTGCCGCAGCAGATCGTCCACTAGGTGGCGCCAGCCGATCGCCAGCCCCTGGCCGGCGATGGCCGCCTGGATCACCAGGGTGTAGTTGTCGAAGCTCAGCACCGCGCCGGACGGCGCCGCGGGCAGGGGCGCCAGGTCCAGCGCCGGCAGCAGGGTCTTCCAGTCGTACCAGCGGCTGTTGGGCGCCGCCTTGAGATGCAGCAGCGGCCAGCGCCCCAGCTCCATGGCGGGCAGCGGCGGCTGCCGACCCTGGAGCAGACGCGGACTGCACACCGGAAAGACCTCTTCGCGAAACAGCGGCCAGGCTTCGCCATGCTTGAAGCGGCCGTCGCCGAAGCCCAGGGTGATGTCGATCTCCGGACCGGGCAGCGGCACCCGATCGCTGGTGACTAGGCTAACGTCCAGCTCCGGGTGGCGGGCATGGAAACGCGGCAGGCGCGGCAACAGCCAATAGGCGGCGAAGGCGAAGTCAGTAGCTACCTGCAGGACTTCATGGGCAGGCCGGGCGGTGACCAGGCGTACCCCTTCGTCCAGGGTGGCGAGGCCGGCTTCCACATATTCCTGCAGCAGCTGTCCGGCCTCGGTGAGCAGGATGCCGCGATGGACCCGGTCGAACAGCCGGACCTGCAGCTGGGCTTCCAGGCGCTTGATCTGCTGACTGATGGCCGGCTGGGTGGTGCCCAGTTCGCTGGCGGCCGCGGTAAAGCTCAGGCGGCGCGCCACCACCTCGAAGGTGCGCAGGCTGTCCAGCGCCAGGGCAGGGCGGTCGGCTGGGAGGGTGGCGTCCAAGAAGGCTTTTCCATGGCGGTCAGACATAAGCCCAGCTTATCCGAAACATCACTCCAGATGGCCTTCACGCAGATTTTTCAGCATCGGATGATGGACTACCCATAAGCAACCCTGATCCTAGCGGAGGCGCTCTTGTCCAAGCCGATGAACATCCTCTTTCTCATGGCCGACCAGATGGCGGCGCCCATCCTGCCGCTGTACGACGCCGCCTCGCCGATCAAGCTGCCGAATCTGCAACGCCTGGCCGAGCGCGCCGTGGTGTTCGATTCCGCCTATTGCAACAGCCCGCTGTGCGCACCCTCGCGCTTCACCCTGGTGAGCGGCCAGCTGCCGTCGAAGATCGGCGGCTACGACAACGCCGCCGATTTCGCCGCCGACGTTCCCACCTATGCCCACCACCTGCGGCGCCTGGGTTATCGCACGGCGCTGTCGGGCAAGATGCACTTCTGCGGACCGGACCAGTTGCACGGCTACGAAGAGCGCCTGACCAGCGACATCTATCCCGCGGACTACGGCTGGGCGGTGAACTGGGACGCGGCGGACGTGCGCCCGAGCTGGTACCACAACATGTCCTCGGTGCTGCAGGCGGGGCCCTGTGTGCGCACCAACCAGCTGGATTTCGACGAGGAGGTGGTCTTCAAGGCGCGTCAGTACCTCTACGATCACGTGCGTCGCGGCGATGACCAGCCCTTCTGCCTGACCGTGTCCCTGACCCACCCCCATGACCCCTACACCATTCCCCGCGAATTCTGGGACCTGTACAGCGAGGTCGACATCCCACTGCCGGAAGGCGCCATTCCCCAGGCCCAGCAGGACCCCCACAGCCAGCGCCTGCTCAAGGTGATCGATCTGTGGGACAAACCCCTGCCCGAGGCCAAGATCCGCGACGCCCGGCAGGCCTACTATGGTGCCTGCAGCTATGTCGACGCCCAGGTCGGCCACCTGCTCAAGACCCTGGAAGAGTGCGGTCTGGCCGACGATACCGTGATCGTCTTTTCCGGCGACCATGGCGACATGCTGGGCGAGCGCGGACTCTGGTACAAGATGCACTGGTTCGAGATGGCCGCGCGGGTACCGCTGCTGATCCATGCGCCCGGGCGCTTCGCCCCGGCGCGGGTGCAGGCCTCGGTGTCGACCATGGACCTGCTGTCGACCTTCGTCGAGCTGGCCGGCGGCCAGCTGCCGGATGAGCTGCCGCTGGACGGTCGCTCGCTGCTGCCGCACCTGGAAGGCCGGGCAGGGCACGACGAGGTCATCGGCGAATACCTGGCCGAGGGTACCGTCAGCCCGCTGTTGATGATCCGTCGCGGCGCCTACAAGTACATCCATTGCGAACTGGATCCGCCGCTGCTGTTCGATTTGCAGAACGATCCGCTGGAGCGCGAAAACCTGGCCGCCAGCCCCGACTATGCCGAGCTGCTCGCCAGCTTCCAGGCCGAGGTCCGCCAGCGCTGGGACCTGCCGCGCCTGCATGGCGAGGTACTGGCCAGCCAGCGGCGGCGGCGCTTCGTCGCGGCGGCCCTGGAGCAGGGCGAGCGGACCAGCTGGGATCACCAGCCCTTCGTCGATGCCAGCCAGCAATACATGCGCAATCACATCGACCTCGACGACCTGGAGCGTCGCGCGCGCTACCCTCAACCCTGAACCGCTAACTGGAGCACGGCCATGAAACACGGAATCATCGCTACCTTCACGCTGGCCCTGGTCAGCCTGTCGGCCCAGGCCGAGGACCAGGCCTGCGCAACGGTTCGCCTGGCCGATCCGGGCTGGAGCGACATCGCCGCCACCAACGCCCTCACCGGCGCGATCCTGAGTGCGCTGGGCTATACCGGCAAGGTCGAGACCCTGGCGGTGCCGATCATCTACGGCGGCATGCGCAACGGGCAGGTGGATGCCTTCCTCGGCAACTGGATGCCGGCGCAGCAGGCGCACTACGACCAGTTCGTGAAGACCGGGCAGGTCACCGAGCTGGCGCAGAACCTGGTCGGGACCGAATTCACCCTGGCGGTGCCCACCTATGTCTGGGAAGGCGGCGTGAAGAGCTTCGACGACCTAGCCAAGCATGCCGACCAGTTCGGCAAGAAGATCTACGGCATCGGTGCCGGCGCGCCGGCCAACCAGTCGCTGCAGAAGATCATCCAGGACAACGAATTCGGACTGGGCGGCTGGCAACTGGTGGAGTCCAGCGAGCAGGCCATGCTGTCCCAGGTCGGGCGGGCGGTGAAGCGCGACAAGTGGGTGGTCTTCCTCGGCTGGACGCCGCACCCCATGAACGTCGACTACCCGATCAAGTACCTGACCGGGGGAGACAAGTATTTCGGTACCGCCGGCACGGTGAACACCCTGACGCGCAAGGGCTACGCCGAGCAGTGCCCCAATCCGGCCCGCCTGCTGACCAACATGAAGTTCACCCTGGACATGGAAAACGCCGTCATGAGCGCCGCGCGGGACAAGGGCGGCAGCTACGACGCCGCCGCCAAGGCCTGGCTCAAGGCCCATCCCCAGGTGCTGGAGCCCTGGCTGCAGGGGGTCACCACCCGCGACGGCCAGCCCGGCCTGCCGGCGGTACAGAAAGCGCTCTGACCGCTATTCTCCGAGCGCTACTTGAGCCCTAGCCGCCGCGCCAGGCGGGCGAGGTTGGCGCGGTCCAGCCCCAGGGCGGCGGCGGCCAGGGTCCAATTCTGCCCATGCTGTTCCAGGGCCAGGGTAATGGTCTGGCGCTGGAAGGCCTCCGTGGCTTCACGCAGGGAGGCGGCGGGCAGGGCGGGATCCTCGTCGGGCAGGGCCGTGCTGCCCAGCGGCAGGCCGAGCTGATCGCTGTCCAGGGTCAGGATGCCGCCGCGTTCCTCGCTGCCGGCATGGGCCTTGAGCGCCGCCCGGCTGATGAGGTGGGAGAGTTCGCGCACGTTGCCCGGCCAGTCGTAGGCCAGCAGGGTGCGTTGCGCCGCGGGGGTCAGCCGGAGGCCGCGCAGGCCCAGGCGGGCGCGATTCTGCTCCAGGTAGAAACCGGCCAGTAGCAGGACGTCGCGGCCACGCTCGCGCATGGCCGGTACGGCCAGCGGATAGACGCTCAGGCGATGGTAGAGATCGGCGCGAAAGCGCCCGGCACGCACGCAGTCGGCCAAGTCGCGATTGGTGGCGGCGATGATGCGCACGTCCACCTTGAGATCGCGATCCGAGCCCAGCCGCTGCAACTGGCCGCTCTGCAGCACCCGCAGGAGCTTGGCCTGCACCGTCAGCGGCAATTCGCCCACCTCGTCGAGAAACAGGGTACCGCCATCGGCCAGTTCGAAGCGCCCGCGGCGTTCGCTGACGGCCCCGGAAAAGGCACCGCGCACATGGCCGAAGAGTTCGCTTTCCACCAGCGCCTCGGGCAGGGCCGCGCAGTTGAGGCTGATCAGCGGCCGCTGCTGGCGCAGGGAGCGGGCATGCACGGCTTCGGCCACCAGCTCCTTGCCGACCCCGGTCTCGCCGGTGATGAGCACCGCCAGGTCGCTGGCCGCCACGGTCTCGATCTCCTGGCGCAGGCGCAGGCTGGCCGGACTCTGGCCGATGAGTTCGCGAGGCCGCTGGTGCCCCACCGATTGCTGATAGGCCACGGTCAGCTCGTGCTCGCTGACGATGCGGGCAGAGAGCTGGCCGATGCGCTCGGCGGCGGCCACGGTGGCGGCGGCCAGCCCGGCAAAGGCGGCCAGGGTGGTGAGATCCTCGGGCTGGGCGTTCTGCGCCTGCAGCGAATCCAGGGTCAACAGGCCCCAGAGCTGGTCCTGCACATAGAGTGGACAACCCAGGCAGTCGTGGACCTCCAGATGCCCCTGCACGCCTTCCACCAGCCCGTCGTAGGGATCGGGCAGGTCGCAATCGAGGGCGAAGCGGGTGGGCGCGCGACTCGCCAGCAGCAGCGCCAGGCGCGGGTGCTCGCCGACCTTGAAGCGGCGGCCCAGGGTGTCGGCCGCGAGCCCGCGCACTGCCAGGGGCACCAGCACCTCGCCATCCAGGCGCAGCAGGGCCACCGCATCGAAGGGCAGGACCTGGCGCAGGGCGTCGAGCAGGCTGGCATAGCGCTGCTGATCGGGCAGGTCGCGGGCCAGATCTGCCACCAGTGGCACCATGGCTTCGAGCAGGGTGGTACGGGTCAATTTGACCTCAACGAGTCATAGGGACCTGGTCATTATGACCTGCCCTTCGGATAAAAGACTGATCTAGCGCAGTTTTTCGGTTGGCATGACTCGTGATACGAGCAGGGCAGTCCTGTTTGGAGATCCCTGCCATGCTGTCATCAGACCAAAAAGCCATCATCAAGGCCACCGTCCCCCTGTTGGAAACCGGCGGTGAAGCCCTGACCCGGCATTTCTACGACAAGTTGCTCGGCGACAACCCCGAGATCCGCCCGCTGTTCAACGGCGCCCACCAGGCCAGTGGTGCCCAGGCGCGGGCGCTGGCCCGGGCGGTACTCATGTATGCCCGCTACATCGACCGTCTGGACACCCTGGGACCGCTGGTGGAGCAGATCGTCAACAAGCACGTCTCGCTGCAGGTGCAGGCGGATCACTATCCCCTGGTGGGCATCGCCCTGCTGCAGAGCATCCGCGAAGTGCTGGGGGCCGAGGTGGCCACCGATGCCGTGATCGACGCCTGGGCCGCCGCCTATGGCCAACTGGCCAATCTGCTGATCGACGCCGAGGAACACCGCTATGCGGCCCAGGCCGAGGCGCCCGGTGGCTGGCGCGGCGGGCGGCCGTTCCGCATCGCCCGGATCGAGCCGGAAAGCGAAGAAATCAGCTCCTTCTACCTGGAGCCGGTGGACGGCCTGCCCACCAGCGTCGCCCGGCCTGGCCAGTACCTGGGGCTGAGTCTGATCCTCGATGGGGTGGAATACCGGCGCAACTACTCGATCTCGGCGGCCAGCGATGGCCGTGGCTACCGGATCAGCGTCAAGCATCAGCCGGGTGGGGTGGTCTCGCGCTACCTGCACACCGACGCCCATGAAGGCAGCGTGCTGCAGGTCTTCGCACCGGCCGGCGAATTCGTCCTGCAGGATTCCACCCGGCCGCTGCTGCTGATCGCCGGCGGGGTCGGCATCACGCCGTTGCTGCCCATGGTATCGGCGGCGCTGCCCAGCGGGCGACCGATCCAGCTGATCCACTGCACCCGGCATGTCGGGGTGCAGGCCTTCGGCCACTGGCTGGAAGAGCAGGCCGCCCACCATCCGCAATTGCAGCTGTACTTCTGCTACAGCGAGCCGGTGGCGGAAGAGGCCTACGCGTCACGGCTGGACCGGGCGCGCCTGCAGCGCTGGCTGCCCAAGGATCGCGACCTGGATGCCTACGTCCTCGGCCCGCAGCCCTTCATGGCGCAGGTACGGCGCGATCTGCTGGAACTGGGGGTGCCGGAGCAGCAGATCCGTCACGAGTTCTTTGGTCCCGCCACGGATCTCTGAAAGCAGAAACGCCCACTGTCTGGCGACCGTGGGCGTTTCTTCGAGAGCCAGGGTGCCGCCTCTGGGCGGCGCCTTGCCGTCAGTGACCTAGCGACGCTGGTAGACGACTTCCTTGCTACCGCCTTCGCAGCTGCCCACCACCTTGGCGGAGGCGCTGGCGCTGCCCTTGTCCACCACCTCGAGACTGTAGTGCGCTACCTGCTTGGCCTGCAGCTTGGCATCGATATCGGCCTTGACCGTGTCGCACGAGGTGCCAGCGGCGAAAGCACCGCCGCTCAGGGCCAACAAACCGAGGGTAATCACGACTCTACGCATCTTGCCTGTCCTTTTGCGAGGGGAGGGAGATCTTGAATAGTTGCTCAGCTGGCTTCGATACGGAAGCCGATCTTCAGGGTGACCTGATAGTGCGCCACCTTTGCGTCCTGGATATGACCGCGGATTTCACCCACTTCGAACCATTCCAGGTTCTTTACCGACTTGGAAGTCTCGGCGAGGGCATTATTAATGGCGTCCTCGACACTGGTCGTGGAAGAGCCAACAATTTCCAGCTTCTTGTAGGTGTGATGATCGGACATGAAAATCTCCTGGGTCAGCAATGACGGGCGCTGCAGCGGATAGCCGGCAACGCGTTGACCGGTGTCGCGGTCGACTCGCCGGGAAGGGTGCTTCTGACATTTGAGGCCGCGAAAGGCCCCGATAAGTTCACTGCCAGGCTCTCGCCCACCGCTTTGCAGCACTTTCCAACGCCTCGGTAGTCACATTTCCTGAATCCGTCCATCCCAGGAGGTTGTCATGGCCCGTAACACCGATTACCAGGCGTCCATCGCCAGCATCGAGAACGAAATCAACAGCCTGCTCGACTCGCTGGCATCGTTGAAGAAGAACGCTGCACGCGAATCCCGCAGCAGCCTGAATTCCTTCAAGAGCACCGCTCGTGACGCCCTGCATCATTCGGGCGATTCGCTGGAAGAAGTCTATGACGACGTACGTCGTCTGACCCGTCAGTACGGTCGCGCCGCCAGTGGCGTGGCGCGCGAACATCCCTGGGCTACCGTCGGCATTGCCGCTGGCGTGACCGTCCTGGTCGGCTGGGCATTGCTGCGCGGCGACCACTGATCGCGGTAGTCCGAGGCATCCTGCGCGATGCCTCGGGCGCTAGCGTTCGGCCAGCTCGGTTCTGAGCCAGGCCGCCAACCGCTCCACCCGCTCATCCGCCAGCCGACCTGGCGCCCATAGCGCCAACTCCGCACCGGTCGCTGCGAAGCCCCAGGGCGCAACCAGTCTGCCCGCCTTCAGATCCGCCGCCACCAGTGGCTCCGGCGCGATCGCCACGCCCAATCCAGACAGCGCCGCCTCCAGCAGGTAATAGAGGTGCTCGAAGCCCTGCCCGTAATCCAGCACCGGCGCCTCCAGGCCCTGGGTGGCGAACCACTGTGGCCAGGCCTGGGGCCGCGACAGCGTGTGCAGCAGCCGTTCGGCCAGCAAGGCCTGCAAGTCGCCGTCCCTGAGCCGCAGATAGGCCGGGCAGTAGGGACTCAGCACCGGCCCGATGCGCTCGGGCGCCAGGTGATAGGGCAGGACGTCCGGAGGGGGCGCGGTCTCGGTGAACAACAGGCTGGCGTCCAGGCCGGCGGCGGCCAGCGGGGTGTCGTCGGTACGGGTCGAGAGGTGCAGGCGCAGCTCCGGCAGATCGCGATTGAGGCGATCCAGCCGCGGAATGAACCAGCGCGCCACCAGGCTGCCCGGGCAGCCCAGCACGAACGGCCCCCGGCGACTGCCGGCCTTGAGTTCGGCGCTCACCTCACGCAATCGCTCGAAGACCTCGCCACTCACCTCGCGCAGGCGCAGCCCCGCTTCGGTCAGCGCCAGCCCCCGGCCTTCGCGGCGAAACAGCGCCACCCCCAGCTGTTCCTCCAGGGCACGGATCTGGCGACTCACGGCACCATGGGTCACATGCAGTTCGTCCCCGGCGCGGCTCATGCCACCTAGACGGGCGGTGGCCTCGAAGGCACGCAGGGCATTCAGCGGGGGCAGGTCGCGGGGATCGCTCATCTGTGAGATTTCCTGACGGGTCATCGCGATCTTATCGATTTATCAGCGGCACTCAAGCAGGTAAGGTAGATCCATCTTCGCAGGAGAATCCCATGACCCAGTTCGCTTATCGCCAGGGCCCCGACGCTCAAGGCATGTTCGGCCAGTTCGGTGGTCGCTATGTCGCCGAAACCCTGATGCCGCTGGTCCTCGATCTGCAGCGCGAATACGAGACCGCCATGGAGGATCCGGCGTTTCTCGAGCAGCTGGCCTACTTCCAGCGCGACTACGTCGGCCGGCCCAATCCGCTGTACTTCGCCGAGCGCCTGACCGAGCACTTCGGTGGTGCCAAGATCTATCTCAAGCGCGAAGAGCTGAACCACACCGGCGCGCACAAGATCAACAACTGCATTGGCCAGATCCTGCTGGCCAAGCGCATGGGCAAGACCCGCATCATCGCCGAGACCGGCGCCGGCATGCACGGCGTGGCCACCGCTACCGTCGCCGCGCGCTTCGGCCTGCCCTGCGTCATCTACATGGGCAGCACCGACATCGACCGCCAGCAGGCCAACGTCTTCCGCATGAAGCTGCTGGGTGCCGAGGTGATCCCGGTCACGTCCGGTACCGGCACCCTCAAGGACGCCATGAACGAGGCGCTGCGCGACTGGGTGACCAATGTCGCCGACACCTTCTACCTGATCGGCACCGTGGCCGGTCCGCACCCCTATCCGGCCATGGTCCGCGATTTCCAGGCCGTGATCGGTCGCGAGACCCGCGCGCAGATCCTGGAGAAGGAAGGACGCCTGCCCGACAGCCTGATCGCCTGCGTCGGCGGCGGCTCCAATGCCATGGGCCTGTTCCATGAATTTCTCGATGACCGGGACGTCGCCATCATTGGCGTCGAGGCCGGCGGCCACGGCGTCGACACCGACAAGCATGCCTCCAGCCTCAACGGCGGGGTGCCCGGCGTACTGCACGGTAACCGTACCTTTCTGCTGCAGGACGACGATGGCCAGATCATCGATGCCCACTCCATTTCCGCCGGCCTGGACTATCCCGGCATCGGCCCAGAGCACGCCCACTTGCACGACGTGAAGCGCGTGGAATACGTGCCGATCAACGATGACGAGGCGCTCAAGGCCTTCCACCAGACCTGCCGTCTGGAAGGCATCATTCCGGCGCTGGAAACGGCTCACGCCCTGGCCGAGGCCTACAAGCGTGCACCGCACCTGCCCAAGGACCACCTGATGGTGATCTGTCTCTCGGGTCGCGGCGACAAGGACATGCAGACCGTGATGAGTCACCTGGGAGACAAGCTATGAGCCGCCTGGAAACCCGCTTCGCTGCGCTGAAGGCCGAGGGCCGCGCGGCTCTGGTCACCTACACCACCGCCGGCGATCCGAACTACGACACCGCCCTGGCCATCCTCAAGGGCCTGCCGGCGGCCGGTGCCGACGTCATCGAGCTGGGCATGCCCTTCACCGATCCCATGGCCGACGGCCCGGCCATCCAGGCTGCTGCCCTGCGGGCGCTGCAGGCGGGCCAGAATCTGGCCAAGACCCTGGAGATGGTGCGCGACTTCCGCCGCGGGGAAGGCGAGACGCCACTGGTGTTGATGGGCTATTACAATCCCATCCATCGTTATGGTGTGGAGCGCTTCCTGGCGGAAGCCGCCGAAGCGGGCGTGGATGGCCTGATCGTGGTCGACCTGCCGCCCGAGCACGACGCCGAGCTGGCGCTGCCGGCCCAGGCCGCCGGCATCGACTTCATCCGCCTGACCACCCCGACCACCGATGACGCCCGCCTGCCGCGCGTACTTAATACCAGCTCCGGCTTCGTCTACTACGTGTCCGTCGCTGGCGTGACCGGTGCCGGCTCGGCCACCACCGAGCACGTCGAGGCCGCCGTGGCGCGCCTGCGCCGCTTCACCGACCTGCCCCTGGCCGTCGGCTTCGGCATCCGTACCCCCGAGCAGGCGCGGGTGATCGCCCGCATCGCCGATGGTGTGGTGGTGGGCTCGGCGTTCGTCGATCAGATCGCCAAGGCAGAGTCCTCGGGTGCTGCCATCGACGGCGTGCTTGGCCTCTGCAAGCAGCTGTCGGACAGCGTACGCACTGCGCGCTAGGCCTTCGCCAGCTCTTCAAAAGACCGCTTCGGGCGGTCTTTTTTTATGCCTGGACAGCCTGCAAGCTGTGCATAACTCTGTGGGCAGTCTGTTCGCTTTCAACGCAAAGCCGCTTGCCAGAAGGGCTGGCCGAGCATCGGGCCTGTTGATCGAATCCGTTACGGCGTGATCCGCCGAGTCAGGCTGCGAACATTGGATGGCTTTGCCGTCATTGCCCGACAGGTAAAGGCTGTGGATAAGCCCTGGGCAAGTTGTCAGCAACCGATCAGGGGGTTGTCTGGATAAAATTGCTCAATAAATAGCCAATTCGATTCAGGTCACCTGAACAGCCGGTAGCGGACTCGGCCTCCCGGCTTTCCCACATCTGCTGTGTGCGTGCCTGTGGAAAAGATGTGGGACCTGACCTGTACGCCATGGCTGGCAAGGCCTGCAGAGGATCGTACAAAAAGTGATCAATCCGCTTTCGAGTATTTTCCACAACCCACAATAGAGCTGCATAGGCCTGTGGATAGGTTGTTTGTCTAGTGCCAGAGACCAGAGCTGGCGCGGCTTCCAGGGAATCGATCAAATAATGACCAGTTTTCCGGGATATTCCCGAGTCAAGGGATTTCTGCTGTCATCCCAAGGAGTTATCCACGTCTGTTCAACGCCGGGCTCAACGATCGCCGCTAAAAGCCTTGTGGATAACTCTGTTGATTTTCTGTTTGGAAGCCTGTGCATGACCGCTGTGGCCTAGCGCAGCGTCACCTGCTGGCGCAGGCCTGTGGCCGGCAGGGTGAAGGCGCATTCCTCGAAGGTGGCCATGCGCATGCGCAGTGGCGGATTGTTGCTGTAGCCGTATTGTTCGGTGGGCATGCCGATGAAATTGGTGTCCAGCTGGCTGTTGCCGTTGCTGTCGTGGATGACCGATACGGCGTAACGCCCGGGCGGCAGCTCGAAGCGCTGCTCCTGGGCACCCGCCTGCGCGGCGAGATGGGCCTGGGCCACCGGTGTCTTGTGCTCCTTCCAGGCCGCTTCGCTGTCGAACACCGCCAGCAGCAGCTGGCCCCCCGAGGCGTCGACCGTCTCGACCCGCACCTGCAGTTCGGCGGCGTGCAAGAGACCGCTTAGACAGAGACCAGCGACCAGCAACAGAGACTTCATGGGCATTCCTTCAGCAGGGAGAGGTCGTCAGCCGCAGCAGCTCGGCCGGCTGTTCGAAGAAGAGATCGGGGCGCTGCGCGTGCAGCGCCGCCGGGCAGCCATAGCCCCAGGCCACGGCGGCGCAGCCCAGACCGGCGCGGCGCGCGGCCTGGAGATCGCGTAGCTCGTCGCCCACATAGAGCGCATCGGCCGGCGCGACGCCCTGTCGACGGATCAGGCGTGTCAAGCGCCGGGCCTTGCCCAGCAGGGGGATGTCGAATTCGCCAGCGGCGAACAGACGTCCGGCCTGGGGCAGCACCTGGTGGACGGCCGCGGCGGAATTGGAGGTCGCCAGGCCCAGTTGCAGGCCGCTGGCCTGCAAGCGGTCGAGGGTGGCGGGAATCTCGGCGAAGGGCAGGACCTGATCGCCCCGCTGGACCAGCAGCCGGCGATAGTGCCGGGCGATGCGTGGCACCTGCCAGAGGGGGATGCCCAGGTTGTCGAGCAGACCGGTCAGGGAAGCAGCGCGCAGCCGGGGCCACTCGTCGGCGGTCGGCTGGCGAAAGCCATGGGTCCGCGCCAGCTCGCCCAGGTAGCTCAGCAGAAAGGGCAGGCTGTCCGCCAGGGTGCCGTCGAAGTCGAAGATGACGTAGCGATAGCTCATGCGAGAGAGGCGCGGTGGGCGAAGGCGCCAGCGTAGCGGTCGCCTCCCGGTTTTGCCACCGCGACGGGGTCCGGCAGGGGTTTCCCTGCCGGACAGGTCACACGCGGAAGCGGCGGATCTGGCCGTTGAGCTCCACCGCCAGTTCGGAGAGCTGCTGGCTGGCGGCGCGCGTCTGTTCGGCTCCGGCGGCGGTCTGCACCGACAGATCGCGGATACGCACCAGGTTGCGATCCACCTCGCGGGCCACCTGAGCCTGTTCTTCGGCGGCGCTGGCGATCACCAAGTTGCGCTCGTCGATGCCCGACACCGACTGGGCAATGGCGGCCAGGGCGGCGTTGGCCGACTGCGCCTGCTCGCGGGTCTGGCGCGCCTGGTCGGCGCTGGTCAGCAGCGCATCGACGGTCTGCCCGGTGCCCTGCTGGATGCTGCCGATCATGCCTTCGATCTCGCGGGTGGATTCGCCGGTGCGATGGGCCAGGGCGCGGACCTCGTCGGCGACCACGGCGAAGCCGCGACCGGCATCACCGGCACGCGCGGCTTCGATGGCGGCGTTGAGCGCCAGCAGGTTGGTCTGTTCGGCGACCGAGCGGATCACGTCCAGCACCTGGCTGATATTGCGGGTCTGCTCGGCCAGCTGGCGGGCCTGTTCGCTGGCACCCAGCACGTTCTCGGTCAGCACCTCGATGGCGCCCAGGGTATCGCCCAGCTGACGCTGGCCCTGGCGCGCGGTATCGGCGGCCTGGCGCGATTCGGACGAGGTGGAAGTGGCATTGCCGGCCACTTCGTCCACCGCCTGGCTCATCTCGGTGACGGCGGTGGCCGCCATCTCGATCTCGCTGTTCTGCTGTTGCAGGCCGTGGGCGCTCTCCTGCATGACCGCGGTCATCTCCTCGGCGGCGGAGGCCAGCTGGGTAGCGGAATGGCCCAGGTGCCCCAGGGTGTCGCGCAGATTGGTCTGCATCTGCTGCATGGCCTGCAGCAGCTGGGCGGCTTCGTCGTGACCGCGGGTATCCAGGGTCTGGGTCAGATCGCCACTGGCGATGGTCTGGGCGGCAGCCACGGCCTCGGCGATGGGCCGGGTCATGCTCAGGGTCAGGCGCCAGGCCAGCAGCACGGTCAGACCCAGGGCCAGGGCGATGACGATCCAGGTGATGGAGGTGGCCTGGGCATAGGTGTCGCCGGAGTACTTGGAGGCAGCCTTGATGTCTTCCTGGTTGATCTTGCGCAGGGCTTCGGTGCGCTCGTTCATCTGCACGCCGAGCTGGGCCATGCTGGTCTGGATCAGGCTGCGGGCCTCGTCGAGTTTGCCGGCCCCGATAAGGTCGGCCAGTTGCGCGGTGTAGCGTACATAGTCGCCATGGATCTGGCGCAGGGCATCGAAGGCCTGGCGCTCGCGATCGCTGCTGACGAGTTTTTCATAGCGACCGAAACCCGCGCCGATGTCGGCATTGATGCTGTCGATCTTCTTGCGCGTGTTGGCGACGGTGGCGGCGTCCGGAATGGCCAGCAGGCGCAGCACCTCGACCCGGGTGCGGGCCAGTTGCAGGGCAAGGTTGTCGGCTTCGACGATGCTGGGCACGTTGTTGGTCTCGATCACCTGGCCCTGGGTACGGATCTGCGAAAGTTGCAGCAGTCCGAACAGGCCCAGGCTGGCCACGAGGATGGCCAGCAGGCCGAAACACAACACACTGCGAATGGCGAGGGAGAAGGAACGAAAGGTCACGGCGGCAGCCCCGGTGAAGAGTGAGGCCTCCTTTAACGGCTAGGGTCGCCGTGACTTTATGGTCATTCGTCCTAAATCTGACTTATGCGCTGGTAGAGCCGACCTGATGCAGGTGGGGCGCCGGTTGTTCCTCGCCCAGATTCTTGAGCAGGCGCTCACTGTACCAGTCGATGAAGTTGATCACGCCGAACTCGTAAGTCTTGGAGTAGGGGCCCGGCTGATAGGCCTTGGAATTGATGCCGCGCTGGTTCTCCTCGGCCAGGCGACGATCCTGGTCGTTGGTGGCATCCCAGACCTTGCGTAGGTTGACCGGATCGTAATCGACGCCTTCCACGGCATCCTTGTGCACCAGCCACTTGGTGGTCACCACGGTCTCGGTCGGACCCAGCGGCCAGACGGTGAAGACGATCATGTGATCGCCCATGCAGTGGTTCCAGGAGTGCGGCAGGTGCAGGATGCGCATGGAGCCCAGGTCCGGGTCCTTGATGCGCCCCATGAGTTTCTTGCAGCCGGGCTTGCCGTCCATGGTCATGGAGACGGTACCGGCGAGCAGCGGCATGCGCACGATGCGGTTGCGCAGGCCGAAGCTGGCATGGGCGTAGGGGATGTTGTCGGCGTCCCAGCGACTGGTGCAGGCGGCGACCTGATCCTTGAACGCCTGGGAGGCGCGCGGATCGGTGACGTCGTCCCACTCCAGCAGGGTGTTCAGCAATTCGGGGTGGGAGCCGCTGCAGTGGTAGCACTCGCGGTTGTTTTCCAGCACCAGCTTCCAGTTGGCCTGCTCGACCAGATCGGTGCGCACCGCGACCTTGGCATTCTCCATGTCGTACGGCTCCATGTAGTGCTCGAGCGTACGCAGGAAGTCGTCGATGGCTGGTGGCTCATCGGCCAGGGAGATGAAGATGTAGCCGCCGGCGGTCTTGACGTGGACCGGCTTGAGGTTGAAGTCGGCCATGTTGAAGTCGGCGCCCATCTCGCTGCCGGCGAACAGCAGGCGGCCGTCCAGCTCGTAGGTCCACTGGTGGTAGGGGCAGACCAGCTTGGCGACCTTGCCCTTATCGCTCACGCAGAGGCGCGAACCCCGGTGGCGGCAGACGTTGTGGAAGGCATGCACCTTGCCCTCGGCACCGCGGACCACCAGGATGGGGTTGTCGCCCAGCTGCAGGGTGATGAAGTTGCCCTTGGTGGGGATCTCGCAGGTCATGCCGGCGATCAGCCATTCCTTGCCGAAGATCTCCTGCATGTCGATCTGGAACAGGCGCTCGTCGTTGTAGAACGGCTGGGGCAGGGAGTAGGTGCGCTCGCGGGTGCGCAGCATCTCGGCCGTGGCCTTGCGGGCCGGATCGAGAGGGTCGCCCAAACTCAAGGTGCTGACGTCCATCGTACATCCTCGTGGCCACCGCGGCGGGTGGCGAAAGTGGTTGGTCACGGTACTGCAAGGCTATTGGCCGACGGGGCAGGGCCGCCGAATGACCCTAGGTTTCGCCCATCGCGCGCTGTTCAGGTTCGGCTTGGGGCGGAGTGTGGGGCCGGAGCCGGGAGGGGGCCTTGCTCATGGGCGACATGGCCGACGCTGTTCACGACGCCCCAGCCCTTGCCACTGCTGGGCCGGTCGCCATCGACATGTGGATGTCGCGATTGGGAAAGTGGCGGTCGTGGGGCCCTCCCAGAATCGCCGCCAATAGCCCCAGTGGCAGTCGAGGTGCGTCATGAATACCTTCCTCAATCCCGTAACCACCCAGACTTGGACCAATGGCCGCCACCCCGTGCGCTGCGTCAAGGTCATCCAGGAAACCTGGGACGTACGCACCTTCTGCTTCACCGCCGAAATCCCGCTGATGTATTTCTTCAAGCCGGGCCAGTTCGTGACCCTGGAGCTGGAGATCGACGGCCGTCAGGTGATGCGCTCCTACACCATCTCCAGTTCGCCCTCGGTGCCCTACAGCTTCTCCATCACCGTCAAGCGCGTGCCGGGTGGTCAGGTGTCCAACTGGCTGCACGACAATCTCAAGGTCGGCGACAACCTGGCGGTGCACGGTCCGGTCGGGCTGTTCAATGCCATCGACTATCCCGCCGACAAGGTGCTCTACCTCTCCGGCGGCGTCGGCATCACCCCGGTGATGTCCATGGCGCGCTGGTTCTACGACACCAACGCCAGCGTCGACATGGTCTTCGTGCACAGCGCCCGTACCCCGCGCGACATCATCTACCAGGGTGAGCTGGAGCATATGGCCGCGCGGATCGACAACTTCGCCCTGAATCTGGTGTGCGAGCGCACCGAGCACGGTGAGTCCTGGGCCGGTTTCCGTGGCTACTTCGACCGCCGCATGCTGGAGCTGATGGCACCGGACTTCCGCGAACGCGAGATCTTCTGCTGCGGCCCCACGCCCTACATGAATGCCGTCAAGGCCATGCTCCGCGAGCTGGACTTCGACATGACCCGCTACCACGAGGAGTCCTTTGGCGCGACGCCGCCGGAAGCTAAGGTCGAGGCCGCCGAACAGGCCGAAGCCGCTGCCGACTTGCCGCCGATTCCCCTGGAAGCCCAGTGCCTGATCTCCTTCACCGAGAGCGACAAGAGCGTCAGCATCGGCCCGGGCGAGACTATCCACGGCGCCGCGGCTAAGCTCGGCCTGCACATTCCCAAGGCCTGCGGCATGGGCATCTGCGGCACCTGCAAGGTGCTCAAGAAGAGCGGCGAGGTGGTCATGGACCATAACGGTGGCATCACCGAGGAAGACGAAGCCGAAGGCTACATCCTGTCCTGCTGCAGCATCCCGCAGGGAGACGTGCAGATCGAATTCTGAGGAGGACGGTGGGGCTGAGACAGCTCTATGGTCGAAGCCCAACCTACATCCGGTCCGTAGGCGCTGGGCTAGGCCAGGCGCAGCGGCAGGTGCAGGGTGATGACCACCTCGCCCGCGCCATTGGCGAAGCGTGCCTCGCCGCCGAAGCTTTCGCTAAGCGCCTTGACGATGGGCAGGCCCAGGCCCCAGCCGCGCTTGTCACTGCGGGTGGAGATGAAATAGGGCGTGGCCAGATTGGCCAGGACTTCGTCGGGAAACTGCCCAAGGTTGCGCAGCTCCAGCATGACCTGATCATCCGCCAGCCACTGGCGGACCCGGATCGGCGTCCCCGCCTCGCCGTGCTTGGCGGCGTTGAGCACCAGGTTGTCGAAGATGCGCAGAAAGGCGTATCTGTCCCACAGCACCTCCAGCTCCGGCGTCTCCAGCTGCAGATCGAGGTGGTTGCTGAATTGCAGCTGCAGATTGGCCGCGGCCTCGTTCAGCAGCGGACCCAGCACCAGCGGATCACCGCTGAGGCGGACACCGCCACCCAGGCTCATGTGGCTGATATCCAGCACGTCGGTGATCATCTGGTTCATGCGCTGCAAATTGTCGTGCAGGGTTTGCAGCAGATCGTCGGTACGCCGCGCCGGACTGCGCTGCATCAGGTTGACCACCATAGTGGCGGCGGTGAGCGGCGAGCGTAGGTCGTGGTTGAGCGATCTCATGAAGCGTTCGAGCATGACCTTTTCCGCCTGCAGGTTCTCGCTGCGGGCGATAGCCGAATTGCGCTGCTGCTCCATGTGCCCGACCCGGGAGCTGGCCTTGAGCAGGGCGCCGACAGTGGCCAGCACTTCTTCCGGATTGATCGGGTGGGTCAGGTAGGCCTGAGCCCCGGTGTTAAAGCCCTGGGCCTTGTCCTTGCCGGAGACGAAGGTGGCCGAGATGTTGATAATGGCTGGTAACCGGCCCCAGCCGCACTTGCGCTCGATGGCCTGGATCAGCTCGAAGCCGGTGGTGTCCGGCAGATTGACGTCGATGATCACCAGTTCGACGGATTCGTCAATCAGCGCCAGGCCACTAGCGCCGCTGGCTGCTTCCAGGACCTCATAGTGGCTCTGGCTGACGAGGATCTTGCGCAGCACATAGCGATTGGCTTCGGTGTCGTCGATGATGACGATGCGGCGCAGGGCGCTAGTCATCGGACAGGCTCCGCGCCAGGGCGCAGACCTCGGCCAGCAGCCGCTCGGCGTGATCGGGGGCATGCTTGAACAGGATGGCATGGCAATAGTCCTGCAGCCGCTGGCAACCCGCCTCGTCCAGCGGCTGGGCAGTATTGATCAACACCCGCCGGTGCATGCTCCAGTCCATGCTGGCGAGCAGGTCCTCACCGTTGATGTCGGGCAGGTCGAGGTCGAGGATGATGATGTCCGGGCGCACGGCGTTGAGGCGATCCAGGCTGCTGCGGGCGCTGTCGGCCTCCAGCAGGACCGGATTGAGGCGTTCGAGGGTGCGGCGGACCAGATAGCGATCCCCTTCGTTGTCCTCGATCACCAGCACGGTGAGGCCGCTGAGATCAGGTTCCGGCGCGGCATCCCGGTGGCTGGCGTAGTGGCGTGGCAGAAGCAGGGTGAAGCGACTACCGCGACCGACCGCGCTGTCGAGGGACAGCTCGCCACCGAGCAGCACGGCCAGGCGCTGGGCGAGGGGCAGGCCCAGGCCGGTGCCTTCGATGTGGGTCAGGTGCGGCGAGCGAATGCGCTCGAACTCCTCGAAGATCTTCTGCTGATCCGCGGCGGCGATGCCGATGCCGCTGTCTTCCACCAAGAATTCCAGGCTGGCGTCGTCCGGCTGGAATACCTGGATGCGCACCTGGCCCTGGGGGGTGTATTTGAAGGCGTTGGAGATCAGGTTGCGCAGCACTTGGAACAACCGACTCTCGTCGGTATCCAGCAGCACTTCCGCAGGTGGCGGCGCGACGCTGAAGCTGACCTGGGGATAGCGTGGCGCCAGGGCCGCGGCGAACTGTTCGAGGCGATCGATGAAGGGCGCCAGGGCAAAGGGCTGGGGCACGATGGTCAGACGCCCGGACTGCACCTCGGCCAGGGCCAGCAGCTCGCTGACCAGATTGGCCAGTTCCAATGCTGCGTCGCTGATGAAGCGCACCTGGCGCTGCTGTTCGGCATTGAGTGCCCCGTCCACGCCGCTGGCGAGCAGCTTGGCGACATTCTCGATGATGTTGATCGGGGTGCGGAATTCATGGGTCATGTTGGAGAAGAAGCGCGTCTTCGCCTCGCTGGCCTCCTTGAGTTCCTGGGTGGCCTTTTCCAGCTCGGAATAGAGCGCCACCACGCCCTGGTTGGTGTTTTCCAGTTCCTTGTTGGTGACTTCCAATTCCGACTGGCGCAGTTGCAGTTCGGTGTTGGTCAGCAGCAGCTCTTCGCTCTGCAGGCGGATCTGCTGATAGGGATCCGCTGGCGGACTGCCCTGCAATTCGGCCGTCAGCGCCTGCAGCAGCGCGGCCTCGGGAAAGGCGAGTGGCGCCTGGTACTTGCGGGCGGTGATGCGGGTACCGGCAGAGGAGGTCTGGATGTCGAAGTCATCGAACAGCCGCTGGGCGCCGCGCAGGCCGATGCCCATGCCGGTGCTGGAACGATAGCTGCCCGCGCGGATAGCCTCCATCTCGGCGATGCCCGGACCCTGGTCGATCGCACGCACCTCCAGGCCGCGCAGGCGCTGGCCTTCGTCACGCAGCAGGGCGAAGTCGAACTGACCGCTGCCGGCATACTGATGGATGTTGCGCGCCAGTTCGGAGACGGCGGTGGCCAGGCGGATCTGCTCCAGCATCGGCCAGTCCAGGGCCGCGGCCAGGCGCTTGGCGGCCTGGCGGCAATGCACGATGTCCTGCTCGCTGCGCAGGGCGAGGGTCAACAGGGGCAAGACGTCAGACATGCTTGAGTACCAAGACGGTGGCATCGTCGGCGGAACGCCGGAAATCACGATGCAGGAGGGCGGCGATCAAGGCCGGATGGCGCGCCCCGAGCCCGGAGTGCTCGCCCAGTCCCACCTTGGACGTCAGTCCATCGGAGTTCAGCACCAGCAGGGTGCTGGGTGTCCAGGGGTAGGTGTAGGTCTGGATCCGCCCGATCCGGTAGCCCAGGGTGCCATTGTTGGACACCAGGCTACGCGAGGTGTTGCCGAGCAGGCGTCCGGCGATGTTGCCGATGCCGCAAAAGCTCACCTGGCCCTGATCCGGGTCCAATTCGGCCAGCGCCAGGGCGGCGCCGCGGGTGTCCATTAACGCCTGGTGCAGATTCTCCATCAGCCGCTGCAGCGGCAGGTGCGTGCCATGGCGCAGGAACACCTCCCGTGCCCGCCGACTAGCCATGGCGGCCTGCTGGCCATGCCCCAGACCGTCGCACACCAGCAGGCGCCGTCCGCTGACCGCCCAGGTGTCACCGCAGACCTGTTCCTCGGGGTGTGGCGTGCACAGGGCGCCATGCTGCAACCGGGTACCGGGTGCTCCGGCCAGATGGAAGCGCGCCAGCACCACCGTCCCCTGGCCGGGTCGCGAATGGATGTCGAAGACATCGGACTGCCGGCGGATCGCCCCCAGACCGGCACCCAGGGTGGCCGCCGTGCTGTAGTGATCGCTCAGGCAGCGGGCGACGTCGTGCATGCCCGGGCCGCGATCCACCGCCAAAACATCCAGCACGCCTTCGCCGCTCAAGGTGGCCAGGAGCTCGCCGTGCCCGGCATGGCGAACCAGGTTGTAGCCCAGCTCCTGGGCAACGATGGTCAGGCGCCCCAGTAGGGTTTCATCGGTGGTGACGCTAGTGGCCAGCCGGACCAGGGCACGCCGGGCGGCATCGACATGGACCGTGGTGGTCACCGGCAGCACCAGGCTGCACGGCTGGTCGTTCATCGCCACTTCCAGAGTTCGACGGTGGTGCCCTGGCCGGGCTGGCTGTCGATGTGGAAGTCGTCCACCAGTCGCCGCGAGCCGGACAGGCCGAGGCCCAGGCCCTTGCCCGAGGTGTAGCCATCGACCATGGCGCGGTCGAGATCGGCAATACCCGGACCCTGGTCGCGGATCACCAAACGGATCGCCGGCTTGCCGGCGCGCTGCGTCTCCTCGATCAGACATTCGCCGCCCAGCCCGTAGACCAGGCCGTTGCGCGCGATCTCGCTGGCCGCGGTGACGATCTTGGTCTGGGAGATCAAGCCCAGGCGGATGGCTTCGGCGACCTTGCGCACCTGCTGACGGATCAGCACGATGTCAGTCTCCTGGCGGAGTGGAAGCGTCTGTGTCTTCGCCACCCTCTGACTCCTCAAGCGATTCGTCCGCGGCGACCATGGCTTCCAGCCGGCGCATGCCCTTTTCCATGTTCAGCGCCGTGGCGATGCCTTCCAGCGACAGCCCTAGCTCCACCAGGGTGATGGCCACCGCCGGCTGCATGCCGACCACGATCACCTTAGCATCGAGGATGCGCGAGACCTGGGCGATGTGGGACAGCATCCGGCCAATGAAGGAGTCGACGATTTCCAGCGCCGAGATGTCGATGAGTACGCCCTTGGCCTTGTGCCGCACGATCTGCTCGGTGAGGTCTTCCTGCAGGTCCAGCGCCAGCTGGTCGTGCATGTCGACCTGGATGCTCAGCAGCAGGAAGGGGCCCAGCTTGAGGATCGGAATCCGCTCGATCATGGCGTGTTCCTCAAACCCTTACCGGGGCGGCCAGGCGCATGCCCTGCTGGCGCAGGGCCAGGCGGAAAGCATCAGCCAGGGACGCCTTGGTGATCACATCGCCAAGGTCCACGCCCAGATGGACGATGGTGGCGGCGATCTGCGGTCGAATGCCGCTGATGATGCACTGGGCACCCATCAGGCGGGCGGCGGTCACCGTCTTGAGCAGGTGCTGGGCGACCATGGTGTCCACCGTGGGCACGCCGGTGATATCGATGATGGCGATGTCCGACTCGGTCTGGACGATCTTTTCCAGCAGCGACTCCATTACCACCTGGGTGCGATTGCTGTCCAGCGCCCCGATCAGCGGGATGGCGAGGATGCCGTCCCACAGCTCCACCACCGGGGTAGACAGTTCCAGCATGCTTTCCTGCTGCTCGCGGATCACCGTCTCGCGGCCGCTCATATAGCTTTCCATGCTGTACAGGCCAAGATGGTCGATCAGCCGGGTGGCGGCCCAGATCTCGGCGAGCGGGTCGTCGCACTCGTTCTGGATCAGGTTGAACAGCGGTTCCTTGAGAGAGAAGACGAAGGTCGCCGTCTGCGCGGGCGTCAGGCCCGCACGGCTCTGGTCGAAGGAGAAGCGCTCTAGCAGCGCCCGTACCGGCTGCCAGTGAGGCTCGCGCAGATCCCCCAGGCCCTGGGCGGCGGCCACGGTGATCCGCCGCAGCAACTCGGCGGAATTGGCCAGGATGGTGGTTTCGTCGAGCAGGTCGATGCGCATGCCGGCGGCGCGCTGGGCGCCGATCCAGGCATCGAGCAGCGGCCGCTCATGGGTGCGCAGCAGCTCGACCAAAGCGGTACTGTACATGAAGGTTCCTAGGTGACGAGAAGACGGCTCAGGATGGGCCGACCGAGCGGAAAGCGTGAGAAGAGGCGGCAGGTGCAGGCAGGGATCCAACCGCGTGATCGGATCCCCAGGAAATCACATGTCCATCTTTTCCTTGGTGATCTTGCCGGTCTTGGCGTCGGCATGGAAGTCGTACTTCATACCATCTTTCTTCATGCCTTCGCCTTCCCACTGACCGTCATCGGCTTCGATCTTGGTGATCGAGGTGTAGCCCTGCTCCATGAGCTTGGACTTGACGTCGTTCATGGGCATCCAGTCGGCGCCGGGCTGGTCGGCCAGGGCCGCGGTGCTGGCCAGTACGGAACAGGCAAACAGGGAAGCGAGCAGCTTGGATTTCATCGCGAGACCTCGTCGTGGTGGTATGCCCAGGGTTGGACCACCACCACGCGCGACAGATCCCCTCTGGCTCAGGCGTTAGACTGACAATTCTTCGACCAGGTGCGGCAACAGCCCGACCGGTGCCGACTTGGGCTTACCCTTGACCTTGCGCGGCGTATAGGGGTGACTGGCCAGCCGCCAGAGATCGCGCCAACGCTCGGCGAGGGCGGTGGGCTTGTCCAGATAGAGGCGCAGGCCCAGGGAAAAGGCCTTCGCCTGCAGCCGCTCGCGCTGCTGGGCCAGGCTTTCGCCGATGGCCAGGCGGGTGTTGCTGGCGCCGAACAGGGTCGGCTCGTCCACCAACAGCTGCTGCATCACCGCCAGGTCGTGATCGTCGCCCAGGTATTCCGAAAGACGCTTGAGGCTCTTCTGGCGGGTCTTGAACTCCGCGGGCCAGGCCGCAGCCAGCAACTGGGTGTGATACCAGTGATCCTTCACCCGCTTGCGCCAGTCGTGCAGGGTGTCGTCGGTGGGCTTGTCGCGAGCGGTCTTGAGCGCCTGGCGCCCGGCCTTGTAGTTGTCTTCCAGGCCGCGGGCGAAGAGGGCAAAGCCCTTGCCGGAGAGTTTCCAGCCGGCTACCTCCTCACGCATGGCGGTCAGCGCCTCGAGCAGCTCGGGATGGCCGCTGGCCGCGGCGATCTGCTGGTCGGCGCGCTCCTGCAGGCGCTGGCGCACGCGCTTCATGGCCGGCGAGGCGAAACGCTTGCGGTCGGACTCGCCCAGCTTGTCCCAGCTTTCCACCAGGGCGGCGCTGTCACGCAGCGAGGACAGCTCGCGCCCGAGGTCGCGCAGGCGCCGATTGCGACTGGCGAAGGCGCGCTTGCCCAGGGCGCCGTGCAGCAGCCGCAGGAGGGCGCGCAGTTCCTTGAGTCGCTTGCGCGTCTCGTGGACGCCCTTGGGGGTAGCGCTGGACAGGGACGCCTCAGCCTGCACCAGACGATCCGTCACCACGCGGCGGACTTCCTCGTCAGCCGGTTGCCGCGCATCGAAACGAAAGGCCATCGAACTCTCCTCAATAGGTGGACTGCAACACCCGCTTGCGCGGGAGCGTAACGGTAAGAAAGACCTTCACGACAGCGGGAGATGCCAAATTTCATCTAAACGTCATATTTCCTTCATGCCGCTCACGCCGGGCACCGCCTGCCGCCGGGTCGGTCAGAAGGGCTATAGTTGCCCGACCACCCCGCGCAAGGAGATCCGGATGTTCGAAGCCGCCGAAAACGAACACCTGCTCGACGAGGCCACCTACGACGCCAAGCTGCCCAAGCTGCGCGAGGCGCTGCTGGCCGCCCAGTACGAACTCAAGACCCAGGGCCGCTTCCCGGTGATCGTGCTGATCAATGGCATCGAGGGCGCGGGCAAGGGCGAGACGGTCAAGCTGCTCAACGAGTGGATGGATCCGCGTCTGATCCGCGTCGAGACCTTTCTGCAGCCCAGCCACGAGGAACGCCAGCACCCGCCGGCGTGGCGCTACTGGCAGCGCCTGCCAGGCAAGGGGCGGATCGGCGTGTTCTTCGGCAACTGGTACAGCCAGATGCTGCACGGCCGGGTCAACAAGGAACTCAGTCGCGTCGAGCTGGATGCCGCCATCGGCCAGGCGGAACGTTTCGAGCGCATGCTCGCCGACGAGGGCGCGCTGATCCTCAAGTTCTGGTTCCACCTCTCCAAGCCCCAGCTCAAGCAGCGCCTGAAGCACCTCAAGAACGATCCCCGCCTGGGCTGGAAGCTCAGTCCGCTGGACTGGCGCCAGGCCAAGGTCTATGACCGCTTCGTGAAGGAGGGCGAGCGCGTGGTGCGGCGAACCCATCACGACTATGCCCCCTGGCATGTGGTGCCCGGTTTCGACGAGCGCTTTCGCAGCCTGACCGTCGGCACCGTGCTGCTCAAGGCGCTGCAACGCGCCCTGGCCAACAAGCCGCGCAAGCAGCGCAAGGCCGCCGCGGTACTGCCGCCGCCGGTCGATGGCCGCGGCGTGCTGGAGGCCATGGACCTGAGTCAGCGCCTGGACAAGGCCGATTACGACGACCAGCTGCTCGCCGAGCAGGCCCGGCTGGCGCGGCGGCTGCGCGACAAGAAGTATCGCCACCATGCCCTGGTGGCGGCCTTCGAGGGCAACGACGCCGCTGGCAAGGGCAGTGCCATCCGCCGCGTCACGGGTGCCCTGGATCCCCGGCAGTACCGCATCGTCCCGATCGCCGCGCCCAGCGACGAAGAACTGGCCCAGCCCTATCTCTGGCGCTTCTGGCGGCATATCCCGCGGCAGGGCAATTTCACCATCTTCGATCGTTCCTGGTACGGCCGGGTACTGGTGGAGCGGGTCGAGGGACTGACCCCCGCCGCCGACTGGCATCGCGCCTATGGCGAGATCAACGACTTCGAGGAACAGCTCCACGACGCCGGCCTCGTGCTGGCCAAGTTCTGGCTGGCCATCGACCAGGACACCCAGCTGGAGCGCTTTCGCGCCCGCGAGGAAACGCCCTTCAAGCGCTTCAAGATCACCGAGGACGACTGGCGCAATCGCGACAAGTGGGACCTCTACAGCCAGGCGGTCAACGACATGGTGGTGCAGACCAGCACCGCCATCGCGCCCTGGACGCTGGTGGAGGCCAACGACAAGCGATTCGCCCGGGTGAAGGTGGTGCGGACGCTCAACGAGGCATTGGAGCGGGCGTACGATAAAGATTGAGAGGCTGCTGCCTGGGGGCTAGGTGCTTCGCTTCACACGTATATCGCGACGTTTATCGTAGACGTGCAGGTGCGGAGGATGCGCCCCGTTCCAGAAGGGTGAGCGGAATCGCTGCGCAAGGGGTTGAGCGGCATGGATGCCGCGAGAGTCGCGAGGGCCATGGATGGCCCTTCGCGGCGTGCCCCTGGAGCGGCGATGGAGCAAACGAACCCCGGCGCAGCTGGGGCCGATGGTGGGGCAAGCGTTTTTGGTTACTTTTGCCGCGACTGGCAAAAATGACTCGCCCGGGTGGGCGAAATAGCAAGCATCCACAGACACGGTAATCAGCTGTGTACCCAATACCAGCGGCAGTCCATCACCTAAATCCCAGAAACGAAAAAGCCCCACCGAAGTGGGGCCTTTCTGCAACCGGATCAGTCGTTAGACGACTTGAACCTGGTCAGCTTGCATACCCTTCTGGCCTTTGACAGCCACGAAAGTGACCTTCTGGCCTTCGCTCAGGCTCTTGAAGCCGGCGCTTTCGATGGAGCGGTAGTGCACGAACAGGTCGGCGCCGCTTTCCGGGGTGATGAAGCCGTAGCCTTTTTCATCGTTGAACCACTTGACGGTGCCATTTTCACGATTGGACATGAGTATCTCCAGGGTGTAGGGGGAACAACCACGTTAGCGAGACATTCGCTAGCGGGACTGTAATGCGAGAGTGAGACGAGCCAGGAGATGAAAATGAAGCAACATCAAGCAGGTATCGAGTAACTATTGCAGTAGCAGTGCCCACACCATACTCGCTTTCGCGAGCTTGTATAGCCCTGATTCGCATATTTGTTGACCAGTGGCGCTGCTTGCGCTGCCAGAGCGTCTCACTCAGGCTACGGATTCCCCTGCTCGAAAGAGACTCCGCATGGACAAGCTGCACCGGATCAAGGGGGCCTGGCCCTACCTGATCGCCGTCTTTCTCAACGCCTTCGTCGATCTTGGCCACAAGATCGTCATCCAGAACACCGTGTTCAAGGTCTATGACGGTTCCACCCAGGTGGTGCTGACCGCCCTGGTCAACGGCATGATGCTGTTGCCCTTCATCCTGCTGTTCAGTCCCTCCGGCCATGTGGCCGATCGCTTCGCCAAGGTCCGGGTGCTGCGCCTCGGCGGCTGGGCGGCGGTGGCCATCACCCTGGGCATCACCCTGGCCTACTATGCCGGGCTGTTCGAGCTGGCCTTCGCCATGACGCTCCTGCTGGCCATCCAGGCGACCTTCTACTCGCCGGCCAAGTACGGCTACATCAAGGCGCTGTTCGGCAAGCAGCGGCTGGCCGAGGGCAATGGCCTGGTGCAGGCCAATTCCATCATCGCCATTCTCGCCGGCACCGTCGTCTTCACCGCCTTCTTCCAGCTGCACCTGGGCGAGGGCCAGGCCACGCCCCATGCGATCCTGCAGGACATCGCGCCGCTGGGCTGGCTGCTGGTGCTCTGCAGCCTGGCCGAGGTGGCGCTGCTCTATCGCCTGCCGCTGCTGGAAGAGCCCAGGCCGCGCGAGCCCTTCGACTGGCATGCCTATCTACGGCTGCAGACCGCCCGGCGCAACCTGGCGGTGATCGGCGAGAATCCGGTGATCCGCCTGTCGATCATCGGCCTGGCGGTGTTCTGGTCGGTGGGCCAGGTGCTGCTGGCGAGCTTTCCGGCCTATGCCAAGGATCATCTGGGCATCGACAACGTGCTGCTGTTGCAGGGCATCCTGGCCTGCGCCGGGATCGGCATCGCCATCGGCTCGGCGCTGGCCAGTCGGGCCTCGCGTGGGCGCATCGAGACCGGGCTGATCCCGGTGGGCGCCCTGGGCATCGCCCTCGGCCTGTGGTGGCTGCCGGCGCCCAGTTCGGCCTGGGTGCATGCGCTCAACTTCATCTTCATCGGCCTGATGGGCGGGCTGTTCATCGTCCCGCTCAACGCCCTGATCCAGTTCCATGCCCGCGAGGAGCAGCTCGGTACGGTGCTGGCGGCCAACAACTGGGTGCAGAACGTCGCCATGCTGAGCTTTCTAGTGCTCACCGCGGTGATCGCCCTGCTCGGTCTGGACAGTCGCTGGCTGCTGCTGCTGATCGCCGCCGTGGCGCTGATCGGCGGCGCCTACACGGTGTGGAAGCTGCCCCAGAGCCTGGTGCGTTTCCTGCTCGGCCTGATGGTCACCCGGCACTACCGCATCCAGGTGCAGGGCCTGCAGAACCTGCCGGCCCAGGGCGGGGTACTGCTGCTGGGCAATCACATCAGCTGGGTGGACTGGGCCATGGTGCAGATCGCCAGCCCGCGCCCGGTACGCTTCGTGATGCTGCGCGCGATCTACGAGCGCTGGTACCTGAAGCCCTTCCTCAAGGCCATGGGCTGCCTGCCCATCGCCCAGGGCAGCGGTGCCGGCGCGGCGCTGGAACAGGTGGCCGGGCTGCTGAGCGCCGGCGAGGTGGTCTGCCTGTTTCCGGAAGGGGCGATCAGCCGCACCGGTCAGCTCGGCGAATTCCGCCGCGGCTACGAAAAGGCCTGCGAGCGGGTCGGTCCCGAGGTGCAGATCGTGCCCTTCTACCTCCGCGGCCTCTGGGGCAGCCAGTTCTCGCGCTCTTCCAGCAAGCTCAAGGAGCTGCGGGACAGCCCGCTGCACCGCGAGGTGGTGGTGGCCTTCGGCAAGGCGTTGCCCAAGGACACCCCGGCCGATGTGCTCAAGCGGCGGATCTTCGAGTTGTCGATTCGCTCCTGGGAGCGCTACATGCATGGCCTGCCGTCGCTGGCCGATGCCTGGGTCGCCAGCGTCAAGCGCCGGCCCAATGGCCTGGCGCTGATCGACGACCTGGGCGCTCCGCTCAAGGCCGCCCAGGCGCTCACCGGCGCCGCCTGCCTGGCGCGGCGGATGCGCAAGCGGCCCGAGGCCAATCTCGGCCTGCTGCTGCCCACCAGCAGCGGCGGCGTGCTGGCCAACATGGCGGTGCTGCTGGCCGGCAAGACCCTGGTCAATCTCAACTACACGGCCACGCCCGAGGCGCTGGCGTCCGGCCTGGACCAGGCCGGTATCCGGACCGTCTACACCTCCAAGCGCTTTCTCGACCGCCTGCGCAAGCGCGGCCTGCCGGTAGACGAGTTGCTCGCCGGGCGCGAGGTGGTGGATCTGGAGGAGTTGCGCGCCGGCATCGGCAAGGCTGAACTGCTGGCCAACTGGCTGGCGGTCTGGCTGTTGCCCACCGCCATGCTGCAGGTGCTGCTGAGTCGCGCCCACGATCCCGAGGCCACCGCCGCCATCCTCTTCTCCAGTGGCAGCGAGGGCACGCCCAAGGGGGTGATGCTCAGCCACAGCAACCTCATGGCCAATCTCAAGCAGACCTCGGACGTGCTCAACACCCAGGACGACGACGTCTTCATGGCCTCGCTGCCGCTGTTCCACGCCTTCGGCCTCACCGTGACCCAGTTCCTGCCGCTGATCGAAGGAGTGCCGGTGGTCTGCCAGGCTGATCCCACCGACGTGGCCGGCATCGCCAAGGCGGTGGCGACCCATCGCGCCACGGTGCTCTGCGGCACCTCGACCTTCCTGCGGCTGTTCGTGCGCAACACCAAGGTACATCCGCTGATGCTGGAGAGTCTGCGCATCGTTGTGGCCGGTGCCGAGCGCCTGGATCCGGCGGTGCGCGAGGCCTTCAAGCTCAAGTTCAACCAGGACATCTACGAGGGCTACGGCGCCACCGAGACCGCGCCGGTGGCCTCGGTCAACCTGCCCGATGCCCTGGACATGAGCTACCTGCAGGTGCAGCGCGGCGGCAAGCTCGGCACCGTGGGCATGCCGCTGCCGGGAACCGGCTTCAAGATCGTCGACCCCCAGACCTTTGCCGAATTGCCCACCGGCGCGGCCGGCATGGTGCTGATCGGCGGGCCGCAACTGATGCAGGGGTATCTGAACGATCCCGAGCGCACCGCCAAGGCGATCCGCGAGATCGACGGCGAGCGCTGGTACGTGACCGGCGACCAGGGTCGGCTGGACGAGGACGGCTTTCTCACCATCGTCGACCGCTATTCGCGCTTCGCCAAGATCGGCGGCGAGATGGTCAGCCTGGGCGCCGTGGAGCAGGCCCTGGCCAGGGCGGTGGCCGATCCGGAGATCGAGCTGCAGGCGGTCAATCTGCCGGACGCTAGGAAGGGCGAGCGCATCGTGGTGCTGCATACCAGCACCCTGGACGGCGCGGCGGTGGAAAAGACCCTGCTGGCCCAGGGGGTGAGCGGACTGCTGCTGCCCTCGGCCTGGCTGTCGGTGGAAAGCCTGCCGAAACTGGGCACCGGCAAGGCCGACGTGGCCGGCGCGAAACGCCTGGCGCAGACGCGGTTGAGCGAGGCGGGGGAGGCCTAGCGATAAATCGTCCATCCGGTGCCGGCGAACCCTAAAGCCTGGCGCCGTTTGGCCGATCATGAGGGGGCTAATCATTTTTCGAGGTCTTCCCGGTGAAGCTACGCTCCCTCAACATCGCCCCGCGGGCCCTGGTCGCCTTTGGTTTCTTCGCCCTGCTGGTAATCGGCCTCGGGCTGTTTTCCCTGGGCCAGAATCGCGTCATCAAGGAAGGCGAGGAGCAGATCGTCGGCAACGTGATCCCCAGCGTCCAGACCATCGGCGAGATCCGCGCCGATCTGCTGAGTCTGCGCATGCACAACCAGGGGCTGATGCTGGCCAGCTCCAATGCCGAGACCCAGGCGGTGCACAAGGCCATCGAGGCGGCCAAGGCCAGCCTGGAACAGCATGTGCGCCAGTTCGACGCCCTGTTGCTCACCGACACCGGGCGGGAGGTCTACACCCGCATGACCGGCCAGCTGGCCACCTACCTGAACAACCAGAATCGCTATCTCAAGGCGCTGGACGACCAGAACGACGCTGAGCTGCTCAAGCTGGCCGGGCAGGACGGCGAGATGGCCCACAGTGGCAATGCCTTGAGCGCTACCGTCAACGAACTCGCCGGGTTGGTCAACGGCAAGGTCACGCGTCTGGCCGCTGCCTCTATGGCCAGCTATCACAATGCCATCGCCATCACTGCGGCGGTGATGGTGGCGGCCCTGGCCGGTACCCTGCTGCTGGCCTGGCGCTTTACCTGCAGCCTCACCGGGCCGTTAGAAAAGGCCCTGGCGGTGGCCGAGCGCATCGCCGCCAACGACCTCAGCCGGACGGTCGAGCCGGACGGGCGCGACGAACCCGGCCGGCTGCTGGCGGCTATGGCGCGGATGCAGGACAACCTGCGCGGCACCTTGGAGCGGCTGACCCTGTCGTCCACTACCCTGGCGTCCACCTCCGAAGAGTTGTCGACGGTCACCGAGACGGGGCTGCGCGGCATCCAGCGGCAGAATGACGAACTGGCCCAGGCGGCCACCGCTGTCAACCAGATGACCGCTGCGGTGGAGGAGGTCGCGCGCAATGCCGCTGCCGCCAGCGCCGCCGCCCAGGACTCGCGCACCTCGGCCGATCTCGGACAGCGCCGGGTCGAGGAGACCCTCACCACCATTCACGCGCTGCACACGGCGGTGACCTTCAGCAGCGGCGAGATCGACGGCCTGGCCGTCCAGGTACAGCGCATCAGCGGGGTGCTCGACGTCATCCACGGCATCGCCGAGCAGACCAATCTGCTGGCGCTCAACGCCGCCATCGAAGCCGCGCGTGCCGGTGAGGCGGGCCGCGGCTTTGCCGTGGTGGCCGACGAGGTGCGCGCCCTGGCGGCCCGTACCCAGCAGTCCACCGGCGAGATCGAAGACATGATCGGCGCCATCCAGGGCGGCGCCGGCAAGGCGGTGGACGCCATGGCCACCAGCAATCAGCAGGCCGGCGTCTGCTTGGAGGTGGCCGCGGCCGCCGGCGCGGCCCTGGCCGAGATCGGTCGTCACATCGTGCAGATCACCGAGCGCAACCTGAGCATCTCCGCCGCCACCGAGGAGCAGGCCCAGGTGGCCCGCGAGGTGGATCGCAACCTCACCAGCATCCGCGACCTGTCCACCCAGAACGCCGCCGGAGCCGGGCAGACCGCCGCCGCCAGCACCGACCTGGCGCGTTTGGCCGGTGACCTGAATGGCGCGGTGCGGCAGTTCCGCCTCTGAGCGCAGGGTCCGCCTAACGGGCGATGTCCTCCAGTGCCCGGTTGCGGGTGCGCGGGCCGAACAGGCCGATGGTCAGCACTACGATCAGCATGCTGGCGACGATGAAGGCCAGCACGCCCGGGGTGCCCAGGCGCTCCAGCAGGGTGCCGATCAGCAGGCTGCTGAACACCGTGGACAGCCGGCTGAAGGAATAGCAGAAGCCCACCGCCCGGGCGCGGATGGCGGTGGGAAACAGCTCGGCCTGGTAGGAATGGAAGGCGAAGGTCAGCCAGGCGTTGCAAAAGGTGATGCCGACGCCACAGAGGATCAGACCGAGGGCGCCCTGCTGCAGGGCGAACAGGCTGCCGAATCCCACCGTCCCTAGCGCGGAGCCGACGATCTGCCACTTGTTCTCGAAGCGATTGGCGATGCGCACGAACAGCAGCGGCCCCAGCGGATAGGCGAGGGTGATGACGAAGGCATAGCCCAGGCTGTGGGTCAGGCTCACGCCCTGGCCGGACAGCAGCGCCGGCAGCCAGTTGCCAAAGCCGAAGAACCCGATGGCCTGGAACAGATTGAAGACGATCAGCATGATTACCCGGCGCCGATAGGGTGGTTGCCACAGCGCCGCGAAGCGCGCGCTCACAGCGCGTTCTTCGACGATCGCCGCCGGCGGCGGCAGCGGCTGGCCGCTGTCGGCCTGGCAGGCGGCTTCCAGGCGCTCCACGCCCCGTTCGGCTTCGTCCAGCCGGCCCTGCTGGGCCAGCCAGCGCGGTGATTCGGGCAGGCGCTGGCGCAGCCACCAGATGAACAGGGCGAAGACGGCACTGGACAGCACCACCCAGCGCCAGCCGGAGATCCCCAGCGGCGCCTGGGGTACCAGCCACCAAGACAGCAGCGCCACCGCCGGCACCGAGAGGAATTGAATGGCGAAGGCGAAGGCGAACGCCGAGGTGCGCATGGCCTTGGGCACCAGTTCCGACAGATAGGCGTCGATGGTCACCAGCTCCAGGCCCAGGCCGATGCCCACCACGAAGCGCAAGGCGATCAGCCCCAGGGCAGTGGTCTGCAGGCCCATGGCCAGGGTCGCTAGGGTGTAGCCGACCAGCGCCCAGGTAAAGATCGCCCGGCGACCGAAGCGGTCGGCGATGGGGCTGAGCAGGCTGGCACCGACGAACAGGCCGAGAAAGGTGGCCGCGGCGAAGGCGGCCTGGTCGGAGACGCCGAACACCCCGGCCGCGCCGGTCTGGAAGACGCCATCGCGCAACAGGCCGGGGCTGATGTAGGCGGTCTGGAACAGGTCGTAGAGTTCGAAGAAGCCGCCGATGGACAGCAGGGCCACCAGGCGCCACAGGCTGCGGGTGGCTGGCAGGCGATCGAGGCGCGCCGACAGAGCGGCGGCCCGCTGGGAGGCGGGCAGGGCAGTGGCCGAAGCCGAAGACGCAGAGGTCATGGGACGCTATCCAGAGAACAGTCGTCCTACAGCTTACGGGTCAGGCCGTGCCGAATGTTGCCAAAGATTTCCGTTATGGCGTTATCGTTTGGCAGGAAATCGCGTTTGCGGACTCGAATCTGGCAGCAACGTGCGCCAATCAGGGAACCAGCGCCAGGGCAGTGCGCAGATCGACCACCAAGACATCCAGATAACCGCCCTGCAGCGCGCCGCGGATGGCGTTGACCTTGCGCAGCCCCCCAGCGAGACCCACCACGCGGTCGATCTTCAGCAGTTGCGGCAGGTCCACCGCCACTACGGTCTCTTCGCTGTCGTCCAGCACCGGACGGCCCTGGGCATCGAAGTACCTTAGGCAGATGTCGCCCACCGCGCCACGGGCGGCGAGCACCTCCAGCATGGCCTCGCCGTGGTAGTTGCCGCTGTTGCGCAGCAGCTGCGACGGCTCCAGTTCGCCGATGCCGACCAGGGCCACGGTGAGCCGGGCGAAGCGCTCGGTCACCTCGCGCACCTCGTCCAGCTGCAGGATGCGCTGGCGACTTTCCGGTGACTGCTCGATGCTCTGGGACGGCAGCAGATAGGCCGGGCAACCCAGCAGGTTGGCCAGTTGCTGGGTCAGCAGGGTGGCCTCGAAGGCGCCCTTGTTGCCGACCCCGCCGAGCAGCTGCACCACCTCGGTGGCGCCCTGACGACTGCTGCCCCGGTGCATGTGGCCGACCATGGCGCGAATGGTCGAGCTCCAGGAGGAGATGCCGATGTGGTCGCGTTCGGTGACGCTGGTTTCCAGGTAGTGGGCGGCGGCCGAGCCGATGGCCTGCTTGATGGCCTCTTCGTCGTCGCCGGTGGGCTCCACCACGATCGCCTGGCGGATGCCATAGCGCTGCTGTAGCTGGCGCTCCAGTTCCAGGTGGAAATTGCGCGGGCGCTGTACCGAGATGCGCACGATGCCTTCCTTGAGCGCTCGGCTCAGGGCGCGGCTGACGAAGGATTGCGACAGGTCGAGCTGTTCGGAGATCTGCGACTGCTTGAGTCCTTCTTCGTAGTAGAGGGAGGCGATCTTGGTCAGCAGGCGTTGTTCTTCGAGGTTACTCATCCAGATTCCCGGTACCCGCGGATACGCCGCGCTCGCGGCGGCCAGCCCGAACCAGGAAGTCCCCTGACCGCGACGAACCACCGAAAAGCAGGCACGTACCTGTTAGAAAGGCGCATTTTCCAGCTATTTTCCCTCAGCCTCTCGCCGGACGCCAAGGTTTTTGCGGCCTGGCGTCCCCGGGGGTCGATCAGGACATGATCAGGCCACCGTCCACATTGATCGCCTGGCCGGTGATGTAGGCGGCGTCCGCCGAAGCGAGGAAGGCCACCAGGCCGGCCACGTCGGCGGGGGTGCCGGCGCGCTTCATGGGTATGTTGCCGACCCATTCGGTCATCAGTTCGCCCTGGCCATAGCGCTTTTCCGGGGTGGAAAGGATCTCGCCCCAGACCCGGTCGTTGTAGTCCCACATCTCGCTTTCGATGATGCCCGGGCAGAAGGCATTGACTGTGATGCCGTGGCGCGCCAGTTCGTGGGCCAGACTCTGGGTGATGCCAATGACGCCCATCTTGCTCGCCGCATAGTGCGGCGTGTAGATGAACCCCTGGCGACCCTGGCCGGAGCTGGTGTTGATCAGGCGTCCGCCACGACCGGCGGCGACCATGCGCTTGGCCGCCTCGCGGCAGCATAGCCAGACGCCGGTGGTGTTGACCTGCAGGATGCGATCGAAGTCCTCGCGCGGCATGCGGTCGAAGGCGTCGATGGTGATGATCCCGGCGTTCTGCACCGAGACGTCGATACGACCGAAGCGGGCCTCGGCCTGGGCATAGAGGTCAGCCACCGCCGCCTCGTCGGTGATGTCCACCACCAGCGGCAGCACCTCGGCACCGGTCTCGGCGGTCAGCCGCGCGGCGGTGTCGTGCACCCGCTCGGCGTTGGAGACCAGCACCAGGTTGGCGCCCTCACGACCGAAGCGCTCGGCGATACCTTCACCGATGCCGCGGCAACCGCCGGTGATGACCACGGTTTGACCTGCGAAGCGACGTTCCACGTGAAACCTCCTAGAGCGGTTGGCGATCCGGCGCGCGTGATCGCCAGCGGGTTGTTACCAGCAGACGAAACCGCCATCGACGATCAGATCGACGCCGGTGCAGAAGGACGCCGCCGGGCTGCAGAGGAAGATCGCCGGACCCACCATCTCCTCCACCTCGGCCATGCGGCCCAGCGGGGTGGTCTGCTCGAAGATCTTGACCTGGTCGGCCACCTCGGGACGGGTGTTCATCGGCGTGGCGGTGTAGCCGGGGCTGATGCAGTTGACCCGGATGCCGCGCTCGGCCCATTCCATCGCCAGGCTCTTGGTCAGGTGGATGACCCCGGCCTTGGAGGTGTTGTAGTGGGCCTGCAGGAGGCCGCGATTGACGATGCTGCCGGACATGGAGGCGATGTTGACGATGGCCCCGCGACCGCGCGGCAGCATCACCCGGGCCTGGGCCTGGCAGCTGAGCATCACCCCGGTGAGGTTGATGTCGAGCATGCGCTGCCAGCGCTCCAGTTCCAGCGCCTCGGCCGGCTGGGCGTTGGCGATGCCGGCGCTGTTGACGGCGAGACTCAGGGGACCGAGTTCGGCCTCGGTACGGGCCACGGCGGCTTCCAGGTCGGCGGCGCTGGTCACCGAGCCTTCCAGGGCCAGGGCACGGCGGCCGTGGGCCTGGATACGCTCGACGGTGCCGGCCAGGTCGCGACTGCCGGGCAGGTCGAAGCAGGCCACATTGGCCCCGGCCTCGGCGAGCCCGATGGCGATGGCCTGGCCGATGCCGCTGCCGGCACCGGTGACGAAGGCGGTCTGGCCGCCGAGATCGAAGAGACGCATGAGAGAACTCCTAGTCAGGCGGTAGCCAATTCCATCACGGCCACCGGGGTGGCCTGTTCACGTTCGAGAATGCCCATCTGCTGGCCACGGCTCATCACCATGACCCGGTGCGACAGGCCGAGGACCTCGTCGAGGTCCGAGCTGACCACGATCACCGCCATGCCGGTGGCCGCCAGTTCGGCGATCACCTGGTAGATAGCGGCGCGGGCGCCGACGTCGATGCCGCGGGTGGGCTCGTCGAGGATGAAGACCTTGGGATTGCGCGCCAGCCACTTGGCGATGATCACCTTCTGCTGGTTGCCACCCGAGAGGGCGGCGATGGCCTGCTCCGGCTGGCCCTTCACGCCGAGCCGGGCCACCGCCTTGCGGGCGAAGGCGCGCAGGCTACCGGGGGACACCCAGCCACCGGCGGCGAGCAGATCGGTGTTGCCATAGATGAGGTTTTCCTCGATAGCGTGGTCGACCACCACGCCCTGCTGCTTGCGATCCTCGGGCACCAGCACGATGCCGGCCTGGATGGCTTCGCAAGGACTGGCGAAGCGGCAGGTCCGGCCTTCCAGCACCAGGGTGCCGGTGACCTGCTCGGCAGCACCGGCGATGGCGCGGACCAGTTCGGTACGGCCGGCGCCGACCACCCCGGCCACGCCGAACACCTCGCCGGCGCGTACCGCGAAATCGATATGCTTGAGCGGCATCTCGCGGCAGCTGAGATCCTTGACCCGCAGCACCTCCCGAGTACCGGGCGCGGCCATGGCCGGGAAGATGCGTTCCACGCTGCGCCCGACCATCTCTTCCACCAGTTGCCGCACCGGCACCTGGGCGGTGGCGTGCAGGGCGATCTGGCGGCCGTCGCGCAAGACCAGCACCCGGTCGGCGATGCGTGCGATCTCTTCCAGGCGATGGCTGATATAGATGAAGGACACGCCCTCGGCCTTGAGCCGCTCGACCTGGGCGAACAGCAACTCGGTCTCTTCGCCACCCAGGGCCGCGGTGGGTTCATCGAGGATCAGCAGGCGGGCCTTGAGGGTCAGCGCCTTGGCGATCTCCACGAGTTGCTGGGCAGCCACGCTGAGGCCGGCCACGGTGCGCGTGGCGGGTACCTTCAGGCCCAGGCGATCCAGCTGGCGCTGGGCCTCGGTTTCCATGAAGGCGCGATCGATGCGACCACCGCGCATGGGCAGGCGCCCGACGAACATGTTTTCGGCGATCGTCAGTTCCGGCAGCAGACGGATCTCCTGATGGATCAGGCCGATGCCGGCGGCCAGCGCGGCGCCGGGGGAATCCGGGGCGTAGTCGCGACCCAGCCAGGTCATGCGACCCCCGGCTTCGGGTGGTACCAGGCCGGCGATGATCGATGACAGGGTGGACTTGCCCGCGCCGTTCTCGCCGAGCAGGGCCAGGACCTCACCCGGCTGGATGTCGACGTCCACGCCGCTCAGTACCTCGATGCCGGCGTATTTCTTGCCGATGCTTCTCAGGCTGAGGGCCGCGGGCTGTTCCAGGGGCATGACGGCGGACATGGGGCCTCCGAAGGGGGAGCAGAAGCTGTGCCTCCCTTGGGAGGCACCTGGATAAGGGGCGGGAGGCGGCGGCCGTTACCCGCCGCTGGCCAGACGATCCGTTACGGGTGGTTCTCGATGAAGGGGGCGACGTTGTCCTTGGTGGTCAGGATCGCCTCCTGCAGCTGCTCCTTGGGCACCTGCTTGCCTTCCTTGAGCGCTACCGCCGATTCCAGGGCCATGCGCCCCATCTTGCGGGTCTGCTGGGTCATGGTGGCGGACAGGGTGCCGGCGGCCACGGCCTTGAGGCCGGCCACGTCGCCGTCGAAGCCGACGATGGTCACCGGATGGTCGAGGTTGGCGACCTTGACCGCCTGGGCGGCACCCAGGGCCATGGCGTCGGCACGGCCGAAGAAGACGCTGATGTTGGGATCGCGCTGGAGCATGTCCTGGGCCACGGCGAAGCCCTTGTCCTGGGCCCACTCGGCGGGCTGCTGGGCGACTACCTTCAACTCCGGAAACTTGGCCAGGCCTTCGGAAAAGCCCTTGGCGCGATCGTTTTCCGGCGTGGTGCCGATCTGACCCTGGAGGATGGCGACGCGGCCCTTGCCATTGGTGACCTTGCCGACGTATTCGGCCAGGGTGCGGGCGGCGGCGACGCTGTCGCTGGCGATGAAGGTGTCACCCGGGGCGTCGGGGGCGTTGCGGTCCACCGCCACCACCGGGATGCCGGCGGCCTTGGCCGCCTTGACCGGGACACCGGCAGCGGTGGCGCCGGCCGGGATGTAGATCAGGGCGTCGACCTGGCGAGTGATCAGGTCCTGGATCTGGTTGACCTGGGTCGCCGAGTTGCCCTGGGCGTCCACGGTGATCACCTTGATGCCCTTGGCCTTGCCTTCGGCCTCGACGGCCTGCTTGATCTGGTTGAAGAAGTCGGCCTGCAGGTTGGCCACGGCCAGGCCCACGGTGAGTTCCTTGGCCTGGGCATTGAGGGCGCCGGTGCAGGTCATGGCGGCGAACAGGGTACTGAGCAACAGCTTCTTGGGGGTCAGCATGGATGGCACTCCGTTGTTATTGTTGTACTGCGGTGACGAGACGAAGCAGATCTGATCTAGCGCTGCCCGTTACGGCGGCGCAGGGTGTCCAGGGTGACGGCCAGGGCGATGACGATGCCGATGATCACCTGCTGCACGAAGGGCGAGACCCCCAGCAGATTCAGGCCGTTGCGCAGCACGCCGATGATCAGCACCCCGACCAGGGTGCCACCGACGCTGCCGACGCCGCCGCTGAGGCTGGCGCCGCCGATCACCACCGCGGCGATGGCATCCAGCTCCATGGACAGGCCGGCGCTGGGCTGGGACGAATCCAGGCGCGCCGCCATGGCCACTGCGGCCAGGCCCGCCAGGGCACCGCTCAGGGCATAGATCCAGATGGTGATGGTGCGCACCTTGATGCCCGACAACCGCGCCACCTCGGCGCTGCCACCCATGGCATAGAGGTTGCGGCCACCGGCGCGAAAGCGCAGGAACACCCAGGCCACCAGCAGCATCAGTAGGAACAGCCCGACGGTGACCGAGAGGAAGCCGAAGTGCCGCACCGTGGCCAGGTTGGTGAACCAGTCCGGGAAGCCGACGATCTGGCGACCGTCGGTGAGGATGTTGGCCAGGCCGCGGGCCACCGACATCATGGTCAGGGTGGCGATGAAGGCGGGCAGCCGGGCCCGGGCGATGAGCAGTCCCGAGACCAGGCCGCAGACCAGGCCACCGAGGATGGCGGCGGGAATCGCCAGTCCCAGCGACCAGCCGATGTCCTGGTAGAGCCAGCCCAGCAGCATCATGGAGAAGGCCAGCACCGAGCCCACCGACAGGTCGATGCCGCCGATGACGATGACCAGGGTCATGCCGATGGCCAGGATGCCGAGCACGGTCACCTGGTCGAGGATGTTGAGGGCGTTGCGCACGGAGAAGAAATACTCCGAGGCAAAGGAGAACACGGCGATCAGCAGTGCCAGGCCGATCAGCGGGCCGCCGACGTTGCGCGGCAGGCGCAGTGCCAGGCGAGCAAGGGGCTTGGCGGGTGGCGAGGCGGTCGGGGCTTTGGCGTCCACGAACTTCTCCTAGAGGTTATTGTTCTTGTGTCCGGCTCGCCTGAATATTTATGCGTGCCTGATTTTTAATTCAGACTCCGCCTGTTCCGGATGGAAGTCAAGCGCCTTTTCATCGCTGCATGCCGAACGCGATGGCGTCGGCAATCCCGCATCCCGCCACGCATTCTATCCATTCGCCAGATCGCCAACGGCCTTTCCTGGCTATTGACGGCCCTGCGGATTGAGGTCTAAATGATAAATATATTTTCAGTGACGAATAAATATTCATAAGACGCCCACTGAAACCTCGGCAGGCGTCTGCTCCATCGCAGCTTCGGATACCCGAGGGGGTCGCCTGATGAATCCGTTCCAGTACGACGTCGCGCAGATTCGCGAAAAGGCCCGGCTGATCCGCCGGCGCGTCATCCAGCTCAATGCCGGCTCGCCCGCCGGTGGCCATACCGGGGCGGATCTGTCGGAGACCGACATCCTCGCTACCCTCTATTTCCGCCTGCTCGACGTCGCCCCGGAACGCCTCGCCGATCCCCAGCGCGACATCTACATCCAGAGCAAGGGCCATGGCGTCGGCGGCCTCTACTGCTGCCTGGCCGAGGCCGGCTACTTCCCGCCGGAATGGCTCGACACCTACCAGCATTTCGACTCCCACCTGCCGGGCCATCCGGTGCGGCAGAAGACCCCCGGCATCGAGCTCAACACCGGCGCCCTGGGCCACGGCCTGCCGGTGGCCACCGGGATCGCCCTGGCCGCGCAACGCGATGGCAGTCCGCGCCGCGTCTATGTGCTGACCGGTGACGGCGAACTGGGCGAGGGCTCCAACTGGGAATCGGCGCTGACCGCCGCCAAGTACCGGCTGGACAATCTCACGGTGATCGTCGACCACAACCGCCTGCAACTGGCCGGTCCCACCGCCGAGATCCTGCCGCTGGAGCCCCTGGCCGAGAAGTGGCGCGCCTTCGGCTTCCATGTGGTCGAGTGCGACGGCAACGACGTGGCTCAGCTGGTGGAAACCCTGGAAGCGCTGCGCGAACACCGTGGCCAGCCCCAGGTGCTGATCGCCAATACCGTCAAAGGCAAGGGGGTTTCCTTCATCGAAGGCAAACCCGAATGGCACCACCGGGTGCCCAAGGGCGACGAGATCGCCGCTGCACTGGAGGAACTCGACCATGGCCACTGATACCCAGACTCCGGGCGAAGCCCATCTCGCCAGCGTCATGGTCGAGGCCTTCATCGCCGCGGTGGACGCCGGCGTCGACCTGGTGCCGGTGGTCAGCGACTCCACCTCCACGGCCAAGATCGGCCCCTTCGTCAAACGCTTCCCGGAGCGCCTGGTCAACGTCGGCATCGCCGAACAGACCCTGGTCGGGGTGGCCGCCGGCCTGGGCCTCGCCGGCAAGGTGGCGGTGACCTGCAACGCCGCCCCCTTCCTGATCTCTCGCGCCAACGAACAGGTCAAGGTGGACGTCTGCTACAACAGATCCAACGTCAAGATGTTCGGGCTTAACGCCGGGGCCAGCTATGGTCCCCTGGCCAGTACCCACCACAGCCTCGACGACATCGCCGTGATGCGCGGCTTCGGCAACGTGGAGATCTATGCTCCGGCCGATGGCAGCGAGTGCCGGCAGATCGTCGAGCACGCCCTGGCCCATGACGGTCCGGTCTATGTCCGCCTGGACGGCAAGGCGCTGCCCGACCTGCACGGTCCCGACTACCGTTTCGTCCCCGGTCAGGTCGACGTGCTGCGCCAGGGTCACGACGTCAGCCTGGTGGCCCTGGGCTCGGTGGTCCACGAGGCGGTGGACGCCGCGCGGTCGCTGGCCGAGCAGGGCATCAGCGCCCAGGTGATCAATCTGTCGTCGATCCGTCCGCTGCAGCGCGAGGCGCTGCTGGAAGCCCTCTGCGCCGCTCGCGGCGGGGTGGTGACGGTGGAAGAGCACAACGCCAACGGCGGGGTGGGCAGCCTGGTCGCCGAGGTCATGGCCGAAGCCGCGCTGGGGGTGCCGCTGATCCGCCTGGGCATCGCCGATGGCGAATATGCCGCCGCCGGTGGCCGCGGGCCGACCCGTGCCAAGCATGGTATCGATGCCGCCGGTATCGTTGCCGCGGTGCAGCGCCTGCGCTGAAGCTCAGGCGTCTGCCACGACCAGAACAACAGGAGCTGCCATGGCCGCCGAACCGCTGATCCTCGCCCTCGACGAGGGCACCACCAATGCCAAGGCGATCCTGGTGGATCGCGCCGGTCGGGTCGTGGCCCGCGGTTCTCGGCCGCTCACCGTCCAGCATCCGCAGGCGGGCTATGCCGAGCAGGATCCCCTGGCCATCTGGCAGGCCCTGCAGGGCGCCATCGGCGACTGCCTGGCCCAGACGGATGCCCCCCTGGCGGCCATCGCCATCAGCAACCAGCGCGAATCCGCCCTGGCCTGGGAGCGCAGCAGCGGTCAGTTGCTCGGCCCGCTGGTGAGCTGGCAGTGCAAGCGATCCCAGCCGCAGTGCGAAGCCTTGCACGTCGCCGGTCATGGCGAGTTGATCCTGCAGCGCAGTGGCCTGGCGCTGGACCCGATGTTTTCCGCCGGCAAATGGCGCTGGCTGCTCGATCAGATTCCCGACGGCACGGCCCGCGCCGCCGCCGGCGATCTCTGCCTGGGCACCGTGGACAGCTGGCTGCTCTGGCAACTCAGCGGTGGCGCGAGCTTTCTCATCGACGCGGCCAATGCGGCCCGTACCCAGTTGCTCGACCTGCGCGGGGGTGACTGGGATCCGCAGCTGCTGGGCCTGTTCGGCATTCCCCGGGCGGCCCTGCCGGAGATCCGCCCCAGTGCCGGCTGCTTCGGCGAGACCCGTGCCCAGGGCCCGCTGCCGGCCGGTCTGCCGATCCTGGCGATGATCGGCGATTCCCATGCGGCGCTGTTCGGCCAGGGCGGTTTCGTCCCGGGCAAGGTCAAGGCCACCCTGGGCACCGGCTCCTCGCTGATGACACCCATCGCCGAACCCGTGGTCTCCGCCCATGGCCTGGCCACCACCCTGGCCTGGCGCCTGGGCGAGACCCCGACCTTTGCCCTGGAAGGCAACATCGTCCACACCGGCGCCGCCGTGGGCTGGACGGCGCGGCTGCTGGGTGGCGCCGGAGAGCTGGAGGCCCTGGCCGCTGAAGCCGCGGCGCTGCCGGACAATGGCGGCGTCTACTTCGTGCCGGCGCTGGGTGGCCTGGGGGCACCGCACTGGCGGGCCGAGGCGCGTGGACTGTTCTGCGGCCTGGCCGAGAACTGCGGGCGGGCGCACCTGATGCGCGCGGCCCTGGAAGCCATCGCCTACCAGATTCGCGACGTCTTCGACGCCATGCAGCAGGACAGTCCGACGCCGCTGGACGAACTCTGGGTGGATGGCGGCGCCACGCGCAACGAATGGCTGCTGCAATTCCAGGCCGATCTCCTGCAGCGCCCGGTGATCTGCAGCCTGTCGCCGGAGGTCTCCGCGCTGGGCGCCGCCCACCTGGCCGGCCACGCCCTGGGCTGGTGGCAGGACGCCGCGGCCCTGGCCGATCTCGAGCGCCCCCGTCGCCGTTACGAACCCCGCCCCAATGCCGTGCCCGAACTCTATGCCGGCTGGCGCCAGGCGCTGGAGCGGACGCTGCTGTAACGATTCTGTTGGATTGAGGCGGCTCCATCGCCGCAGCCCAGCAACGCAGATTCGATCTGGACACTGTTGGGCTTCGCTGCGCTCAACCCAACCTACGGCGGCTCTCCCGAAAGGAGAGGGGGCCAGACCGTAGGTTGGGTTGAGACGGCTCCATCGTCGAAGCCCAACGACGCGGATTCGATCTGGGCAGCGTTGGGCTGCGCTGCGCTCAATCCAACCTGCGGCGGCCCCGGGCCGCCTGGCTCAGGTCGGCAGGGTCATGAAGATCTGGGTGCCCTGACCGGGGCGGGAGACCACGCCGATGCGGCCACCGTGCTGGCGGATGATTTCCTTGCACAGGGCCAGGCCCAGGCCGGCGCCGCCTTTCTGGCTGCCGATCTGCACGAAGGGCTCGAATACCCGGCCCTGCTGGGCGTAGGCGATGCCCTCGCCATTGTCCTGCACCGCCATCAGCAGCTGCTCGTTCTGGCGCATGGCCTGGATGACGATACGGCCGCCCGCCGGGGTATGGCGCAGGGCATTGCTCAGCAGGTTGTCGAACACCCGGCCCAGTTGCTTGGGATCCAGGCTGACCCGTGGCAGCGGCGTATGCAGCAACTCGACGGCCAGCTCGACATCGCGCTCGCGGGCCTCGTCGGCGTGGCGGGCGCGGGCCGCTTCCAGCAGGTCGCCGATCTCGCTCGGCAATTTTTCCGGACGCTGCAGACCGCTCTGGTGACGGGAATAGTCCAGCAGGTCGTTGATCAGTTGCACCAGGCGATGGGTTTCCTCGTCCACCGTCTGCAGCAGAAAGGCCTCGCGGGATTCCGGCGCCACCTTGAGGCGTTCGCGCAACAGACCGAAGGCCATGTGCATGCCGGTGACCGGGGTGCGCAATTCATGGGAGGCACGCAGGACGAATTCGTTGCGCACCCGGTCGAAGGCGCGCTGCTCGGTGACATCGCGCAGCACCATCAGCGCCCCCACGCTGCGGCCATCGGCGTGGTTGACCGGGGTCAGACTCCAGGCCAGCAGGCGTACCTCGTCGTCGACGCGGATTTCCAGGTCTTCGGGTGCCGCGTCCAGGGCGCCACCGGCCAGGACCCGTTGCACGCTGGCCTCGATTTCCGGGCGTTCCAGGGCCGCGATCAGGGATTCGCCCAGGTGATTCTCGTTCCAGCCCAGCTGGCGGCAGGCCACCGGATTGGCATGTTCGATGTTGCCCTGGGGATCGAGGATCACCAGGCCGTAGTCGATGCTGTCGAGTACCGCCTGCAGGCGTCGCTGCCCGGCCACCAGGGCCTCGACATTGGTCTGGCTGAGGCGGTGCAGGGCCTGTGCCATGTTGCCGAAGCGGCGGCTGAGCAGGGTGAATTCGGCGATCTGCGAGGTCGGCAGCTGAACGTCGAAGTTGCCCTGGCTGATGCGCTCGGCGGCCTTGGCCAGGCCATCGATGGGGCCGGTGAAGCGCCGGGCGATGCCGTTGGCGGTCACCACCCCGGTGACCAGGATGGCCACGCCGATCAGCGCCAGCAGCAGGGCGATGATCACCGCCCGGTCATGGGCCTCGTCCTGCATGCGCTCCAGGGTCACCACGTAGCTGCGCTGCAGGTCGTAGATGCGCGTGCGCAGCGCATTGAGGGTTTGCTGGAAGCCGCGATCGGCACGCAACTCGCCATAGCCCGCCGGCGGTGAGCGCAGGTAGTCGGCGAAGCGCTGGTAGCGCTGCTTGACGTCTTCCAGGATGGCCAGCTGCTCGGGATTGCGCATCTGGCCTTCGACCAGCTCCAGGTACTCCTGGAAACGCTGATGGGCCGCCACCAGGGACTGCGGATCGGGTGCCCCGTCGAGCATCTGGAACAGGCTGTTGCTCAATTCCTGGCGCATGTTCAGCGTCAGGTTGATGAAGTCCAGGTTGCTGCGGGTCTGGACGCTCTGCTCGCGCGCCAGGTGCAGCACGCTGACCAGGCCGACCAGCAGCCCGATGAGGGCTACGGCGATCAGGGCGGAGATGCTGAGAAAGAGGCGGGTGTGCAGCTTGATCGGCAGTTTCATAGCCCGTACTGCTTGCGTTTTCGATAGAGCGTGGAGGCATCGATGCCCAGGGTCCTGGCGGCCTGGTCGAGGGTCTCGCTGGTGGCCATCACCGCGGCGATGTGGGCGCGCTCCAGGGCTTCCAGGCTCAACGCCTCGCCGACCCGTGGGGCGCTGGCGGCGCCGCTGGTGGCCGGGCTGTCACCCAGGCCCAGGTGATTGACGTCCACCAGGTCCTGGCCGCAGATGATGCTCGCGCGTTCGATGACGTTGCGCAGCTCGCGGACATTGCCCGGCCAGCCGTAGTTGCGCAGGGCGTCCAGGGCCGCCTCGCTGAAGCCGTGGGCGGGTCTGTTGTAGTCCTTGACGAAGCGGGCGAGGAAGCGCTCGGCGAGATCGACGATATCTTCTTTGCGCTCGCGCAGCGGCGGCAGGTTGAGGACGATGACGTTGAGGCGATAGAGCAGGTCTTCGCGGAATTCGTTTTCCGCCACCATCTGTTCCAGGTTGCGGTTGGTGGCGGCGAGGATGCGCACGTCGGCGCGGCGGGTCACCGGATCGCCGACGCGCTCGTATTCCTTGTCCTGGATGAAACGCAGCAGCTTGGGCTGCAGGGCCAGGGGGAAGTCGCCGATCTCATCGAGGAAGAGAGTGCCGCCGTCGGCCTGGCTGACGCGGCCGAGGGTGCTCTCGCTGGCCCCGGTAAAGGCGCCGCGGGTATGGCCGAACATCTCGCTTTCCATCAGGTCGGCGGACAGCGAGGGGCAGTTGATGGTGACGAAGGTCTTTTTCGTGCGGCGACTCCAGGCGTGGATGGCGCGGGCCAGTTCGCCCTTGCCGGAACCGGATTCGCCGAGGATCAGCACGTTGGCATCGGTGGTGGCGACCTGTCGGGCGGTCTCCAGGATGCTCATCATCGTCGGACTGCGCGAATCGAGACCGGCGCTGGATTTGCGCACCTCGCCTTCGAGCGCCTCCAGGCGCGCCGAGAGCTGGCGGAACTCCAGCTGCTTGGCCGCGGCCATGCGCAACTGGTCGGGACTGCAGGGTTTGACCAGGTAGTCGGCGGCGCCGGCCTGCATGGCGTCCACCGCGGTGTCGATGGCCGAGTGGGCGGTAACGATCACCACCCGCATCCAGGGCGCCTGGATGCGCATCTGCTGCAGGACATCCAGACCGTTGTCCGCACCCAGGCGCAGATCGAGAAAGCAGAGGTCGTAGACCTGACGCAGTAATAGGGCTTCGGCCTGGGCCGCGCTATTGGCCGTGGCGACGCTGTAGCCGGCATCTTCTAGACAGAAGCGGAAGGTACGCAGGATGGCGGCTTCGTCGTCCACGAGCAGGATGCGACCGCTGGTTTGTTCCATGACGGCAAAACTCCGGGCCAAAGGGCCGAAACGCGCTAAAGGACAGGGCTGGCAGTTAGTCCATGATACATCGTGCAAGTTGCAATCCGCAGAACCATCGGGCCATCCACCGTGCTTTGGCGAGCATCGTGCAGATCGCAACCCGGAAGGGCGAAAACCGGGAAAAGAGGGTTTTCCTGGTACCTGGGAAGACTTTTGCCCCGTCTTTTGCCGTTGCGCCTGGCAGGCGCCCGGGCCGGGGCTATCCAATCGACCCCTGGCCATCATGCAAAACGCAATGCTTCAGGCGTTGCACCTTGCAAGGTGCATGTGTGGCAGCTACCAGTGAAAACTATAAGTTACTGTTTTATAAGGTAAAAAAGGTTTTCGAAAAGCTGGCACGCAGTCTGCAATCTCCTTGGCAAGCCGGCCTTAGGGCCAACTGCAGGAGAGACCCGATGATCAGCCAGACCCTTCGCAAGCACTTGGTAGGTACTGCGCTCTTCGCTTGCTTCGCCAGCGCCGCCGTCGCAGCCCCCCAGGGCCAGGACGTCAGCCGCGAACAGGCCCTCATCGCCTCCACTCGCATTGCTGCCCAGGCCATGGTGCCCGCAGCCAAACCGCTGGCAAGTCAAGGTCGTGGGGAACTCAAAGCCATCCCGGCACAGTCCAACGGTGACCGTCTGGTAAAGCAGACCCGCTGGGTGTTCTGAGGTCATGACCATGATGTGGATGCTGCTGTTGATTGTGTTGTTCGCTGCAGCGGCGGTCGTGATCGGGATGTTGCTCAGCGCTTTGATAATGGGTCGTGCGCTCAATCAGACGCACAACCTCAACGGTCTGGATCTCGATCTGACCGCTGTGGAACCACGGATGGCGAGTCTGGATACCCAGGATTTCGCTAATAAAACCACTGCTCGCTGGACAGGTGCTGTCGTCCGCTGAGTGCACTTGTAATACATAGGAGAAACACCATGCTGAGCTGGGCTATCACTTTCCTGATCATCGCGATCATCGCAGGCGTCCTGGGTTTCGGTGGCATCGCCGGTACTGCCACCAGTATCGCCAAGATCCTGTTCGTGCTGTTCCTGGTGCTTTTCGTGGTGTCGTTCTTCATGGGCCGTCGTCGTCCCTGACGCCAGCCTCATGAGAGACAGGCTGCCGGTCGTGATGACCGGCAGCTGAGGCGCTGTCATCGAATTGCAGCTTTAAGCCGATTCAATGGACATCCTCGAAGTCGTCTCCTGAACCGAGACGCAAGGGCCACATGGTCGGGACGCTCTGCAGTACGGGAGGGTTCCAAGAGTACAGGGAGTACTTTCGCACTCGCGGCGGACTGGGCTGGATACGACCACACCCCTGAATTCGACCGGTTTCGTCTCAAGCGAAACCCGCCGGTGTCAGGGGTGTTGTCGTTTTAGCGCAGCGAAAAGTCTGGCGATCGGGCAGGTCTCAACCCTGCCAGAAGGCGTCCCACCAGGAGCGTTCGCCGCGAGCGTCTTCCAGGACCACGGTGCAAGTGGTGCCCGCCGCCAGCATCAGGCCTTCGGGCAGCGGATCCAGGGCGATACGCACCGGTACCCGCTGGGCCAGGCGAACCCAGTTGAAGGTGGGGTTCACGTCGGCGGTGAGTTCACGACTCTGGGGATTGTCGCGGTCATAGATGCCACGCGCGATGCTTTCCACATGCCCGCGCAACGTCTGGCCACTCATCAGGCGCATCTCGGCGGCTGCTCCCACCTGCACGTGAGGCAACTTGGTTTCTTCGAAGTAGCCATAGACCCAGAACGAATGGGCGTCGATGACGGCCAGCTTGGGTGCGCCGGCGGCGGCGTAGTCGCCCCTGAACACCGAGAGGTTGGTGACGTAGCCGTCGACCGGTGCCAGCACCCGGGTGCGCTTGAGGTTGAGACGCGCCGATTCCAGCTGGGCCTGGGCCTGGCGCAGATCGGCCTCGGCGGCCAGCGCGGCGCTGCTGGCGTCTTCGCGGTTCTCGCGGGAAACCACCAGGCTGTCGATGTCGGCACGGCGGCGGGCGTTCTGCTGGCGCATGGCGAGGGTGGCCTTGCGCGCGGCGACCGTGGCCTCGGCCTGATGCACGGCGATCTCGTAGTGCTCCGGATCGATCTGCAGCAGCAGGTCGCCCTTGTTGACCCACTGGTTGTCGCGCACGGCGATCTCGGTCACCAGCCCCGCCACGTCCGGCGCGATGGTGATGACCTCGGCGCGCACCCGGCCATCGCGGGTCCAGGGGTCGTTCATGTAGTGCACCCAGAGCAGCCGCCCGAGGATCAGCGCCAGGCAGACCACCAGCAGGGTAAAGAGCACGCCGAAGAGTTTCTTGAGGATCATGGCAGGAGTCCTAGCGATAGACGCACAGCGCCAGGGCGCAGTAGAGGCAGATGAACAGGGCCAGGCGCAGCAGCGCCGGATGCCAGACGACGTGGTAGAGGCCGACCGCGGCGAGCACCCGGTCAAGCGCCCAGGCGAGCAGGGCGGCGACCAGGAACAGCACCGTCACGGTGGGCAGGTAGAGGCCGTGGAAGGCGATTTCACGGGGCATGGGGGATCTCGTGATAGCGGGCCAGGGGCCCCTGGGGATCGAGCAGGGCACTGCGGATGAAATGCAGGTCGCTCTGCACCTGGCGCAGGGGCGACTCGTCATAGGGCAGTTCCGGCGGTTCGGTCACGGTCGCCACGGCAAGCAGGGCCGCGTCCACTGCCACCAGCGCCCGCCGCAGATGTTCCGCGCCGGGCTTGAGGAAGAGGCGTACCAGGGCGCGCCCGAGCACCCGGATGGCCTGGCGCCAGGCGCTGCTCTCGGCATAGCGCGGGGCCGCGGGCAGGCGGGCCTGCAACTGGCGCAGTTCGATCACCGCATGACCGATCTCCAGCACCACGAAGGCCCAGCCGATCAGGCGACGCTGCGCTTCACCGCGTCCGGCGCTGACGCCATAGGCCTGGTTGAGCAGGTCGCGGGTCTGGCCTTCGAAGGCCGGTGCCAGGTGCGGCAATGGCGCGCTCACCGCCCGCACCACCTGCTGGCGCAGGTCACGCTCCAGGCGGCGCCACAGCCAGGGGCTGTTGGGTGGTAGCAGCACCGCCGAGACCGCCGCGGTGATGACCATCGACAGGACCACGGCGATGCCGTTGTTGATGAAGGCGTAGGCGTCGTAGACCGGCGGGTTGTCGGGGATCGAGGTGAAGCAGAAGAACACCAGGCAACCCAGGCCATAGCCCATCCAGCCCGGGCGCAGGGAAATCCAGGTGCCCAGCATGAACACCGGCGCCAGGGTCAGCAGCAGCAGGGGCAGGCCGGTGATCCAGGGAAAGACGAAGAAGGTCAGGAAGAAGCCCAGCACCACGCCGCCACTGGCGCCGACCGCCATCTGCAGGGCGGTGCGCTTGGGATCGGGCGAGGCCGAGGCCAGCGCCGAGACGGCCGCGGCGTTGAGTGCCAGCATGCCGCCGCTGGGATAGGCGCTGGCGATCCAGAAGGCGCCCAGCACCAGCACCAGAAAGGCGCTACGGATGCCGGTGACCGCCGCGCCCAGGGCATTGGCCTTGGCCACGAAGCGCGGCTTCCACTGTTCGCGACTGTGGCGCGGCGCTGCCAGGGAGGCATGGGTCTGCAGATAGTCGTGCCATTCGCCAGTGAAGCGAAAGAGCAGCTCCACGGCGGTCTCGACGTCGCGGCGGTCGGCTTCGCTCAGGGGCGGCAACTCGGCACGCAGGGCGCGAATGCGCGGCCGCAGGCCCTGATGCAGCTGCTCCAGACGCGCCGCCGCCGTCAGGGCCGCGTGTTCGGTAAGGGCCTGGCCGCGCCATTCCTCGAACACCTCCAGCAGCGGGGCCCAGAGGCGTTCGAGGGCTGCCAGTGGCAACTGGGCGTCGCGCTCGCGCAGGCGCATCAACAGGCGGCTGAGGGCATGCAGGCGGGTGGTCAGGCCCATGAATTCGGCGTTCAGTCGGGCCAGGCGCCCACTGCGCATGCGCATGTGCGGGTCTTCGAAGGCCGAGGCGCTGCGCAGGCTTTCCAGTCCCACCGCCTCGGCGGCCAGGCGTACTCCGGCAGCCTCCAGGGAGGCACGGTCGAGACGACCGCGAAGGACGTCGGCGGCCAGTCCGGCAAAGCCACCCATGCGTCTATAGAGGGTCGCGCGCATGGCCGTGGCGCTGGTCTGCGGAAAGACCGCCGCGCTCACCGCGCCGCTGCAGAGCACGCCCAGGGTAATGGCCAGGACCCGCATCACCGCCGACATGAAGGCGGTATCGGCATTGAGCGCGGCGGGAATGCCGATCAGCGCGGCGGTGTAGCCCGCCAGCATGCAGGCATAGCTGCGAAAGTCCCGATAGCGCGCCGAACCGGCCACGCAGAGGCCGATCCACAACGCCAGGAAGATCAGGAAGGGCACCCGTTCCTGGGCGAACAGGGCGATCAGCACCAGCATCACCGCCAGTCCCAGCAGGGTACCCATGACCCGGTAGAAGCTCTTGGCCAGCACCTGGCCGCTCTGCGGCTGCATGACGATGAACACGGTGATCACCGCCGAGCTGGGATGCGGCAGTTGCAGGCGCATGGCCAGCCAGAGGGTCAGGCTGGCGGCGAGCAGCACCTTGGCCTGGTACAGCCAGAGGCTGCCATCGCTGCGCGCCCAGGCGCCCAGGGCCTGGCGCAGTGGCGAGTGGGCGGTAGCGTGGGTACTCACCGCGCGGCCCGCTCGACGGCGACGCGGGCCGGTACCAGATCCTGGTCGCCCGGCCCGCGTTCGAGGTCCGCGCCGCCGCCGAGGGCGACCAGGGCAGCGGCCTGGGCCGCCAGGCGCAGGGCGTGCACCTGGGCGGTGACGCGTTGCTGGGCGAACAGCCGGGTCTGGGCGTCGAGCACGTGCAGGTAGTCGGTCAGGCCACGGCGAAAGGCCTCGCGGGCGATGTCGTAGGTGCGCTGGGCCTCCTGGCTGGCCTGGTCGGCGAGGGTGGCCTGCCTGGCCGCCGAATCGGCCTTGATCAGGGCGTCGGAAATGTCCTTGAGGGCGTCGATGAGGGTCTGGTTGTAGGCGCTGACGGCCACGTCGTAGGCCGCCGACTCCGCGCCGAGGCGACCGCGCAGGGCGCCACCGTCATAGATCGGCAAAGAAAAGGCGGGACCTATGAAGGAACCGGTCTTGGCGTGGGTCAGCATCTCGCTGAGGCGACCCAGGGTCAGGAACTGGCCGACGTTGGCCACCAGGTCGATGTTGGGATAGAAGCTGGCGCGGGCGACGTCCACGCCCTTCGCCGCCGCGGCGATCTGCCAGCGACGCGCCACCACGTCGGGGCGCTTGCCGACCAGTTCCAGCGGCAGGGCGCTGGGCAGGCGCGGTGCCGCGCCCAGGGTCAGACGCGGGCGCTGCAGGCTGGCGCCGGCACCCGGACCCTTGCCGGCCAGGGCGGCGAGCTGGTTGCGATCCAGCGCCAGGGTCTCGTCCAGGGCTTCCAGCTGGCGTTCGGTCTCGGGCAGCAGGGCGCGCGCCTGGCTGACCTCGAACTGGGTGCCAAGGCCACCGTCCAGCTGGCGCTGGGCGAGGTCGGCCAGGTGCCGCTGCTGCTCCAGGGTGGCGGCGAGGATGTCGCGCTGATCGTGGTGCAGGGCGAAGCCGATATAGCTGCGGACGATGTTGCCGGTCAGCTCCAGCTCGGCCGCGCGCACCTCGGCGGCGGCCTGGTGGGCCTGGTCCAGGGCCTGGGCGCTGGCGTCGCGTTCGCGGCCCCAGAAGTCCAGGGCATAGCTCAAACCCAGTTCGGCATTGTTGTTCCAGGTGGTGCGATCGGCCAGCTCGCCCGGGCCATAGAAGCCGTCGGTGGGCCAGCTGTAGCGCTTGAAGGCGCCCTTGCCCTCGACCTGCAGGGCTTCGCGGGATTCGGCCAGGCCGGCCAGGGACTCGGCGCGGCGTACCCGGGCGGCGGCCGTGGCCAGGCGCGGGTTGTCCGCCAGGGCGCCGCTGATCCAGGCATCCAGCTGGGGATCGCCATAGGCGCGCCACCACTGGCGCTCGGGCCAGGCGGCCTGGCTGGCGGCGGCCTGGATGGCACCGTCGGTGGCCAGCGCCTGGTCATCGAGGCGCTGCGCCTGGGGCGCGTTGTGACCGGTACCGATACAGCCGGCCAGCAGGGTCGCGAGGGCGACCACCGTGAGCGCAGGCCAGACTCTGCTAGAGGAAGGCGACACGTGGAGGTCCGTTGGCAACAGGGCCATACCTGCGTCTGGCATGAGGCAGCGCAGCGAGGTTGGCGAGATGAGCTGGAACTGAAGAGGACGCCGTGGAGGACGGCCATGAACCGCGAGGTCAGCGGACGTTACCATTAGGCTGCTAACGATTCTATAAAATTCCGGGGTGGTCGATTAGCGCGCCAACCCGCGAATCTTTGTTTCACATACTGAAATAATATGGAGAATGACGCTTTTCCCGACTGTCGAGGCGGCATGGACACCCTGCACAACATGCGCGTTTTCGTCGCCGTGGTGGAAAGCGGCAGCTTTACCGGCGCGGCCCAGACGCTGCAGACCACCACGGCCCACGTCTCCCGGGCGGTGGCCCACCTGGAAACCCATCTGCGCACCCGCCTGCTGCACCGCACGACGAGACGCATCGCCCTGACCGAAGCCGGCCAGCGCTACCTGGCGCGCTGCGAGCAGATCCTCGCCTATGTCGAGGAGGCCGAAGCCGAGGCCGGGCATGCCCAGGCGCGGCCCGAGGGACGGCTGCGGGTGCACAGCATGACCGGCATCGGTCAGCATTATGTGATCCGCGCCATCGCCGGCTATCGCGCCCTGCACCCCGAGGTGCGCTTCGACCTGACCATGGCCAACCGCATCCCCGATCTGCTCGAGGAGGGCTTCGACCTGGCCATCGTGGTAGCCGTGGAGCTGCCCGACTCCGGCTTCGTCTCCCAGCAGATCGGCCACACCTACAGCATCCTCTGCGCCTCGCCGGCCTATCTGCAGGAACACGGCCAGCCGCAGACGCCGGCGGAACTGGCCAATCACGCCTGCCTGAGATTCATCAGCCCGGTGGTGTCCTTCGACCGCTGGCACTTCGACGGCCCCAATGGACCGGAAACCTATCGCATCGGCGAGACCCCCTTTCAGGTCAATGTCGGCGACGCCATGACCGAGGCCCTGCGCCAGGGACTGGGGATTGGCGTGCTGCCGCTCTATTCGGCGGTGGACGGCCTGCGCGACGGCAGCCTGGTGCGGGTGCTGCCGGCCTATCGCCTGCAGCGCCTCAACGTCTATGCCCTCTATGCCTCGAGGCAGTACCTGGATGCCAAGATCCGCACCTGGGTGGCCTATCTGCGCGAACATATCCCCGGGGCGCTGGAGGCGGACGAGGCCTTCGTGCGGGCCGTCAGCGAAGTCGTCGGACAATCGCATTGAGATCGGCGGGGCGCTTGGACTAAGCTCGGGGGAGACCGGGCTGCACGTCGGGTCATAGTTAGTAAGCTATTGAAATATCGCCCGGTATCGCGGTCCTGAGGGCGACAGGACGGCTGCTCGACGGCACGCTCCAGTGTCGTCGAGGTCCATGTCCCGAGTCGGTGGTCACGCCGACGGACCGCCGTGCAGGACGGCCGGATCATGCAGGCGGTCAGGGACCGCCGTCAGCGCCACGGGAGTCCAATGAGCGCCCAAGCAGGACCCACTCTGAGATTCGCCGACCAGCCGCTCAAGGGCATCGCCCTGATCTGCCTCGCGGTCTGGCTGTTCGCCTCCCACGACGCCCTCTCCAAGTACCTGTCCGGCTTCTATCCGGTGGTCATGGTGGTCTGGGCCCGCTACCTCTCCCACACCCTGCTGATGATGGGCATCTTCATCCCGCGCTCGGGGCTGGCGGTGATCCGCACCAAGCGGCCGGGGTTGCAGGTGCTCAGGGCGCTGTGCCTGATCGGCTGCAGCCTGTTCTTCACCACCGGGCTGCGCTATCTGCCGATGGCCGAGGCCACCGCGGTCAACTTCCTCGCCCCGCTGATGGTGACGGCACTGTCGGTGCCGCTGCTCAAGGAGAGCGTTACCCGCAGCCAGTGGGCGGCGGTGCTGGCTGGCTTCATCGGGGTGCTGGTCATCGTGCGGCCGGGCGGCCAGCTGTTCACCCCGGCGGTGCTGCTGCCGGTCTGCTCGGCGGTGTGCTTCGGCCTCTACCAGCTGCTGACGCGCCTGCTCAGCGGCATCGACAGCCCCACCACCAGCAACTTCCTCACCGGCATCATCAACACTCTGGTGCTGAGCAGCGTGGTGCCCTTCTTCTGGGAGATCCCGACCCTGACCCATGGCTTCATGCTGGCGCTGCTCGGCCTCTTTGGCATGTCCGGCCACCTGCTGCTGACCCAGGCCTTCCGTTATGCGCCGCCGGCGCTGCTGGCGCCCTTCAGCTACGGCCAGATCGTCACCGCCGGCATCATCGGCTACCTCGTCTTCGGCCATGTGCCGGACAGTGGCGCGCTGATCGGCATCCTCATCATCTGCGCCAGCGGCCTGGCGGTGGCCTGGCAGCAGAGCCGCAAGGCGTCCAGGGCCAAGAAGGCCCGGGCGGTGCCAGCGGCGCAACCCGAGGCGCTGCCGGAGGTGGTGGCCGATGCCGCCGTAGGCGCTCCGGCTCAGCGCAATCCGTAATCGGCGATGATCCCGACGAGGATCGCCAGACCCGCCCAGTGGTTGTGCAGGAAGGCCTTGAAGCACACCAGCGGGTCGCGGTCGCGGGTGACGTGGAATTCCCAGGCGAAGCAGCCGGCTGCCACCAGCAGGCCCAGGTAGAAGGGCAGGCCCAGGCCGAAGCGGCCGCCGGCCAGCGCCAGGCAGAACAGGGTCAGGCCCTGCAGGGTGGCGATGATCACCCGGTCGGCATCGCCGAACAGGATGGCGGTGGATTTCACCCCGATCTTGAGATCGTCTTCGCGGTCGGCCATGGCGTAGTAGGTGTCGTAGCCCACCGTCCAGATCACGTTGGCGACGAACAGCAGCCAGGCCGCCGCCGGCAACGCGCCGGTCTCGGCGGTGAAGGCCATGGGCATGCCCCAGGAAAAAGCCGCACCCAGCACCGCCTGGGGGTAGTAGGTGTATCTCTTCATGAAGGGATAGAGCGCCGCCACGCCGAGGGCGCCAAAGGACAGCCAGACGGTGGTGGCATTGGTGCAGAGCACCAGGCCGAAGCTGAGCAGCACCAGCACGGCAAAGAACAGCAGGGCTTCCTTGGGCGAGATGCGCCCGGTGGCCAGGGGACGATTCCTGGTGCGGGCGACGTGGCCGTCGAAGTGGCGGTCGGCGAAGTCGTTGATCACGCAGCCGGCCGATCTCATCAGCACCACGCCGAGCACGAAGATCACCAGATTCTTCAGGCTCGGTACGCCCTCGGCGGCGATCCACAGCGCCCAGAGGGTGGGCCAGAGCAGCAGGTAGATGCCGATGGGTCGGTCCAGCCGGGTCAGCTGGACGAAGTCGCGGATGCGCTCGCGGCGGGGGCGCGTGGCGATCACCCGGGCGCTGGGCTCGGGGCCGCGGGGCGCGGCAGGACGGTGATCACGGGGACGGGAGGCGTTCTTTTTCATCGGACGGCTGCATGGCGAAGGGCCTGGCGATTATAGGGGCCCCGGGGCGTCGCCGCTGCCGTCGTGATGATCCGCCTAGCCCTCGCGCCCGGCGTGAGGCCAGAAGGCCGGCAGGAAGACCTCGCCCACCAGGATCGCCAGGGGACCGCGCCGGAACACCGAGCGCCGGGCCCAGCAGGGCGTGGTTGCCGCCCCTGCGGGCAGCCAGGCCAGCGGATAGCGGCAGGCCTCCAGCGGCCCGCGGACAAAGGCCGGCGCCTGGAACAGCCAGTGCCCGAGCGGCCGCTCGCCCAGCGCCGCCAGGTCGAAATCCGCCGCTTCCAGGGCCTCGCGCGCCGCCACGCTGCGGGCGAAGACCCAGGCTTCGCCATTGCCGCGCAGCCAGACCTCGCGCACCCAGCCGGGGCTGGCCGGCGGCACCTCGAGCGCCTGGCACTCGTCCGGGCGCAGCGGTTGCCAGCCCTGCGCGATCACCTCGACGGCGAAGCGTCCGCTGCTGAGGGCGGTCAGTCGTTCGGTGAGGGAACCACGGTCCGCATAGAGCCAACCGAGCGGTGCCTCGCTGTAATCCGGCACCTGGCTGGCCGCCGCGCGGGTCAGCCAGCGCGGAGCGCCGTCACAGACCCCAGACATTGCCCAGGGTGCTCAGCAGGGAGGGCTGGGTGCCTTGCTTGCCGAGATAGCCGAGGATCACCTGGGCGAACTGGCTGGTCATGCCGCTGTTCATGCCCAGGGCGTTGAAGGTCTTGTCGACGTCCTGGCGGCTGTCGACATTGCCCAGCAGGCTGCCCAGCGGACTCTGCTTGGCGTCCTGACCGCCGCCACCGAGCAGACTGCCCAGGCCGCCCAGTTGCGACAGCCCGCCGGTGGCATTGGCGCCGGCCAGCTGATCCAGGCCTGGCACGGCCTTGGCCAACTGGCGATAGTCGTTGCCCACCAGTTGATTCTTGGCCAGGCCGAGCAGGGCGCCGGTGCCACCCACCGCCTGCTGCGGGGTGACGTTGAGCTGGCTGGTCAGCGCCTGCAGCAGGCCCTGGGCCTGGGGCGTGGCTGCCGCGGCGGCGGTGGCCTTGGCGTTGTTGTTGCCGTTGGCGCCGTTGTAGGCGTTGACGGCGTCGTTGAGGTTGAAGGCGAATACCGGGCTGGCGGAGAGCACCAGCGGCAGGGCGAGAACGGACAGACGCATGGGCAGACTCCAGCGGGCTTTATGAAAGGTCAGAGGATAACCCGACGGCGATGACCACAGACTGAACGGCGTCCCTGCAGGGAGCGGACGCTGCGGTTATCATCGCCGTTTTGCCGGGAGAACCGAGATGCTCAACGGGTTGTGGCTGGGCTTCTTCATCGTTGCCGGGATCAGCGCCTTCGGCCAGTGGCTGGTAGCCGGCAATGCCGGGGTCTTCGCCGCCATGGTGGAGAGTCTGTTCGCCATGGCCAAGCTGTCGGTGGAGGTCATGGTGCTCTTGTTCGGCACCCTGACCCTCTGGCTCGGCATCCTGCGCATCTCCGAGAAGGCCGGGCTGGTGGACGCCCTGGCGCGGCTGCTCGGACCGCTGTTCGCCCGGCTGATGCCCGAGGTGCCGCGCGGCCATCCGGCGCTGGGACTGATCACCCTCAACTTCGCCGCCAACGGCCTGGGCCTGGACAACGCCGCCACGCCCATCGGCCTCAAGGCCATGCGCGCCCTGCAGGAACTCAACCCCAGCAGCACCACGGCGAGCAATGCGCAGATCCTCTTCCTGGTGCTCAACGCCTCCTCACTGACGCTGCTGCCGGTGACGGTGTTCATGTACCGCGCCCAGCAGGGCGCCCCCGATCCGACCCTGGTGTTTCTGCCGATCCTGCTGGCCCACACCTGCGCCAACCTGGTGGGGCTGTTCTCGGTGGCCTTCATGCAGCGGCTGAAACTCTGGGATCCGGTGGTGCTAGCCTGGATCGGCGGGGGCGCCCTGGCCTTTGGCGCCTTCGTCGCCTTTCTCTTCACCCTGACCGCCACGGCGCTGGCCGGGCTGTCATCGCTGCTCGGCAACCTGACCCTGTTCGGCATCATCCTGGCGTTCATGATCCTTGGCGCCCTGCGCAAGGTGCCGGTCTACGAAGCCTTCGTCGAAGGCGCCAAGGAAGGCTTCGACGTCGCCAAGTCGCTGTTGCCCTACCTGGTGGCCATGCTCTGCGCGGTGGGCGTGCTACGCGCCTCCGGCGCCTTGGAAGCCATCCTCGAAGGCGTTCGCCATGCGGTGACCTTCTTTGGCTGGGACACCCGCTTCGTCGAGGCCTTGCCCACCGCCCTGGTCAAGCCCTTCTCTGGCAGCGCCGCTCGCGCGCTGCTGATCGAGACCATGCAGACCCACGGCGTGGACAGCTTTCCGGCGCTGGTGGCGGCGACCATCCAGGGCAGTACCGAGACCACCTTCTATGTGCTGGCGGTGTACTTCGGCGCGGTGGGCATCCAGCGCGCCCGCCATGCGGTGGGCTGCGCGCTGCTGGCGGAATTCACCGGGGTCACGGCGTCGATCCTGATCTGCTACTGGTTCTTTGGCTGAGCCTTGGGTTCCAGGTCGACCATCCAGTCGTTTTGCACCATGCGCCGCTGACGGCGCGTGGTCAGCTGCTGGGTCTGCCAGTCCTCGGCAATCAATGCACAGTAGTTGCCGTCGTGCTGGCCCAGGCGAAAGCGCCGGCGTACCCCGATGGGGTCGTGATCCGAGCCATAGAAGGCTACCGCGCGGATCTCCAGGCCCTCGAACACCCAGCCCTCGGGCGGCCGGTGGTTTTCCAGGGTCAGGCCGTTGTACTCGGCGGCGCGGCGGATCAGGCCCTGGAAGGTACCGATGTGCGTGAAGTCACCGGTGTTGAGCGGACCCTGGTGGGTCGCCTCGCCCAGCACCAGATCAGGGTCGAAGTCATCCTGGCCGCTCTCGCGGATGTCGGTGACATCGGTATAGAGCGTCTCGCGATTGGTCTTGAGGATCACCGTGAGCTGGTTGATGAACACCGGCTCGGCGCTCATGTTGGACAGCAGGCAGAGGGCGCCCACGCCCTTGCCGGCGCCGCGGTTGATGATCAGCCGCGGCTGGCGCTGGCGCTTGTAGTTGTTGAGCAGGAGCTGCGCATAGAGCACCCAGACGCCCAGGGTGCAGCACTGGGCAAAGAGCGTGAGGACTTGGGAGTTGTCTTTCAACCACTGGAACATGGGGGCACTTCACTGGAAGGAATGAGCATCGGAAATACCATTCGGGTTCCAGGTTCCACCGCTTCGCTGGCCAAAGGGCCGCGCTGAGAACATCGGCACAGCTCGGGCGTCCAAGCCTGAGAGGTCATCACGCCAAGGAAAACCGCCATGCTGCGTTTATCGCTACTCTGCTGCACCGCCCTGCTGAGCACCTCCGTGCTGGCCGAACCCCTGTCCTGCGACCAGCTCAAGGCCGACATCGAGGTCAAGATCCAGTCAGCCGGGGTGACCGCCTATACCCTCGAAGCGGTCCCCAATGCCGAGGTGCGCGATCCCAACATGGTGGTGGGCAGCTGCGCCAATGGGACCTACAAGATCCTCTATCAGCGCAACGACTGATCCCCGACCCGGGGGACAGACCGTTCATCCGCTGGATACTTGTACAGTTCCGCCTGGCTTAGTACTGTTTGCGCATACAGTATTTAGCCAAGAGGGTAATGCCATGTCGCCGTTCGCCCGGATTCGCCAAGCTCTGTCCCTTGCCCAGCCCGCGCCGCGCTGGATGGAACGCGAGGATTTCCTGCGCATGAGTCGCCAGCTGCGGGAGCAGAAAGGTCGTCCGCCCGTGGTTCGCAGCCAGGACCGCAGCCAGGACGACTGGCTCAGCGTGCCGGCCTAGCGGCCTGTCGCCTGACCGTGCTGGCCGCCTTGCCAGTCGTGGGTCAGAAGGGCGAGCAGATGCCTCGCTCGGAACTTACCAGTTCGCGCGGGCCGTCGTAGAGGGTGATCTCGCCCTGGCCAAAGGTGTTCTCGGCTTCCAGGCGATAGCGCCGGCCGGCCTGGAAGTCCGGGTAGTCCAGTTCCAGATAGCACTGGATCTGCAGCGGTTCCCTCCAGCCGAATCGCGAACCGAAGCCGCCGCCGCCATAGAGTTCGTAGCGATAGCTCACCTTGAGGCTGTGGCTGCCGGGGGAGAGCTGGAAATAGCGGCCGTCGTCGAGACGCCTGCCGTCCTGGGATTCGGCCAGCAGCGACGCGCCTACCGCGGGTTCGCGCAGCACCAGATCAACCCACGCCTGGTGGGGATCCACAGGGGGGAGCGGCGTGGTGCAGCCGCCCAGCAGTAGCAGCAGAGGGACCAGCAGGCGCAGACGCATGGATGGCGACTCGCGGCAGGGAGATCAGCCGAGTCTACACGTCGCCGCAACGACTGGCAGTGCTGCGCGCCACTTCCTGATTGCGCTCGTCATAGAGGCGCGCCCAGGGCCGCCAGCCGGTCTGGCCGGCTTCCAGGCGATAGCGCTCGCCCGCGGCGAAGGCCTTGTAGTTGAGGGTCACCAGGCAGGTGCGCGCCAGCGGATCGGCCACCTGGGCGCCGATGTTGGTGGGCTGCACTTCGAACTGGTAGCGTACCTGCAGATCATGGCTCCCTGGCCAGACCTGGAAATAGCGTTTGTCTTCGAGATCCTTGCGATCGGCGCGCAGGGCTTCCAGCTTGGCCTTGCCATCGCTGTCCAGATCGATCCAGGCCTGTGCCGGATCGGGCTTGGGCAAGGGCCACAGGGAACAGCCACCTAGGAACAGCACAGGCAACAGCAGGCACAGTCTACGCATGACGGCTACAACTCCGGGCAGGGAAGGGCGCGCCACCCAGCCAGGCACCCTGCCTGCGCAACGCACGAGCCGCTGGCTGGCGCTGCTGTCCCTCGTTATCGGACTGAGCGGTTGTACCTCGGTCGGGTACTACGGCCAGATGGTACAGGGCCAGTGGGCGCTGATCCGTGATCGCGAGCCCATTGCGACGGTCGTCGCAGATCCGGCGCGACCCGCCGTCCTGCGCGAACGCCTCGCTGCCGCGGCGGCGGCCCGCCGCTTCGCCAGTGCCGAGCTGGCCCTGCCCGACAACGCCAGCTATCGCGGTTTCGTCGAGCTCAGGCGGCCCTTCGTGCTGTGGAATGTCTTCGCCACCGCCGAATTTTCCACTCGGCCCACCACCCACTGCTTTCCCATCGCCGGTTGCGTGGCCTATCGCGGCTACTACCAAGAAGCCAAGGCGCGGGCCGAGGCGCAGCGGCTGCAGGCCCAGGGCCAGGACACCTATGTCGGTGGCGTGCCGGCCTATTCGACGCTGGGCTGGTTCAGCGATCCCCTGCTCAGCAGCATGCTGCGCTGGGACGACGACCAGGTGGCGGCGACCATCTTCCACGAGCTGGCGCACCAGCGGTTCTATCTGCCCGGCGATACCGCCTTCAACGAGTCCTATGCCACCTTCGTCGAGGGCGAAGGCCTGCGGCAATGGCGCGCCAGTCGCGGCCTGCCGCCACCCGATGCGGGGCGCGAAGCCCGCTATCAGCAATTCCGCGCGCTGCTGCTGACCGCTCGCGCAGACCTGGCCAGGCTCTATGCCCAGCCATTGACGACCGCGGCCAAGCGCGCGGCCAAGGCCAGACGCTTCGCGCAGCTACGCAGCGATTATCAGCAGCTGCGCGCTACCCCGGCCTGGCGTGACGATCGCCGCTTCGATGGCTGGATGAGCCAGCCGCTCAACAACGCGCGGCTGGTGCCCTATGGTCTGTACGAACAGTGGGTGCCGGCCTTTGCCGCCCTCTATCGACAGCACCCGGGCAACTGGCCGGCGTTCTTCCAGCGGGTCCGACTGCTGGGCGAGCGCCCGGCGGCCGAACGCGAGCAGGTGCTCAAGGCGCTGCTCGTCCAGACGATAGCGCAGCCCTAGCGCGGCGCTCGCCAGTTGGACCAGGCGGCGACCAGACCCAGCGTTGCCGCCAGGGCCAGTCCCAGCCGCGGTGCCAGGCTGCTGTCCAGATGCAGCAGCAGCGCCAGGGCTGCGGCGCCCAGGGCCATGCCGGTCTGGCGCGCGGTGGCCTGGACGCCGCCGGTGGCGCCGTTGCGACCGGCCGGGGCGGCGGTCAGCATGATCCTGTTGTTGGGTACCTGGAAGAAACCGAAGCCGATGCCGCCGAGGATCAGGCAGGGGATCAGCAGGGCGGTCGAGCGCTCCAGTGGCATGACCGCCGCCGCGGCCAGCCCCAGGGCGATGCCCAGGCCACCGAGCATGCACAGCCGCTGCGGCGGATGGCGATCGGCCAGGCGCCCGGCCACCTGCGCCGAGACGGCCACGGTGAGCGGCCAGGCCAGCATCAGCAGGGCGACCTGCAGGGGCACCAGCCCGAGCTGGTGTTGCAGATAGAAGGGCAGGGCGAGAAAGCAGAGCATCTGCGCGGCAAAGGAACAGACCGAAGCCAGCACCGAATGACGCATGGCCGGCAACCCCAGCAGGTCCACCGGGAGCAGGGGCGCCGGCAGACCGCGCTCGCGGCGTACCAGCAACACCAGGCTGGCCGCGGCCAGCAGCAGCAGGCCCACGCCCTGCAACGGCGCGGCGCCGAGGCGTTCGAGACCGCCGATGCCGGCGCAGAACAGTAGGGCGTTGAGCAGCACGCTGAACGGATCGAGGCGGCGCTGCGCACGAGGACTGTCGGGCAGGTTGTGCACCAGCAGCGCGATCAGCATCGCCACCGGCACATTGACGGCGAACAGCCAGGGCCAGCCGCCCAGGACCAGGATGGCCGCCCCCAGGCTGGGCGCAGCGGCCGATCCCAGGGCCACGCAGAGGGCATTGATGGCGATGCCACGACCCAGCCGGTCACGTGGATAGGAGAGCCGGACGATACCGGCGCTGACGCACATGATGGCAGCGGCGCCCACCCCCTGCAGCGCCCGCGCAGCCACCAGGCTGGCGAGATCCGGCGCCAGGGCGCAGCCCAGGGAGGCCAGGCCGAAGATCCCGACCCCGGCAGTGAAGACCGGGCGCAGGCCAAGACGCTCTGCCACCGCGGCCAGGGGAAACAGCAGGGCGACCAGACTCAACTGATAGGCGCTGACGATCCAGACCGCCGCGGCGGCCGAGACGTCTAGGGCTTCGGCGATGCTGGGCAGCGCCAGGTTGGCGATGCCGCTGTCCAGCACCGTCATGCTGATGGCCAGCAACAGGGCGGCCACGGCGCGATAGCGGCGTGGCGGGGGCAGGCCGTCGGTGACGGCGGCGGTGGTGCTCAATCCTCGACCTTCACGTGCTGGTCGCTTTCGCCAAGCTTCCAGTACCCGGCCGCCTTGACCCAGTCCCGCGGCAGTCCCTTGGCCAGCAGCGCCTGGCGCGCGGCGCGGGCTTGGGTGGCTTCACCGGCGATCCAGGCATAGCCTTCGCCCATGGGCAACTCCAGCTGCTCCAGGGCCTGCACCAGGGCATTGGCCGCGGTTTCGCGATAGACCCAGCGGATCTCGGCGGCGGCGGCCGTCGACAGGGCGACTTCCAGGCCAGGACGAGCCACTTCGGCGACGACCTGGACGCGGACGCCGGCTGCCAGCTGCTCCAGGCGGCGGGCGATGGCGGGCAGGGCGGTTTCGTCGCCGGCCAGCAGGTACCAGTCGAAGTCCTCGGGCGGCACCAGGGCGCCCTTGGGGCCACCGATGATCAGCTCGGCACCCGGCTCCGCCTGGCGGGCCCAGGTAGTCAGCACCCCGGCTTCATGCAGATAGAAGTCGATGGCCAGTTCGCCACGGGCGGCATCGTAGTGGCGCGGCGTGTAGTGCCGACCCACCAGCTGCTCGGGGCTGGCGGCGCGGATCGGGGTGGTGTCGGCGGGGACGAACAGCTTCACGTGCTCGTCGAAGGCCGCGCTCTGGAAATCGGCCAGATCGCTGCCACCAAAGGTCAGGCGCAGCAGGTCGCCACCCAGGTCTTCGCGGCGGACGACGGTCGCCCAACGCCGCTTGAGGTCGAAGCGCACACGCTGGAAAAGGTGAGGGGCACTGGCATCGCCCTCGCGGCTGTGAAAAGATGTCGCCATTGCGGAGGTACCATTCATTGAGGTTCCTCACTATATTCGAGGTAAGCAGCTTTCATGTCAACCGCCGCCGCCATTGCCGAAGCCCTGATGGATCTGAAACGGCAGATGCGCCAACAACTGGATGAGACCCTCAAGGCCTCCGGACTTTCCTTCGCCCGCTACAAGGTGCTCAAGGTGCTGGAACGCCTGGGGCCCTGCCGTCCGGGCGAGGTCGCCGAACAGCTGCGCCATGCGCCCCGTACCCTGACCGATGCATTCGACGCCCTGGAGCGCGACGGCCTGGTACGTCGCGAACCCCATCCCCAGGATCGCCGGGCGCTGCTGGTCCATCTGACCGAGCAGGGCCGCCAGGCGCTGGACCAGGCCCAGGTGCCGCGCACCCAGGCGCTGGAAGCGGTCTTCGCACCGCTGGATGCCAGCGAGCAGGCGCAGTTGCTGGCCTATCTGGAGCGGGTTCGCATCCGCAATTGAATCGCTGGCGAACTCCCTGTCGGTCGTTGCGCTCGAAAGAGACACCCTACCGAGGAGAGCCTGCCATGAATGACCAGCGTTCCGATGCCCACCTGGGCAAGACCCCGCCCAACGAACCCGCCCTCGATGAGGCGGGCCGTCCGGTGGATGTGGTGAAAAAGGATATGGAGCAGCCGGAATCGACGCCGACCGATGCCATCGACAAGGTCCTCACGCCGACCGACATCAAGACCAAGGAGCAGGAAGCCGAAGCGCTCAAGCGCAAGACTGCCGAGGTCGAGCGCAAGCTGGAGCGCTGATGCTCCACGTGGAACCTCGGGCCGCCGAGGTTTCCATTGCCTCGGCAGGCGTGGTCAGCCATAGCGGCAGCCATGCCCTGTCATAGCGGTATTGCACTGGCTCGATCCGGGCCGGGCTTCTAAGCTGGGCGTTGATCGTCATCCGCTCAAGGAGCGCTCTTGGACCAGGCCACCTTCATCGAGCAACTCGCCCGCGAGGGCTTTCAGTCACCGGTGCTGGTCGAGCGTGAAGCCTTGGGCAGCCTGGAGTCCCATGCTCATCCCTTCGAAGCGAAGGCGCTGGTCATCCAGGGCGAACTGCGCATTCGCACGGCAGCGGGCGAGCGTCGTTATGGGGCAGGGGAGGTCTTTCACCTGGCCGCCCACGAGCCTCATTCGGAAGTCTTTGGCGCCCAGGGCGTGCGCTATCTGGCGGGTCGGCGACCGGCCTAGCCCTCGCTGTCGTTCTTCTCGATATCCTTGCGCTGGCGGTTGAGGATCACGCAGCCGTAGACACCGCCGCCCAGCAGCAACAGGGCGAGGATGGAAAACAGGGTCATGAAGATGGAGTCGTTCATCGTGCTCTCCGAAAGCGGGGTCGGAGCAGTCTAGCGACTCGCCGAGGTCTCGGCGAACGGGCTCTGGAACAGGGTGTTGCCGATGCCTGGGCGGCACCGGCAGGCACCTGTGACCCTTAGCCTTCGAGCGTGGCGTTCAGGTTGATCTTGGCGCCCTTGAGCACCTTGGACACCGGGCAGCCTTCCTTCGCCTGATTGGCGATGGTGGTGAACTGCTCCTGGGTGGCACCGGGGATCTTGGCCTTCATGGTCAGATCGATGGTAGTGATCTCGAAGCCGTCGCCGACCTTGTCCAGGGTCACGTCGGCCTTGGTCTCGATCCGCTCGGGGGTCAGACCGTTCTGGCCCAGCAGCATGGAGAAGGCCATGGAGAAGCAGCCGGCATGGGCCGCGCCGATCAGTTCTTCGGGGTTGGTACCCGGCGTACCTTCGAAACGGGTATTGAAGCCGTAGGCATTGTCCTTGAGCGCGCCGCTCTCGGTGGAGATATGGCCTTTGCCATCCTTCAGACCGCCTTGCCAGACTGCGGAAGCATATTTCTTCATGGAGCGTCTCCGGTTGTGGATGAGAATTCATCTAGAACCAGGCGGCAGCCGGTAAGTTCGCTGCAGTCGATCCGGGACCGCCGTGGTCAACCCTTTTCGACCACTTCTGGAGGCCCCCATGAACTACCGCAATCTAGGCCGCACCGGCCTGAAGATCTCGCCCCTCTGCCTTGGCTGCATGACCTATGGCGTGCCCGAGCGCGGCAATCACCCCTGGACCCTGCCGGAAGACCAGAGCCAGCCGCTGCTGAAGAAGGCGCTGGATCTCGGCATCAACTTCTTCGACACCGCCAACAGCTACTCCGACGGCACCAGCGAAGAGATCGTCGGCCGCTTCCTCAAGGCCAACGCGGTGCGCGAGGAGATCGTGCTGGCGACCAAGGTGTACTTCCCGCTGCGCGACAAGCCCAATGTCGGCGGCCTGTCGCGCAAGGCCATCTTCGCCGCTATCGACGCCAGCCTGCAGCGGCTGGGCACCGACTATGTCGATCTCTACCAGATCCATCGCTGGGACTATCACACGCCCATCGAGGAGACCCTGGAAGCCCTGCACGACGTGGTCAAGGCCGGCAAGGCGCTGCACATCGGTGCCAGCAGCATGTACGCCTGGCAATTCGCCAAGGCGCTGCACACCGCCGAGCGCCATGGCTGGACGACATTCGCCACCATGCAGAACCACGTCAACCTGCTCGCTCGCGAAGAGGAGCGGGAGATGCTGCCGCTGTGTCGCGATGCCGGCATCGGCGTGATCCCCTGGAGTCCGCTGGCCCGTGGCCGCCTGACCCGCGACTGGGACGCCAGCACCGCGCGCACCGAAAGCGATGCCTTCGGCAAGACGCTCTATACCGCCAGTGAGGAATCCGATCGGCAGATCGTTGCCACCGTGGCGCGCATCGCCGAAGCCCGCGGCGTGTCGCGTGCCCAGGTGGCCCTGGCCTGGCTGCTGCAGAAGCCGGGCATCGACGCGCCCATCGTCGGGGCGTCCAAGCCGCAGCATCTGGAGGATGCGGTGGCGGCGTTGGAACTGCGCTTGAGCGACGAAGAGATCGATGCCCTGGAAGCGCCCTATGTGCCGCACCCAGTGGTGGGGTTCAGCTGAGGCGGGGGCTTGCCCTCACCCCGGCCCTCTCCCGGAGGGAGAGGGGAAAGAGCGGATCGGTGCGGTCGGATGAGCTCTGGTGCCCGAGACCCTGCAGAGCTTGCTGCGTTCTTTAAAGTGAGGGGCCCTCAGGCGCACCCAAATCTCACCTTACAAAAACTAGGGCCGCTCTGCTCCCCTCTCCCTGAAGGAGAGGAGCCCGGGGGTGAGGACGTCCGGACTCAGGCGTACTGGTCGGCGATCTGGCGTTCAGCGCTGGCCAGGGCGGCGCTCTTGGCTTCGTCGCCGTAGGCCAGGCCTTCGGCGCGGACGATCTGGACATCGGTGATGCCGAGGAAGCCCAGCAGGAGCTTCAGATAGTCTTCGTGGGCGATACCGGTGGGCTTGCCGGCATGGATGCCGCCCGCGGTGGCAACGATGATCGCCTTCTTGTCGCCACACAGGCCTTCCGGACCGGCTTCGCCATAGCGGAAGGTGGTGCCGGCCACGGAGATGCGGTCGATCCAGGCCTTAAGCTGGGTCGGGATGGTGAAGTTGTACATGGGCGCACCCAGTACCAGTACGTCGGCGGCAAGGAATTCCTGCAGGGCGCGGGCGTTGCGCTCGGCTTCGTCGCGTTGCTCGGCGCTGCGCTGCTCGGCCGGGGTCGCACCGGCAGCCAGACTGGCGGCGGAGAAGTGACCCAGGGAATCGTGGGCGAGGTCATGGTAGCTGACCTCGAGGCCTGGCGTAGCGGCCTTGAGGGCACCAACGACCTTGGAGGTCAGGGCACGGGAGGCGGAATGCTCGCCCAGGATGCTGGAATCGATGTGCAAGAGCTTCATGGCGGTAGTCCTGTAGGGTTCGACGCGATGAGCCCAGACTACCGATAAGACAATCGGCTGATTAGTCACCTAGAATGCGATGCTTCGTCCCATGGATAGGACAATCGCCCATGCAAGACCTCAATGATCTCGCCTACTTCGCCAAAGTGGTGGAAGCCGGTGGCTTCGCCGCCGCCGGGCGCCTGCTGGGCATTCCCAAGTCGCGACTGTCCCGGCGCATCGCCGAACTGGAGACCCGCCTGGGCGCGCGGCTGCTGCAGCGCACCACCCGTACCCTGACCCTGACCACCCTCGGCGAGCGCTACCTGGTGCACTGCCAGGCAGTGTTGCGCGAGGCGGAGAACGCCGCGGAAACCGCCGCCAGCCTGTCCAGCGAACCCCGTGGACCGCTGCGGGTGTCCTGTCCGGTGGCCCTGGCCCAGGACTATCTGCCCGACGTCGTCACCCGCTTCCTGCAGCGCTATCCTCTGGTGCAGCTGGAGCTGGTGCTGGTCAATCGGCGGGTGGACGTGGTCAACGAGGGCCTCGACGTGGCCCTGCGGGTAAGGGACGTCGACGACGTGGAGCCGGGGCTGATCGTGCGCCGCCTGCGCCAGGCCTCCGGGGTGCTGGTGGCCGCACCCGCCTTTCTCGTCGGTCGCCAGCTGGATGCGCCGGAAGCCCTGCTGGGTGTCCCGCTGCTCGGCGCCCTGGAGCTGGATCGCCGGGTGCACCTGCGCATGGTCGGTCCCGCCGGCCAGCGCCGCGAACTGGTGCTGGAAGCCCGGTTGGGCATCGACGACTTCAGCGTGCGCAAGACCGCCGCCCTGGCGGGCCTCGGCTACACGATGCTGCCGCTGCTCTATTGCGAGGCCGAACTGGCCGAGGGTCGCCTGCAGCGCCTGCTGCCGGACTGGTCGCTGCCCGGCGGCCACCTGCAGGCCGCCTATGCCCACAGGCGCGGCCAGTTGCCGGCGGTACGCGCCTGGCTGGAGCACCTGGAGGACAGCTTTCGCGATCAGGGCGGGATGCCGGTCTAGATCACCGTCGCCCAGGCCGAGGCGAGCAGCAGCGCCGCCATCCCCAGGTTGAAGCCGCGCCAGGCGCGGGTCGATTTCAGGCCATGCGCCGCGACCCGGCCAAGCAGCGCCCAGAGGCCCAGGCAGGGTACGGACACCAGCAGGAACACCAGGGCCAGCACCAGCACCTGCTGCCAGAGATCGGCACCGGGTTCGGCGTAGACGGTCACCACCGCCAGCGCCATGCTCCAGGTCTTGGGATTGAGCACCTGCAGCCCGGCGGTACCCCCAAAGCCCAGGCGGGCACCGTCATCCGCCACCTTGGGCGCGCCGGCGCGGGCCAGTTGCCAGGCCAGCCAGCTCAGCCAGAGCACCCCCGCCCAGGCCAGGCCGCGCTGCCAGTCGGGATGTTGCGCCAGGGTCTGGCCAAGACCGAAGCCCACCACCAGCACCAGGGCCACCGCGCCCAGGCTGCCGCCCAGCACCAGCGGCAGGCTGGCCCGGGCACCATGGCGGGCGCTGTGGCCGAGGATGAGCACATTGGTCGGTCCGGGGGTGATGGAGGCGACCAAGGCGAACAGCAGGAAGGGCAACAGGGACATGGGAGACTCCTGGAAGGACTGAGCCTCCAGGGTCGCAAGCCTTGCCGCTAGCGGTCTGGAAGATTCGAGCAGCGGGCGCGATAGGCCGCCGGGGTCAGGCCATAGGCGCGGCGGAACCAGCGACCCAGGTGACTTTGGTCAGCAAAGCCCAGGGCGGCGGCGGTCTCCGCCGGCGACATGCCGTCGGCCAGCAGGCGGCGCGCCCGCGACAGGCGCAGCTGCACCAGATAGGCGTGGGGCGCCAGTCCAAAGGCGGCCTTGAAGGCGCGGGTCAGGCGGAATCTGTCGACGCCAGCGGCCTGGGCCAGTGCTTCCAGACCAATGTCCTCATGGTGATGGGCATGCAGGAAGTCGCGGGCACGCAGGGCCACCTGGGGCAGCCGTGGATCGCCGGCCTGGGGCGCCCGCCATTGCAGGTGCGGCAGGAGGCGCAGCAGCAGGGCATCGAGGGCGCTCTGGCGGACGATGCGCAATTCCGGACGACTCAGGACCTCATGGGCCCAGGCCACGGCGCGATTCAGCTCGGCCTGCTCCACCAGGGTCCGGGCGAAGCCGGGTTCGCCCAGGGGCCGGGCGTCGCCGTGCAGCCCCTGCAGCTCGCGCGCCAGCCACTGGGGATCGAGATAGAGCATGGAATAGGTGAAGCCCTCGGCCTCCGGCGCCTGGCCGTCGTGCAGTTCGCCGGGCTCTAGCAGGAAGACCTGCCCGGGGGTGCTCAGATGACGCTGGCCCCGGCAGTGGAATTGCTGCAGACCCTGCTCGGTGTAGCCGACCAGATAGGCGTCGTGCCAGTGCGGGTCATAGGCATGGCCCTCGAAATGGGCGCGCAGGGTCTCGATGCCGGTCTCGGCGTCCTGCTGCAGCTGGATCCAGTGATCGTCGGCCATGGCGAGAAAAAGGGGCTCTGCGGGCTTTCCAGTCTAGGCTGAGATCCGGCGGCGGTCTGGAAGATTCGTGCAGCGTTAGCCACCCAGACGCGCGGGCAGCTCCCGCGCCAGATGGCGGATCAGCTCGGACAGTCGGCGCGGCACGTGGCGCTGCTGGCGATGCACCGCATAGATGGCCGCCGCCGATGCCTCATGATCGGTCAGCAGCGGTACCAGGGCGCCGCTGGCAATCAGCTCGGCCACGTCCCATTCCGATCTCAGGATCAGCCCGTGGCCCTCCAGCGCCAGGCGCACCACTACTTCGCCATCGTTGCTGCTCAGGCTGCCGCGGACCTTCTGGGCGAAATGCTCGCCGTCCCGGGTGAAGCGCCAGACGGCGTAGTCGCCCGCGTCCTGGCGCAGCACCAGGCAGTTGTGCCGCGCCAAGTCGGCCACGCTTTCCGGCACGCCGGCCCGAGCCAGGTAGGCGGGGGCAGCGCAGAGCAGGCGGCGGTTGTCCAGCAGGCGGTGGGCGATGACCCGGGCGTCCGGCGGTTCGCCAACGCGGATGTCCAGGTCGAAGGGGCCGTCCAGCAGATTCACCGGATGGCTGGAGAGGTGCAGGTTGAGCTCAAGCTCGGGATGGCGGCGGGCGAAGTCCGACAGCAGCGGCGCCAGGTGCCGGCGGCCGAAGCCGAAGGTGGCGTTGAGATTGAGCACCCCGGCGAGGGGCGCATCGGGTCGGCCGACCGCGGCTTCCAGGTCCTCCAGCTGGGTCAGCAGCGGGCGGGCGCCTTCCAGATAGCGCAGGCCTTCCGGGGTCAGGTCCAGGCGTCGCGTGGTGCGACGGATCAGCTGCACACCCAGCCGGCGCTCTAGGGCGGTGAGTCTCTTGCTCACCGCCGCCAGCGACAGGCCCAGTTCCCGGGCGGCGGCGGTCAGGCTGGGATGGCCAGCCAGGCGGACGAAGAAGGCGAGGTCATCGGCGGACAAGATTCTTGATCCCAGGTTAAGAATGGCTTTCCCTGGAGCGGGATTGTACGCCTCCGGCGCGAGACTACACTGGGCCCATCCCACCCAGACTGCCGGAGAACGTCCATGCAAGCGTCCAAGCCCTACAAGATCGCGGTCATCGCCGGTGACGGCATCGGCAAGGAGGTCATGCCCGAAGGCATCCGCGTGCTGGACGCCGCCGCCCGCCGCTTCGGTATCGCCCTGCAGTGGGACCACTTCGACTTCGCCAGCGCCGAGTACTACCAGGCCCACGGCAAGATGCTGCCGGATGACTGGTTCGAAACGCTCAAGGGTTACGATGCCCTCTACTTCGGCGCCGTCGGCTGGCCGGACGTGGTACCCGACCATATCTCCCTCTGGGGCTCGCTGCTGCAATTCCGCCGTCGCTTCGACCAGTACGTCAACCTGCGCCCCTGCCGGCTGATGCCCGGGGTCAAGGCGCCCCTGGCCAATCGTCAGCCGGGCGACATCGACTTCTATGTGGTGCGCGAGAACACCGAGGGCGAGTATTCCAGCGTCGGCGGCATCATGTTCGAAGGCACCGAGCGCGAGGTGGTGATTCAGGAAACGGTGATGACCCGTCACGGCACCGACCGCATCCTCAAGTTCGCCTTCGACCTGGCCCAGCAGCGGCCACGCAAGAAGCTGACCTCGGCCACCAAGTCCAATGGCATCGCCATCACCATGCCCTGGTGGGACAGGCGCGTGGAGGAGATGGGCAAGGCCTATCCGGACGTGGCGGTGGACAAGTTCCACATCGACATCCTCACCGCCAACTTCGTCCTGCACCCGGACTGGTTCGACGTGGTGGTGGCCAGCAACCTGTTCGGCGACATTCTCTCCGACCTGGGCCCGGCCTGCACCGGCACCATCGGCATCGCGCCCTCGGCCAACATCAATCCGGAACGCACCTTCCCCAGCCTGTTCGAGCCGGTGCACGGCTCGGCGCCGGATATCGCCGGCCGGGGCATCGCCAATCCCATCGGCCAGATCTGGTGCGGCGCCATGATGCTGGAGCATCTGGGCCATGCCGAAGCCGGCGCTGCCGTGGTGGCGGCCATCGAGGCGGTGCTGCGCCAGGGTCCCGAACAGGCGCCCCTGACCCGCGACCTCGGTGGCCAGGGCACCACCGAAAGCCTGGGCCTGGCCATCGCCGCGGCCCTGGCCTGAGATGGACGGCCTCTTTGCGGGATTCGCGCAGCGGCGGCTGGACGTCGACGGCGTCGAGCTCAATTGCCGCATCGGCGGCCAGGGCCCGGCACTGCTGCTGCTCCACGGCCATCCCCAGACCCATGTCATGTGGCACAGGGTAGCGCCGCGGCTGGCCGAGCGCTTCACTCTGGTGGCCGCCGACCTGCGCGGCTATGGCGACAGCGCCAAGCCGGACGCAGGTGCCGAGGCGTACAGCAAGCGCACCCTGGCGCAGGACAATGTCACGCTGATGCGCCTACTGGGCCACGACCGCTTCGCCGTACTGGCCCACGACCGCGGCGCCCGGGTCGCCCATCGCCTGGCGCTGGATCATCCGGAGACGGTGGAGCGGTTGATGCTGCTGGACATCGCACCGACCCTGGCCATGTATCGGCAGACCGACGAGGCCTTCGCCCGCGCCTACTGGCACTGGTTCTTCCTGATCCGCCCGGCGCCGCTGCCGGAGCGGTTGATCGAGGCCGATCCGGAAGGCTATCTCAAGGGCGTGATGGGTACCCGCAGTGCCGGCCTGGCGCCCTTTCCACCCGAGGTGCTGGCCGAATACCTGCGCTGCCTGAGCCTGCCCGGTACCGCCCGCGGCATCTGCGAGGACTATCGGGCCAGTGCCGGGATCGATCTGGCGCATGACCAGGCCGATCTGGATGCGGGGCGCCGGCTGGAATTGCCGCTGCGCATACTCTGGGGTGCGGAAGGCACCGTGGGGCGCTGCTTCGATCCTCTCGCCGAATGGCGACAGGTGGCCACCCAGGTCAGCGGCCGCGCCTTGCCGGGCGGGCATTACCTGGCGGAGGAATTACCAGATCTGGTTGCAGACGAGGCCCTGGCCTTCTTTGGTTGAGTCAGCGGATGCAAAGGACTATTGCGTCATCTGGCTGTAACAAAGTGTGACGTTATCGAGGTCAAGCGGGTCTATTCGTGAAATTTTCGTGAAAAGAGACCTCGATGAACGCTCCACTCTTCACTTCCACCTGGCAGTGGCGCCGCCTGGCGCTCTGCCAGGGGCTGGCCCTGGGCCTGCTGCTGCTCTGGCTGATCCCTGACGTTCGGAGTCAGTTGCTGGCCTTCGACGCCAAGTTGTTCCACGCCCTCAATGCCCCGCTGGCACAGTCCACCGCCTGGCTCTATCTCTGGACCTTCTTCAGCCTGAGACCGGTGGATGCCCTGGTCGGCCTGATCCTGCTGGCGCTCCTGGTCCGGGGCGGCTGGGCCTATCCGGCCCGGCAGGTACGGCCAGCGCTGGCGGCCTTCGTCGGTCTGCTGGTGATCCTGCTGATCGTGCGCACCCTGCTGACCAAGGGCATCGAAGCCACGGGCCTGCAGCACGCCAGTCCGTCCGATGCGCTCGCCGGCGCCTATCTGCTCAGCGATCGCTTTCCCGGGCTGGAACACGGCTGGGAACTGAAGGACAGATCCGGCGCCAGCTTTCCCGGCGACCATGCCTCGGTGCTGCTGCTCTGGGCGCTATTCATGGCGCATTTCACCCGCGGTGGACGGCGGCTGATAGTGGCCGCGCTGGCCGTGCTGTTCATGCTGCCGCGGCTGGTGGCCGGCGCCCACTGGGGCTCGGATGACTATGTAGGCGGGCTGGCCCTGGCTCTGGGCGTGATCAGCCTGGGCCTGCATACACCGCTGGCCGCCGCCTTTGCCCATCAGGGCGAGCGCCTGCTGACGCCGCCATTGCGGGGCCTGGGACGGTTGCCGCTGCTGGGCCGGCTGAGTCTGCTGCGGCCCTAGCGTTCGCTAGGCACGCGTCGGGGCCAGGGCCGGCAGCAATTGCTGGTCGATGGCCTGGCGCACCGCCGGCAGCAGCGCCGCGCTGCCGGACAGCAATTCCTGGATCAGTTGCCGCAGGACCTGGGCGCGTTCCTGGTTGAGGCCCGTCACCGCCTGGCGACAGGCCTCGTCCGCGGTTGCTGCGGGCGTCACGTTGAAACCCAGCGCACGCAGGCGGTCGCGGAAGTCGTCCTGGTCGATCAAGTCGGCGATCATCATGGTGCTGCCCTCTCCGGTGGAATGCCTGGATTCTCCCATTGGTGTCGCAGACGGCAAGCCGGGCTGGCGTCGCCGCATAGCCGGATGTCGTTTTTGGAAAGCGCCTCGCCTGCCCGCCAGGCAATGTAGGTTTATTACGACGCCATGCCCGGACAATCTGCCGCAGGGTCAAAAACGACGTTCGCCGTTAGAATGGCGCCTATCAACGATATTTTTCGGTTGTTCGCCACCAGAGTCGAGCAACCCCCGGTTACACACTGAGGCCCATCAGGGCGTTTAAACCTCTTCCGTCTCCAGCGGTTGAGGTTTTTTTTTGTCTTTTGCCAGGTCAGCGGCGGGCAGGGCGTCCAGTTCGACAGCGAGAAAAAGTTCCAGGGCCTCGCGCAGGGCCTCGGCCCGCCGGCCCCGCGCGCGCAGGGCGCCGTGCAGCAGACCGGCACCCTGCCACAGGCGACAGGGCGTCCCGCCGCCACGCAGGGCAGTGGCATAGGCGCGGCCATGGTCGGCCAGGGGATCGCGCTGCGCCACGGCGACCAAGGCGGGTGCCAGCCCGCTGAAATCGCCAGCCTGCAGCGGCAGGGCAAGAGGCTCGCGGCGCTCCGCCGGGCGGGGCAGATAGACGTCCAGACACGCCCGCCAGTCGGCGGCGCTCAGCAGCGGCGCCTGGGCCTGCCGACGTTCGCTGGGCAGCACCCGGGCGGTCAGCGCGGGATAGATCAGCGCCTGGGCCCGGGGCTGGGTATGCCCCTGCTGCCGCAGCGCCAGGCACAGGGCGGCGGCGAGAGTGCCGCCGGCGCTGTCACCGGCCACCGCCAGCCGGCTCTTGTCCAACCCCAGCGCCGGGGCTTCACATTCCAGCCATTCCCAGGCCTGCTGAGCATCGTCCAGGGCAGCGGGATAGGGATGCTCCGGCGCCAGGCGATAGTCCACCAGCAGCACCGCCAGCCCCAGTCGCCGCGCCAAACGCGCCGCGAGAAAACCGTGGGAATCCAGGTCGCCGAGCATCCAGCCGCCGCCGTGCAGATAGAGCAGGGCGGGGCGGTCAGCGGCGGCCTCCTGCGGCGCCACCAGCCGTAACGGCACGGCGCCGGCGCGGTGATCGCTGACCGCCAGGCCCCTGTAGTCAGCCGGCGCCAGGGCGGCGCAGAGCCGCGCATAGGCCTGGCGCTGTGCCTGGGGGGCCGGATCGGTAGTGACGAAGGCCTGGCTGACCGCGACGAAGGCGGCCATGTCCGCCGACAGCGGCGGCGCCTTCATGGGCGGGGCGGGGGCAGGCCAATGACCCGCCCGACATGCTCCGGCCAGGGCGCGTCCCGCTGCGCCGCCAGCCGGGTCGCCAGCCAGTCGTGCACCCGTGGCGCGAAGGGCGCGGAGCGGGGGCCGTCCAGGTGGACGTGCAGCAGCAGCTGCTCGGAGGCGGCCAGCAAGTCGGCCTGGCCCTGGTGATGGAGGCCGAAGTGCAGGTGCAGGCGCTTGGCGTCCAGCGCCAGGAATCTCACCCGCACCTCCAGCCGGGCATCCGCCTTCACCTCATGGAGGAAGTTGAGGTGGCACTCCAGGGTGAACAGCGAGTGCCCGCTGGCGGCGCGGCCGGCGGCGTCCAGGCCCATGGCGTCCATCAGGGCATCGCTGGCGTGGCTGAAGATCAGCAGGTAGTAGGCGTCGCGCAGATGGCCGTTGTAGTCGACCCACTCGGGCGCGACCGCGGTGCGATGGATGATCATGGCCGCTCCTAGTCCCGAATCCCGTGGCGCGTCTTGCAGTCGGCGATGGCCGCCTGCACCGCCAGCAGGCAGTCGTCGCGATAGCGCTCCAGCGCCGCCAGTTCCAGGTCGCCCTGCTGGGCCTGGGTACCCTCGACCACGGCGTCGATCAGACCGTCGGTCAGCTCCGGGGCTTCCAGGTAGGTCCAGGGCAGCTTCAGCGCCGGACCGAATTGCTGCATGAAGTGGCGCATGCCCGCCGGGCCGCCGGCCAGGGTGTAGGTCAGGAAGGTGCCCATGAACGACCAGCGCAGGCCGGCGCCATAGCGGATGGCGTCGTCGATCTCGCCGGTGGTGGCGACGCCGTCGTTGACCAGGTGCAGGGCCTCGCGCCAGAGGGCTTCGAGCAGGCGATCGGCGATGAAGCCGGGCACCTCCTTGCGTACCCGCAGCGGTCGCATGCCCAGCTCGCGATAGAAGGCTTCGGCGCGCGCCAGGTTGGCCGCCGTGGTCTGGCTGCCGCCCACCACCTCCACCAGCGGCAGGAGATAGACCGGATTGAACGGATGGCCCACCAGGCAGCGCTCGGGGTGCAGCGCCTCGGCATAGAAGTCGCTCGGCAGCAGGCCCGAGGTGCTGGAGCAGATCAGGGCGTCGGGCCGGGCCGCGCGACTGACCCGGGCATGCAGCTCGCGCTTGAGCTCCAGGCGTTCGGGAGCGCTTTCCTGGATGACGTCGGCGTTGGCCACCGCGGCGTCCAGATCGGTATGGAAGCTCAGGCGATCCAGGCTGGCACCGGGTGCCAGGCCCTGGGCTTGCAAGGCTGGCCAGGCATTGACCAGGCGGGTGCGCAGGGCGGCTTCGGCGCCGGGTGCCGGATCCCAGGCGCGCACCGTGAGGCCGCGGGCCAGGGCGCGGGCGATCCAGCCGGCACCGATCACGCCGGTGCCGAGGGCGGCGAAGACGGCGCTCATCGGGCACCTCCCAGCTGCATGCGGTCCCGCCCTTCGGCGGGGCTCAGGGCGCGGCCGCCCAGGCGCTCGATGATCTGGATGACCCGTTCCACCAGGCTGCCGTTGGTGGCGTGGACGCCCCGGTCCAGCCAGAGATTGTCTTCCAGGCCGACGCGGACGTTGCCGCCCAGCAGCATGGCCTGGGCGGCCATGGGCATCTGCATCCGGCCGATGCCGAAGCCGGCCCAGCAGGCGCCCGCCGGCAGGTTGTCGACCATGGCCTTCATGGTGGTGGTGTCGGCCGGGGCGCCCCAGGGAATGCCCAGGCACAGCTGGAACAGCGGATCCTTCAGCAACCCCTCCTTGAGCAGCTGCTTGGCGAACCAGAGGTGGCCGGTGTCGAAGATCTCCAGCTCGGCCTTCACCCCCAGCTCGGTGATGCGCCTGGCTCCGGCGCGCAGTTGCGCGGGGGTGGAGACATAGATGAAGTCGCCATCGCCGAAGTTGAGGGTGCCGCAATCCAGGGTACAGATGTCCGGGCGCAATTCCTCGATGTGCAGCAGGCGGGTGAGGGGGCCGACCAGGTCCGAGCCGGGGCCGAAGTCGGTGGGCGTCTCGCCCGGGCCGATCTCCAGGTCGCCGCCCATGCCGGCGGTGAGGTTGATGACGATCTCGGCGTCCGCCTCGCGGATGCGCTCGACCACCTCGCGATAGAGGGCCACGTCGCGACTCGGCTTGCCGGTGGCGGGATCGCGGACATGCGCATGCACCACGGTGGCACCGGCGCGCGCCGCTTCCAGGGCGGCGGCGGCGATCTGCGCCGGGGTAACGGGGACATAGGGATTGCGGCCTACGGTATCACCGGCGCCGGTCAGGGCGCAGGTGACGATGACATCGGTGTTCATGGGGTCTGTCCTTGGGCGATCAGAGCTTGAGGGCGGCGGGCTGGCCGGCGCGGGTGGTCACGCCCTGGAGAAAGGCGTCGAGGCGTTGCGGATTTTTCTTGAGCCAGGCGCGGGCGGCGTCCTTGGGCGCGGTGCGCTCCAGGATGGGCGCCATCACGGCACTCACCTCGGCGCTGTCCATGTGCAGATTGCCGAGCAGGCGCTGGACGTTGGCGCAGCGCTGCGGATAGTCGGCGGTGGTGACCACCGAGACCGTGGCCTGGCCTTCGTTGGGGCCGAAGACGTCCTCGCTGCCGGTCAGGTAGCGCATCTTGATCTGCAGGTTCATCGGGTGCGGCTTCCAGCCGAAGAACACGATCCACTCCTTGCGCTTCTCGGCGCGGCGCACGGCGGTGAGCATGCCCGCCTCGCTGGACTCCACCAGCTGGAAGTCCTTGAGGCCGAAGCGGTCGGTCTTGATCATCTCGGCGGTGCCGCGGTTGGCGCCGCTGCCCGGCTCGATGCCGTAGATCTTGCCGCCGAGCTTGTCCTTGAAGCGGGCGATGTCGGCAAAGGTCTTCAGGCCGCCCTCGTAGACGTACTCGGGTACCGCGAAGGTGGACTGGGCATCGGCCAGCAGCGGCGGGGTCAGCACCTTGACCTGGCCCTTGTCGACGAAGGGCTGCACCACCGGCTGCATGGTCGGCTGCCAGTAGCCGAGGAACACGTCCAGATTCTTGTCGCCCATGGCCGCCATGATGATCTGCTGCGAGGCGGTGGTCGGCTTCACGCCGTAGCCGAGGCCTTCGAGCATGACCTCGGCCAGGGCACTGGTGGCGACCACGTCGGTCCAGCCGACGATGCCCATCCGCACGGTCTGGCAGCTGTCGGGATCGGCGGCGCGGGCGCTGCCGAGGGTGGCGGCCAGGAGGCCGCAGGCGAGGAGGGTGGCGCTTAGGGTCTTGTTGGGCATGACGAACTCCCTGGGGCGGCGGCGGGCGGGGATGACTGCCGGTTGCCTTCTACCCTAGGCGCCTCGGCCGGCCGCCATGTGCAGCGCGACGACCGGAATTTGCACCCTGGCGACCTTCTTGCTTGCACAAGCCAACCGTTACCGGGGACGCCCCACCCATGCCGCAGTCCTTTGCCTTTCTCCTGCTGCCCGGCTTTTCCGCCCTGGGCTTCATCGCCACCCTGGAACCCCTGCGGGTGGCCAATCGCTTTCGTCCGGGCAGCTATGGCTGGCGCATCCTCGGTCGCGAGGGGGCGGCGGTGACCGCCAGCAACGGCATGTCGGTCAATGTCGACGGTGGCCTCGACGCCCTGGAAGCGGGCACCACCCTGTTCGTGGTGGCCGGTTTCGAGCCCCTGGCCCATTACGACGATGGCCTCGCCAGCTGGCTGCGCCAGGTCGCCCGCCACGGCCATCCCCTGGGCGGCATCGACACCGGTGCCCTGGTGCTGGCCCGTGCCGGGCTGCTGGACGGCCACCGGATCACCCTGCACTGGGAGGCGGTGGCGGCCTTTCGCGAAGCCTGGCCGCAGCTCGAGGTGACCGGCGAGCTGTTCGAGATCGACCGCGGTCGCATCACCTGCGCCGGCGGCACGGCCAGTCTCGACCTGCTGCTGGAGCTGATCGGCCGCAGGCATGGCAGCGAACTGGCGGTGCAGGTCTCCGAGCAATTCGTGCTCGGGCGCATCCGCCCGCCGCGCGAGCACCAGCGGCTGCAGGTGGCGCAGCGCTACGGTATCGCCAACCGCAAGCTGATCCGGGTGGTGGAGCGCATGGAGCGCCATACCGAGACGCCCCTGGGCACCCTGGAACTGGCCGCCGGCATCCAGGTGACCCGGCGCCAGCTGGAGCGGCTGTTCCGCCTCCATCTGCAGACGACCCCCTCCACCTTCTATCTGCAGCTGCGCCTGGACCGGGCGCGCCAGCTGCTGCAGCAGGGCGCGACCAGCGTGCTGGACGTCGCCCTGGCCTGCGGCTTCGAGTCCGCGTCCTATTTCTCCCGCTGCTACCGCCAGCGCTTCGGCCTGAGTCCGCGGGAAGACCGGCCGCACCGGTCGTCGGCGCCGGAGTCCGCGGTGGCGGTCGCGGGCCTGCCGCCGGGGTAGGCCGACCCGGTCACTGACGCTTCTGGTGATACCCCTGTCGTTTTTGCATCCGGTCGGCCAGGACCCCGGGGCTATGCTGGCCTCGAATCGCCGGCACCCGTTCCGGCGCGAGACCAACGCCGGAGCCTGTCATGAATGCCACCGAACTCCACGCCGACAGCATCGTCATCGACGGGCTGATCATCGCCAAGTGGAACCGCGAACTCTTCGAAGACATGCGCAAGGGTGGCCTGACCGCCGCCAACTGCACCGTCTCGGTATGGGAGGGCTTCCAGGCGACGGTCAACAACATCGCGGCGAGCCAGAAGCTGATCCGCGAGTGCAGCGACCTGGTGGTTCAGGTGCGCACCACCGCCGAGATCCGCCAGGCCAAGGCCCAGGGCAAGACCGGCATCCTGTTCGGCTTCCAGAACGCCCATGCCTTCGAAGACCAGATCGGCTACGTCGAGATCTTCAAGCAGCTCGGCGTGGGCATCGTGCAGATGTGCTACAACACCCAGAACCTAGTCGGCACCGGCTGCTACGAGCGCGACGGCGGCCTGTCCGGCTTCGGCCGCGAGATCGTCGCCGAGATGAACCGCGTCGGCATCATGTGCGACCTCTCCCACGTCGGCTCCAAGACCAGCGAGGAAGTCATCCTCGAATCCAAGAAGCCGGTCTGCTACTCCCACTGCCTGCCGTCCGGCCTGAAAGAGCATCCGCGCAACAAGTCGGACGCGGAACTCAAGTTCATCGCCGACCACGGCGGCTTCGTCGGCGTGACCATGTTCGCCCCCTTCCTGGCCAAGGGCATCGACTCGACCATCGACGACTACGCCGAGGCCATCGAGTACGTGATGAACCTGGTGGGCGAAGACTCCATCGGCATCGGTACCGACTTCACCCAGGGCCACGGCCATGACTTCTTCGAGTGGCTGACCCACGACAAGGGCTACGCCCGGCGCCTGACCAACTTCGGCAAGATCGTCAACCCGCTGGGCATCCGCACCGTGGGCGAATTTCCCAACCTGACCGAGACCCTGCTCAAGCGCGGCATGCCCGAGCGCACCGTGCGCAAGGTCATGGGCGAGAACTGGATGCGCATCCTCGGCGAAGTCTGGGGCGAGTAGTGAATACCTCCGGAGCCTACTGCGCACACCGCTAGCGGCGTCGCGTCCTCGCGCCAGGTTCGCCGTACCCCGGTACTGCTCTCACCTGGCGCTGCGGGGCTCCTTGCCAGCGGCGCGCTCGCTACGGCTCCACAGGCATTCACCCACACCTTTTTTTAGATACGTATTAGCGAATCGGAGCTCCACACATGGCCAGCCACGCCCCCGAAATGCCCATCCAGGTCGACGACGAAACCGGCGTCTGGACCACCGACGCCCTGCCGATGCTGTACGTACCCCGGCACTTCTTCGTCAACAACCACATGGGCATCGAAGAAGTCCTGGGCGCCGACAAGTACGCCGAGATCCTCTACAAGGCCGGCTACAAGTCCGCCTGGCACTGGTGCGAGAAGGAAGCCGAATGCCATGGCATCCACGGCGCCGCGGTGTTCGAGCACTACATGAAGCGCCTGTCGCAGCGCGGTTGGGGCCTGTTCGAGACCCAGAAGCTCGACCTGGACACCGGCTACGCCGAGGTCAAGCTCAAGCATTCCGCCTTCGTCTACGTCTACGGCAAGGTCAATCGCAAGGTGGACTACATGTTCACCGGCTGGTTCTCCGGCGCCATCGACCAGATCCTGGCCGCCAAGGGCAGTGCCATCCGCACCGTCACCGTCCAGGAATACAGCGGTTCCGAAGAAGGCCACGACGACGGCCTGTTCGTCACCCGGCCGAAGTAACGCCACGCCCCCGGGTGGCCGCCGACCCGCTCGCCGCCACCCCAGCGACACCCCTGAGCAAGAGCGCGGCTCAAGACCGCGCACCAGCCGATCGAGGAGAAGGTCATGGCCTTCGAAGCAATGTTCCAGCCGATCCAGATCGGCAAGCTCACCATCCGCAACCGCGTACTCTCCACGGCCCACGCCGAGGTCTATGCCACCGACGGCGGCATGACCACCGAGCGCTACGTCAAGTATTACGAAGAGAAGGCCAAGGGCGGCATCGGCCTGGCCATCTGCGGGGGTTCCTCGGTGGTCGCCATCGACAGCCCACAGCACTGGTGGAGTTCGGTCAACCTCTCCACCGACCGCATCATTCCGCACTTCCAGAATCTGGCCGACGCCATGCACAAGCACGGCGCCAAGATCATGATCCAGATCACCCACATGGGTCGCCGCTCGCGCTGGGACGGCGGCCACTGGCCGACCCTGATGTCCCCGTCGGGCATCCGCGAGCCCGTGCACCGCGCCACCTGCAAGACCATTGAGCCGGAAGAGATCTGGCGGGTGATCGGCAACTTCGCCCAGGCCGCGCGCCGGGCCAAGGCCGGCGGCCTGGACGGCGTCGAGCTGTCCGCCGTGCACCAGCACATGATCGACCAGTTCTGGTCGCCGCGGGTCAACAAGCGTACCGATGAATGGGGTGGCAGCTTCGAGAACCGCATGAGATTCGGCATGGAGGTGCTCAAGGCCGTGCGCGCCGAGGTCGGTGACGACTTCTGCGTCGGCATGCGCATCACCGGCGACGAATTCCACCCGGACGGTCTGTCCCACGACGACATGAAGCAGATCGCCAAGTACTACAGCGACACCGGCATGCTCGACTTCATCGGCGTGGTCGGCTCGGGTTGCGACACCCACAACACCCTGGCCAACGTCATCCCGAACATGACCTATCCGCCGGAGCCCTTCCTGCACCTGGCCGCAGGCATCAAGGAAGTGGTCAACGTGCCGGTGCTGCACGCCCAGAACATCAAGGACCCGAACCAGGCCACCCGCATCCTGGAGGGCGGTTACGTCGACATGGTCGGCATGACCCGCGCCCACATCGCCGATCCGCACCTGATCACCAAGATCAAGATGGGGCAGATCGACCAGATCCGGCAGTGCGTCGGCGCCAACTACTGCATCGACCGCCAGTACAACGGCCTCGACGTGCTGTGCATCCAGAATGCCGCCACCAGCCGCGAATACATGGGCCTGCCGCACATCATCGAGAAGTCCACCGGGCCCAAGCGCAAGGTGGTCATCGTCGGCGGCGGTCCGGCCGGCATGGAGGCCGCGCGCGTCTCGGCCGAGCGTGGCCATGACGTCACCCTGTTCGAGAAGCAGGAGCAACTCGGCGGCCAGATCACCCTGGCCTCCCGCGCGCCGCAGCGCGACCAGATCGCCGGCATCACCCGCTGGTACCAGTTGGAGCTGACGCGTCTGGGCATCGACCTGCGCCTGGGCACCGCCGCCGATCCGGCGACCATCCTCGACCTGCGCCCGGACATCGTCATCCTGGCCAACGGCGGCCATCCCTTCCTGGAACAGGTCGACCACTGGCACGCCGCCGACGGCCTGGTCGTCAGCAGCTGGGATATCCTCTCGGGCAAGGTCGAGCCGGGCAAGAACGTGCTGGTGTACGACACCATCTGCGAATTCACCGGCATGTCGGTGGCCGACTACCTGGCCGACAAGGGCGCCCAGGTCGAGATCGTCACCGACGACATCAAGCCGGGCGTGGCCATCGGCGGGACCACCTTCCCTACCTACTACCGCAGCCTCTATCCCAAGGAAGTGATCATGACCGGCGACCTGATGCTGGAAAAGGTCTACGCCGAGGGCGACAAGAAGATCGCGGTGCTGGAGAACGAATACACCGGCGCCCGCGAGGAGCGCGTGGTCGACCAGGTCGTCATCGAGAACGGCGTGCGCCCGGACGAGGGGCTCTACTACGCCCTCAAGGAAGACTCGCGCAACAAGGGCCAGATGGACATCGAGGCGCTATTCGCCATAGAACCGCAACCGGCGCTCGGCGAGGCCGGCAATGGCTACCTGCTCTACCGGATCGGCGATTGCGTGGCCCAGCGCAACACCCACGCCGCCATCTACGACGCCCTGCGCCTGTGCAAGGACTTCTAAGACGGCCTGATTGATCGCGGCCATGGGCCGCTCCTACGCCTGAACCCGTAGGAGCGGCCCATGGCCGCGATAGCTCACCTTCTGCGGCCCCCGGCGCTTCGCCACCCCGGCCGCGCCTGCGGGGCCCGCCCTGTGAGGATAGATCGATGTTGAACACCATCCTCCCCATCCTGCTCTTCGCCGCCCTGGCCCTCACCGTGATCGGCGCCGTGCGCCGCTTCAGCCTCTGGCGACAGGGGCGTCCGGCCGAGGTCGACTGGCTGGGTGGGCTGCTGAAGATGCCACGGCGCTACCTGGTGGATCTGCACCACGTGGTCGACCGCGACAAGTACATCTCCAAGACCCACGTGGCCACCGCGGGCGGTTTCGTCCTGGCGGCGCTGCTGGCCATCCTGGTGCACGGCTTCGGCCTGCACAGCCGCATCCTCGGGTGGGCGCTGCTGGCGGCCACCGCCTGCATGTTCACCGGTGCCCTGTTCGTCGCCAAGCGCCGCCGCAACCCGCCGGCCCGGCTGTCCAAGGGCCCCTGGATGCGCCTGCCCAAGAGCCTGCTGGCCTTTGCCGCGAGCTTCTTCATCGCCACGCTGCCGGTCGCCGGCATCCTGCCGCCGGACTTCGGGGGCTGGATTCTGGCCGTGGTCCTGGCGGTGGGCGTGGCCTGGGGCGTGTCCGAGCTGTTCCTCGGCATGACCTGGGGCGGCCCCATCAAGCACGCCTTCGCCGGTGCCCTGCACCTGGCCTGGCACCGCCGCGCCGAGCGCTTCAGCACCCCGCACAACGCCAGCGCCGCCCGCTCCAGCGGCCTCAAGGCGCTGGACCTGCACGATCCCAAGGCGCCACTGGGCGTGGAAAAGCCCGCCGACTTCACCTGGAACCAGTTGCTCGGCTTCGACGCCTGCGTCCAGTGCGGTCGCTGCGAGGCCATGTGCCCGGCCTTCGCCGCCGGCCAGCCGCTCAACCCCAAGAAGCTGATCCAGGACATGGTGATCGGCCTCAAGGGCGGCAGCGATGCCCGCTACTTCGGCTCGCCCTATCCCGGCAAGCCGGTCGGCGAACACGCCGGCGGTCCGCACCTGCCCATCGTCGCCCGCCAAGGCAAGGCCCTGGTGGACGCCGAGACCCTCTGGTCCTGCACCACCTGCCGCGCCTGCGTCGAGGAGTGCCCGATGATGATCGAGCACGTCGATGCCATCGTCGACATGCGCCGGCACCTGACCCTGGAACGCGGCGAGACGCCGAACAAGGGCGCCGAGGTGCTGGAGAATCTCATCGCCACCGACAACCCCGGCGGCTTCGCCCCCGGTGGCCGCCTGAACTGGGCCGCCGACCTGGACCTGCCGCTGATGAAGGACAAGGGCCAGGCCGAGGTGCTGTTCTGGGTCGGCGACGGCGCCTTCGACATGCGCAACCAGCGCACCCTGCGCGCCTTCGTCAAGGTGCTCAAGGCGGCCAGGGTGGACTTCGCCGTGCTCGGCCTGGAAGAACGCGACAGCGGTGACGTGGCCCGCCGTCTGGGTGACGAGGCGACCTTCCAGCAACTGGCCAGGCGCAACATCGAGACCCTGGGCAAATATCGCTTCCAGACCATCGTCTCCTGCGATCCCCACAGCTTCCACATGCTCAAGAACGAATACGGCGACCTGGGTGGCCACTACCAGGTGCAGCACCACAGCACCTTCATCGAGACCCTGCTCAGCCGCGGCACCCTGCACCTGGGCCAGCACGCCCTGGCCGAGCAGGGCGCCACCATCACCTATCACGATCCCTGCTACCTGGGCCGCTACAACGGCGAGTACGAGGCGCCGCGCGCGGTGCTCAAGGCGCTGGGCATCGCGGTCAAGGAGATGGAGCGTTCCGGCTTCCGTTCGCGCTGCTGCGGCGGTGGCGGCGGAGCGCCGATCACCGATATCCCCGGCAAGCAACGGATTCCCGACATGCGCATGGCCGACATCCAGGAAACCGGCGCCGAGCTGGTGGCCGTGGGCTGCCCCCAGTGCACCCTGATGCTGGAAGGCGTGGTCGCCCCGCGCCCGGAGATCAAGGACATCGCCGAGCTGGTGGCCGAGGCCATCGTCGAGGCACCGGTGGACAGCAAGCCGGCCGCCGCGCGGCGGCCGGTAGCGGAGGCCCTGTCGTGAGCGGGCGTCGGGGCCCTCTCACCCTGGCCCTCTCCCCGGGGGGAGAGGGGATGATCAGGTGCGCCAGACAAGTCCCGGTGTTCACCGCTTTTACCCCCTCTCCCCTCGGGGGAGAGGGCTGGGGTGAGGGGCCTACCGCGCACCTTACCCGCCATCCCAACACGGAGCGCCCAGCATGAGCATCATTCGTCGCGACCCGCGCCGCGAGTGGATCGCGCGCAACCGTCTGCATCCGCTGCATGCGAGCATCACCAGCAGCGCCGATGCCGAAAGCCGCTGGATGGGGCCCAACGGCCTGGTCCGCAAGAATCCCCACGCCGCAGCCGCCGGTTTCGTCGGCCCCCAGGGCGTCAAGCGTATCGACCGCAGTGGCGCCCAGCAGGGCGGCGGTCGCCGTGGCGCCGCCCAGGCGGTGGAAGAACAATTGCCGCTGCACCAGATCGCCGCGCCGGCCTTCTACATCGCCGTGGTTCCGGATCTGGTCAGCGGTCGCCTGACCGCCCATGACCGTGACCTGCTGGGCCTGGCCCGGCAACTTGCCGGTGCCGAGGGCGCCGTGCTGGCGGTGGTCTTCGGCGAGGTCAAGGAAACCGCCTTCGATACCGCCGGGGTGGATCGCCTGCTGCATCTGGAAGGCGAGCAATTCCAGGGCTATGCCCCCGAACAGCGGGTGCTGGCGCTGCGCGCGGTCAACAACGAACTGCAGCCGCGTCACTGGCTGCTGCCCGACAGCCGCAGTGGTGGCGGCGAACTGGGCCGGCGCCTGGGAGCCGCCTTGCATGAGCGGCCGGCCACCCGTGTCTGGCAGGTCAAGGACGGCCTGGTCACCGGCCGCGCCGGTGCCGGTCGCCAGGATCTGCAGCAGCCGCTGCCGCGCCTGGTCCTGGCTCTGCCGGAATGCGCGGAGCCGGTCGGCGAAACCCGTCACGAGGTCCTGCCGGTAACCCTGAGCGGCAATATCGCCCGGCATCTGCCGCGTATCGAGGACCTCGGTCCGGTCGCTGTCGATCCCATGCAGATTCCCCTGGCCGAGGCCGAATTCATCCTTTCCGGTGGCAACGGCATCCGCGACTGGGATCTATTCCACAGCACCGCCGCGCTGCTGGGTGCCACCGAGGGCGCCTCGCGGGTGGCGGTGGACGACGGCCATATGCCGCGCAACCGCCAGGTCGGCGCCACCGGTACCTGGGTCACCGCCCGGGTCTATCTGGCCGTGGGCATCTCCGGCGCCGTGCAGCACCTGCAGGGCATCGCCAGCTGCGACAAGGTCATCGCCATAAACACCAATCCGGGTTGCGACATGGTCAAGCGCGCCGATCTGTCGGTGATCGGCAACGGTGACGCCATCCTGGCTGCCCTGGCGCGGCTGGTCGAACAACAGCGAGCAGGGGAGTTGCAGGATGTCGCCTGAGCAGAAGCTGCCGTCGCTGGACGGCGTCAAAATCGTGGCCCTGGTGTCCGTTGGCGCCCATCCCACCTCCGGGCGGGCCCGGCGGGCGGAACAGGATGCCCGAGCCGTCGAACTCGGCCTACGCCTGGTGGGCGACAAGCTGCGCGTCCTGCACGCCGGTGATCCCGCCGAAGAGGCCCTGCGCGGCTATCTGGGCATGGGCGTGCCGGCCCTCCACGTACTGGAACAACCGGCGGGTGCCGATGCCCTGCCGGCCCTCGGCGATACCCTGCGCGAGGTCGGTGCCGGCCTGGTACTGACCGGCAGCCAGGCGGAAACCGGCGAGGGTTCGGGTCTGCTGCCCTATCTGCTGGCCGAGACCCTCGGTTGGCCTTTGGTGGTCGGCCTTGCCGCGGTGGAAGCCGTGGAAGGTGGCCAGGCGACCGTGCTCCAGGCCCTGCCGCGCGGTCAGCGACGGCGGCTGCGGGTGCGCCTGCCCTTTGTCGCCAGCGTCGACAGCGCCGCCCCCGCGCCGCGACAAAGCGCCTTCGGCCCGGCCCGGCGGGGCGAGCTGCAGGTCGAGACCATCGAGGTGGTGCAGGACAGTCTGTTCGAAGACGGCGAATTGCAACCGGCCAAGGCACGCCCCAAGCGCCTCAAGGTGATCAAGGCCAAGACCGCCGCCGACCGCTTCAAGGCCGCCACGGCCAAGGCCTCCGGCGATGGCGGCCAGGTGCTCAAGGACCTGACTCCCGAAGCCGCAGCGGCCGCCATCTTCAAGGTATTGCGCGAGGAAGGCGTGGTGCGCTGAGGCTGTGACCCCCTTTCCCTCGGTGAGAGGACCGGGGTGAGGGTGCCCTTGGCACCTGAGTTTCAAGTGGAAAAGGCTGCGCCGTTTTCCACGCTACGGTGCCGAAGCCACACTCCAAACCATTCCCTCTCCCTCTGGGAGAGGGCGGGGTGAGGGAAACCCCCGGCACCTAAGCCTAAGGTGGAAAAGGCTGCGCCGTTTTCCACACTACGGTGCCTATATCGCGGCCATGGCCGTTCGCCGATGCGGTCGCTCCTATAGGTACCTCGAACCGCTGTAGGAGCGGCCCATGGCCGCAATCAAGCTCAGGCGGGCGATCGTCAGTGCGCCTCATCCCAATTGCCACCCACCCCAGACTCCACCAGCAGCGGCACGTCCAGTTCGCCGGCGCCGCTCATCAGCGGTAGCAGGCCTTCGCGCAGGCGCTCCACCTGGTCCTCACGTACCTCCAGCACCAGTTCGTCGTGTACCTGCAGGATCACCCGGGCGTCCAGGTCCGGTGTGGACTGTAGCCAGGCGTCCACGGCGATCATGGCGCGCTTGATGATGTCCGCCGCGGTGCCCTGCATGGGCGCGTTGATCGCTGCCCGCTCGGCTGCCCGCCGCAGACCCTGGTTCTTGGAGTGGATGTCCGGCAGGTATAGTCGACGCCCATAGAGGGTCTCCACGTAGCCCTGGTCCACCACCTGGGCGCGGGTGCGCTCCATGTAGGCCAGCACGCCGGGATAGCGCTGGAAATAGCGATCGATATAGGCCTGGGCCTCGGCCCGGCCGACGCCGATCTGCTTGGCCAGGCCGAAGGCGCTCATGCCATAGATCAGGCCGAAGTTGATGGCCTTGGCGCGGCGGCGATCCTCGTTGCTGACCTCTTCCAGCGGCACCCCCATCACCTCGGCAGCCGTGGCGCGGTGCACGTCCAGGTCGTTCTGGAAGGCATGCAGCAGGCCTTCGTCCTGGGCCAGGTGAGCCATGATGCGCAGCTCGATCTGCGAATAGTCCGCCGCCAGCAGGCGATAGCCTTTTGGCGCGACGAAGGCCTGGCGGATGCGCCGGCCCTCGGCGGTACGGATCGGGATGTTCTGCAGATTCGGGTCGCTGGAAGACAGCCGGCCGGTCGCCGTCACCGCCTGGTGGTAGCTGGTATGGATACGGCCGGTACGCGGATTGATCTGCTGCGGCAGCTTGTCGGTGTAGGTGCTCTTGAGCTTGCTCATCTGCCGGTACTGCATCAGCACTTTGGGCAGCGGGAAATCCTGGTCGGCCAGTTCCTGCAGCACCGCCTCGGCGGTGGAGGGCTGGCCGGAGGCGGTCTTGCTGACCACCGGCAGACCCAGCTTGACGAAGAGGATCTCGCCCAGCTGCTTGGGCGAGCCCAGGTTGAATTCCTGGCCGGCCAGTTCATAGGCCTCCTTTTCCAGGGCGATCATCTTCTCTCCCAGCTCTCGGCTCTGCACCCCGAGCAGCGCCGAATCCACCAGGGCGCCGTTGCGCTCGATGCGCGCCAGCGCCGGCACCAGCGGCATCTCGATGTCGCGCAGGACCCCGGCCAGGCCGGGCACGGCTTCCAGCCTGGGCCAGAGCGTCTCGTGCAGGCGCAGGGTGACGTCGGCATCCTCGGCGGCATAGGGTCCGGCCTGCTCGATGGCGATCTGGTCGAAGGTCAGCTGCTTGGCGCCCTTGCCGGCGATGTCCTCGAACCGGATGGTGCTGTGGCCCAGGTACTTGAGCGCCAGACTGTCCATGTCGTGACGGGTGGCGGTGGCGTCCAGCACATAGGATTCGAGCATGGTGTCGAAGGCGATGCCCTGGATCGTGATGTCGTAGCGGGTCAGCACATTGAGATCGTACTTGCCGTGCTGCATGACCTTGAGCTTGGCCGGGTCTTCCAGCAGCGGCTTCAGCGCGGCCAGCACCGGCTCCAGCGCGAGCTGGGTCGGCGCGCCCATGTAGCTGTGGGCCAGGGGCACATAGGCGGCCTGGCCCGGCGCCACGGCAAAGGACAGCCCCACCAGTTCGGCGCGCTGGGCATCGATGCTGGTGGTCTCGGTATCGAAGGCGAATTGTTCGGCGGTCTGCAGGCGCGCCAGCCAGGCGTCGAAGTCGGCCTGTTCCAGCACGGTGTCGTAGTGGGTTTCCACCTGGGTGGTGGCGGCATCCTCGGCCAGCGGCAGGGGGGCGCCCTGGCGCTTGGTGTCGCGGATCAGGTCATCCAGCCAGGATTTGAATTCCAGCTCCTGGTAGAGCGCCATCAGGGCTTCCACATGGGGCTCGCCGACGGTGAGCTCGTCGAAGGTCAGCTCCAGCGGCACGTCCAGCTTGATGGTGGCCAGCTGGTAGGACAGATAGGCCTGCTCGCGATGTTGGTCCAGCTTGGCGGCCAGCGACTTGGCGCCGCGCAGGGGCAGGGCGGCTACCGCGTCGAGGTTGGCGTAGAGGGTATCCAGGCCGCCACCGATGCCGTTGAGCAGGCCGGCGGCGGTCTTCTCGCCCACCCCGGGCACCCCGGGGATGTTGTCGATCTTGTCGCCCATCAGCGCCAGGTAGTCGATGATCAGCTCGGGGCCCACGCCGAACTTGGTCCTGACCCCTTCCACGTCCAGCACGCTGCCGCTCATGGTGTTGACCAGGGTGACATAGGGGCAGACCAGCTGGGCCATGTCCTTGTCGCCGGTGGAGATCACCACCGGCCGCTCGGCGCTGGCGCAATGACGGGCGAGGGTGCCGATGACGTCGTCGGCTTCCACCCCTTCGACGGCCAGCAGCGGCAGGCCCAGCGCGCGGATGCAGGCGTGCAGCGGCTCGACCTGGCCGCGCAGGTCGTCGGGCATGGCCGGGCGCTGGGCCTTGTAGTCGGCGAAGAGCTCGTCGCGGAAGGTCGGCCCCTTGGCGTCGAAGACCACCGCGAAGAGGCTGTCCGGATACTGGCGGCGCAACGAGAGCAGCATGTTGAGCACGCCCTTCACCGCGCCGGTCGGCTTGCCGGTGGAGGTCATCAGCGGCGGCAGGGCATGGAAGGCGCGATAGAGATAGGAGGAACCGTCCACCAGGACGAGAGGGGCGTGGCTCATGGTCTGGACCTTTGTCGTGGCGTGTGCGGCGTCTGTCCGGCTAGTCTCGACGACTGCAAAACCGGGTTCTAGGCTCTGTACGAAAGGTGTCTGCGCTCGGTGATGCTTCGTTGAAAAAGCCTTCGGAATGCTCATTTACCACTCGTAAACTCCGCTTCCTCAGTCTTTTTCGCCTCGCCTGACCTTCGCTCGACGACTTTTCGTACAAAGCCTAGAATCGACCACTCGCTCCGTTCAAAAGGTCAAAGGTTACCATGGGTGCTCGTCGCTTCCTCTTCGCCGCGTTGCTGCTGGCGCCGCTGGTCCAGGCCGCGGAACCGCTGCCACCGGGGGAAAAGCCCCTGCCTGACGAGATCAAGGTGATCCGCTACCAGGCCGGTGACCAGACCATCGAGGAGACGCGCATCCGCGGGGTGCTGCAATCCACCCGGGTCATCCCCAAGCATGGCGCGCCCTACGAGCTGGTGCCCGCCGATGGCAGCAGCACCGCCGCCAACGACAAGCCGACCCTGCACGTCCCCAGCTGGCGCCTGTTCAGCTGGTAGGCGCAAGGCGCCTGGACCGGTAAACTGCGCGCCGCTCGCACATTCCTCCGCCAGGCCCTGTCATGTCCGTCTTCACGCCCCTCGATCGTCCCACCCTCGAAGCCTTTCTCGCGCCCTATGGCCTGGGGCGGCTGCGGGATTTCCGGGGCATCGCCGAGGGCTCGGAAAACACCAACTACTTCATCAGCCTGGAAGGCGGCGAATTCGTGCTGACCCTGGTGGAGCGCGGTCCGGTGGCGGAGATGCCGTTCTTCATCGAATTGCTCGACGTCCTCCACGACGCCGATCTGCCGGTGCCCTATGCGGTACGCACCCAGGATGACCAGGCCCTGCGCGAACTGGCCGGCAAGCCGGCGCTGCTGCAACCGCGCCTGGCCGGCCGCCACGAGCGTGCGCCCAATCCCCATCATTGCGGCGAAGTCGGCCACCTGCTGGGCCATCTGCACCGGGCCACCGCCGGCGAGCGGCGCATCGAGCGCGCCAGTGATCGCGGCCTGGCCTGGATGCTGGCCGAAGGCGAGCGCCTGGCGCCGACCCTGGACGCGACCGCCCGACCGCTGCTGGAGCGCACCCTGGGGGAAATCCGCAACCTGCTGGCCGAGCAGCCACCGTTGCCCGAAGCCAACCTGCACGGCGATCTGTTCCGCGACAACGTGATGTTCGACGGCCCCCGGCTGTCGGGCGTCATCGACTTCTACAACGCCAGTTCCGGCTGGATGCTCTATGACCTCGCCATCACGGTGAACGACTGGTGCTCCACCGAGAGCGGCGCGCTGGACCTGCCGCGCGCCCGGGCGCTGCTGGCGGCCTATGCCGCCGATCGCCACTTCACGCCGCGCGAAGCCGAGCTGTGGCCGGTGCTCCTGCGCGTCGCCTGCGTGCGTTTCTGGCTGTCACGGCTGATCGCCGCCCAGGCCTTTGCCGGCCAGGACGTGCTGATCCATGATCCGGCCGAATTCCAGCAACGCCTGGCGGAGCGGCAGCAGACCCCGCTGGAACTGCCGCTGACCCTGTAGCCACGGTTCCACGTGGAACCTCTGCGCTGAGCTACAGCTGCAGGCGTCGCTCGATGACGGGCTGCGCCTGGCCCTGTCGCTGCCAACTCAGCTTCGCCTCGACCAGACTGCCCGGTGCGGCGCCCAGGCGCGTGGTGACCGGGCAGCCGTCACCCCTGGCCTCGCCGGCCTGACGGGTGCGGGCGACGCCCCCCGGCCCGTGCAATTCGATGATGAGTTCGTAGCGCAGGGACGTGTCTTCGCCGGTAAAGCACAGCTGTACCTGAGCGCCCGCCGGTTGTGGCTGAACTTCCAGGCGGGCGCTGGCCGCGGCGCCGCCCGCCAGGGGCAGGAGGGCCGCGAGCAGCCAGGCGGCACGTTTCATCGCTGGTTGATGGTGGCGCTGTTGCCGAAGCCGCTCTGCGAGATCTGCGCGCTGTCGTTGAAGCCGTTGAAGTTGGCCGAGGTCTGCAGGATGCTCGCGCGGTTGCTGTCGCCGACCTGGCTGATGCTGGCCGTGCTGATGGCGCTGGTGACGTCGAGGCGCGCCTCGTTGCCGTTGCCGCTCTGGACGATGCTGGTCTGGTTGCTGTCGCCCTGGACGGTGACGCTGGCCAGGTTGTCGTCGCCGGTGGAGCTGCCGCTGAAGCGATTGCCGCGGCCGGCCTGGTCGACGTTCAGGGTGTTGCGACTGCCATCCTGGGTGAAGGTCAGTTCGTTGAACTTGCCGGAGGAGAGCACCGTGGCGACATTGGCCTGGCCACGCTGGGTCAGCTCCACGGTGTCGACCGAGTAGCCCTGCTGGGTCAGGTCGATGCGGTTGTCGGTGCCGGACTGGGCGAGGGTCGCCGTCACGGCATCGCCGCTCTGGTCGACGCGCACCTGGTTGTTGTCGCCGTTCTGCTCTAGGGTCAGCTGGGCACTGGAGGCCGACTGGACCAGGGTACCGCTGTTGCTACCCACGGAGGTGATGGTGGCCTGGTTGCCGAAGCCGTCCTGGGCCAGGCTATGGACGCTGCTGCCGCCTTCCTGGCGCAGGGTCGCCACATTGCCCTGGGCGTAGCCGTAGATATCGCCGCCCTGGGTGATGGTGGCGCTGCTGGCGCCGGTCTGGACCACGCTGATCGCGTTGCCTTCGCCCTGCAGTTGATAGAGGGCCGCGCTGTTGCCGGCGCCGCTCTGGTCCAGGGTGAGGGTGCCGCTGTTGCCGTCCTGCTGGACGATGGCGGTGCTGTTCTGGGCGAGGGCGTTGGTGGCCACGAGGGCCAGCGTCAGGGCGGCCAGGGGCCTGAGTAGAAACATCTGTCTGATCTCCATGAGTGCCATCAGCGGTACTGACGTATCACCGTGTTCTGGTTGCTTCCGTACTGGACGATGCGGCTGGACAGGCCCGATCCGTGCTGTTCGATGCGGGCGTTGCCCTGGACGCCGACTTGCAGGATGTCGGCCTGGTTGCCGCTGCCGACCTGCTCGATGCTTGCGACGTTGCCGTAGCCGCCCTGGAGGATGACCGCGCTCAGCTCCGTGCCGTCCTGCAGGATGCGGGCTTCCTGGGCGGCGCCGCTCTGGGCGACCTGAGCGCGTAGCGCGGTGCCACGCTGGTCGATGAGCGCCTGGTTGCCTACGCCGAGCTGGCGGATGGCTGCATCGCGCCCGGCTGCGGGCGCCTGACCCAGGTCGCCGGTCTCCATGAGATCGGCGGCCGACGCCAGGGCGTCCAGGCCGAATGTCAGGGCAAGGACCATGGCCAGGCCGCGGGTTGGGCTGCGCATCTCTGTCACCGTCATTGCCTAAGATTCTCCGCTTGGCATTGTCCGGAGCCGCCTGGCGCATCGCTATCGCTCCAGGGAGCGAATCCCGCGGGGCCGGCGGCTTAATCCCTAGCGCCGGGTCGGCTCCAGGTACTTGGTCAGCGCCGGGTCCCGCGGATCGCGGCCGTCGGCCACCAGCCACAGGCGCCGCTCCACGCCCTGGGCGACCAGATGGGCGACCGCCGCCTCGATGGCCGAGAGCACGCAGAGCTGCGCCGGCTCGTTGGTGGTGTAGCCGGACTCGGCTTCGAGCAGCTTCTTGAATTCGATGAACTTGAAGACGCCGGCCTGGCGCCCGATGGAATAGATGGTCTTGGAGGTCATGACATTGGCCAGCACCCGACCGCTGCGGGTATCGATGGCACGCAGATTGACCGTGACCTGATCCACCCGGTACTCCTCGGACAGGCCGATGCCCAGGTAGCGGGCTCCCTCGCCGCCGCTGCGGACGTTGGTGTCGTAGGCCACCACGCCGCCTTCGAGCAGCAGGTTGGCCGCCTGCAGCGACGGCAGCGCCTGCTGCAGATTCTCCGGCAGGTCCGGCTTGTTCTGGGTGGCACGGATGATCTTGCGCTCGGTCAGCAGATTCTGCAGGCCCTCGCGTTCGAGCACCACGAACCAGCCACTGGCCTGCAGGGCGTCCACCAGCATGCTGCCGGCGCCCTGGGTCACGGCGGTGGAAAAGGAGCTGGCCGGATTGGGCTTGTACTGCCCGGTCTGGTCGCGGAAGCCGTAGACGGCGGCCACCAGCGGGCCCTTGGGCGGCGGCAGCGCCAGCAGGTCATAGTAGGTGGAGGCGCGCGGCGTCAGGGTCGGGGCGGCGTTCTGTTCGGCGGGCATGGGGTCGCGCACGCAACCGGTCAGGACGAGGGCGGCGGTCAGGGCCGCCGCCAGGGAAAAGGCGTTCATGGCAGGCATCCGTGCTCAGGGTTGGTTGAAGCCGTTGACGGAGATTTCCGAAATCTCCCCGGTCCCGCGGTCGGTGATCTGCACGGTCAGGCTGCCGGAGTCGTCGACGATGTTGACGATGAACTGGTCGGTGGACAGCGTGCCCGAGTTGCCGTCCTTGATGTCGGTCAGCACCTGGGACAGCAGCCGCGATTCCAGCTGGCTGGTGAAGCGTTCCAGGGGCGACTGGCTGCTGGCGCTGCTGCGCAGGTCGGGATCCTTGTGGCGATCCTGGGCGGTGGCGTTGTTCAGCAGGTAGGTGCCATTGAGCGGATTGCCGCCAAAGGACGGATTCACCGGCGAGTAGACCAGCTCGGTCGCCATGGCCGGGGCGACGCCCAGGGTGCAGAGCAGGGGCAGGGCCTTCCAGGCGTGCGCGTTCATAACTCGTCCTTATCCATGTCGAAAGTATCCTGCAGCAGATTTTCCAGGCGCCGGCGGGTGATGCCCTCGTGGACCTGGTCCGCCGCGGCGTAGGCGGCATCCTTCAGTTCGCTGTTGTTGGGCGGAATGAACTGCCGGTAGAGCAGCCGCTGCTCGTACTCCACCCAGACCAGGCTGCCCCAGCGCGCCGAGGGCCGTTCGCGCACCACCAGGTTGAAGTCCAGGTCGGTGGTATCGGTCAGGCGGTCGGCGAAATGGCGATAGAAGTCATGGCCGAAGCGGGAGATGGTGTTGTCCACCAGCAGTCCCTGGATCAGCTCGCCCTCGGCCCGCAGCGGTCCGGCCAGCAGCAGGCCGAGCAGCAGCCAGGCCGCCTTCATCCCGACAGGTCCTGCCCGGCATGGAAGCGCAGCGCCGCCTCGGCGCGATTGGCCGCACCGGTCTTGCGCAGCAGGTTGTGCATGTGGCTCTTGACCGTATGGGTGCTCAGGCACAGCGCCTCGCCGATGGCGGCGTTGGACAGCCCGCGACCGACCAGCCGGAGGATCTCCCGCTCGCGCCGGGTCAGGCCGTCGGCGGCGATGCTGGGGCGCTCGCGGGAGCGCCGCAGCAGGTGGGCCAGGATGGCGCGGGGCAGCCAGTCCTCGCCGGCCAGCAGTGCGCCCAGACCCTGCAGCAGCTGGTCGCGGCTGGCCTGGGGGGCGAACACGCCCTGGATGGCGGGAAAGCGTTCGACCCAGGGCAGGGCCTGTTCGAGGCTGGCGTTGAGAAAGGCCACCGTGACCGCCGGCGCCAGGCTTTCCAGCCAGCGCTCCAGCGGCGCCTCGGGCACGCTGCCGAGATCGACCAGTACCAGGCTGGTCCCGCCGGCCGCTTCCAGCTCGCGGGCGCAGCTGAGCTCGATGCCGTGGCGTTCTTCGAGAAAGGGTTTGAGCAGTTCTGCCAGGAGGACGTTTCTCGTCGTCAGGCAGACCTTGCTCGCAGGTATCGCGCGCATGTCCATATGGGCTGTCTCATCATCCGTTGCGCGAACGCTGAGACAAATCGCCGGGAGCGACAAGAAAAAACTGACCGATTTCCAGCGACTTACCGGCTCTGTGGACCGCTTGGCAGATTACCCGTCGACCAGCCGTCGGCGACTAGCTCCAAAGACTTAGCTCTCTGGATGGAGCGGGTAATCCAGGCGCTCTGCAAGCGGCAGCGCCTGGACGAGCGATCACCGCCTCAGCGGGTGAGGGTGACCTTGCGCAGGTGGCGCGGCTGGTCCGGATCCTGGCCCCGGGCCTCGGCCAGCAGTGCGACCAGGCGATAGAAGCTCTGGATCGCCAGCAGGCCGTCCAGGTCCGGATGACCGGCGACGGCGAGGGGCAGGTCGCGCTCGGCGATCTCGTCCGGCGCGGCCAGCAGCACCCGTGCACCGCGTCCGCGCAGGTCCCGCGCCAGTTGCAGCAGACCGGCCTGCTCGGGGCCGCGCAGGGCGAAGATCAGCAGCGGATAGCCACGCTCCACCAGCGCCAGGGGACCGTGCTGCAATTCCGCGCCGCTGAAGGCCTCGCCCTGCAGCGCCGAGGTTTCCTTGAGCTTGAGCGCGGCCTCCTGGGCAATGGCGAAGCCCGGCCCGCGGCCGACCACCATGCAGCGCTCGGCGTCGCGCAGGACGGTCAGGGCCGGCGCCCAGCTCAGTTCGGCCGCGCGATCCAGGGCTTCCGGCAGGGCCAAGCCCGCCGCCAGCAGCGTCTCGTCCTGCTGCCAGTGGGCGATCAGCCGGGCGGCGGCGGCCAGGGTGGCGATGAAGCTCTTGGTGGCGGCGACGCTGCGCTCGGGACCGGCCTGTACGCCGATGGCATGGCGGCAGGCCAGGGCCAGCGGCGAGTCGATCTCGTTGACCAGGGCTGCGGTACGGGCGCCGTAGCGATCCAGGGCGGACAGCGTCTCGATCAGATCGGGACTGCGTCCGGACTGGGAAAAGCCCAAGGCGAGCTGGCCTTCGACGCGCAGCGGCGCCTGGCGCAGGGTCACCAGCGAAGGCGGCAGGGACAGCACCGGCAGCCCCAGGTGGGCCATCGCCAGGTAGGCGAAATAACTGGCCGCATGGTCCGAGCTGCCACGCGCCACGGTCAGCGCCAGTTGCGGCGGATTGGCCCTGAGGTCGTCGGCCAGCGCCGCCAGGGCCTGGTCGATGGTCGCCAGTTGGCGAGCGACCGCCGCGCCACTGGCGGCAGCTTCTGCGAGCATGAGCGAGGTCAAGAGGGTCTCCTTGCGCGAATGCCTGTTGCACGCCGCCTGTTGCACGACGCCTGAGTCCCTCACTCTGCCACTCGCGATCAGGCGCGACCAGCCGACCTTGGCCTAGTCGCCTTCGTCCGCTGCGCCGCCAGTGAACTGCAGGTCGTGCTTGCGCAGCTTGTCGGACAGCGTCTTGCGCGGCAGGCCGAGGGCTTCGGCCAGGCTGCGCAGGGAGGCATGGGGCCGGGCCAATTCGCGCTGGATGAGTTCGCGCTCGAAGGCCTCGACCTGTTCGCCCAGCCCAGCGGCCAGGGCTGACGCCGCCGGCGCCGCCATCACCGGGGCCGCGGCCACGGGCGGCGCGGCCATGGGCGCCAGGGGCGCATAGGCGCTGTTGTCCAGCGCCAGCTCCAGCCCCAGGGCGAAGCGCTCGGCGGCGTTCTGCAATTCGCGCACGTTGCCCGGCCAGCTGTGGGCGATGAGGGCCGCGCGCTGCTCGGCATCGGCTTCGCGCAGGGGGGTGCCATGGCGCTGGGCGGCGGCCAGAGCGAAGTGGCGGAACAGCGGCAGGATGTCTTCGCTGCGCTCGCGCAGGGCGGGAATGCGCAGGGTGGCGACATTGAGCCGGTAGTAGAGGTCGGCGCGGAAGCGGCCCTGGTCGGCGGCCTGGCGCAAGTCTTCCTTGGTGGCGGCGACCACCCGGATATCCAGCGGGATCTGCTGGTTGGAGCCGAGTCGCTCGACCTTGCGCTCCTGCAGCAGGCGCAGCAGCTTGACCTGGACATCCAGGCTCATGCTCTCGATCTCGTCGAGAAAGAGGGTGCCGCCGCTGGCGTATTCGAACTTGCCGATGCGTCTTTTCTGGGCGCCGGTGAAGGCGCCCTGTTCATGGCCGAAGAGTTCGCTCTCCACCACGGATTCGGCCAGGGCCCCGGCGTTGATGGCGACGAAGGGGCCGTCGCGACGATTCGACAGATCGTGCAGGGCGCGGGCCACCACCTCCTTGCCGGCGCCAGTCTCGCCATGGATCAGCACATCGGCCTGGGTCGCGGCGAGGGCGCCGATCTGATCGCGCAGCCGCGCCATGCCCGGGGTCTGGCCGATCAGCCGGGTCTGCAGTTCATGGCGCTCGGCGAGGGCCAGGCGCAGGCTGCGGTTCTCCAGCACCAGATGGCGGGCGCCCAGGGCGCGGCGCACGCTGTCGATCAGGGCGTCGTTGGCGAAGGGCTTTTCCAGGAAGTCATAGGCCCCGGCGCGCATGGCCTGCACCGCCAGGGGCACGTCGCCGTGGCCGGTGATCAGCACCACCGGCAATTCGGCGTCACGCTGGTGCAACTGGGCCAGCAACTCCAGGCCATCGATGCCGGGCATGCGGATGTCGCTGACCACCACGCCGGGCCAGTCGCGCACGGCCGCCAGCTCCAGCTCGCGGGCGTCGGCCAGGGTCGTCACCTTGAAACCGGCCAGGTCCAGGGTCTGGCTCAGCGCCAGGCGCAGGTGGGCGTCGTCGTCGATCAGCAGGATCTGGCTGGCGGGATCGAAGGGGGGCAGGGCACTCATGACTGGGACCTAAAAGTGGAGGGCGGGACGGTCAACCGCGGACTTCTTCCTGGGGCACCGAGGCGACCCCCGGCTTGCCGTGCAGCAGATAGAGACGTACCTCGGCGCCACCGTCGCCATGGTTGGACAGGTGCAGGTGGCCACCGAGGGTTCGCAACAGGTTATCGCAGATCGCCAGGCCCAGGCCGAGGCCCTGGGCGGTGGCCTTGGTGGTGAAGAAGGGTTCGTGGGCGCGGGCCAGGGCCTCGCTGGAAAAGCCCGGACCGTTGTCTCTCAGGATCAGGGTCACGCCGCGCTCGTCGATGCTCGTGGTCAGCCACAGCCGGCGGGTGCTGGTCTTTTCCGCCAGGGCGTCGAGGGCATTGCTCAGCAGGTTGCTGATGATCTGGCGCAGGCGGGTTTCGCCGGCCTGCACCCACAGCGGCGCATCGGGCAGGTCGCGGATCAGCTCCACCTGCATGGCCCGGCGCCGCGCGGCGACCAGCGCCAGGGCGTCTTCCAGGGCGCCCTGCAGAACCACGCTCTCCGGCGCACGGCGGGCGCCACGGGCATAGGCCTTGAGGTGGGCGATGATGTTGGCCATCCGCGTGGTCAGCTCGCCGATCAGCTTGAGATTGCCGCGGGCGTCGTCCAGCCGATCGTGGTCGAGCAGCACTACGGCGTTTTCCGTGTAGCTGCGGATGGCCGCCAGCGGCTGGTTGAGTTCGTGGCTGATGCTGGCCGACATGGTTCCCAGCGCCGACAGCTTGCCGGCCTGCACGGCTTCGTCCTGGGCGCGCATGAGTTCGCGCTGGGCCTGCTCGCGGTCGTGCACCTCCTGCTGCAGCCGCGCGTTGAGCGTCTGCAGGTCGCGGGTGCGCTCCTCCACGTTCAGCTCCAGATCACGCTTGGCCCGGGCATCCAGCGCCAGGCGCTCGATGAAGTGGCGCCGTCTCAGGGTCATAACCACCAGCAGCAGGAGCAGCGCCAGCAGGGTCGCCGCGCCGACATAGAGGGCACTGCGCACCTGCCGCTCGACCATCTCCCGTGGTGCCAGGATCTGTGCGTTCCAGCCGACCTCGTCGAGGTTGCGGGTCTGGGTCAGCCAGTCCCCGGGCACCAGGGTCAGGGGCGCTGGATTGGTGGTGGGGTAGGGCCGGTTGGCATTGACCTGCTCGCGCTGGCGCTCGTCCAGCGGATGGGTGGCGCGAAAGCGCCAGGCGTCATGGGAGGTAAGGATGACCACGCCCAGGTCATCGGTGACCAGCAACTGCTCGGGCGCATTGCCCCAGAGCTTTTCCGCGCTGTCCAGGTCGACCTTGACCACCACCACGCCAATGGCCCGGGTGCCATCGCGCACGGCGGCGGCGAAATAGTAGCCGCGCTTGCTGGAAGTGGTGCCGAGACCGAAGAAGCGGCCCGGCTGGCCCTGCATGGCCGCCTTGTAATAGGGCCGGAAGGAGAAGTCGCGACCGACGAAGCTGTCCGCCTGGCGATAGTTGGAACTGGCCAGGCAGGTGCCGTCGTCCTGCATCAGGTAGATGACGTCCGCCCCGGTGCGCTGACGGATGTCTTCCAGCATCTGGCTGGCGGCGTCCTGCGCCGTGCTGTCGCCCTGGCCTTCCAGGGCATGGCGCAGCACCGGCAGATCGCCCAGCAGGTCCGGCAGCACCTCGTAGCGCCGCAGCGTGCCCAGCAGGTTGGCGACATAGAGATCCAGGGTCTGGCCGTTCTGCTCGCCCAGTTGCGCCTCGTAATAGTGCTGGGCCGCGTAGCGCAGCGGAATCAGCAGCAGCGTCAGACCCAGCGCCAGCAGCAGCAGGCTGCTCCAGCGGGGGCGCTTGGGAAGGTGAGGACTCTTGGGCATGCGCGGCTACGATCAGGGGGCGTCCCGGCATTATGCCCAAGCCGGGACCCCGGCGAAGGGGTCGCCAGACCGTTAACGCCTTGGCAGTCGACTGAAATATCTTGTTACCAATGGTCCCGGCTGTGGACTAGGACACGGTTTTGCCGGGCAAAAGGCGGCTAACTGAACCTGCAATCAGCCACCGAAGGAGTGACTTCCATGAAAAGCACCACCCTCTGCCTGACCCTCGCCGGCCTGCTGGCCACCTCTGCCGCCTTCGCCCAGACGGCACCCGCCGATCCGGCATCTCCGCCTGCCGCGACGGGCAGCCCGGCCAAGACCGGCAAGCAGGCCGCCACCCACCACAAGAAGGTGGCGCACAAGAAGGTCCACAAGGCCAGCACCAGCGGCAGCTGATCCACGGCGCGGCACCTCCCTGCGCGGGAGGTGCCTAAAGGGGAGTGAATCCGTCCAGAGGAGTCCTCCCATGCGCACGTCCCCCCTGCTTCCCGCCCTGATCCTGGGCCTCAGCCTGTCCGGCGCCGCCCTGGCCCAGACCAGCCCGACCAACCCCCCGGCCACCCCTGCGCGGCCCGATCCCACCAGCACCCACGGTATGGAAAAGGCGCCCAGCACCGGCGTCGGCGCGGCCGACAACGGCTCCAGTGGCGGTTCGGGCAGTGCTACCGGCACCGATCACGTGAAGAAGCCCAAGACCCAGCACAAGGCTCACTGAGGCATCCCGCCCATTCCCCCGGGGAATGATCCAATGAGCAAAGATCGCTTGAGCAGCCTGCGCGGGCATGTCGAAATCGGCTTCTAGCCTGAGCCAGGAGCCGCTCCCATGACCGCCGCGTCGCTGCTTTCCCCGGATCTGATCCGCACCCGCTTTTCCCAGGCCATGTCGGCGATGTACCGCCAGGAGGTTCCCCAGTACGGCACCCTGCTGGAACTGGTCGCCGAGGTGAACGCCGGACAACCGGGCTTCGCCGGCGACTCCGCGGAGCGCCTGGATCTGGAGCGCCATGGTGCCATTCGCGTCGGCACGGCCGCCGAGCTGGCCACCTTGCGTCGTCTGTTCGCCGTGATGGGCATGCAGCCGGTCGGCTACTACGACCTCAGCGTGGCCGGGGTGCCGGTGCATTCCACCGCCTTCCGCCCGGTAGCACCGGCCGCCCTGCAGATCAATCCCTTCCGCGTCTTCACCTCGCTGCTGCGCCTGGAGCTGATCGAGGACGCCGAGCTGCGCCAGCTGGCCGAAGGGGTGCTGAACGAGCGCCGCATCTTTACCCTGGGTACGCTGGAACTGATCGAGCGCGCCGAGGCCCAGGGCGGGCTGACCGATGCCGAGGCGGATGCCTTCGTCCAGGAAGCCCTGGAGACCTTTCGCTGGCACCGCGAGGCCAATGTCGACGCCAGCCTCTACCACCGCCTGCACGATGCCCACCGCCTGATCGCCGACGTAGTCTGCTTCAAGGGTCCGCACATCAACCACCTGACCCCGCGCACCCTCGACATCGACGCCGTCCAGTCCCGGATGCCCGCCCGCGGCATCGCGCCCAAGGAAACCATCGAGGGGCCGCCTCGTCGCCAGTGCCCCATCCTGCTGCGCCAGACCAGCTTCAAGGCGCTGGAAGAACCCATCCTCTTCCAGGGCGAGGTCCAGGGTTCGCACACGGCGCGCTTCGGCGAGATCGAGCAGCGCGGCATCGCCCTCACGCCGGCCGGTCGCCAGCGCTACGATGAACTCCTGCAGGAGGTCCGCCAGCGCAGCAAGGCGGCTGGCAGTGACTATGCAACCGTGCTGGCCGAGGTGTTCCAGGCGCTGCCCGACAACTGGGACGAGCTGCGCCGTCAGGGGCTGGCCTGGTTCCGCTATCGCGCTGCGCCCGGCAGCCAGGCGGAGACCGCTAACCGCGATCCCGAGACCCTGATCGCCGCCGGCCAGCTCCTCGCCGATCCCATCACCTACGAAGACTTCCTGCCGGTCAGCGCCGCGGGCATCTTCCAGTCCAACCTGGGGGCCGGCAGCCAGCAGGAATACCAGAGCGGCGGCAATCGCGCCGCCTTCGAAGCCGCCCTGGGTGCGCCGGTGCTCGACGAGATGGCGCTGTACGAACGCCAGCAGCAGGAATCCCTGGACACCGCCCTGGCTGCCCTCGGCCGCCCCGCCTAGAATGGCGGCTCCCGCGTCGGCGGCCCCAGGCCCCGACGCCCGCCCCCGGCAGGCAGCCACGATGTTCACCAAACTCGATCCGACCGACTGGCAGCTCATCCACCTGCTGCAGCAGAACGCCCGCGCCTCCAACGCCACCCTGGCCCGCCAGCTGGGCCTGGCGCGTACCACCGTGGTCACCCGTCTGGCGCGCCTGGAGCGCGACGGCATCATCCAGGGCTACGGCCTGCGCCTGGGCTCCGAGCTGGAACAGGCCGCCGTGCGCGCTTACTGCGCCATCAGCGTCCTGCCGCGCAGCACCGCCGGTGTCATCCGCGCCCTGGAAAAGATGGTCGAGGTCGAGGAAGTCTCCTCGGTCAGCGGCCAGTTCGACTACCTGGCCTTCCTGCGCTGCACCACCCACGAAAAGCTCGACGATCTGCTCGACCGCATCGGCAACCTCGACGGGGTCAAGCAGACGCAGACGTCGATCATCCTGAATCGGAAGATCGATCGGCGTTTGGGTACTTGATAGCCTGGCCTTCTTGGAGCTCACCAGAAGTACCTTTACTGATTGTTTAAAAGCCGCCACCTGCGTTTAACCATGCCTGTTCGTCCGGAGTGTTGAGCCGGCCTAAGACATGATTTCGGTGCGGAAAACGACCGAAGCGAACGATCACCTCAAGATGAGCCTCCGCATAGTGCCGGTAGTGCTCGATCCCCAGCGCCTCGAACAAGGCGAGCGAGCGCTGCTGATCGGCCAGGACTTCGGAGTGCTCGAACGGCAGATAGAAAAAGGCGCGCGCCTCGGCTTCGACCTGCTGATCCAGACCGGCGTCGATCGCCTGTCGCGCATGCTGCAGGGCCAGGCCGTCGGTGGCGAAGGCGTGGCCGCTGTGGCGGAAGATATTGCGCGGGATCTGGTCGAGCAGCAGGCACAGGGCCAGGGCGCCTTCGGCGCCGTCGATCCAGTCATCGCACTCACGGCGGCTGGCAGCGAAGTGCATGACCTCGAAACGCGAGCGGCACTCGGCGTCGAAGGCAGGGCCGCCGTTGAACCACTGGCGCCGGCCGGCGGCGCGCCAGAAGGAGACGACTTCGGCTGGATTCATTTCCTGCTCCCTTTCTGATCGGGTTCTACGCGGAACCCCTCAGCCCCGGCCCACATAGGGCATCTTGGTCGCCATCACCGTGAGGGTCTGGACGTTGGCGTCCAGCGGCAGGCTGGCCATGTAGCGGACGGCGTCGGCGACGTGCCTGACATCCATGCGCGGCTCCACGGCGGTGCTGCCATCGGCCTGGAGCACGCCGTTGGCCATGCGCTCGGTCATCTCGGTGACGGCGTTGCCGATGTCGATCTGGCCGCAGGCGATATCGAAGGCGCGGCCGTCGAGGGCCAGGGCCTTGGTCAGCCCGGCCACGGCATGCTTGGTGGCGGTATAGGGCGCGCTGAAGGGCCTGGGCGTGTGCGCCGAGATGGAGCCATTGTTGATGATGCGTCCGCCACGGGGTGTCTGCTCGCGCATCAGGGCGAAGGCCGCGCGGCTGCAGAGAAAGACGCCGGTGAGGTTGGTGTTGACCGCCCGGTGCCAGGCGTCCAGTTCCAGCTCGTCGATGGGCACCGCCGGGGCGCCGACGCCGGCATTGTTGAACAGCAGGTCCAGGCGACCGTAGGTGTCGCGGATGCGGGCGAACAGCGCCTCGACGCTGGCGGCATCGGTGACGTCGCAGGGTACCGCCAGGGCTTCGCCGCCCTGTTGCCGGGCTTCTTCGGCGAGCGCCTCCAGGGGTTCAGTACGGCGCGCGGCGAGGACCACGCGGAAGCCGTCCTGCAGCAGACCGAGGGCGACGGCGCGGCCGATACCCTGGGAGGCACCGGTGACGAGGGCGATGGGGTGGACGGTGGTCATGGGCGGTCCTTGGGCGGGGAAGGAGCTTCCAAGGCTAGCAGGTAGGGAGCGGGTGGTGGGCGCCCCCTCACCCTGGCCCTCTCCCGCAGGGAGAGGGGATGGCTACGGTGTGTTGGGGAGGTAGGTGGTCCCTGGTAGCTCCAGTGGCTGTCGTGGGCTCAACGGAGCTTGGAGTCCGTCGCCACCAGGATCGCCTGGCCGGAGGGGCGCGCGCGTAGGCGGTCGAGATAGGCGGCGAGGCGGGGCCAGGTCGTCTGCCAGTGGAGGTCGGGCAGGGGCTCCAGGTAGTCGAGCATGGGCCCCAGCAGGGCATCGGGCAGGCTGAATTCGGCGCCGCAGAGAAAGCTCTGGTTGCCCAGCTGGCGATCGAGTACGGCCAGGGTCGCGTCGACGTCGGCCAGGGCGCGCTGCTGCTCTTCCAGCGTCTGGAAGGGGGCGGGTCGTGGCCCGGCGATCCGTAGCAGATAGCGACGGACCAGGCGGGCATCCACGGTGGTGAGCAGGGCGCTGCTCCAGGCATCCTGCTCCGGGTTGCCGCCGCGCTCCGGCGAGAGCCGACGATCGAGATGGCGGCAGATGGCGAGGGTTTCGAAGATCCGCTGGTCACCGTCTAGCAGCACCGGCACCTGGCCGAAGGGGTGCAGCGCCAGATGGGCCTCGCTGCGCCAGGCGATGGCCTGGCCGTCAGGGGCGAGGCCACAGGGCAGCTCCAGGCCCTGTTCCAGGGCATGGAGGCGCACACTGCGCACCAGGGTGCTGAAGGCGGGACCGAAGAGATAGGGCGTCATGCTGCAGGCTCCTTGCAAAGAAGGCCGCATGCTGGCAAAGGAGACCTTATGTTCAAGAACATAATCCGGAGTAGCCATGGCCTGGCCCCTTGATCAGCGCGAGCGGACCCGCCAGCGCATCCTCGACAGCGCCGCCCGCCTGTTCGCCCTCCGGGGCTTCGATGCGGTCGGACTCGATGACCTGATGGCCGACGCCGGTCTCACCCGCGGCGCCTTCTATCACCACTTCCGCACCAAGACCGAGGTCTATGACCAGGCCATCGCCCATGCCGCGCGGATCGGCAGTGCCCGGCTCGACGGTCTCGGTAGCGAAGGCCTCGGGCGGCTGGTCGAGCATTACCTGAGTTGCGAGCATGCCGAAGGCGAAGCGCTGCGCTGTCCGCTGGCCTTTCTGGCAGCCGACGTCACCCATCGGGAGGCCGCCATCCGTGGCAGCTATACCCGCTTCTTCGCGCGCTTCGTCACCCGGCTGGAGCGGGATCTGTCGGGGCCGCCGGCGCGGCGGCGCGCCCGGGCACTGCAGCTGGCCGTCACCCTGATCGGTGGTGTGGCCCTGGCGCGGGCGCTGGATGACGAGGACCTGGCCGAGGAACTCCTGGCGGCCTGTCGCCAGGGGGCCCAGGGCCTGCTGGACGAGGGCGGTGATTTGGCAGCGGCGGCCGGCTAGGCGACACTGGCGGCTCCTTCGTCCGCCGGAGTCATCCATGCAGATTCGCCCCCTCGCCGCCGCCGATTTCGAGCAGGTCTGGCCACTGATCCAGCAGGTCGCCCAGGCCCGGGAGACCTACGCCTACGACCCGGACATGACCCGCGACGACGCCTGGCGCCTCTGGGTAGAGCTCCCGCGGGCGACCTTCGTCGCCGAGCGCGACGGTCAGCTGCTCGGCAGCTACTACCTCAAGGCCAATGCCATGGGGCCGGGCGATCACGTCTGCAACTGCGGCTACATGGTCGCCCCCGCCGCCCGTGGCCAGGGCGTGGCCGGCGCCCTCTGCGAGCACTCCGTGCAGGTAGCTCGCGAACTGGGCTTCCAGGCCATGCAATTCAACTCGGTGGTGGCCAGCAACCAAGTGGCGGTGCGGCTCTGGCAGAAGCATGGCTTCGAGATCGTCGGCACCCTGCCCAGGGCCTATCGCCATGCCAGCCTGGGGCTGGTGGATTGCCTGGTGATGTATCGCTGGCTGGCGGACTAGCGCCACTCGCTCAGCACGGCCTGCAGCGAGGCCGGCAGCATGGGGCCGTGGCCCAGGCCTTCGAGAACCTCGTAGCGCACCCGGATGCCGGGGAGCTGGCCGAGGCGGTCGGCCAGGCGCCGGGTGGCATCGGTGGGGACCTCGCTCTGGAAATGCGCGGGCAGTTCGCGTTCGGCGCCGCCCTGCAGCAGCACCAGGCGGGCCGGATGGGCCTTGAAGCGCTCCTTCAGTTGCTGGTCGTCTTGCGGCAGCACGGTGGGACTCCACCACAGCGAGGGGCTCACGGCGTAGCCCTGGGCGAAGGCGTCCGGGCGGGTGAGCAGGGCGTGGAGGACGAAGAGACCGCCCAGGGAGTGACCCCAGAGTGCGCGCTGGCCCTGATCCAGGGGCAACTGCCGGGCCACCGCCGGTTCCAGGCACTCCAGCAGCCAGGCGAGAAAGACGTCGGCGCCGCCGGTGGCCATCTCGCGAAAGCGTTCGCTGGTAGGCGCGGACGGCGTGTAGTCGTAAGCCCGGCCGGGGCCGTCGATGCGCTTGCCGCCCGTGTAACCCACCGCGACCAGCACGGGCGGCTTGGGCCGCTTGGCCAGGGTATCGAGCAACTCGGCGTTCAGCCCGCCCAGGGCGGCGTTGCCGTCGAGCAGATAGAGCACCGGATAGCCGGCGGCCGGTGCCGGGGTGGCGGGTCGGGCAATCCACACCTGGTAGTGGCGGGCGCCGTCGACGGAATCCAGCTGGAGTTCGCTGAAGGCATAGCCGTGGCCCGGCTGCTGGAGCACCTGGGCGTCCATGGGCTGATCGATGGGACGGGCCTGGCCGGAAGCGGCGAGGGCGAGCAACAGCGGCAGGGCCAGCCAGGCGCTGTGACGGACGGAACGGGGCAAAAGCGACATCAGCGAACAAGACTCATTTCCAATGGAGCGGTCGAGCCTACCGATCTCTGTTCCCGCTCGCCATACTGGCCAGGATTTCCCGTTGCCAGGACATCCCATGCATCACCCCCATCTGCTGTTCGATCTCGATGGCACCCTCACCGATTCGCGCCTGGGCATCACCCGGGCGATCCAGGCGGCGTTGCGCGCCGAGGGGATCGAGGAACCCGATCTGCGCAGGCTGGAGGTCTTTATCGGCCCGCCGCTGCTGCAGAGTTTCATGACCCATTACGGCTTCGACGAGGCGCGGGCCTGGCGTGCGGTGGAGGCCTATCGAGGGTATTTCCGCGCCACCGGTCTCTATGAGAACGAGCTCTATGCGGGCATCCGCGAGTTGCTGGCCGAGTTGCAGGCGGCCGGGCGGCGGCTCTATCTGGTGACGGCCAAGCCGCGGGTGTTCGCCGTGGAGATCCTCCGGCACTTCGCCCTGACGGAATGCTTTACCGCGGTGCATGGCAGCGAGCTGGATGGTACCCGCGCCGACAAGACCGAACTGCTGCGTTTCGTGCTGGAAACCGAAGGCCTGGCGCAGGAGACCTGCCTGATGCTGGGTGACCGCGAGCACGACCTGATCGCCGCCCGTGCCAACGGCGTGGCGGCGGTGGCCCTGGGCTATGGCTTCGGCAGCCGGGAAGAGCTGGAGCGCCATGGCCCGGCCTTTCACTTCCACAGCGTAGCGGCCCTGCGCCAGGGCTTCGGCCTCTAGCCGGGCGCACCGACCTGCGCGGCAGCGGCCGGCAGGTCGTGGGGCGCGCCGGGGATCAGCCGCAGGTGGCGGTCTGCACCACCAGGCTGGCGCTGGTGGTGATGGTCAGGCGCTGGGAATTGAAGTCCATGGTCATGGGGTCCTGCGGACGGACCACCCGGACGACCTGGGCACCGGCGCGCTGCCGGCCTTCTTCGGCCAGGGCCGGGGAGAGGGCCTTGCCGACCAGATCCTGGACCGCATCGGAGTTGCAACGGCCACTGCTGCTGACGGCGCCGCTCGGGGCCGAGGAGGCCGCCGCCGGGCTGCTCTGGGTTTCATGCGAGCCGCAACCGGCCAGCAGGGTGAAGAGCGCGGCGCCAGCCAGCAGGAGGGGAGTCTTGGAGCTCATGAGTTCGCCTTTTCGATCGTGAGAGAAGGAACCTTAACCCGTACGGGCCTCCTCATGGACCCCTCAAGGGCGGGCATTGTTACAAAGCGCGATACAGAAGACGTTGAGAGCCCTGGCGAACCAGTCGTCCTGCAGGAATAAAGTTAATAAAGATAACGTTCGGTAATCGGCCAGATTCAGCCTGGATGGCTTGATCCATTTCTGCCATGGACCATCATCGAACCAGGGCCAACCGCCCCCCGGTGACGACAACAACAACAAAGGGACACCCGCCATGTCAGCTCGCTATCCAACCACCCTCCCTCCTGACCGCTACCCGATCCGTGCCCGCTAGGCCCTGATCCGCGCGCCCCGGCGGCGCCTTCCGCTTCCCCAGTCAGGACGGTCATCTCATGTCTTTTTCGCGCTCGCTTCCGGCCCGCGCACGGGCCCGCTCGTGCCTCGCCTTTACCACGCTCGCCTCCTTGCTCGCCAGCCAGGGCCTTCTCGCCGCGCCTTCCACCACCCTGGAAAGCGCCCGGCCCAAGCCGCTCAACAGCCTGGAGACGGCGCGTCCCCTGCCGCCCGGACCGCCGCGCTGGGCCGAGGACTATCGCTTCCTCGACGATCCGGCCAAGCGCACCGATCCCTTCGACGGGTTGCGCTACCAGCGCCTCGGCGATTCGGCCTGGCTGCAGACCGGCGGCGAGGCGCGCTATCGCTTCGACAGCATCCGCAACCCGGTCTTTGGCCGGCGCGGAGTGGCTACCGACCACTACATCCAGCAGCGCCTGCAGCTGCACGCCGACCTGCACCTGTTCGACGACGCCGTGCGCACCTTCGTCCAGCTGGAAAACACCCGTGCCTGGAACAAGGCGCTTTATGGCCCCTACGACCAGAGTCGCACCGAGCTGCACCAGGCCTTCATCGACCTCAACACGCCACTGGCCGGCGGCACGCTGATGACCCGCATCGGTCGCCAGGAGCTGAGCTACGGCAATCAGGCCTTCGTCACCTACCGCGACGCCCGCAACATCCGCCTCAACTTCGACGGCCTGCGCCTGGCCTGGACCCGCCCGGACGGCTACCGGCTGGACGCCTTCGGCCTGAGGCCCGTGGTGACCGGCGAAGACAGCTTCGACGACGGCTCCAACAATGCGGTCAAGTTCTATGGCCTCTACGGCACCCTGCCGCTGGCCGGACCGCTCAAGCTGGATGTCTACGGCTTCGGCCTGGAGACCGACCAGCGCACCCTGGATGGCCTGACCGGCGCGGAAAAGCGCTACACCGCCGGCTTCCGCCTGTTCGGCAACGCCGGTCTCTGGGACTGGAGCTGGGACCTGGCCGGGCAGGGCGGGCATCTGGCCGGCGCCCGGATCCGCGCCTGGGGCCTGAGCAGCGAAACCGGCTATCGCCTGGGCGGCGCCTGGAAGCCGCGGCTGGCCCTGCGGGTGGACGCCGCCAGTGGCGATCACGGCCCGGGCGACGACCGCGTCGGCACCTTCGATCCGCTCTATCCGAAGAACGGCTTCTATGGCGATTCCGGCCTCACCACCCTAGCCAACCTCTATCTGGTCGGCCCGCTGCTGACCCTGGCGCCGCGCCCGACCCTGCAGCTGGAAAGCGGGCTGTTCGGCGTCTGGCGGCAGAGCACCGCAGACGGAGTCTACCTGCCGGGCATGACCACGGTGCCGGGCACCGCCGCCAGCTCGGCGCGCAAGGCCGGCACCCTCTGGCGCAACAACCTGCGCTGGATGCCCACCGCCAACCTGACCCTGGACCTGGAATACAGCTACTTCCAGGCCGGCGCCGCCGTGCGTCAGGCCGACGGCGACGACACCAGCTTCCTGATGGCCGCCACCACCTTCCGCTTCTGAGGAGTCCACCATGCGCCTGCTCTCGACCGTTCCGCCCGGGGCCCGCCTGACCCTGCTGCTGTGCTTTATCGTCGCCCTGCTGGAGGGCATGGACCTCCAGGCCATGGGCATCGCCGCCCCGGCCATGGCCAAGGCCTTCGGCTTCCAGCCGGGGCAGATGGGCCTAGTGTTCAGCGCCAGCATCCTCGGCCTGCTGCCCGGCGCCTTCATCGGCGGCTGGTGCGCCGATCGCATCGGCCGCAAGAAGGTGCTGATCGCCTGCGTGCTGATCTTCGGGGTCTTCTCGGTGGCCACCGCCCATGTCTGGAGCCTGGAGAGCCTGCTGCTGGCGCGGCTGCTCACCGGCATCGGCCTGGGCGGCGCCCTGCCCAACCTGATCGCCCTGTCCGCCGAATCGGTGGACGAGCGCGCCCGGGCGACGGCGGTCAGCCTGATGTACTGCGGCGTGCCCCTGGGTGGCGCCCTGGCGGCGGTGGTGGGGCTGCTGGACGTCGGCCGCTGGCAGACGGTGTTCTATGTCGGTGGCCTGGCGCCGCTGCTGGTGGCGCCGCTGCTCGGGCGCTACCTGGCGGAGACCGCCGGCTTTCTGCGCCATCGAAGCGGGCCTCAGGCGGGCGGACCGCGCGGGGCCTGGCTGGGCGCCATCCCGCTGTCGACCACCCTGCTGCTGTGGCTCGGCTACTTCTTCACCCTCACGGTGATGTACATGCTGCTCAACTGGCTGCCCTCGCTGCTGGTGGGCCAGGGCTTCAGCCGCGGCCAGGCGGTGGGGGTGCAGATCCTCTTCAACCTGGGCGGCGGCATCGGCTCGGTGCTGTTCGGCCTGCTCATGGATCGCTGGCGGCCACGGCTGACGGTGCTGGCCATCTACCTGGGCATCCTGCTGGGTCTGGCCGGGCTGGGTCTGGCCAAGGCCTATCCATTGGTGGCCCTGGCCGGCTTCGCCGCCGGACTGTTCGTGGTCGGTGGCCAACTGGTGCTCTATGCCCTGGCGCCGCAGCTCTATCCGGCGGCGGTGCGGGCAACCGGGACCGGTGCGGCCGTGGCGGTCGGCCGCCTGGGCGCCATGGCCGGACCGCTGCTGGCGGGCCAGGTCCTGGCCGTGGGCGGTGGCGCGGCGACCCTGGTGGTGGCCACCACCCCGGCGGTGCTGGTGGCGGCGGGCGCGGTGCTGGCCCTGCTGCAGCGGCGGACGGCGGCGCCGGCGGCTGCAGCCCGCGCCGAGGCGCCTGGTCATGCGTAACGGCATGGGGGCGCTCTACGACGATGTCCTGCTGCTGGATGGCGTGCGCACGCCCTGGACCGATCTGAATGGCGCCCTGGGGCAGGTATCGCCCACCGACCTGGGCATCGCCGTGGCCCGGGCACTGCTGGCGCGCGGGCATGAGGCCGGGGCGGTGGATTCCGTGCTCGCCGGCTCGGTGGCCCAGGCCAGCTTCGATGCCTATCTGCTGCCACGCCATATCGGCCTCTATGCCGGGGTGCCCGAGGCGGTGCCGGCGCTGCAGGTGCAGCGGGTCTGCGGCACCGGCCTGGAGCTGCTGCGCCAGGCGGGCGATCAGTTGCAGAGCGGCCAGGCCAGCCGGGTGCTGTGCGTGGCGGCCGAGTCCATGACCCGCAATCCCATCGCCGCCTACACCCATCGCAGCGGCTTTCGCCTCGGCGCGCCGGTGGAATTCCACGACTTTCTCTGGGAGGCCCTCAAGGACCCGGCGGCCGGACTGGACATGATCGCCACCGCCGAGCGCTTGGCGCAGCGCCACGGCATCGCCCGCGCGGCCGTGGATGCCTGGGCGCTGCGCAGTTTCGAGCGCGCCCTGGCGGCCCAGCGCCAGGGCTGGTTCGCGGAAGAGATCGTGCCGGTGGCGGCGGCGCGCTTCGAGGCCGAGGGCCTGGCGCCGCGGGCGTTGCGCCTGCCGCGGGGCTGCGTGGTGGTCGAGCATGACAGCCATCCACGGGAAACCTCGCGGGAGGCCCTGGCACGGCTGACGCCGGAGCATCCGGGCGGGGTCCAGACCGCCGGCAACAGCTGCGCGGTGGCCGACGGCGCCGCCGCCGTGCTGCTGACGCGAGGCGCGGACGCCGCGTCGGCACGGGCACTGGCCTGGGTGCGCGGCAGTTGCGTGGTAGGCGTGCCGCCGGACGTCATGGGCAGCGGCCCGGTGCCGGCCATCCAGGGCCTGCTCGACCGCGCCGGCCTGGCGCTGAAGGCCATCGACCGCCTGGAGATCAACGAAGCCCAGGGCGCCCAGCTGCTGGCGGTGCAGCGCGCCCTGGAGCTGGATCCGGCGCGACTCAATGTCCACGGCGGCGCCATCGCCATGGGACACCCGCTGGCCGCCACCGGCCTGCGCCTGGCCATCACCCTGGCGCGTCAGTTGCGCGCCGAGGGGCTCAGGTATGGCGTGGCGGCCGTGTGCATCGGGGGTGGGCAGGGGATGGCGGTGCTGCTGGAAAATCCGGGGTGGCGGGGATAGGGCAGAACACCGGGATTTAGCGCCGTGCCGGGCAGCCCCCTCTCCATGGGGAGAGGGGTGGGGTGTGGGGTAGGACAGGGCTCTGGCGTGTTAGGCTTCGCTGCGCTCAACCCAACCTACGAGGGTATAAGGGCGCCGGATTACTCCCTCTCCCTCGGGGAAAGGGTAGCTTTCCACCCAACCTACGAAGCCTCCGCCGGCGGTACGACCAGGGGTGGGAAATGGATGGCCACGCGCAGGCCGTGGCCGCCTGCCGCGGTCGCCAGTTCGATGCCGGCGTCGTGGGCGATGGCGATGTCGCGGACGATGGCCAGGCCCAGTCCCGTGCCATGAATACCGCGGTCGAGGCGATAGAAACGCTCGAAGATGCGTTCGCGCTCCGCCTCGGGAATGCCCGGGCCGTCGTCTTCCACCTCCAGCACCGTCGCCCCGGCCTGGCCGCGCAGCCGCACCGTGACCTGACCGCCGCGCGGAGTGTATCTGAGGGCGTTGTCGACCAGGTTGTCGAGCAGGTCGCGCAGCTGGAAGGCGTTGCCCTGCACGGTCTGCGGCTCCAGTTCGTAGCCCAGGTCGATGCCGTGGCCATCGGCCTGGGATAGCTGGCTGGGCATGGCTGCGCCGATCAGCTCGTCCAGCCGCAAGGGCTCGCGCGGCGGGCTTTCCAGCCGCGCGGTGGCGGCGCGGGCCAGGGTCAGCAACTGGTTGGTCTGGCGGGTCATGCGCTCGGTGGCGGCCTGGAGTTGCGCCAGGGCCGCGGCGCTTTCGGCATCGCCGGCATGGCGCTGGCGCAGCCACTGGGTCAGGGTGCTGATGCCGGCCAGCGGGGTGCGCAACTGGTGGGCCATGTCGTCGAGAAAGGCGCGCTGGTTGCGTGCGCCCTCGCGGATGCGCAGCAGCAGACCGTTGAGCGCGGTGACGAAGGTGCCTAGTTCGCGGGGCGCACCCTCTTCGCGCAGCGGCGCCAGGTCATCGTAGTGGCGGCTGTCGAGCTGACGCTCCAGCCGTTCCAGGGGTTTGAGGCCCCGGCGTACCGCCCAGAGCAGCTGGGCGGCGATCAGCAGGGCGACCAGGATCTGCACCGCCACCAGGGTCAGCACCATGCGCTGCAGGGCGGCGGTGTGGCGACTCAGGGTCTGGGCCACGCTGGCCACCACCGGTTGCCCGGCCACTACGCCCAGGCGGCCGACCATGAACACCGAGCGATCGTTGATGCGGGTGCGCAGGGCGGTGGTATGGCCGTCGCGCATCTCGTCGGTGATCTCCTGGACTGGCATCGCGGCATCGCCGAACAGCAGCTGGCCGTCGAGGCTGCGCACCGCCAGCCAGACGTGGTCGTGACTGTTGTGGCGCAGCAGGTAGTCGGCTTCCGTCGGCAGCCACAGGCGGCCGTTGCCATCCACTTCCAGCTGTTCGAGCAGCAGGATCGCCGCATCGGTGAGATCACCGTCCAGGGCGCTGAACGCCGGTTTGCGGGCGAACTGGTAGCTGACCACGGCGCCGCCGAGATTGACCAGCAGCACCGGCAGCACCAGCCATTTCAGCAGCCGCCGGCGCAGGCTGGGCGCGGTGGCGGTCATGGCGCGGCTTCTTCCAGGCGATAGCCGAAGCCGCGCACGGTACGGATGCTGACCCCGGAGTCGGCCAGTTTCAACCGTAGCCGCGAGACATAGACCTCCACGGCGTTGTGGGTCAGGTCCTCGCTGCCCCAGGGGGCCAGGGCGTCGATGATCTGCTGCTTGGAGACCACCTTGCCGGCCTGGCGCAGCAGGTGTTCGAGCACCGCCCACTCGCGGGCCGAGAGATCCAGCGGGGTGTCGCCGAGGCGCGCCTGGTGGGCGGCGGTGTCCAGGCGCAGGGCGCCGAGAGTGAGTTCGGCGCTGTTCTGGCCACCGGCGCGACGGACCAGCGCCTTGATCCGCGCCACCAGCTCGGGCACGGCGAAGGGCTTGACCAGGTAGTCGTCAGCGCCCACCTCGAAGCCATGTACCCGGTCGTCGATGGCGTCACGGGCGGTGAGCAGCAGCACCGGCTGATCGCTGCCACGCTGGCGTAGGCGGCGGACCACCTCGAAGCCGTCCAGGCCACCGGGCAGGCCGATGTCCAGCACCACCACGGCGAAGCGGGTGGTGCGCAGCCAGGCGTCGGCCTCGGCGCCGTTGCGCAGGAGATCGACCTGCATGCCATGGCCTTCCAGGACGCGGCGGATACCGTCGGCCAGGGTGGCGTCATCTTCGACGAGCAGGATGTGCATGTAGGGTCCTTGGATTCAACGCGCTTCGGTCGCCGTGCCGCCGATTATGCACAGGCTCTCAGCGCGGCAGGGTGCAGAAATCGCCCAGTGCCCGCACCAGGGCCAGGCGGTGGAGATCATCTGGGCGTGCGGCAGCGAGATGGGTGGCAAGGGCGCGCTCCAGCTGCGCCGGGCAGTCCGCGGCGGCGCGCAATTCGCCGGTGGCGGCGAGACCGCCGAGCAGCCTGGCCTGGAGTTCGTTCAGCTGGGCCCTGAGCGCCGCTAGGTCCGTCGTGCTGGCGGGCAGCGGCTGTTCGTTGCGCCGCCAGGCCTGCAGCAGGCCGTATTGCACCAGCTTGTTGGCTTCCATCTGGGCGGCGAAAAAGGTCTGGGCGCTGGCCGGGGAGACGGCTGCGCCGGGCGCGGCCTGGGCGACGTCCTGCAGCACCTGGCGTTCGCGGACTTCGTCCAGCACCGGCTTGCCGCTGTCGTGCTTGCTGCGGGCGACCTGATCGGCCATCGTCAGGCGCTGGGCCATGGCGTCCAGCAGGGCCGGCAGCGGCGCCGGCGCGGCCTGGGCGCCGAGGGCGATACTCAAGAGCGGCAGGGCGAGCCAGCGAACACCCGACATGACGGACCTCCAGGGCAAGGGGAAAGGGCCCCGAAGCTCGCACGGGGTCGCGGGGCGGTCAAGATGAGCGGAGCAGGGCGGTTGCCTGGTAATGAGGTGGAGGGGGCGGAGCGGCGGGCTTTCGTAGGTCGGGTTGAGACGGCTCCTCCGTCGAAGCCCAACACGGCGGAGTCGAGTGGATGCCGGTGGCTTCGCGCGAAGCGGCGCCCTCACCCCAACTCTCTCCCTGAAGGAGAGGGGGCGGAGCGGCGGGCTTTCGTAGGTTGGGTTGAGACTCCTTCGTCGAAGCCCAACACGGCGGAGTCGAGCGGATGCCGATGGCTTCGCGCGGAGCGGCGCCCTCATTCCAGCTCTCTCCCTGAGGGAGAGGGGGCGGAGCGGCGGGCTTTCGTAGGTTGGGTTGAGACGGCTCCTCCGTCGAAGCCCAACACGGCGGGGTCGAGCGGATGCCGATGGCTTCGCGCGGAGCGGCGCCCTCACCCCGGCCCTCTCCCTGAGGGAGAGGGGGCGGAGCGGCGCGGGTGCCGTACCTCTGTGGATGAGGCTAGGCCTCCTGCGTCGCCCGTACCTCGGCGGTCAGGGCCTGGAGGCGGGCGTCGAGGGCGGTCAGGGCGCCGGCGTCGGCGGCGGTGTCCAGGCTCAGGCGCAGGGCGGCCAGGACCAGCAGCTCGATGGCATCACCGCGGCGGCGATCGCCCTGGATGGCGACCAGTTCGTCGCGCAGGCGGGCGGCGGCCTGTTGCAGGGCGGCGCGGTCGCCTTCGGCCACCTTGAAGCGGTAGCGGCGACCGAGCACCTCCACCTCGTCGTCGGCGCCCGCGTTGGCGGTCTTCACTCGACGCTGGCCGCGTGGCGCTGCTCGGTATCAGCGGCCACCGCCTGCTCGACGGACTGCGCGGAGAGCAGGGCCAGCAGGCCTTCCACGCGCTGGCGGGTGCTGGCGCCGTGTTCTTCCTGCTCCAGCAGACTCAGTTGCAGGGTGTCGTTTTCCTCGCGCGCGGCCAGCAGGGCCTGCTCCAGTTCCTGGGTACGGGCGGTCAGGCGCTGGTTGCGCTGCAGCAGGTCGCGGATGGCGGTTTCCAGTTCGCTCAGGGTGTTGTCCAGCATGGGCGCGGTCGTCTCTCGTGTCAGGTTCGGGACTGCCAAGGGGGCAGGGGTCACCATTCTAGGCCTCTCACCGACCACCGGCACCCCATTCGTAACAGGCTAAGCCCTTGTTTTGCCAAGAGGTTCACGGGGGTGGCCAGCGAGCTGACCGGCTGTCAGGCAGTTGTCAGGTTGCGCTAAGGGGGCCGTAAGGCAAGACGCCTTAGCCTGGGCTCATCGCGTCGGCTGTCCTGTCCCGGCGCCCCTCGCTTCGGATGAGCCGCCATGACCGATCTGTCCCAGAGCACCGCCCCGCGCCAGCTGGACGAGCCTTTCCTGCCGTTCTCCCGGCCCAGCATCGGCGCCGAGGAAGTGGCCGCGGTGAGCCGGGTGCTGACCTCGGGCTGGATCACCACCGGCCCCCAGGCCAACCTGCTGGAAGAGCGCTTCGCCGATTCCGTGGGCGCCGCCCATGCGGTGGCCCTGTGCTCGGCCACCGCCGCCATGCACGTGACCCTGCTGGCGCTGGACATCGGCCCGGGCGACGAGGTGATCACCCCCTCGCTCACCTGGGTCTCCACCGCCAACATGATCACCCTGATCGGCGCCACCCCGGTATTCGTCGACGTCGACCGCGACACCCTGATGGTTTCCGCCGAGCAAGTGGCCGCCGCCATCACCCCGCGCACCAAGGCCATCGTGCCGGTGCACTACGCCGGCGCCAGCTGCGACCTGACCCCGCTGCGCGCCCTGGCCCGCGAGCATGGCGTGGCGCTGATCGAAGACGCCGCCCACGCCGCCGGCACCCGCTACCAGGGCGAGCCCATCGGCCAGCGCGGCACCGCCATCTTCAGCTTTCACGCCATCAAGAATCTGACCTGCGCCGAAGGCGGCATGCTGGTGACCGACGACGCCACCTTGGCCGAGCGGGTACGGCGCTTGAAATTCCATGGCCTGGCGGTGGATGCCTTCGACCGTCATGCCCTGGGTCGCAAGCCCCAGGCCCAGGTGCAGGAGCCCGGCTTCAAGTACAACCTCTCGGACATCCACGCCGCCCTGGCGCTGGTGCAGCTGGATCGCCTGGGCGACATCAACAGCCGCCGCCGGCTGCTGGCCCAGGCCTACACCCAGCGCCTGGCGGCGCTGCCGGTCGCGCCCCTGGCACTGCCCGACTACGCCCAGACCCACGCCTGGCACCTCTACATCCTGCGCATCTGTCCCGAGCGCTGCGGGATGGAGCGCGAGGCCTTCATGGCCGGCCTCAAGGCGCGCGGCATCGGTACCGGCATCCATTTCACCGCCACCCACCTGCATCCCTGGTACCGCGAGCGCTGGCCGGAGCTGGCGCTGCCCAACAGCGAATGGAATTCGGCACGGCTGTGCTCCATCCCGCTGTTCCCCGACATGACCCTCGCCGACGTCGACCGCGTGGTCGGCGCCATCGAAGACCTGCTGGAGAAAGGCGCATGAAGCCCTATGCCATCGACCGGGTATCCGTGGTGATCCCCGTCTACAACGAAGAAGCCAGCCTGCCGGAACTGCTGCGCCGCACCCGCGCCGCCTGCCGCCTGCTGGATTGCCAGGTGGAGATCATCCTGGTCGACGACGGCAGCCGCGACCGCAGTGCCGAACTGCTGCAGCAGGCCGCCAGCGAGCCGGACAGTCCCGTCGTGGCGGTGCTGCTCAATCGCAACTACGGCCAGCACTCGGCGATCCTCGCCGGCTTCGAGCAGGCCCGTGGCGATCTGATCATCACCCTGGACGCCGATCTGCAGAATCCGCCGGAAGAGATCCCGCGCCTGGTGCACACCGCCGCCCAGGGCTACGACGTGGTCGGCACCGTGCGCCAGCAGCGCCAGGATTCCTACCTGCGCACCCTGCCGTCGCGGCTGATCAACCGTGCCGTGCAGCGCTCCACCGGCGTCGCCATGCGCGACTACGGCTGCATGCTGCGCGCCTATCGTCGCCAGGTGGTGCAGTCGATGCTGGCCTGCCACGAGCGCAGCACCTTCATCCCGATCCTGGCCAACAGCTTCGCCCGCCACACCACCGAGATCGAGGTGGCCCACGCCGAGCGCGAACACGGGGATTCCAAGTACGGCTTCCTCAAGCTGATCAACCTGATGTTCGACCTGCTGACCTGCATGACCACCACCCCGCTGCGCATGCTCAGCCTGTTCGGGGGCGGCCTGGCCATCTTCGGCTTCCTCTTCGCCGCGCTGCTGCTGGTGCTGCGCGTCACCCACGGCGCCGAGTGGGCGGCCGATGGCGTGTTCTCGCTGTTCGCCGTGCTGTTCATCTTCACCGGCGCCCAGTTCGTCGGCCTCGGTCTGCTCGGCGAGTACCTCGGCCGGGTGTACCACGACGTCCGTGCCCGACCCCGGTTCCACGTGGAACAAGTGATCCGCGCCGCCACCCTTTCTCCTTCGCCGGCGCCGCTGCGCCAGGTCCAGTAACAGGAAAGCCCCTGATGAAAACCGCCATCGTCTTCGCCTACCACGACATCGGCTGCGCCGGCCTCGCCGCGCTGATCCAGGCCGGCTATCCCATCGCCGCCGTCTTCACCCACCCGGATGACCCGAGCGAGAACCGCTTCTTCGGTTCGGTGGCCCAGCTCTGCGCCCGCCACGGCATCCCGGTGCACGCCCCGGAAGACGTCAACCACCCGATCTGGGTCGAGCGCATCCGCGCCCTGGAGCCGGACTTCATCTTCTCCTTCTATTACCGCAACCTGCTGTCGGGCGACGTCCTCGCCTGCGCCAAGCGCGGTGCCTACAACCTGCACGGTTCGCTGCTGCCGCGCTATCGCGGTCGCGCCCCGGCCAACTGGGTGCTGGTCAACGGCGAGACCGAGACCGGCGTGACCCTGCACCGCATGGTCCAGCGCGCCGACGCCGGCGCCATCGTCGCCCAGCAGCGCGTCGCCATCGCCGCCGACGACACCGCTCTGACCCTGCACGCCAAGCTGCGCGAAGCCAGCCAGACACTCCTGCGCGACAGCCTGCCGGCCCTGGCCGAAGGCCGCCTGACCGAACGCGAGCAGGACGAGAGCCAGGCCACCATCTTTGGCCGCCGCAGCGCCGCCGATGGCGAGCTGGAGTGGAGCCGTCCGGCCGTGGAACTGGGCAACCTGGTGCGCGCCGTGACCCAACCCTATCCGGGCGCCTTCGGCTGGATCGGTGACCGCAAGCTGATCGTCTGGAGCGCCCAGGCGCGCCAGGAAAGCCATGGCCAGGCCCCCGGCAGCGTGCTGAGCCTGGAGCCGCTGCGCATCGCCTGTGGCGAGGGCGTCCTGGAAATCCAGGCCGGCCAGCTGGGCGACAACGGCCTGTACCTGTCCGGTCCGCAACTGGCCCGCGAAGCCGGCCTGGTGGCCGGTGCCCGCCTGCACCGCCAGGATCGCCGCGCCAAGCGCCGCACCCGGGTGCTGATCCTGGGCGTCAACGGCTTCATCGGCAACCACCTCTCCGAGCGCCTGCTGGCCGACGGCGAGTACGAGGTCTATGGCCTGGACATCGGCTCCGACGCCATCGAGCGGCTCAAGGCCGATCCGAATTTCCACTATGTGGAAGGCGACATCTCCATCCACACCGAGTGGCTGGAATACCATATCAAGAAGTGCGACGTGGTGCTGCCGCTGGTGGCCATCGCCACCCCCATCGAATACACCCGCAATCCGCTGCGCGTGTTCGAACTGGACTTCGAGGAAAACCTCAAGATCGTTCGCCACTGCGTGAAGTACGGAAAGCGCGTGATCTTCCCGTCCACCTCCGAGGTGTACGGCATGTGCCAGGACGAGCGCTTCGACGAAGACCGCTCCAACCTGGTGGTCGGCCCGATCAACAAGCAGCGCTGGATCTACTCGGTCTCCAAGCAGCTGCTTGACCGGGTCATCTGGGCCTACGGCGCCAAGGGCCTGAAATTCACCCTGTTCCGCCCGTTCAACTGGATGGGTCCGCGCCTGGATCGCCTGGACTCCGCGCGCATCGGCAGCTCCCGCGCCATCACCCAGCTGATCCTCAACTTGGTGGAAGGCACCCCGATCAAGCTGGTCGACGGCGGCGCCCAGAAGCGCTGCTTCACCGACGTCGACGACGGCATCGAGGCGCTGTTCCGCATCATCGAGAACCAGGGCGGTCGCTGCGACGGCCAGATCGTCAACATCGGCAATCCGGACAACGAAGCGAGCATCCGCGAGCTGGCCGAAGAGCTGCTGGTCCAGTTCGAGGCCCATCCGCTGCGCCATGAATTCCCGCCCTTCGCCGGCTTCCGCGAGGTGGAGAGCAAGAGCTTCTATGGCGACGGCTACCAGGACGTGGCCCACCGCAAGCCCAGCGTGGAAAACGCCCGCCGCCTGATCGACTGGCAGCCGACCACCGCCATGGCCGCCACCGTCGGCAAGACGCTGGACTTCTTCCTGCGCGAAGCCATGGCGCAGCGGGAGGCCTGATGAACACCCTGATCCCGGCCAGCCTGCGCATCGACGTGGACACCTATCGCGGCACCCGCGAAGGGGTACCGCGACTGCTCGACCTGCTGGACGAAGCCGGGGTCAAGGCCACCTTCTTCTTCAGCGTCGGGCCGGACAACATGGGGCGCCACCTCTGGCGCCTGGTGAAGCCCACCTTCCTGTGGAAGATGCTCCGCTCGAAGGCCGCCAGCCTCTATGGCTGGGACATCCTGCTGGCCGGCACCGCCTGGCCGGGTCGCCCCATCGGCCGCGACCTCGGCCACCTGATGCGCGAGACCCGCGCCCGCGGCCACGAGGTCGGGCTGCACGCCTGGGACCACCACGCCTGGCAGGCCCATACCGGCAGCTGGAGCCTGGAGCGCCTGGGTGCGGAATTCGGCCGTGGCCTGCAGGCCCTGGAAGACATCCTCGGTGCCAAGGTGGACTGCTCCGCCGCCGCCGGCTGGCGCGCCGATCCGCGCGTGGTGCTGGCCAAGGAAGCTTTCGGCCTCAGGTACAACAGCGATTGCCGCGGCAGTGCGCTGTTCCGCCCGCGCCTGGGCAACGGCAGCCACGGCACCCCCCAGGTGCCGGTGGACATGCCGACCTTCGACGAGGTGGTCGGCCCGGAGCTGGCCGCCGGTGACTGGAACAGCTATCTGCTCAAGCGCTTCCGTCCCGGGGCGCTCAATGTCTACACCCTGCACGCCGAGGTGGAAGGCATCGCCTTCGCCGAGGACTTCCGCGCCCTGCTCAAGGCGGCGCGGGAGGAGGGCATCCTGTTCCTGACCCTGGGCGACCGCCTGCCCGCCGATCCGCGCCAGTTGCCCGCCGGCAACCTGGTGCGTGGCAGCCTGGCCGGACGCCAGGGCTGGCTGGGCGTGCAGGCATGAGTCGGCGGCGCCTGTGGATGCTGCTGCCGCTGGCGCTGCTGGCCTATGCCTTGCCGCTGGCCTGGCGCGGCCTGTGGATTCCGGACGAGTCGCGCTATGCGCAGATCGCCCAGGAACTCTGGCGGCGTGGCGACTGGGTGGTGCCGCACTTCCTTGGCTTGCCCTATTTCGAGAAGCCCATCGGCGGCTACTGGACCCAGGCCATCGCCCAGGCCTGGCTCGGTGATTCGCTGCTGAGCGTACGCCTGGTGCCGCTGCTGGCCAGTCTCGCCACCGCCGCCCTGGTGGCGCGCCTGACCCGGCTGATCTGGCAGGACCGCCCGCTGGCGCTGCTTGCCGGGGTGGTCTATCTCTCCTGCGTGGCCGTGGCGGGTCTGGCCACCTACGTCACCCTCGACGCCCAGTTCGCCTTCTGGATGGCCCTGGCGCTGCTCGCCCTCTGGCAGGCCCACGCCGCCGAGACCCGCGGCGCGGCCCTGGGCCAGTGGGCGCTGCTGGGCCTGGCCTGCGGCTGCGGTCTGTTGACCAAGGGCTTTCTCGCCCTGGTGCTGCCGGTGCTGGTGGCCGTGCCCTTCTTCCTCCTGCAGCGGCGCCTGGGCGAGTTGCTCTGCCGCGGTCCGCTGGCGGTGCTGGTGGCGATCCTGGTGGTGGCGCCCTGGGCGCTGCTGGTGGCTCGGCGCGATGCGGATTTCTGGAATTTCTTCTTCTGGCACGAGCACATCCAGCGTTTCGCCGGCCAGGACGCCCAGCACGAGCGGCCGTTCTGGTTCTATGGCCCGGTGCTGCTGCTGGCCATCCTGCCCTGGGCCGGCCTCCTGCCGCGTACCCTGGGCCGGACCTGGCAGGAGCGCCGCCATGCTGGTACCGCCTTCCTCGGCATCGCCGTGGTCGGCCAGCTGCTGTTCTTCAGCTTCAGCCGCGGCAAGCTGCCCACCTACCTGCTGCCGACCCTGGCCGCCCTGGTGCCGCTGCTGGCGCGCACCCTGCTGGAGGCGGGCCGCCGCGGCGCCACCGGCGCCCTGCGCCTGAACGGCCTGTGCAATCTGCTGCTGGGCCTGGCCGGCCTTGCCGCCCTGCTGATCTATGGCGGCCGCCTCTACGAGAGCGGCGAAGGCCTGACCCGTGCCCTGGCCTTGCTGGCGCCCCTGGCGCTGTTGCTGGCCGGCCTGGCCGCGCTGGTCTGGCCGCGGCGCACCCTGCTGGCACCGGCCCTGGCGCTTTGGGTGCTGCTGCCGCTGCTGTCCATCGCCCTGCCCAACGGCCTGGTCGACAACAAGCTGCCGAGCAGCTTCATCCAGGCCCAGCTCGGCCACTTCAAGAATGCCGGCCTGCTGGTCAGCAACGACCTCGGCGTGGCCGCCAGCCTGGCCTGGGCCACCCACCGCGACGACGTGGTGCTGGTGGGCGGTCCGGGCGAGCTCAAGTACGGCTTCGCCCGCGAGCCGGCCAGTGGTCGCCTGATCGAAGAGCGTGACCTGGCCGCCTGGCTCGCCGCCCATCGCGACCAGGGTCCGGTGGCCATCCTCTTGCGGGTCGACGGTCCCGGCGATCGCCAGCTGCTCGACAGCCTGCCCGAGCCCGGCGAGAGCATCGCCAGCGAGCGCCTGGTGCTGCTGGTCTATCCGAGGCCGACACCATGACGGCCCTCGACGGCCTGCTGATCGCCGTGGTGATCGGCCTCACCTGCGCCGGCCAACTGGGCCAGAAGCGCGCGGTGGCCGCCGGCAATGCCCTGGCCGCACGACTGCGCTCGCCCTGGCTGTGGGGCGCCCTGGTCTGCCTGGGCCTGGCCCTGCTGGTCTGGTGCGCGGTGCTGCAGCGGGTGCCGGTGGGCGTCGCCTATCCCTTGCTCTCGCTCAACACCCTGGCGGTGACCCTGCTGGCCCGGCTGGTGTTTGGCGAGAGGGTGGATGCCCGTGCCTGGTGCGGCTGCCTGTGCATCGTCGCCGGCGCCGCGCTGCTGGGAGGCCAGCTATGAACGGCCTGTTCCCGCTCGGCCTGAGCATCCTGCTCACCACCCTCGCGCAACTGTCCCTGCGCGCCGCCCTGGTGCGGTTGCCGGCGATGGCCACGTGGCTGAGCACGCCGTCGGCGCTGTCTGGCGCGGCCGGTCTGCTGCTGGCCCTGGGCATCCTCTGCTACGGCCTGTCGCTGCTGGCCTGGCTGGCGGCCCTGGCGCGCCTGCCGCTGGGTCGCGCCTATGCGGCGCTCGGCCTCTCCTACGTCTTCGTCCACCTCGGCGCGGCCTGGCTGCCAGGCGCCGCCGAATCCTTCACCCCCTGGAAAACCCTGGGCGTCGCGCTGGTCGTGGCCGGCGTCGCCCTCGTCGGCGGGCCCCGCGCCAGCGCCGCTCCCACCCTGAGGAATACCCTATGAACATCAGCGTTTTCGGCATCGGCTACGTGGGTCTGGTGCAGGCCGCCGTGCTGGCGGAAGTCGGCCACCAGGTGGTGTGCATGGACATCGACCGCGCCAAGATCGACAAGCTCAAGCGCGGCGAGGTGACCCTCTACGAGCCGGGTCTGGAAGAGCTGGTGCGCAGCAACCTGGCCGCCGGCCGCCTGGTGTTCACCCACGAGGCCGCCGAGGCCGTGGCCCATGGCGCCGTGCAGTTCATCGCCGTCGGTACCCCGCCGGCCGCCGATGGCTCGGCCGATCTGTCCGCCGTCTTCGCCGTGGCCGAGACCATCGCCCGCCTGCGGCGCGAGCCGCTGATCGGCCAGCCGGTCTCCCGCGATCCGCTGCTGGTGGTGAACAAGTCCACCGTGCCGGTGGGCACCGGCGACCGGGTCCGCGCGCTGATCCACGAGGTGCTCGCCGAAGAGGGCCGCACCCTGCACGTGGAGGTGGTCTCCAACCCGGAATTCCTCAAGGAAGGCGCCGCCATCGCCGACTGCAAGAAGCCCGATCGCATCGTGGTGGGCACCGACTCGCCGGTGGCCCGCGACGTGATGCGCGAACTCTATGCGCCCTTCAACCGCAACCATGACCGCATCCAGTGCATGGACCTGCGCAGCGCCGAGCTGGCCAAGTACGCCGCCAACAGCCTCCTGGCGGTCAAGATCAGCTTCATCAACCAGATCGCCGAACTGGCCGAGCACGTCGGCGCCGACATCGAGGCGGTGCGCCAGGCCATCGGCGCCGATCCGCGCATCGGCCACCACTTCATCTACCCGGGCTGCGGCTACGGCGGCTCCTGCTTCCCCAAGGACCTGCAGGCGCTGATCCGCACCGGCGAGGAAAACGCCGTGGAACTGGATCTGCTGCGCGCCGTGGAAGCCATCAACGTGCGCCAGAAGACCAAGCTGTTCGAGCGCATCAACACCTACTTCGACGGTGACCTGCGCGGCCGCACCTTCGCTCTCTGGGGACTGGCCTTCAAGCCCAACACCGACGACATGCGCGATGCGCCCAGCCGGGTGCTGATGGAAGCCCTCTGGGAGGCCGGCGCCAAGGTGCGCGCCTTTGATCCGGTGGCCATGGCCGAGGCCCAGCGTCTCTATGGCCACGACGAGCGCCTGGCGCTGATGGGCACCCCCGAGGCCGCCCTGGCCGGGGCCGATGCCCTGGTCATCTGCACCGAGTGGCAGCAGTTCAAGGCGCCGGATTTCGATCTGATCGCCCGCCAGCTCAACCAGCCGGTGATCTTCGACGGGCGCAACCTGTTCGATCCCGAGCGCATGGAGCGCCGCGGCATCGAATACTTCGCCATCGGGCGTGGCGCCGCCCTGGGCGGTCCCCAGGTCGCCCGCCGCGTGGATGCCGCCTGATGGTCTCGCCCATGCCCCTGACCCCACGCAGCGCGCCCCTCTTCGCGCTGCCGGCGGCCAGTCGCCTGCGCCGCGAAAGCCTGCTGCTCGGGGTGGTCGCCACCCTGATGTTCACCCTCGGCATCTGGAACCAGGCGCCCCAGGGCTTCGACGGTCGCTGGGCGGTCTTCCTCGGCGAGATGTTTCGCCATGGCCCGTCCTTTTTCGCCACCACCTACGGCCAGCCCTATCCGGACTATCCCGGCACCGCCACCTGGCTGAGCTGGCTGGCCGCGCGGGTGATCGGCGCGCCCAACCACCTGGCCAACGTGCTGCCCACCGCCCTGGCCTCGGCCGCGGTGCTGGCGCTGACCTATCGCCTGCTGGCCGACACCCGCCGCGCCTGGGCGCTGCTCACGGTGCTGCTGGTGGCCCTGACCCCGCAATGGCTGGAAAAGGCCCGCGCGGTCTGCCTGGACCAGCTGGTCGCCCTGGTGGTGCTGCTCTGCTTTTACCTGCTCCATAGCGCCGACCGCGACGGCCGCCCGCTGCGCCGCCTGCTGGTACTGCCGCTGTTCGCCCTGGGCTTCGCCATCCGCGGCCCGCTGGGGCTGATCGAGCCCTGTGGCGTGGTCTGCCTCTACTGGCTGGTGGTCGCCTGGGGCGAGCCGGCGCGCCGCACCCTTGCCCTGCAGCGGCTGCTGGGCTACGGCCTGGCCGGTCTGGCCTTGCTCGCCCTCGGCTGGTGGACGCTGATCGAGCTGGCCCATCACGAGGGCGGGGCGGACTTCGCCGCCGAGGTCTGGCACATGCAGGTCACCGGCCGGCTGGACGAAAGCGGCAAGCCCTTCTGGTTCTATCTGCAGCTGGGGCTGTATCGCTATCTACCCGTGCTGCCCCTGGCGCTGCTGGTGCTGCTGGCCGACCGCCGTCGGCTGCCGGCCTGGCCGCACACCGCCCAGCGCCGCCTGTTGCTGGGTCTCGCCGGTAGCGGCCTGCTGATCCTGGTCGGGCTGTCCATCCCGCACTTCAAGCGCGCCTACTATGTGGTGCCCATGGTGCCCTTCCTGGCCGCCATCGCCGCCCATGGCCTCCTGCGCGCCGAGGGCTGGTTCCGCCGGGTCGCGCCGCTCTACACGGCGCTGGTGCTGGCCCTGCCGGGGCTGGCCCTGGTGGCCATGCTGGTCTGTCGGCACCTCTGGCAGCGCCACGGCTACTGGCCGGAGGTCTCCCTGGCGTTGCTGGTACCGGTCTTCGTCGCCCTGCAGATCGCCGCCCTGGTCAGCAGGCGCCGGCTGCACGGCCACCGCCGCCTGCTCACGCTGAGCGCCCTGGCGCTGGCCGCCCAGTGGCTGATGCTGGTCACGGTGGTGGAGCCGGCCCAGGACCTGCAGTACGACACCCGCGGCTTCGTCCAGCAGGTGGAGGGTCTGCGTCAGCAGCAGCCGGGTCCCCTGGTGTTCTTCGGTCTCGGCCAGGACAGCTGGGCGATCCGCTACATGATGAACCTGGACCACGACGAGCAGCCGATCTTCATCGCCCGGCCGCAGGTCGCGGACCTGGCGCACCTGCCGTCCGGCGCCTGGATCATCCTCGCCCGCGACGATCGCGAGCTGCTGGCGGGCACCCCGCTGGCCGACCTCACCCCGGTGCTGGGTCGCCGCCTCAACGGCAACCCCTGCCTGGTGTATCGCCTGCCCTGAGGCCTCCTGAGCCGCTCGCCCTAGCGATCGGCTCCGGTGTCCCGCGACAACTCCAGGATGCGGTTGCGCCCCTGCTCGGCGACCAGGTAATGACCGTCGCCGCGGCGGATCAGGGTCTGCGCCGAGCGCAGGTGCGAGAGCACCGTGACCAGGCGGCCATTGGGCTGCACCAGCAGCACCCGGGCGCCGTGAGTGGCGTCTTCGGTGATCCACAGGCCGTCGGCCGAGCACTGCACGAAGCCCGGCGCGTCGAGACCCGCGGCGACCAGGGTATCGCTACCCCCGGGCTGCCACTGCTTGACCCAGCCCTTAGCCTTTTCGGTATAGAACAGCCGGCCATCCGGGCAGCGCGCCACCCCTTCGCCTTCTTCCAGGCCGTCGCGCAGCACCGCCAGGCGGCGTTGCCGCGGGTCGTAGCTGAGCAGGCGACCGCGCGGCAGGTCCTCGATGGCGTAGAGGGTCTGGCCATCGGTGGCGACGCCCTCGACGTCGTTGCCGTCGAACAGGGCCTGGCGCTGGCCATCGCGCAGGAGAAACACCGGCAGCGGCCCGCCTTCCTGGCTGACCACCAGGCCGCCCTGGAACATGACCAGGCCATCGGGCTTGGACAGCTCGCCCAGCACCGGCTGGCGTTCGCCGCTGGGCAGCAGCCGCAGCAGGCTGCCGCGGCGACTGGAGAATTCCTGGGTCACGAACAGGCTGCCATCGGCATCCAGGGCCAGGGCGCTGACCATGGGGATGTCGGCGGCGAATTCCCGATAGCGCCAGCCCTCGGCCGCACTGACCGGATGGAAATGTCGCCAGGCCGGATAGGCGAAGCCCGCGGCCAGCACGGCGACGCCCAGCGCCAGACCCTGGCGCCAGCCCAGGCGCGGAACACGTCGCATGGCGACCTCTCGAGGTTGGGGGATGACCCTGCAGTCTAGCGGCTCGCGCGTGAAGATTCCGTCGCCGGCATCCCGGGTGAGGATGCCGGCGGGAAGCGGCCTCAGGCGGTGAGGAAGGCCTCGGTCAGCTTGACCCAGTAGCGCGCGCCCACCGGCAGCAGGGCGTCGTTGAAGTCGTAGGCCGCGTTGTGCAGGTTGGCGCTCGGGCCATTGCCGACGAACAGGTAGCAACCGGGCACCTGCTGCAGCATGTAGGCGAAGTCCTCGCTGGCCGGGATGGGCGCGAAGGGGTGCAGGGCGTCGGCGCCGAAGTGCTCGACCGCCACCTGGCGGGCGAAGGCAGTGGGACCGTCGTGGTTGACCAGCACCGGATAGCCGCGCTGGTAGTCCAGTTCGGCCGTGGCACCGAAGCTTTCCGCCTGGGCGCGCACCAGGGCGCCGATACGCTGCTCCAGCAGGTCGCGGGTGCTGTCCTGGAAGGCGCGGATGGTGAGCTTCATCTCCACCGCATCGGGGATGACGTTGGAGGCCTCGCCGCCGTGGATGCTGCCCACGGTGATCACCGCGGTGTCCAGCGGCGCCACGTTGCGCGAGACCACGGTCTGCAGCGCCATCACCGTGGCCGCGCTGGCGACGATGGGGTCGACCGCCTTGTCCGGCACCGCGCCGTGACCACCCTGGCCCCGGATGCGCAGCAGGGCGGTATCGGACGAGGCCATGGCGGCGCCGTCGACGAAGCAGAACTTGCCGGTGGGCACGCCGGGCATGTTGTGCAGGCCGAACACCTGGTCGCAGGGGAACAGCTCGAACAGGCCGTCCTGCATCATCTTCAGGGCACCGCCCAGGCCTTCCTCGGCCGGCTGGAAGATCAGGTGCAGGGTGCCGTCGAAGGCGCGGGTCTCGGCCAGGCAGCGGGCGGCGGTGAGCAGGGTGGTGGTGTGGCCGTCGTGACCACAGGCGTGCATGCGGCCTGGGTGCTGGCTCGCGTAGTCGAGGCCGGTGGTTTCCAGGATCGGCAGGGCGTCCATGTCGGCGCGGATGCCCAGCACCTTGCTGCCGTTGCCGGCGCGCAGGGTGCCGACCACCCCGGTGCCGCCCAGGCCGCGATGGACCTCGTAGCCCCAGCCCGCGAGGGCGGCGGCCACCAGGTCGCTGGTGCGCTGCTCCTGGTAACCCAGTTCGGGATGGCGGTGGATGTCGCGGCGCAGGGCGACCATTTCCGGCAGGTAGCCGGCGATATGACGGGCGGTGGCGTCTTGATCCGCAGCGGTGGCGAGGCTCATGGCGATCTCTCTCAGTCCAGGTGGCGTTCGGGATAGCTCAGCAGTGCCAGCCATCCTATCAGCAGCATGACGATCAGGTACCAGGCCGGGGCGAGCGGGCTGCCGGTGGCCTCGATCAGCCAGGTGGCGATGAACTGGGCGGTGCCGCCGAACAGGGTCACCGCCAGGGCGTAGGTCATGGCCAGGCCCGTGGCACGCACCGGCCGTGGCAGGCCGGCGAGGATCAGCAGCAGCCCGGCGGTCATGTTGACGCTCATGGCGGTGATCACCACGAAGCGGGCGGCGAAGGCGAGGCCCTGGGTGGTGGGATCGTTCAGCCAGACGAAGGCCGGGTAGATGCCCAGCAGGGCCACCGCCAGGCTGACCAGGGCCACCGGCTTGTAGCGCCCGAAGCGATCCAGCAGCAGCCCGGCGGCCAGGGCGGCGGCCATCTGCACGGCGCTGGAGGCCACCCCGGCCAGGTAGGCGCTGGTGGCCGGCAGGCCGACGATGCGGGTCATGTAGGTGGGCATGTAGAACTGCATCAGGTAGGTCAGCAGGGTGGCCGACATCACGATCAGCAGGCCTAGGCCGAAGCGCCGCGGATGCTCGCGCAGAAAGGCGCGCACCGGACCGCCCTCGACCGTGCCGGCGCCGCTCCAAGTCTCGTCCACCTGGCGACGGATATAGAGGCCGACCGGAATGATCAGCAGCCCGACCAGGAAGGGGATGCGCCAGCCCCAGGCGTGCAGCGCTGCCTCGCTCAGGCTACGGGTGAGCAGGGCGCCCAGCGCGGCGCCGAGCAGGGCACTGCCGCCCTGGCTGATCACCTGCCAGCTGACATGGAAACCGCGCCGGCCCGGACTGGCCGATTCCAGCAGCAGGGTGGTGGCGGCGCCGATCTCGCCACCGGCCGAGAAGCCCTGCAGCAGGCGCCCCAAGAGCAGGATCAGCGGCGCGGCGATGCCGATCTGGGCGTGGGTCGGGGTGAAGGCGATCAGGGCGCTGCCCAGGCCCATCAGGGTAATGGTCAGCAGCATGGCCTGCTTGCGCCCATGGCGATCGGCATAGGCGCCCAGCACCATGCTGCCCAGCGGGCGCATGACGAAGCCGACGCCAAAGACGCCGACCGCCATCAGCAGGGAGCCATAGGGGGTGTCCGAAGGAAAATAGAGCTGGCCGATGATGGCGGCGAAAAAGCTGAAGACGGTGAAGTCGAACATCTCCAGGCCGTTGCCGAGACTGGCCGCGGCGATCAGCTTGGCGCGCGAGGGCGTGGCGTCCGCGCTGGCGGGAGCCGCGTCGGCGGGGGAGGAGGACGTCGGAAGAGCCTGGGCCATGGTGCGTTCCTCTGCACTGAGATGAATGCTTAGCTATGCAAATGATGGTCCGGCCCGCGGATGCCGCCTGCCTGGGCGGTCGTGGCGGAGCCAGGGGCCGGACGTGCGCCAGGCTGGTGCAGCCCTGGCCCTCTTGCAGCCTAGTCGAACCTGCCGGCGCGGCTGGCGCTGGCTCATAAATCCGTCACAATGCGCGCCTAGAGTGCCAGGTCGCGTCTGAGCGTCGTCGGCCCAGGCCTGTCTCCCATCCCCGCGAGGAATCCGGCATGGACATCAAAGGTCCGCTGACCGCTGTGGCGCTCGCCCTGGCGCTAGGTGGCACGACCGCTCGGGCCGAGGGCGTCGACCCGGCCATCCCCGCCTACCACAAGGTCAGCGGAATCTCCGGCAATCTGTCGAGCGTGGGCTCCGACACCCTGGCCAACCTGGTCACGCGCTGGGCCGAGAGCTACAAGCGCCAGTATCCCAATCTCAATATCCAGATCCAGGCGGCCGGCTCGTCCACCGCGCCGCCGGCGCTCACCGAGGGCACCGCCGGCATCGGCCCGATGAGTCGCAAGATGAAGGACGCCGAACTCCAGGCCTTCGAGCAGCGCTTCGGCTACCAGCCCACCGCGGTGCCGGTGGCCATCGATGCCCTGGCGATCTTCGTCAACAAGGACAATCCGCTGCGCCAGCTGACCCTGGAACAGGTCGACGCGATCTTTTCCAGCACCCGGCTCTGCGGCGGTCCGCACGAACTCAAGACCTGGGGCGACCTGGGCCTGACCGGCGACTGGGCCAAGCGCCCGATCCAGCGCTTCGGCCGCAATTCGGTGTCGGGCACCTACGGCTACTTCAAGGAAGCGGCGCTGTGCCGTGGCGACTTCCGCGCCAACGTCAACGAACAGCCGGGCTCGGCCTCGGTGGTCCAGGCCATCAGTCAGTCCCTGGGTGGCATCGGCTACTCCGGCATCGGCTACCAGACCGCCAGCGTCCACACCCTGGCGCTGGCGCGCCAGGGCACCACCGACTTCGTCGCGGACAACCAGGAGAACACCCTGTCCGGGCGCTATCCCCTGGCGCGCTATCTCTACGTCTATGTGAACAAGGCGCCCAATCGCCCGCTCAACCCCCTGGAAGGAGAATTCCTGCGGCTGATCCTCTCGCGCAGCGGCCAGGAGGCCGTGGTCAAGGATGGCTATATCCCCTTGCCGGCAGCGGTGGTGCAACAGGCCCTGAAGACCCTGGGCTACTGAGTGCCCAGCGCCCTGCGCCCGCGCCGGGCGTAGCGCCTCTGGCCGTCAATTCGCTGTAACCTTTCTGTCACACGACGTGATTAGGCTCTGCGCCATGATATCCCCGGTACCCCCGTCCCCGCCCGATCCTCGCGGCCCTGCTCGGCTGGACTTCAACACGCCTGCACTACGCCGGCGGCGGCGCTGGCGGGCCCTGCAGGATCGCCTGATACGGGGCTCGGTGCTGGCCGGTGGGCTGGCCGTGCTGGCCACCATCACCCTGATCTTCTTCTATCTGGCCTATGTGGTGCTGCCGCTGCTGCGTGGTGCCAGTCTGGAGGCCCAGCCGCTGCCCCAGCCCGACTGGCTGGCGGCCGCCGGGGCGCCGCTGCTACTGGGCATCGACGAGCAGAATCGCCTCGGCCTGTATATTTCCCGGGCCGGCGAGGCCACCTTCTTCACCCTGGCCGACGGCCAGCCGGTCATGCGCGAGCGTCTGCCGCTGCCGCCCGGTGTCACCATCAGCAGCCAGGCCCAGGACGCCCCCCGCGGCCTGATCGCCCTGGGCCTGTCCGATGGCCGCGTGCTGGTGGCGCACAGGCGCTATGTCTCCCGCTATCCTCAGGGCACCCTGGTCATCACCCCCGAACTGGACTTTCCCTACGGGCGCGAGCCGCTGGACCTGGGCGCCTCTCGCACGGTCCTGGAGCGGGTCGCCATCGCCGGTGACGAGGACCTGCTGGTGCTGGCCGGCGCCCAGGGCAATCGGGTGACGGCCCTGCGCCTGGCCGGGCTGGCCGCGCCGGTGACCGGTGACGCGGCCGTTCCCGTCCGTACCTCGCTCACCCTCGGGCCGCTCAATGCCGCGGCCAAGGCGCTCTACCTCGATCCCCGCGGCCACTGGCTCTATGCCCTCAACGGCCGCGCCCAGGCGGATGTCTTCGACCTGCGCGACGGCAGTCTCAATGGCCACTACAAGCTGCTCGACGCGGCCGACGACGAGGTCACCGCCAGCGCCCAGCTGCTGGGCGGCGTGTCCCTGCTGGTGGGTACCGCCAAGGGCGGCATCGGCCAGTGGTTCATGGTCCGCGGCCAGGACGGCGAACCGGTGCTGAGGCACATCCGCAGCTTCCAGCTGGGCACCGCGCCCATCGTCCAGCTGGTGCCGGAGCAGCGGCGCAAGGGTTTCGTGGCGCTGGATGCCACGGGCGAACTGGGGGTCTTCCACAGCACCGCCGGGCGTACCCTGCTGCGCGAGCGGATCGCCCCCGCCACCGGGGTGCTGGCGCTGTCGCCGCGCGCCGATCGGCTGCTGCTGGAGGAAGATGGCCGGCTGCTCGGCTTCCGCCTGGACAATCCGCACCCGGAAGTCTCCTGGTCGGCGCTGTGGGGCAAGGTCTGGTACGAGAATTACGAAGCGCCGGCGCGGGTCTGGCAGTCCAGCGCCGCCACCGCGGACTTCGAACCCAAGCTGAGCCTGGCGCCGCTGACCTTCGGCACTCTCAAGGCGGCCTTCTACGCCATGCTGTTCGCCGCCCCCCTGGCCATCGCCGCGGCGGTCTATACCGCCTACTTCATGGCGCCGCGCATGAGGCGTACGGTCAAGCCGGTCATCGAGCTGATGGAGGCCCTGCCCACGGTGATCCTCGGCTTCTTCGCCGGGCTGTTTCTCGCGCCCTTCGTGGAAAATCACCTGCCGGGACTGTTCAGCCTGCTGCTGCTCCTGCCGCTGGCCATCCTCGCCGCGGGTTTCGGCTGGTCGCGCCTGCCGCTGAGTCTGCGCGAGCGCATCCCGGAAGGCTGGGAAAGCCTGCTGCTCCTGCCGGTGGTGCTGCTGACCATCGCCCTGGCGCTGTGGCTCAGTCCCTGGTTGGAAACCCTGCTGTTCGCCGGCGACCTGCGCCTCTGGCTGAGCCAGACCCTGGGCCTCGCCTACGACCAGCGCAACGCCCTGATCATCGGCCTGGCCATGGGCTTCGCCGTCATCCCCAACATCTTCTCCATCGCCGAAGACGCCATCTACAGCGTGCCGCGCAGCCTGACCCTGGGCTCCCTGGCGCTGGGCGCCACCCCCTGGCAGACGCTGGTGCGGGTGGTGCTGCTGACCGCCAGCCCAGGGATTTTCTCGGCGCTGATGATCGGCCTGGGCCGCGCCGTCGGCGAGACCATGATCGTGCTCATGGCCACCGGCAACACCCCGATCATGGATGCCAACCTGTTCGAGGGCATGCGCACCCTGGCGGCCAACATCGCCGTGGAGATGCCCGAATCCGAGGTGGGCGGCACCCATTACCGACTGCTGTTCCTGGCCGCGCTGGTGCTGCTCAGCTTCACCTTCCTGATGAACACCCTGGCCGAACTGATCCGCCAGCGGCTGAGGAAAAAATATGCGGCCCTCTAGCGCCGGCGCGCCGCAGGGGCAGGGCACCAGGCAGCGACGCTCCCTGGGCGTCTGGCTGCGTGGCGGCGCGCCCGGGGTCTGGCTCAGCGCCGGCGCCGTGGCCATCGCCGTGCTCATGACCCTGGGCCTGATCGGCATCCTTGCCGTGCGCGGCCTGGCGCATTTCTGGCCGGCCGAGGTGGTACAGGCGCGCTACACGCCGCCAGGCCTGGAACCGCGCCTGGTGCTCGGCCAGGTGGTGGAGCAGGAGACGATACCGGCCGAGCGGCTGCGCAGCGCCGGGGTGACCCTGCCGGCGGACAGCGGTGAAACCCTGACCCGCGAACTCTTCAAGCTGGGCAATCGCGACCTCTATGGCAGCGACTTCGTCTGGCTGGTCGGCGACTGGCTGCGCGATCGCCAGACCCCGGCCGACGCCCTGGTGCTGGAGCGCCGCGAATGGGGCAACTTCTACGGCTATGCGCTGGAGGTGCGCGAAGAGGGACGCCAGGTGGCCAAGGGCGCTGCGGCGGTGCCCGAGCTGCAGCGCCGTCTGCTGCGCACCCGCGACCTGAGCGAGCAGCTGGAGCGCCTGGAAAAGCAGGACATCGGCAGCGTCAACTACGCCCTGGAGCGGCTGCGCCTGGAGGGTCGCGGCCTGGAGCTGGACGGCCGCCTCGACGCCACCGCCCAGGCGGATCTCGCCGCCCGCCGCGCCGAACTCGAAGCCCGTTACGGCGAGTTGGAGGACCAACTGGCCAGCCTGCGCCAGGAGCGTCGCCGTGACAGCGTGGTGCTGCGCGACGTCGAGGGCCGCACCCTGGAACTCAATCTCGCGCGCATCGTGCGTGCCTACCAGCCCAACGCCATGGGCCTGGGCGCCAAGCTCGGCTTCTATGGCAGCAAGCTGTGGGAATTCCTCAGCGCCGATCCGCGCGAGGCCAACACCGAGGGCGGCGTCTTCCCGGCCATCTTCGGCACCGTGATGATGACCCTGCTGATGGCGGTGATCGTCACCCCCTTCGGCGTCATCGCCGCCATCTACCTGCGTGAATACGCCCGCCAGGGTCCGCTGACCCGCACTATCCGCATCGCCGTCAACAACCTCGCCGGGGTGCCGGCCATCGTCTATGGCGTCTTCGGCCTGGGCTTCTTCGTCTATGTGCTGGGCGGCTCCCTGGACCAGCTGTTCTTCCAGGCCAGCCTGCCCACGCCGACCTTTGGCACCCCGGGGCTGCTGTGGGCTTCGCTGACCCTGGCGATCCTCGCCGTGCCGGTGGTGATCGTCGCCACCGAAGAGGGCCTGGCGCGCATTCCCCGCAGCATCCGCGAGGGCTCCCTGGCGCTGGGCGCGACCCAGGCGGAGACGCTGTGGAAGGTGGTGCTGCCGCTGGCCAGCCCGGCGCTGATGACCGGGCTCATCCTCGCCGTGGCCCGCGCCGCCGGCGAGGTGGCGCCGCTGATGCTGGTGGGGGTGGTCAAGCTGGCGCCCTCGCTGCCGCTGGACGGCAACTACCCCTATCTGCACCTTGATCAGAAGATCATGCACCTGGGCTTCCACATCTATGACGTCGGCTTCCAGAGCCCCAACGTGGAAGCTGCCCGCCCGCTGGTCTATGCCACCGCGCTGCTGCTGGTGCTGGTGATCGCCGGGCTGAACCTGTCCGCCGTGTTCCTGCGCAACCGGCTGCGCGAAAAGTATCGGTTGCTGGAAGACTAGCGCCGAGGAGACCCCATGCCTTCCGATTCCTCCATCTTCAGAACCGCCGCCGCCTACGCGGCCAGCGCCCAGCCTGCGGCGAGCGAAGGTGGCGTGGCCCTGTCGGTGCCGCGGCTCAATCTGTTCTACGGCAAGAAGCAGGTGCTGCAGGACATCGCCCTGGAGATCCCGCGCCAGCGGGTCACCGCCTTCATCGGCCCCAGCGGTTGCGGCAAGTCGACCCTGCTGCGCTGCTTCAATCGCCTGAACGACCTGGTGGAAGACTGCCGCATCGACGGCGAGATCCTGCTCGACGGCCAGAACATCTATGCCCGCGGCACCGAGATCGCCGAGTTGCGGCGGCGGGTGGGCATGGTGTTCCAGAAGCCCAATCCCTTCCCCAAGAGCATCTACGAGAACGTGGTCTACGGCCTGCGCATCCAGGGCATCAAGCAGAAGCGGGTGCTCGACGAGGCGGTGGAGTGGGCGCTGCACGGCGCGGCGCTGTGGGAGGAGGTCAAGGACCGCCTGCACGAGTCGGCCCTGGGTCTCTCCGGCGGCCAGCAGCAGCGCCTGGTGATCGCCCGCACCATCGCCGTGCAGCCCGATGTGCTGCTGCTCGACGAACCCTGCTCGGCGCTGGACCCCATCTCCACCCTCAAGGTGGAAGAGCTGATCCACGAACTGAAACAGCGCTACACCATCGTCATCGTCACCCACAACATGCAGCAGGCGGCGCGGGTGTCCGACTACACCGCCTTCATGTACATGGGCCAGTTGGTCGAACACGGCGACACCGACACCCTCTTCACCAATCCGGCGAAGCGGCAGACCGAAGACTACATCACCGGCCGCTACGGCTAGTTCCAGGCAGGCCGGTGCCCCACCCGGCGACTCGCTCCTCTCAGGCAGGACTGACAGCATGATCAACAAAGAAGGCCACACGCAGCACATCTCCCAGCAATACAACGTCGAACTGGAAGAGGTCCGCAGCCACCTGCTGGCCATGGGCGGCCTGGTGGAAAAGCAGGTCAGCGACGCCGTGCGCGCGGTGATCGACGCCGATGCCGGCCTGGCGCGCCAGGTGCGCACCATCGACGACCAGATCGACATCATGGAACGCGGCATCGACGAGGAATGCCTGCGCATCCTGGCCCGTCGGCAGCCCGCGGCCTCCGACCTGCGCCTGATCATCAGCATCTCCAAGTCGGTGATCGACCTGGAGCGCATCGGCGACGAGGCCTCCAAGATCGCCCGCCGCGCCATCGAGCTGACCGAGGACGGCGAGGCCCCGCGCGGCTACGTCGAGGTCCGCCACATCGGTGAACAGGTGCGCAAGATGGTCCATCAGGCGCTGGACGCCTTCGCCCGCTTCGACGCCGAACTGGCGCTCTCGGTGGCCCAGTACGACAAGCTGATCGACCGCGAATACAAGTCCGCGCTGCGCGAACTGGCCACCTACATGATGGAAGACCCGCGCTCCATCTCGCGGGTACTGAGCATCATCTGGGTGCTGCGCTCCCTGGAGCGGGTCGGCGACCACGCGCGCAACATCGCCGAACTGGTGATCTACCTGGTGCAGGGCACCGACGTACGGCACATGGGCCTCAAGCGCATGGCCGAAGAGGTCAATCGGTCGCGCGAATGATCCGCCCGGTCACTCCCCGGGTGGCGTCCCGGACCTGCCTGCTATGCTGGAAGACTTGGCATGGAGTGACCGATGAGCAAGTTGAACGTACTGGTGGTGGATGATGCGCCCTTCATTCGCGATCTGATCAAGAAGGGCCTGCGCAACCTGTTTCCCGGGCTGGTGGTGGACGAGGCGGCCGATGGTCGCCGCGCCCAGACGCTGCTCGGCAAGCAGCGCTTCGACCTCATCCTCTGCGACTGGGAAATGCCCGGCATGACCGGTCTGGAACTGCTGAGCTGGTTTCGTGCCCAGCCGGACCACAAGGGCGTGCCCTTCATCATGGTCACCAGCCGCGGCGACAAGGAAAACGTCGTCCAGGCCATTCAGGCCGGCGTGTCCGACTACATGGGCAAGCCGTTCTCCAACGAACAGCTGGCGGCCAAGGTCAAGAAGGCCCTGCAGCGCACCGGCAAGCTCGCCGAGCTGCAGGCCGGCGCCCAGCCACGCCCGGCGACCGGCTTCGCCAATGATTCCCTCGGCGCCCTGACCGCCGGCCGCAGCGACGTGGTCCAGCCCGTCGCCGCCCCGGTGGCGGCTCCGGCCGCCAGCTCCAGTGCCGCCCTGCTCACCGGCGGCGCGCCGCCGTCACCCGCCCGCGGCAAGCCCGCCGCCAATTTCGGCCAGGGCCAGCTGCGCCTGCCCAACGCCAGCATGGCCTGCCTGATCAAGGCCATCAGCATCAAGGAGGCCCTGCTGGTGGTCCGCCGTGGCGATCCGCTGCCGCAGATCCTGGAAACCGCCGTGCTCGACCTGGAGCAGGGCGAAGACGGTGGCGACGTGGCGCGCCTCAATGGCTACCTGCATTCCCTCAGCGCGGTGGAAGCGACCCCGGCCAGCGAGTGGGTGCAGGTCAACTTCCGCTTCATCGACCGTGACCCGGCCAAGCTCGACTACCTGTCGCGACTGATCGCCAAGGGCACCGCCCAACGGCACTACGTGCCGGGCGCCTAGGGCGGGCGGCGCCATGCTGGGGCTGGCACGGAGACTGCTTCGCGCTGAGACACCGCGGATTTCTGACGCCTTGCCCATGCCCCTTGCCTGTCGCCTGCTGCTGTCACTCGCCCTCTCGGGACCCGCCCTGGCGGCACCCATCTACAAGTACGTCGATGCCAACGGCGTGGTCACCTACACCGACAAGGCGCAAAAGGGCGCCAAGGTGATGACCTTCAGTGACGACCCCATCGAGCGGCTCGACCAGCGGGTCAAGCTGCAGCCGCGGCACTATGCCGGCGGCACGGTGCTGGAGGTGCGCAACGACAGCTTCCTGCCGGTGACCGTCACCCTGCGCCTCTCGGCGCTGCAGAATGTCAGCGGGGTGGGCGAGGCGCCCATCCGCAAGGTCCTGCCGGCGCGCAGCCTGACGCGCCTGGCGACCCTGATCGCGCCCGATCCGGGCCGTCCGCAACGCTATACCCCACAGCTCACCACCCTGATGGGCAGTGCCACCCCGGTCTTCGCCTCCGGTTTCGCCTATCCGCTGCCCTGGCTGGGCGGACCCTTCAACGTCACCCAGGGCGCCGGCGGTGGTTTCAGCCACAACACGCCCAAGAGTCGCTATGCGGTGGACATCGCCATGCCCGAGGGCACGCCCATCGTGGTCTCGCGCGCCGGTCAGGTGGTGGAGGTGGAGAACGACCAGGATGGGCGCGGCAATCACCCCTCCGGCAACTTCGTCCGTATCCTCCACGACGACGGCACCATGAGTGTCTACCTGCACCTGCAGCGGGGTTCGATCAAGGTCGCCGAAGGCCAGTGGGTGCGCCCGGGTCAGGCGCTGGCCTCTTCGGGCAACACCGGGCGCAGCACCGGGCCGCACCTGCACTTCGTGGTTCAGCGCAACACCGGCGAGGCGGTCGAATCCATTCCCTTCCGCTTCGCCCAGGCGGTGGACAGCCTGCCCAACTTCGCCGTCGGCGGGCCCTGAGCGTTTGGCGTCAGCCCTGGGCGTCGAGGTACTCGCTGGGCGAGACGCCCAGCACCCGACGAAACATCCGGGTAAAGGCCGAGGGCGAGGCATAGCCCAGATCCAGCGCCACCCGGGTCACCGGCTCGCCGGCGGCCAGTCGCGGCAGGGCCAGCATCAGCCGGGTGTGCTGGCGCCAGGTGGAAAAGCTGGTGCCGGTTTCCTTGAGGAACAGTCGCGCCAGACTGCGCGAGCAGAGGTGCAGTTGCTGCGCCCAGGTCGCCAGCGCCGTGTCGTCGGCGGGATCGGCATGCAGACTGGTCTGGATGGCCCGCAGCCGCCGGTCGGCCAGCGCCGGCAGGTGCAGGGCGGTCTCTTCGAGAAACACCAGTTCCGCCAGCATCAGCGCCCGCACATGGCTGCCCAGTTCGGCCTCGCCATAGGAGGCGCCGCCGCGTCTCAGGCAGCGCAGCAATTCGCGCAGCAGCGGCGAGATGAGCACCATGCGGGTGGCCGCCTGGGGACAGGGCAGGCCGCTCGGCAATTCGATGATCACCACCTGCAGGGTGGCCTCGCCATTGGCCCGCGCCTGGTGCTCGATGCGCGGCGGAATCCAGATCGCCTGCTTGGGCGGCACGTACCAGACCCCTTCGTGGGTGGTGACCTCCAGCACGCCGTTGACCGTGTACATCAGGTGCGCCTGATCGTGCACATGCGGCGGCCACACCTGGCCATGGGCGAAGGTGCTGAGCTGGGAAACCAGGGGACCGGCAGGCGGGAGGGGGGCATCCGCCACCACGCTCCGCGCTCGGTCGATTGTCTGTTCCTGCATAACAGCTGTCCGTTTCGGTTGGGCCGGGTCCAGGTGCCAGGGCCTAACCTGCAGCACTATGGCCGGAGCATCGGGCGCGCCCAGGGGTGACCCCTCTGCACGCCGCAAACCTGCCTCTTGCGGGAGTGTCGCACAGAACACCCGCCGCTTGGCTGACCTGCCTGAACCATCAGGCCTGTATTTGAACTACCGTCCGATCGGTGGCAGCGTGGCACAGGGATTTGAGTGCCACGCTTTTTTATTTGCGTCGATGCTTTGCCAGCGGCTTCACAAAGCCGTGGTTTGGCCATCGCCCAGTCTGCATGGCTTTGTTAGGTTCTGTCCTTGCCCATCATGGTGGCCCTATGCCATGGACCGACGCCTGACCGCCCTGATCTCCTGCCTGACCCTCGCCCTGGCCATGCCCGCCCTCGCGCCGGCTGCCGAAAAGGCGACCCTGACCAAGACCTCCGCCAAGAGCCCGGCCCGCAAGGGGCAGGTCAAGCTCAAGGTGCGCAATGCCAGTGAAGGCCGCATCTTCGAGGTTCGCAACGATTTCGACGTACCCGTGCGGGTCGAGCTGCGCCTGCAGCGCACCGTCAACGTGGCCGGTGCCGAGCGCCCGATCCGCCAGGTCATCGAGCCGCGCTCCACGGTGCAGCTGGCGGTGATCCGCAAGCGCCAGCAGGGCTTTCCCATGCACTTCGACCAGGCCTTCAGCTACAGTCCGCAACTGCCGGTCGGCACCCTGCCGCCGCTGGCGCCGGATTTAGCGAGTGGTGCCGACAACGGCATCGGCTATGGTTATGCCTGGCCCTGGCGCCAGGGTGTCTACTACGTGACCCAGGGCGCGGGCGGCGATTTCAGCCACCACACGCCCAAGGGCCGCTATGCCGTGGACATCGCCATGCCCGAGGGCACGCCGATCAGCGCCGCCCGGGCCGGCACGGTGATCGACGTCGAAAACGGCCAGTTCGGCCATGGTCCCAATCCCTCCGGCAACTTCGTGCGCATCGCCCACGAGGACGGCAGCCAGAGCGCCTACCTGCACCTGCGCCGCGGTTCGGTCAAGGTGCGACCCGGCGAGCGGGTGGAGATCGGCACGCCCCTGGCGGAGTCGGGCAACACCGGTCGCAGCACCGGTCCCCATCTGCACTTCGTCGTCCAGGCCCACACTGGCGGTGAAATGGTCTCCATTCCCTTCCGTTTCGTGCGGCCGCTGGCGGCCCTGCCCAACATGGCGCTGGGCGACCGCTGAGTCCGCGCTTCAGGGCGTTCCAGACAGGCTGACGCCACCGGGCCCGTCCAGGGCCCAGGCACCCTGCCGCCGGTAGAAATCCCTTGGCAGGAACAGGCTTGGTGGCGTTATGCTATCACCACGCTATTTCCTCCTGGGCGCGTGGCTCTACCGCGGCCTTTCCTTCCTTCAGGCTATGGATGCCGCCCCATGAAAGGATTCCTGGCCGCCCTGTGCGCCGGTGGGCGCAATCGGGCTTTGCACCTGCTGGTACTGTTGCTGATCGCCCTTGACGGCCAGGCGCAGGTGCTACGGCTCGACGATCCGGCGCGCAGCTACGATCCCCGCCCGGCACTGGAGATTCTCAAGGCGCCCGCCAGTCTGACCTTTGCCGAGGCCGCCGCGCGCCCAAGCGGTGGCGAGGACGGCTGGCATGCGCCCGATGAGCTGGAAATGCTGCTCCATGACGGTCGCCAGGGCCTCTGGCTGCGCTTTGCCATCCAGGGCCGCGACGACCAGGCCTGGTGGCTGATTCCGACCTGGCCGGTGCTGGATCGCCTGGACCTGCGCACCCGCGCTGCCGATGGTCGCTGGAGTCCGCTGCAGCGCAGCGGCCTGGCGCTGCCGGCGACGCAACGGGCGCTGCCTGGGCGCCAGCTGATGTTCGCCCTGGCGCCGGCCGCCGGCGCCGTGGAGGAGGTCTACCTGCGGCTGGATTCGCGGGAGACCTTTGTCCTGCCGCTGCGCCTGGTGACCCCGGCCACCTATCTGCGCGAGGCCCAGCAGGATGCCTGGCTGGTCGGCAGCTTCTTTGGCTGCCTGATCACCATCCTGCTGCTGACCCTCACGCTGTGGGGGTTCGGCCGCCGCTCGGGCTTTGGCTGGTATGCCCTCTATCTGCTCAGCGTCATCGGCTATCAGGCGGTCACCAGCGGCTATGGCGCCTGGCAGCTCTGGCCGGAGAGTCCGGCCTTCGCCCTGCGTGCGCACCTGGCCTTCGCCGCCCTGTGCTTTCTGAGTGGCGGATTGTTCGTGCGCTATCTGCTCAGTCTCTATCACGGTGGCCGCTGGATCGATTTCGGCAATCGCCTGCTGATCGGCTACTGGAATGTGGCGCTGGTCGTCACGCTGATCTGGCCGCACCTGCTGAGCTTTCAGGAAATGCTCGGCATGATGGCGCTGAGTTGCCTGGGCCTGCTGGGCACCACCACCTACCTGGCGCTGCGCGGCAGCCGCATGGCGCTGTGGTTCAGCGCCGCCTGGGCCCTGCTGTTGCTGGGCAGCGCGATCCAGCTGCTGGCTGTGGCCGGCTGGCTGGCCGCCGACAGCCCGGCCTTCCATGGGCAGATGGCCGGTTTCGCCCTGGGCTTCGTGATGCTGTCGCTGGGACTCACCGAGGGCCTGAGTCTGCAGCGGCGGGCGCGAATCGAGGCCCAGCGGCAGGCCCTGGAAGCCTCCACCGCCCTGGCCCGGGAGCGCGAGGCCTCCTTCGTCGAACTGGAGTTGCGAGTGGCACTGCGTACCGTGGAGCTGCAGCAGGCCAAGGCCTCCCTGGAGCGACTGAATCGCGAACTGCTGCACCAGAGCCAGACCGATCCCCTGACCGGACTCGGCAACCGCCGGCATTTCGAGCGACTCTTCCAGCAGGAGATCCGCCGCGCCATCCGTGCCGAACTGCCGCTGGCGGTGCTGCTGGTGGACATCGACCACTTCAAGGCGGTCAACGACACCCATGGCCACACCCTGGGCGACGAATGCCTGAGGTGTGTGGCCGAGGTGTTGCGCCAGCACGTCCAGCGGGCGGGGGAGGTGGCGGCGCGCTATGGCGGCGAGGAATTCGTCATCGCCCTGCCCGGGAGCGACCAGGTCGCGGCCCGGACGCTGGCGGAGCGCATCCGCAAGGACGTGGCGGCGCTGGAATTGCAGACCGAGCACGGACGCCTGCGGCCGTCGATCAGCATCGGGGTCGCGGTGACCGTGCCGAGCAATCTCGAACACGGCCTGGGCCTCCTGGAAGACGCCGATCGGGCGCTCTACACGGCCAAGCGCGGCGGGCGCAATCGTGTCTGCCTGAGCGATGGCCTGCCGGAGCTGGGCAGCGGACGCGGCTGAGGCCGCGCGCCCTCAGCGCTCTTCCGGCTGGCGCCGGCGGACGTCCTTGGGATCCAGCTTGATGACCTTGGCCAGGACGATCTTGGGGCCCTTCATCTTCTTGACGATGATGCGCAGCCCTTCGGCCTCCAGCACCGTCTCCTCTTCCGGAACGCGCTTCAGGCTGTCGTAGATCAGCCCGGCCAGGGTCTCGGCCTCGACGTGATCCAGGTCGATGCCCAGCAGCCGCTCGACCTTGAACAGCGGGGTGTCGCCACGCACCAGCAGCTTGCCCGGCTGGTAGGCGACCACGCCGCGCTCGGTCTTGCGGTGTTCGTCCTGGATGTCGCCCACCAGGACCTCGAGCACGTCTTCCATGGTCAGGAAGCCGATGACCTTGTGGTCGGCTTCCTCCACCAGCACGAAGTGCGCGCCGCCGCGGCGAAATTGCTCCAGCAGGTCGGACAGCGGCATGTGCTTGGTCACCCGTTCCAGCGGATGCACCAGGTCGTCGAGGTCGAACGAAGCGGCTTCACTGTCCAGGCCGGCGATGGCCAGGAGCAGGTCCTTGATGTGCAGCACCCCGGTAAAGGTCTGGCTGTCTTCGTCATAGACCGGGTAGCGGCTGTACTTGGAGCGGCGGATCTGGGTGAGGATCTCGTCCAGGCTGGCCTTGCTGTCCAGGTAGATGAGGTCTTCGCGGGAATTGGCCCAGTCCACCACCTCCAGCTCGCCCAGCTCCACCGCCGAGGCCAGCACCCGGGCGTCCGGATCGGTGGCGCGGTTGGAGTGCAGGATCAGCTTGAGTTCGTCGCGGCTGTAGTGGTGCTCGTGGTGCGCGCCCGGCTCGCCCTGGCCAGCGATGCGCAGGATGCCGTTGGCGCTGGCGTTGAGCAGCCAGATGGCCGGGTACATCAGCCAGTAGAACAGGTACAGCGGCACCGCCGTCCACAGCGAGAGCAGGTCGGGCTTGCGGATCGCCCAGGACTTGGGCGCCAGCTCGCCGACCACGATGTGCAGGTAGGAGATGATGAAGAAGGCCGAGAAGAAGGCGATGCCGTGGATCACCTCGGGACTGCTGACGCCGACGGCGCCGAGCAGGGGTTCGAGCAACTCGGCGAAGGCCGGCTCGCCGACCCAGCCCAGGCCCAGGGAGGCCAGGGTGATGCCGAGCTGGCAGGCGGAGAGGTAGGCGTCGAGCTGGTTGTGCACCTTCTTGAGGATGCGCCCGCGCCAGCCGTGCTTCTTGGCGATGGCCTCCACGCGGGTGGCGCGCAGCTTGACCATGGCGAACTCGGCGGCGACGAAGAAGCCGTTGAGCAGCACGAGGAAGAAGGCGAAGAACACGAGGCCGAGATCGGCGAACAACGTCGAGGCGAGACTGGTGGAAGGGTCCATTAGGGCCGAGAGCTGGAGAAAGGTCGGCTAAGCATGGGGGCGGGGCAGGGCAGTTGCAAGATGTTGCGCCCGCTGGAGGGACGGGGCGCACCCTGGGCTGACGGACAGTGGCTCTGGTGCAGCCCTTTGCCAGCAGAAGTTTTTCGCTAGGTCCAGCCTTCCAGACGCATGGTGGCGCGCACCAGGCGCTGCTCTTCCTGCTCGATCTCGCGCAGGCTGTCCCTTACGCTGTGGATGTGCTCGCGGGCGGCGGCGTGGGCCTCGTCGGGCAGGCGTTGGCTCACGGCGGCATAGAGGCGGGCATGCTGGGCGTCGATTTCGCGGCGCTGCGGCGGCCGATGGTAGAGATTGGCGATGCAGGCGAACACCGAGCCCAGCAGCAGCTCGTTGAGCGATTGCAGGGTGTGCACCAGCACCGGGTTGTGCGAGGCCTCGCTGATCGCCAGGTGGAAGGCGTGGTCGAGGCGGGCATGGGTTTCCGCGGGCAGGCTGGCCGGATCCTGGCAGGCGGCGCACAGCTCGTCGTAGCGGCGGCCTATGAGCACCAGGTCGGCGGTGGTGGCGCGCAGCGCGGCCAGGCGCGCGGCCTCGCCCTCCAGCAGGGCGCGTACCTCCAGCAGGTCGTAGAGGGTGCGCGGCTGGCTGCTGAACAGGTGCAGCAGCGGATTCTCCGCCGCCGGCGCCGCCAGGCGGGCGACGAAGCTGCCCTGGCCGTGGCGGGTCTCGATGATGCCACGGGCGCGCAGCAGCCCCAGGCCCTCGCGCAGGGCGGTGCGGGAGACACCGAGCTTGTCGCACAGGCGCCGCTCGGAGGGGAGCGGCTGGCCGACCTTGAGCACCCCATCCACCACCAGCCGTTCGATCTGCTGACTGACGTTCTCGGCAACGGGAAGGCGGGCGACGGGTGCGGACATAAGGGTTTCCTGCTGGTATGACCACGAGGTTCCATCCTAGTGAGCCACCGACCGGATTTGCCGTCAAGCAGGCTGAAACCCGCTAATCCTTTGGTCGAAGAGGGTACAAAAACTGGTATGACCAGTGCGTTGAGCCATGGACGCCCTGGCCGTGGCCGGGGTACAACGAAGGCTCTCCAGCCAGAACAACAACAAGGGTGGTTACCCGATGAGCCTGGTCTACGACGAACGTCTCGACGGCGCCTTGCCCCGCCCGGACAAGGCGCACCTGTTGCAGCGGTTGCGTGCCGAACTGCCCGAGCACTGCCTGCTGCACGACAGGGAAGACCTCAAGCCCTACGAATGCGATGGCCTGGCGGCCTATCGCAGCACGCCGCTGCTGGTGGTGTTGCCGGAAACGGTGGAGCAGGTGCAGGCGACCCTGCGCCTCTGCCATGAGCTGAACGTGCCCCTGGTGGCGCGCGGTGCCGGCACCGGTCTCTCCGGCGGCGCCCTGCCACTGGAGCAGGGCGTGCTGCTGGTGATGGCGCGCTTCAATCGCATCCTCGACGTGGACCCCGATGGCCGCCGTGCCCGGGTCCAGCCCGGGGTGCGCAACCTGGCCATCTCCCAGGCCGCGGCGCCCCACGACCTCTACTACGCCCCCGATCCCTCGTCGCAGATCGCCTGTTCCATCGGCGGCAACGTGGCCGAGAACGCCGGCGGCGTGCACTGCCTGAAATACGGCCTGACCGTGCACAACGTGCTGGCTGTGGAGATCGTCACTCTGGAGGGCGAGCGCCTGACCCTGGGCAGCGCCGCCCTGGACAGTCCCGGCTTCGACCTCCTGGCGCTGTTCACCGGCTCCGAGGGCCTGCTCGGCGTCGTGGTGGAGGTGACCGTCAAGCTCCTGCCCAAGCCGCCCTGTGCCCGGGTGGTGATGGCCAGCTTCGCCGACATCGAGCGTGCCGGGGCGGCGGTGGCCGACATCATCGCCGCCGGCATCATCCCCGGTGGGCTGGAGATGATGGACAACCTGACCCTGAGGGCCGCCGAGGACTTCATCCACGCCGGCTACCCGGTGGACGCCGCGGCCATCCTGCTCTGCGAGCTGGACGGGGTGGAGGCCGACGTGGCCGCCGACATCGAGCGCGTCAGCAGCCTGCTGGCCGCCGCCGGCGCCACCGAGATCCGCCTGGCCCGTGACGAGGCCGAGCGGCAGAAATTCTGGGCCGGGCGCAAGAATGCCTTTCCCGCGGTGGGGCGGCTGTCGCCCGACTACTACTGCATGGACGGCACCATCCCGCGCCGCGCCCTGCCCGAGGTCCTGCGCGGCATCGAGGCGCTGTCCGCGGAATACGGCCTGGCGGTGGGCAATGTCTTCCATGCCGGCGACGGTAACCTGCATCCGCTGATCCTCTTCGATGCCAACCGGCCCGGCGAACTGGAGCAGGCCGAGGCTCTGGGTGGCCGCATCCTCGACCTCTGCGTGGCGGTGGGCGGCACCATCACTGGCGAACACGGCGTGGGTCGGGAAAAGATCAATGCCATGTGCACCCAGTTCCAGTCCGGCGAACTGCTCTTCTTCCACGCGGTGAAGGCCGCCTTCGACGCCCCCGGGCTGCTCAATCCCGGCAAGAACGTGCCGACCCTGCACCGCTGCGCCGAATTCGGTGGCCTGCACGTGCACCGTGGCCAACTGCCCCACCCCGAACTGGAGCGCTTCTGATGGACAGCCTGGAACTGCTCCTCGACCAGGTCCGCGAGGCCCTAGTCCGTCGCCAGCCGCTGCGCATCCATGGCGGCGACACCAAGGCCCACCTGGGGCGTGCGGTCGCGGGTGAGCCGCTGGACGTCAGCGGCCACCGCGGTCTGGTGCACTACGACCCCACCGAACTGGTGGCCACGGTGCGCACCGGCACGCCGCTGGCCGAACTCGATGCCGCCCTGGCCGAACAGGGGCAGATGCTGCCCTGCGAACCGCCGCGGCTGGGGGAGGGCGCCACCGTCGGCGGCACCCTGGCCTGTGGCCTCTCCGGTCCGCGCCGTCCCTGGGCCGGCAGCCTGAGGGATTTCGTCCTGGGCACCCGCTTGATTACCGGCACCGGCGAGCACCTCAGATTCGGCGGCGAGGTGATGAAGAACGTCGCCGGCTACGACGTCTCCCGCCTGCTGGCCGGCAGCCAGGGTTGCCTGGGGGTGATCACCGAGGTGTCCTTCAAGGTGCTGCCCAGGCCGCGTTGCAGCCAGAGTCTGAGCCTGGAACTGGACGCTGCGCGCGCCCTGCAGCGCCTCGCCGTCTGGGGCCGCGAAGCCCTGCCGATCTCGGCGGCCTGCCATGACGGCCGGCGGCTGCAGCTGCGCCTGGAGGGCGGCGAGGGCTCGGTGCGCTCGGCCGTCGATCGCCTGGGCGGTGAAGCCCTGGACGCGGCCTTCTGGGACGCGCTCAACGAACAGCGGCTGGCCTTCTTCGACGACCCCAGGCCGCTGTGGCGGCTGTCGGTACCGGTCAATACCCCGCTGCTGGAGTTGCCCGGCAGCCTATTGCTGGACTGGGGTGGTGCCCAGTACTGGCTCAAGAGCGATGCCCCGGCCACGGTCCTGCGCGAGATCGCCGAGCGTGCCGGTGGCCATGCGCTGTGCTACACGCCGGACGCCGAGCGCGAGGCCCAGCATCCGCTACCCGCCGCGCTGCTCGACTATCACCGCCGCCTCAAGGCGCGCCTGGACCCCCAGGGGATCTTCAATCCGGGTCGGCTGTACGCCGGGCTGTAGGGGAAAGACGTCATGCAAACCAATCTGAGTCCCGCCGCCCGTGAACTGCCCCGCGCCGCCGATGCCGAGCGGGTGCTGCGCAGCTGCGTGCACTGCGGCTTCTGCAATGCCACCTGCCCGACCTACCAGCTGCTCGGCGACGAGCTGGACGGGCCCCGCGGGCGCATCTACCTGATCAAGGGCATGCTCGAAGGCGGCGAGGTCAGCGAAAAGACCCGCGAGCACCTCGACCGCTGCCTGACCTGCCGCAACTGCGAGACCACCTGTCCCTCGGGCGTCTCCTACCACGAATTGCTCGACATCGGCCGGGCCGAGGTGGAGCGCCGGGTGCCGCGGCCGCTGGGCCAGCGCCTGCTGCGCGCCGGGCTGCGCCAGGTGCTGCCGCAGCCACGGCTGTTCGGCGTCCTGCTGAAAGGCGGCCAGGCGCTGAAGCCGCTGCTGCCGGCCGGCGTCCAGGCCAAGCTGCCGGCGCGCATCGCCGCCCCGGGCGTGCGCCCGGCGCCGCGCCATGCCCGGCGGATGCTGATCCTCGAAGGCTGCGTGCAGCCGGGGCTGTCGCCCAATACCAATGCCGCCACCGCGCGGGTGCTGGATCGCCTCGGCATCAGCCTGGACGCCGCGCCCCGCGCCGGGTGCTGCGGCGCCGTGGATTACCACCTCAATGCCCAGGAGGCCGGTCTCGACCGCGCCCGACGCAACATCGACGCCTGGTGGCCGGCGCTGCAGGGCGGCGCCGAAGCCATCATCCAGACCGCCAGCGGCTGCGGCGCCTTCGTCAAGGAATACGCCAGCCTGCTCAAGGACGACCCGGTCTACGCCGCCAAGGCCCGGGAAGTCTCGGCGCGCACCCGTGACCTGGTGGAGGTGCTGCGCGAGCTGCCGCTGGAAGAGCTGCAGCTGAAGGACACCCCGCGGCTGGCCTTCCACTGCCCCTGCACCCTGCAGCACGCCCAGCGCCTCGGTGGCGCCGTGGAAGGCGTCCTGCAGCGCCTCGGCTTTCCGCTGGCGCCGGTGCCGGACGGCCACCTTTGCTGCGGCTCGGCCGGCACCTATTCGCTGACCCAGCCGGACTTGTCGCGGCGGCTGCGTGACGCCAAGCTCGATGCCCTGGAGAGTGGTCACCCCGAGGTGATCGCCACCGCCAACATCGGTTGCCAGAGTCATCTCGACGGCGCCGGGCGCACCCCGGTGCGCCACTGGATCGAAATCCTCGACGCGGCCCTGGCCGCTCCGACCCAACCCTGAACCCTGGAGGCCCCATGAATACCAAAGCCGTGCTCACCCTTGCCGAGATCAACACCCTGCTGGCCGCCGGTCGCGCCGAAGCCGAACGCCAGGGCTGGGCCGTGTGCATCGCCGTGGCCGATGACGGCGGCCATCCGCTGGCGCTGCTGCGCCTCGACGGCGCCGCACCGAACAGCGCCTACATCGCCCCGGAAAAGGCCCGCAGCGCCGCCCTGGCGCGCAAGGAGTCCAAGGTGCTGGAAGAGATGATCAACAACGGCCGCACCGCCTTTCTCAGCGCCCCGCTGATGCAGGGCATGCTCGAGGGCGGGGTGCCCATCCTGGTGGACGGCCAGGTGGTGGGCGCGGTCGGCGTCTCCGGCGTCAAGGCGCCGGAAGATGCGCAGGTCGCCAAGGCCGCCATCGCGGCACTGGGTTAACCCTCTCTCGACAGTTTCGTTATCAAGGAAAGCCATCATGACCGACCGCACTACCCTGGGCCGCCTGCAGGTGGCCACCGAGCTGCAGCGTTTCATCGACGAGGAAGTGCTGCCCGGCACCGGGCTCGACACCGCCGCCTTCTGGTCGGGCGTGGACACCCTGGTGCACGAGCTGGCGCCGCGCAATCGCGACCTGCTGGCCGAGCGTGATCGCCTGCAGGGGGAGCTGGACACCTGGCACAGCGCCCATCCCGGCCCGGTCACCGATCTGCCCGCCTACCAGGCCTTCCTCGAAGGCATCGGCTATCTGCAACCGGTCCCCGGCCAGGTGCAGGCCTCGACCTCCGGCGTCGACCGCGAGATCGCCGAGCAGGCCGGTCCGCAGCTGGTGGTGCCGGTGCTCAACGCCCGCTACGCCCTGAACGCCGCCAACGCGCGCTGGGGTTCGCTGTACGACGCCCTCTATGGCACCGACGCCCTGCCCGAGAGCGAGGGCGCCGAGCGCGGCAAGGGCTACAACCCCACCCGCGGCGCCAAGGTGGTGGCCTTCGCCCGCCAGGTGCTGGACGGCGTGGCGCCCCTGGCCAGTGGCTCGCACCGGGACGCCACCGCCTACCGCATCCAGGACGGTCGCCTGGTGGTGGATCTCAGGAGCGGCACCAGCGAACTGGCCGATCCGGCCGTCTTCGTCGGCTACCAGGGCGATGCCGCGGCGCCGTCCGCGGTGCTGCTGCGCCACAACGGCCTGCACCTGGAGATCCAGATCGACCGCGCCAGCGCCATTGGCAAGACCGACGCGGCCGGGGTCAAGGACCTGCTCATGGAAGCCGCGGTCAGCACCATCATGGACCTGGAAGACTCCATCGCCGCGGTGGACGCCGCCGACAAGGTCTTGGCCTATCGCAACTGGCTGGGCCTGATGAAGGGCGATCTGGCCGAAGAGGTCAGCAAGGGTGGCGAGACCTTTACCCGTCGCCTCAACCCCGATCGCGAGTACCAGGGCGCCGACGGCCAGCCGCTGAACCTGCACGGACGTTCGCTGCTGTTCATCCGCAACGTCGGCCACCTGATGACCAATCCGGCGGTGCTGCTGGAGGACGGTCGCGAGATCCCCGAAGGCATCCTCGACGCCCTGGTCACCGTGACCATCGCCATGCACGACCTCAAGCGCCAGGGCAACTCCCGCAGCGGCTCGGTGTACATCGTCAAACCCAAGATGCATGGCCCGGCCGAGGTGGCCTTCGCCGTGCAGCTGTTCGACCGCGTCGAGGCCCTGCTGGGGCTGCCGGCCAACACCGTCAAGCTGGGCATCATGGACGAGGAGCGCCGCACCAGCGTCAACCTCAAGGCCTGCATCGCCGCCGCCGCCGCGCGGGTGGCCTTCATCAACACCGGCTTCCTCGACCGCACCGGTGACGAGATGCACACCGCCATGCTGGCCGGGCCCATGCTGCGCAAGGGCGACATGAAGACCTCGAAGTGGATCACCGCCTACGAGCGCAACAACGTGCTGGTCGGCCTGGCCTGTGGCCTGCGTGGCAAGGCGCAGATCGGCAAGGGCATGTGGGCCATGCCCGACCTGATGGCCGCCATGCTGGAACAGAAGATCGGTCATCCCAAGGCCGGCGCCAACACCGCCTGGGTACCGTCGCCCACCGCCGCCGTGCTGCACGCCCTGCATTACCACCAGGTCAACGTCCAGCAGGTGCAGCAGGAGCTGGAACGCAGCGACGTCGACGCCGCCCGTGGCGAATTGCTCGCCGGGCTGCTCAGCGTGCCGGTGGCCGAGTCGCCGGACTGGTCCGCCGAAGCCATCCAGCAGGAACTGGACAACAACTGCCAGGGCATCCTCGGCTACGTGGTGCGCTGGGTCGACCAGGGCGTGGGCTGCTCCAAGGTGCCCGACATCCATGACGTCGGCCTGATGGAAGACCGCGCCACCCTGCGCATCTCCAGCCAGCACATCGCCAACTGGCTGCACCATGGCGTGGTCACGGCCGAACAGGTGGACGAGACGCTGCAGCGCATGGCCAAGGTGGTCGATGGCCAGAACGCCGGCGATACGCTCTACGAGCCCATGGCCGGCCACTTCGACAGCTCCTACGCCTACCGCGCCGCCCGCGACCTCATCTTCAAGGGCCGCGAGCAGCCCAGCGGCTACACCGAGCCGCTGCTGCACGCCTGGCGGTTGAAGAAGAAGGCTGGCATTTAAACGCTTAGATGACAGGTGCTCAGCCTGATGGTGGGGGCACCTGTCGTACCCATTGCGTGGATTCTCAGCAAAATTTTTGGCTTTCCGTGAACTTCCGTCGCGCCCGGTCCAATGAGCTTCAATGAGCTTCAATGAGCTTCAATGAGCTTCAATGAGCTTCAATGAGCTTCAATGAGCTTCAATGAGCTTCAATGAGCTT
>NZ_JAQZAD010000002.1:0-460 GCF_028640935.1 Pseudomonas sp. SHLD1
CGAGGTATCAATGCGTACTCCCCTTTCCATGGCCGCCCGCCTGGGCCTGGGCTTCGGCCTGATCCTGGTGCTGATGCTGCTGATCACCCTCGTTGGCGTCCAGCGCGTCGGCGTCATCGATGACACCCTGACCGCCGTCAGCCAGGGCGCCAGCGTCAAGCAGCGCTACGCCATCAACTTCCGCGGCAGTGTGCACGACCGCGCCATCGCCATTCGCGATACGGTGCTGATCCACGACGTCGCGCCCCTGGCCAGTCGCCTGGCCGACATCGATCGCCTCAAGGCCTTCTATCGCCAGTCCGCCGAGCCCATGGATCAGCTGTATGCCAGCCAGGGCGCCACCGCCGAGGAACAGCGCCTGCTGGCGGCTATCAAGGACATCGAAGGCACCGCCCTGCCGCTGACCGATCGCCTGCTGCAACTGCGCCAGGCCGGTGATCTGGAAGGCGCCCGGGTGTTC